>CAZVXL010000005.1:0-97662 GCA_964631595.1 uncultured Lachnospiraceae bacterium | reverse complement strand
TCACGTCGGGGACACTAGATCCTAAATCTAGCGCGTCTGCCAATTCCGCCACTGGTGCATATATAATTCCGAGGTAGGTCATCGGCGCCCCCTTCAAAGCCCTTCCCCACCCCATAGATGTGCAAAGCTTCAAGCGGTTGCCGACCCTGCTCGGTCGGGTGCCGATGTGCACGGCTGCGCGTGCTTATCTCGGGATCGCCGCAAATTTGCGACCCGTCTCGGGACTCTTGTTCCGAGCTCGGCGTGTTTGTTTATTCTATCATGTATCGGCAATTTTGTCAAGTGCAACTTCCGCCACACGCCGAAAAAGCAATTCGGTCTCCAAAGAGCAGACCCCCGTCCTCATCTAACCGCCTTCGCAAGTGTCGCTGTCACGCATGGGGTTTTAAGTTCAGGCAAAGTCCCGTCTCACCGCCGTCGCAAGCGCCGCTGTCATGCGCGGGTGTTCGGATCCAAGCGAAAGCCCGACACAGGCATCGGAACGGCTCGGGGAGTCGTGCGGCGATATTAAGCGGTGCAGGTGTCGGCGCAAGCGCCCCTCGCCCAAAGCTCATTCGGCATGGGACGGAAAAGGGGCTGCGCATCACGCAGCCCCTCAAAGCTATTTCCACCACTCGCCGTAGCGCTCCTGAGAATCCATCAATTCCGCAAGATTCTTTTCGATATCAACATCCTTCTCGGAGAACACATCTCCGTAGTAATACTTGTATTCCAGCGCGTACTTCGTGAAGTAATCGTAGTATCTCGTGTATTTCTCACGCAGAGCCTCGTCTCCCTCAAGATACCAATCCGTATGTGTGGAGATAAGTCCCGTGAAGTACATCGACAGTCCGAAGCTGCGGCAGAAGCGCTCCTCCTCGGCTGTTTCCGCAAGTGATACCGCGCGGTCGAACAGCTCGACATGGTAATCGAACGTATTCTTTGCGCGTTCAAGGTTGACACGCTTTCCGGGGGCTGACCACGCCATTATTGACCAGCATCCGTTTCCGGCAACGTCATCTATCTGGCTGTGCAGATATTCCACGATATACTTCGCACCGCCGCCGCCGTAGATCATGATGTATTCCTCGATCAGATCCCAATACTCCTCCTCCGAGATCGTGGCATCCCACATGAGCTTTGCAAGGAGGTATCTGTCGATAAGTGTTTCCGTCTGCTTGTAATTCCACGGGCAGAGGAAGATGCCTTCGATCGTACCGAGGCTCTCAAGGAACGCCATATCCGCACGGAGATTCTTTATCGTAGAAGATGTCAGACCGTAGCAGTCCCATGCTCCCGGATAATACCAGATCGTCAATCGGTTGGCGATCTTGCTCCACTCCTTCAACTCCTCTGCGAAGGGGTAGTTCGTCACATTCCAAGTGCCCTTGAGACCGCTGTCCTCAACACACTCGGAGCCGTCGATGCAGTGATTGTAGCATATGCTCTTTTCAAGATCATTATAGAAGCAGTAGGAAACGTTCACGTTCTTTTCCGGTCTCATGTTTTTCGGCGGCTTTGTTGTTCCCCAATAGGAGAGCATCTTTACATAGAAGTCCTCGCCGTATTCCGCGGCAAAGGCTCTTGCAAGCTCATTTGTGAAATACAGCACGGGGCCTATATATCCGCCCTCGCTGTTTATGTACTCCATGCAGCTCGAGCATTCGCAGAAGACCATAAAATCGTCCTGAGCAACGTCGATCTCGCAGATATCCTTGCCGACAACGTAGCCGCTCTCCTCACGCTTCTTCAGGTAATCCTTGTAGCCGTTTATCGCGATCTCAATATTCTCCTCGCTCGTAAAGCAGGGCTGCTTATTGTCGCTGCGGGAATAATCGGGGAACAGACCCGACACCATCTGTATACCGTGGCAAGCCACCGTATGGATCTGATATCCGTTGTAATATCTGTTGCTGTTTATGCAAGAGCCCGAATACTTGAGCTTCATGAGGTGCTCCACGGGAAGGTAGGTATTGCCGGAGCGGTCATCGCCGGGGTAATAGAAATCGCGCAAAGCAAACGAGGGCACCTGCGTGTCCGACGTTCCCGCCGGAATGTCCACCCTGTCCGCCTCATACAGATAATCCATATTTCCGCGCTGCTCACAGTCATACATAAAGCGGTAGCCGATATGATCCTCAAGAAAGCCGTAAACGCCGTACAGACAGCCGCGGTACTGTCCGCCGTAGATGTAGAGGTCTCCGTCCTCATCTACCTCCACTGTAAAGCCCTCATCTCCGAGAGTTGCATATCTCTCGCTGTCCGGCTTCACCTGCACGATGTATATTCCGTGCTCCGGATCATCATTTACGATCTCGGGATACACGCCGCAGGCCTCACCGAGGTATTTTCTGAGCTCCGAGGCGGCAAGCGCGTGCAGATCGTCATCGTCTGCGATAACGCGGATCGCGTAATCGGCAAGAGAACGGTCGGCTACGGTGATGCTCTTTACCCTGTAGCCCTCTCCATAGGTGATATTCGCACTGCCCGTATCGGCGCAGTCCTTGTAGTATCTTCTCACGGCACGGTCAAGCCCGCTCTCGGTCTTACCGAAGATGAGGGAGGTGCCGTTCTGCTTGCGGATCACGTAGCCGTCATCGCGAAGCCCCGACAGATCGACGCCGTAGCTCTCGGCATCCTCGCCCACGCCGAGCACGAAGGAGCCGTCAAGCCCGCCGAGCTTATTCGAGAGCCATTCCGCCGATGCCTCGGCAGATGTACTGACGGATACGGCGGAGGTCGGTGTACCGGTCGGTACCGTTCCGCAGGAGACAAGAATCGCCGCAAGAGATACGGCAGCAATTATTCTTTTCATATATCTACCCCTTAAAACAGATGATTTATTATATCAATGATACCATATTATTGTACAAATTGCAATACAAATGCACGATTTTGTCACCGCGTGTTCATGAAATATCTCGTAACGGGTACGCGCCGCCCTCATCTCACCGCGGGATCGGAGAGGTCGCGAAAAGCGGTCTCGGGCACGTCTGAGGAGATGTGCCGCACACACGCGCTCACCGCGAAAAAAGTCCGAATTTTCGGTGTATTTTTTTGAATGAAACCTATTGCAATTCAAGAAATACTATGCTAAAATAGCAAAAAACGGCTCCGGTACCCCGTTTAATCGTACCGTTTCCGATTTTCGGAAAAAGGAGATACTATGGCACTTAAATTCGGAATCGTCGGTGCAGGACGAGGCGCCTGCTTCATCGGCTCCCTCCGCGCCTGCGGAGCAGAGGTCGTCGCTTACTGCGACAGCAATCAGGACAAGCTCAACTGGATCGTAAGCTCCAATCCCGAGCTTGAGGGACACGTCTACACCGATTACGATGAGTTTTTGAAGGTTGATATGGACGGTGTCGTCCTCGCAAACTATTTCTGTGAGCACGCTTCCTTCGCCATCAAGGCACTGAAGGCTGGCAAGCACGTGCTCAGCGAGACCATAAGCAACATAACCATGGCAGAGGGTGTTGAGCTCGTCCGCACGGTAGAGGCTACCGGCAAGATCTACGCTCTCCTTGAGAATTACCCGTACTTCAAGGAAAACCTCGCAATGGAGGCTGTCTACAAGACCGGTAAGCTCGGAAAGATCGTATACGCCGAGGGCGAATACGTTCATCCCATGAGCAGCGATGACCAGAATGCGCTTGCTCCCGG
Source organism: uncultured Lachnospiraceae bacterium (assembly GCA_964631595.1). Taxonomy (GTDB): domain Bacteria; phylum Bacillota; class Clostridia; order Oscillospirales; family CAG-272; genus UMGS1312. The sequence continues at coordinate 94,020 of CAZVXL010000005.1, read as the reverse complement.
CAAGTATCACTGGAGAAACTGGACTCCCCGTACCTTCTATACCACACACGCTCTTGCACCGCTCATGATGATGACGGACTGTATGCCCACGAGAGTTACCGCCATGGCATCCTTTGCTCCTGAGGTTGCAAAGGACACCGCGCTTCAGACCGGTGACGCTGCCGCAATACTTATGATCCAGACCGACAACAACGCCGTATTCCGTGTAAACGGATGGTCTCAGTTCGCTCCTCACGGAAGCCACTACAGACTTTGCTGCACCAAGGGCGGCACCGAGATCAGCCCCACCAACGGAAAGCTCCGCATCGTATACAACCCTTGGGCTAAGCCCGAGGACGTGGAGGAATGCACCACCGAGAACGACTACGATTGGCCGGACCCCGCACTCGGTGAGGAGGCATCCAAGGCAGGACACGGCGGCTCCGACTTCATGGTAGTATATTACTTCATCAAGGCTATCGAAAACGGAGAGCAGCCCTACTGGAACGTATACCGTTCCACCGCAATGGCATCCTGCGCGATACTCGGCTGGAGAAGTATCCTCAACGGCAACATCCCGTACGATATTCCCGATTTCTCCAAGGAGGAGGACAAGCTTCTCTGGGAGAACGACAGGATCTCTCCTTTCCCGGATGCGAACGGCAACGTCGATATCCGTTGCTCCTCCATTCCCTACGCTCCCTCCGCAGAGGATATGGAACACGCCGAAAATTCATGGAAGAAATGATTCCCGGCCCGTCGGTCACAGAGGGCAGGCATCATAAAAAGACCGCCGACAAAAAGTCGGCGGTCTTTTCCGTCGCAAATCAAAAAGCGGCGCGTGAGTCCGCTTTTTGGGACACGCCGAGGTGTATAATACAGACATAAGGATCGGAGCGCAGGTGCCGGCGGCATGAGAGCGCCGAGCGCTACCCGAGCCCGAAGCGAAAGTTACCATAATATTATTACACCGAAGCTATAGGAGGATAAGTCATGAAACAGAAAATAGGATTTACGGCAGACACACCCGAAAGAGAGCCCGCAGACACTTTTGCCGCACCAAGACAGGTGACACCTCGGAGATCGGTGGTGCAGGTCTATTTTTCGGAGCGCGATATGACGCTTGCATACTATAATGACACCTTCGATCTGCATCGCGGTAACAGAGTCTACGTTGACGGCAAGCTTGAGGGTATGCTCGGTCGCGTAGAGGAAGTAAGCTACAATTTCAAGATAAAGGTATCCGATTACAAGCGCGTCATTGCCGTAGCGGATACCGATGTGAGCGGTCGCTTCTTCATGGCGGGCAGTCACTTTGTGACCTTTGACAGATCGGCTCTGCCGAGGGACAAGGCGGTGAGCTGGTTCAAGGCCCCGTCAAAGGAGGATGAGGAGTTCGTCAGCGGCAATGACGGCACCGTGTTCTGCCTGAGCGACCTCACCGGCATGGGGGTCAGCTCAAAGATCGCGGACAGAGGCGGTGAATACTACACGGACAACAGGGTGAGATACATAAGCATCGACGGCACCGCGGGATATGCGATAGTTGAGGGTCGTGAGGCATACGAGGTGGAGTTCGAATACCGCGACGGCGAGATCGGCGGGCTTGTGTGCTCCTGCTTTTGCGGCTACGGCTGTAAGCACGAATTTGCCGCCATGCTTCAGCTCAGAGAAACACTTGGGCTGATCGAAAAGCACTACGCGGACGAGTACGCCCGCACCGATTACTTTGCGGCGGTGGCAAAGGGCACGCTGTTCTCCTTTGCCGTTGACGGCAGGGAAAGCGGAAGCTTTACTCTGTAGTCATACCCTCCCCCGTAAGACCTTGCCCCTCCCGACCGCCTCGTTCGGGAGGGGCAAGGTCGCGTATCGGGGCATCACGGCACCGAGCCCGAATACAGTCGCCGTGCCCCGAGCCCGAGACGGCAGATCTCTCCCAAAACCGCATCTTAAATGACGCACATTTCTTGACATACAGCTCAGGTTGTGATACAATTGACTTGTATGGTTATTATTTCTAACTGATCACAGGAGAGTATAAAAAATGAGTAAAACCGTTCGTTTCGGAATCATCGGATGCGGTCTCATGGGACGTGAATTTGCCTCTGCCGCCGCAAGATGGTGTCATCTCAACATGGATCTGGCAAAGCCGGAGATAGTCGGCGTTTGCGATACAAACGAAAAAGCCAAGGAGTGGTTCATCAACAGCTTCGACACGGTCAAGTACAACGAGACCGATTACCATGAGCTTTTGAAGAAGCCCGACATCGACGCTATCTACTGCGCCGTTCCTCACAATCTCCATCAGCAGTTCTACTGTGATATTATAAGCGCGGGCAAGCACCTTCTCGGTGAGAAGCCCTTCGGCATAGATATCGAGCAGAACCGCGCGATCCTCAAGTGTGCCGCAGAGCACCCCGAGGTCATAGTGCGCTGTTCAAGCGAATTCCCCTACTACCCCGGCTGTCAGGAGCTTATCCGCTGGATAAAGGAAGACAGATTCGGCAAGCTCATAGAGGTTCGCGGCGCATTCCGCCATTCCAGCGACATGGACGTTAACAAGCCCATCAACTGGAAGCGTATGATAGAGATCAACGGTGAGTACGGCTGTATGGGAGACCTCGGCATCCACGCCGAGCACGTTCCCTTCCGCATGGGCTGGACTCCGCTGAACGTATATGCGAAGCTCTCCAAGATAATAAAGGAGCGTCCCGACGGCAAGGGCGGACGCGTTCCGTGCCTCACATGGGACAATGCCACGCTCACCTGCGATGTACGTGACAAGGACGGCGAGATCTTCCCCATGTTCATCGAAATGAAGCGTATGTGCCCCGGCGCTACGGACGACTGGACTCTTGAGGTTCAGGGTCTGAAGGCATCGGCGCGCTTTACCACCAACGATCCCAACGCCTTCTATTACACCGATTCATGGGATAAGGAGCAGGCATGGTGCCGTCTCGGCATCGGAAACAAGCCGATGATCCCCACCATCACCGGCGGTATCTTCGAATTCGGCTTTACCGATGCGATCCTCCAGATGTGGGCGGCGTTTATCGCAGAGATCGAAGGCAAGGAGATCCCGTTCGGCTGCATGAGACTTGAGGAAACGGCTCTGTCTCACAAGCTCCAGACCGCCGCGCTCATCTCCCACAAGGAAAAGAGAGTAGTTGAGCTGTCATCCATAGACTGATCGGAAAGGTTGAAAATTATGTTTATAAATCAAAAGCTGTCTCTCACCGATATTCTCGGTGATGAATATACCTCCGCCGTTGCCGCCGCAAACGAAGCCCTCGGCTACATGGACTTCGCATCGGCAAAGGCTATCGCAGATGAAAAGCTGGAGTTCTTCCCCGAGGCTGTTCAGAAGAAGAACGACGATATGCTTGCAAAGGTCGGAACCTCTCTTATGCCCGCCTTTGAAAACAGTCTCATGGGTGCGGGAACCGATTCATTCATGAAGGCGGCATCAAAAGCTATGGCTCCTCTTGCCGGCTTCGGCTGCTACAGGCTCGGTGAAAACGGAAAGCTGTATCTCATCGGAAAGAGTGAGCATTATCACACCCCGCTCGGACACCGCTTCCCCGCATATGATCTCATCGACAATGCCAAGAAGCTGAACATACTCAACGCAACACACAACAACACGCGCGGATACATCACGCGCCTCATGGAGACACGTCTCGTTCAGTCCGCCAACGGCATTGACTGGGACGACGATGCGGCGACCGAGGCTGTCCTCTCCTCAAGAGAGCCCAAGGTGCTCAACCGTGTTATAAACCTCGAAACGGGAAGCCTTGCGGTAGAGGCGGGCATCAAGATGATGCTGTCGCGCTTCTACAAGGTGGACAACACCTATTCCACACCCAAGTACAGCGGAAGGATCCCCGTATTCTTCGTGATGGGTGACCGCGAGGGCGGCATTGAGGGCAACTACCACGGCACCACGGTGCTCACTCAGACCTTCCGCGGACTTTGGCCCGATATGTACGAGAAGCTCGAAGCGGGTGAGCTCTACAAGGTAGTCCCCGTTTCGATCAACGATATTGCCGATTTTGAGGCAAAGATGAAGCTCTACAACGAGGGCAAGTACAAGACTGCGGGCTTCCTGCACGAGATAATACTCATGAACTACGGCGGCATCAGACTCACCCCCGAGTTCCTGCGCAGCGCATATGCGATCTGCAAGAAGTACGACACGCCTACCCTCTGCGACGAGATCCAGTCCTGTATGTGGTACAAGGGAATGTTCCTGTTCAGGCTCTACGAGCTTGATCCCGATTTCGTAATAATCGGCAAGGGCTTCCCTGGAGGAGAGTACCCCGCAAGCCGTATCATAACAACTGCCGAGATGGATACGCTGGTGCAGTTCGGCGCTCTTGTCACAAACGGTCAGGAGGAGCTGGCTTCCCTTGCATATCTCATCACGATGACGTTTATGCGTGAGAACGGAGAGCTTGTAGCTCAGATGGGTGCAAAGTTCGACAGCGAGCTCAAGAGACTTCACGAAAAATATCCGAATATCATGCTCAAGGCCGAGGGTCTCGGTCACCTTGCGGCTATCCACTTCAAGACGGTGGATCAGGCTGCTGCCTTTGCAAGCAAGCTGAAGGCTGCCTGCATCGACGCTTCCGCACAGACCTACAAGGCAAACTGCCCTCCCGCAGTGCTTTTGAAGCCGCCGGTGATCTCAACACCTGCCGTAGTGGATCACATCATCTCAAAGATAGACGAGCTTCTCGGCGCAGAGTAAGACTCCCGAGAGCACAATAACCGACCGATACGGGGAATCCTTCACGGCTTCCCCGTATTCTGCGACCGGTATCATCGGAGCCGAGACAGATGCGGCTCCGTCATTCCAATATACAAATACAGAGGTACACAAAATGCTTGTGATCGGACTTGATGTAGGCACCACCGGAACTAAGGCGGTGGTAGCAGACGAAAAGGGTACAATACTTGCCGGAGGCTACAAAGAATACGAGCTCATCACCCGAGAGGGCGGCGTAGTCGCGCAAAGCGCCGAGGATTGGTGGGATGCGGTCGTAGCCTCGGTCAGAGAGGCAACGGCGGGCATTGATCGCTCGGACATACGCGCAATAGGAATATCCACGCAGGGAGCAAGTATGCTTGCCGCGGGCAAGAACGGCGAGGCGCTCTCGGAGGTCATCACGTGGATGGATAACCGCGCGACAAGGGAGACGGCGGAGCTTGACGGCAAGATCGGAACAGACGCAATATACAAGAAATGCGGCTGGCGCCTCACGCCGGCGGGGGATGCCGCAAAGATCATGTGGCTGAGAGACAATATGCCCGAGGCATTCAATGCCGCGGACTGCTTTGTATCCACTCTCGAATACGTAAACAAGAAGCTGTGCGGCAGATATGTCATAGATCCCACAAACGCCGCGATAAGACAGCTTTTCAACATCTCGACGGGCACGTGGGACAGCGAGGTGCTCGATGCCGTCGGCATCACCTCGGACAAACTGCCGGAGGTACTGCCGATCGGCGCGCGTGTGGGCTGCCTCACGCATGAGGCGGCAGAGGCTCTCGGACTGTCGGAGGAGGTCACTGTATACAACGGCGCACATGATCAGTACTGTGCCGCGCTCGGATGCGGTGCGACCAAGACGGGAGATATGCTCCTTGCCACCGGCACCACTTGGGTAGTGCTCGGCGTTACGGACGGACTTCTCTACACCGATTCGTATATAGCTCCGGGTATTCATCCGGCTAAGGGAGCATACGGTGCAATGGCATCGCTCGTATCCGCAGGCTCCTCAATGAAATGGTATAAGAATCTTATCGACGGCGACTTCCGCACGATGGATGCCGAGGCGGAGAAAAGAGTATCCTCGGCGGCGGAACTGTACTTTTTGCCGTATCTTGCCGGTGCGGGCTTCCCGCATAACAGACCCGAGCTCCACGGAGGTATATTCGGGCTTGAGATGCGCCATGACAAGTACGATATCGCGCGTGCTCTCATGGAGGGTGTTGCTTTTGAGGCAAGGCAGGTGCTTGAGAGCTTTAAGGAAAACGGCATGACCATCGGAACGCTGATGATGACCGGCGGCGCGGCGCGCAGCAGGCTTTGGAGCGAGATCGTCGGATATGTCACGGGATGCGAGATCTACAGAATGACGGAGCCGGAGACCTGCTCGGTCGGCGCGGCTATGCTTGCCTTTGTGGGCGAGGGCGTATTTGCCGATTACGATGATGCCGGCGCAGCCATGGTAAAATCCGAAAAGCTGCCTCTGCCCGACACCGATATGTTCGGCTTCTACGAGAAAAAATACGCGGAATACAAAAGACTTCAGAAAAGTATTATGTCGCTGTGACCGCGAAAATATCAAAAGGGCTGTACCGCTCCTACCGAGCGGTGCAGCCCTTTTCGGCGTGTCGCCTATTTCATCAGCTCATCCGTGAGTCTTATGATCTCGGGGGCGATGCGGGCGCGCTCCCGTTTCAGCGTATGCCCGTAAAGCGGATACGCAAGCGCGACAGGCACCATGCCGACAATGCCAATCGCCACACCGACGGGATAGCTCATATCTCCGAGTACATTGCCGAGATCGGTCATGATGAGGCTCATGCCGAGTCCCATTACGAGAGCGCCGAGCACTCCGAGACTTACAGCCACTCTGCTTGCCTTTTTGCCGGCAGATGCGTCAAGCGCCCTGAGACGCTCCATTTTGTCTTCTTCCCTTGGCATATACTTCATGCGGATAGAGCGTATCTCCTCCTGCTGTCCCGCGGAATATGTCAGCTTAAAGCTGTTGCTGTCTTTCATTTCTGATTCTCCGGATATTTCATTTTTTTGCTTGCCTTCACTATCATGTATATCGCCATCACGATAATAAACACCGAGACGGCACCGCCGCTGAAGCCGAGCAACAGTCGCCGCAGATGCGGAGTCATCTCCGCACTGCCGAAGGTGGCAAGCATGGTATTTTCAAGTGTCAGCACAGATACGCACGCAGCCGCAAGCGATACCGCCTTTGATGCGGAAAACGCGGGGCTGTCGTATTTGCGGTATCTGACTGTATTGACTATCGCCGTTGTAAGTGAGGTAAAGGTATATGCCGCCAGTGCGATAACGGTGATCTCACCGTGACGCACCGTGCCGCTGTCGCGAAGAATATAGAACATCATGCCCGACAGAAACAGGTTCATCACGAGAAACGTCCAGCCGCAAAGGCGATACCCGATAAGCTCGCGGCGCATCTTCTCACGCGGTCTGTGCCGCAGTGTGTATCTCGCAAGGAACAGGCGCATTATCGCAAGCGAAGCGTAATATGCCCCCGCCGTACAGAACCATACGGAGCGTTGAACTATGCCCATTCCGAGCTGAAGCGCGGCATAGGCTCCGTTCCACAGCAAGCTTCCGACAAGAGTGACGTTCACCCGCAGTCGCGGATCCTCAAACCACGTGCTTACGTACCTGTTCTCCCTCTTGATCCTGCGCGCACGTCTGACAAGCTGCGGTACCCTGACGCACCAGACCGTAAGCGTATAGAACGCCGTCACGTATGAGGCTATTCTTATCCATGAGGTCTCCTCAAGTGAGAGCATCGAATAAACGAGAAACACGGTCGATACCGGAAGAAGCAGGAGCAGGACGGCGATATGCGGGAAAAGCAGTTTCCACGGAAGCTTATCATACCTCATACCGCGACCTCCGTATTTTAACGGTAAACACCGTTCCCTCTCCGACGGTGCTCTCCACGGATATCTCCCCGTTCAGTATATCCATCACCCGCTTCACCAAGGCAAGCCCGAGCCCGTTTCCCTTGGTCGCGTGCGATCCGTCTCCTTGGTAGAATTTCTCAAAGATACGGCTTCCGACCTCCGCTGTCATTCCGCATCCGGTATCACCGACCTTCACGACGGCATATTCCCCGTCCGCCGTCATTCCGACGGACACACGTCCTCCCGCAGGGGTGAACTTAAATGCGTTTGAAAACAGATTGCTCCACACGATCCCCAGAAGCTCACTGTCGGCATTGACGGTAACGTCATCCTCGATATCCGTTTCGATCTCGATATCCGATGCCTCCCACACGCTCTCGTATTGCAGGAGGCATTCGCAAAGCTGCTCTCCGAGATCGAACTCGGAGGTGTCCTGATATATCTGCTGATTCTCAAGGCGGTTCAGCTTCAGGATATTGGTGATCATCTCCGCCATGCGCCGAGACGAATCCGTGATTCCCTTCGCATATCCGAGGCGCTCCTCCTCGGACAGCTCCGGCGCCTGCAAAAGAGTTCCGTAATTCTGCATCACCGCCAGCGGTGTCTTCATTTCGTGGGACACATCCGCGATAAAATCGGTTCGCAGTGTCTCGACACCTCCGAGCTCCTCTGCCAGCTTATTGAAGCATTCGACGATCTCACCGAAGCCCTCATCTGCCGCAAGCATCGGGCTCGGCTTTATCCTAACCGAGAAATCCCCTCGCATCAGCTTCTCCGCCGCCTCGGTTATGTGCCGTATGGGGCGTTTTATCGCAATGCTTCGGCGCACCGTATCTATCACGGTGAAAAGCAGGCTGAGGATCACGACATTCGCAAAGGTCAGCTTTGCCGCCGTGCCCGTATTGGCATCGGTCAGGGTGACCCCGAGGCTGTCGGTGAGCGTGCCGACAAACAGCATCATACAGCAGGTGATGACGAAGGCAACGAGGGAGAAAAACACAAGGTATCGGTACAGCCACCGAGCAATGCTTCGCGCGGTACTCCTTTTCTTCATTTCAGCACCGCCTTATAGCCGAGCCCGTGGACTGTCTTTATTTCAAAATCGTCGCAATCCGCCAGCTTCGCACGAAGCTTTGTCATGTACACGTCAACGGCTCTCGGAGCCGTCTCCGTATCCGCTCCCCAAAATTCGTCCATGAGCTGTGTTCTCGTAAAGGTCTTCTTCGGATACGAGAGCAGCTTATAGAGAATACCGAACTCGCGCATCGTGAGCGGGATCTCCTCCCCGCGCAGATACACCGTATGCTCATCGGCATCCATCACAAGCTCTCCCACTTCCAGCCGCCGCGCGGACACGATCCTTGCCCGCCGCAGAAGCGCCCCGATCCTGAGCATCAGCTCATCAAGGTCGATGGGCTTTACCATGTAGTCGTCGATACCTATGCGAAAGCCCCTCTGCTTTGAGGCGATATCGTCCCGAGCGGTCATAAAGAGGATCGGTATTTCCCTGTCGGAGGCGCGTATCTCACGCGCAAGCTCGAAGCCGTCGGCATCGGGCATCATGATATCCGACACGACAAGGTCGAAAACGTCCTCATAAAGCCTGTCGTATGCCTCGTCCACTCTCAGACAGCCCACCGCCTCGTAGCCGTTGCGGTTCAAAAACGAGCACACCGTGCCGTTCAGCTCCCTGTCATCCTCTACGATCAGTATCTTAAACATTCCCTCACCTCTCGATATGCTTTATAAGGAGAGTATATCATAAAAATGTTAAGATTTTGTTTGTATTTCGCATTTTCGGAAATTATTCCTCGACGCCGCCCGCGCTCAGTCACTCAACAGCTTATCGCTGAGAGCTATGATCCGCGGCGCATATTTTCTGCGGCGTGCGGTCAGCAGCTTTTTGTATATCGGGTAATTCACTATTGCCATAAGCATACCGACAACGCCGACGGCTATGCCGACACCCATCGGCACGCCGAGTCCGAGCTTATCCCCGATATCGGTCATGACAAGGCTCATTCCGCTTCCCATGATGAGAGCGGAGACGGAGCCGAAGACATACGCAAATACGTTTGCCGGTCTTCTAACCGTTCTGTCAAGAGCCTTCAGCTCATCAAGCTCGGTGTGCTCCTTTTCGATATACCTCGCTCTGAGCTCTCTTATCGAATACTCGCGGTCGTTTCTGTTTACAGTCATTTTTCAGTACCCCTTTCGGTGTTTTGTGACCATATGATACACCGCGAATGTTTTTGATTTTTTTGAGATTTGTTTGAGTTTTGTTAAATGCGTGATTTTTTTGAATTTTCCGCCGAAAAAGCAAAAAGCTCTACCCGCATGGCGAGCAGAGCTTTTTTCATCGGTCTGTCAGGCGCACCTCAAACCAGAAGGTGCTTCCGCATCCCTCCGTGGAATCTACTCCGAACGAGGCATCGTGCAGCAGCATGACCTGCTTCACTATCGACAGTCCGAGTCCCGAGCCGGGGACTCCCTTATTGTGCCTGTCGCGCGCTCTGTAGTACCTGTCCCAAATATTTTTGAGCTCGTCCCTTGGTATTCCCACTCCAGAATCGGTCACCTCGGTGCGGCAAACGCCGTCATGCACCGACTGTCGCACGGTGACGGTCTTATCCTCTCCCGTGAAGTTCACGGCATTATTCAGAAGATTGCAGAACGCCTGCATCAGCTTCGTCTCATCTCCGTCCGTCTCGGCATACGCCCCGTCCGACTCATAAGACACCTTATAGCCCTTGCATCCGAGGAGCTCGCCGTAGCGCTCCGTCTCTCTTTTCACCGCATCGGTTATGCTGAATACGCTCCGACTTAGCTTCACGGCGCCGTTTTGCGCCCGCGATACCTCAAGCACGTCATTCACAAGCGCGGACAGGCGCGCCGCCTCATCTATTATGACCTGTATATTCTCCGGCGTGACCTCTCCCGGAATATCGCGCATTACCTCGCTGTAGCCCGAGATCATCGTCAGCGGAGTCCTGAGATCGTGCGTGATATTGGCGATAAGCTCCCGCCTCATGTTATCGGATTTTTCAAGCTCGCCCGCCGCATAGCCGAGAGCCTCTCCGAGCCGATTCAGCTCCTCTATCTCGCCCGCCTCAAAGCTCACCCTGTAATCTCCTCCGGCAAGCTCGTTTGCCTCGCGCGACAGCTCCGACACGGGTCTTGTGATCTTACGCGATATCACGACGGCAAGTATGCCCGCACCGACGATCAGTATCACCGTTATCAGAAGAAGCTGTACCGTGATCGTCGAGGAGACCGCGTTGACCGGTATTATCTCCGCATTGAACAGGATGAGATACTCCGTGCCTCCGTGCTCCGCAATCCTCGAATACAGGAATGCTCCGCCGTCCCCCCTGTCATCAAGCATCAGCTCTCTCGAAAGTGAGCCATCCTCATTTTTTGTTTCGCTGTATATTCGGTTGAGAGCCTCACCCGATACGATGCCGTGAATAAAGCAGCCGTTTCGAAGATGCGCCTCCGAGACGCTCTTGCCCGTGCCGTCCTTTATCATGTACACCGATACGCAGGCATCCGATGCCTCCGCCGCTCTGTATGCGGCTGCGCTTATATCTCCGCCGCCGTAGATCACGGACGTTATCTGCGCCGCGTTTTTCTTCATGTCCCTCAGCGTGACCCCCCTGTAGAAGCTGTCCATGAGTGCCACCTGAAATACCCACAGAAGAAGTATTATAAACATAAAGAACACCGCAAGATACCAGAACAGCTTCATTCTCAGCGGCGCGCATCTTCTTCTCACTCTGTCAGATCTCCGTATCAAAGCGGTATCCCACCCCTCTCAGAGTCACGATATGCCCCGCATATTTGCCGAGGCTTTTTCTGAGCAGCTTTATATGCGTATCAAGAGTTCTGTCATCGCCGTAATAGTCATAGCCCCACACCTCGGTGATCAGCCTCTCGCGTGTGAGGGCAATACCGCTGTTTTTGAGCATATAGAACAGCAGATCGTACTCCTTGGGAGACATATTCAGGGGAGCGCCGTCCACGGTGACTACGCGCGCCGTCACGTCTATCACAAGTCCGCCGAGGGTGTACACCTCTCTGCTGCCGTTCTTTACCGGTGCCGCAGAGCGCGTCCGCTTCATCACCGCTTCGATGCGGAGCATCAGCTCCTTGGGGGAAAACGGCTTTACGACATAGTCATCCGCCCCCGATTCGAAGCCGTTGATCTTATCGTATTCCTCTCCCCTTGCACTCAGCATTATCACGGGCACGGAGGAAAAGCGCCTTATCTCGCGGCACGCGGAAAAGCCGTCAAGCTCCGGCATCATGATATCAAGGATAACTATATCAAAGCTCTCGCTTCGGCAGAGGCTCACCGCCTCCATTCCGTCGCTTGCCTCCGTCACGCTGTAGCCCTCGAACACAGCGTATTTAGACACCAGCCTGCGAATAAGCTCCTCGTCATCAGCCACAAGTATTTTGTACATTCAAACACTCCTCCCGTCTGTCCGTGTATTCCGCTCCCGACCGACCGTGCAGCATACACGCGCCAAGGTCGATCCGTACCTGTAATTACTATACAACATTCGGTATGTTTTTTCAAGTCATTGAGCAAAACTTCTTAAAGCTCGGGGGAGCCGATCTCACGCAGAGACCGCTCCCCCGTATTATCCTTCTCAGCCGAGCGCGTCAGCCCTCGCCTCCGAAATCGACCGTCGCATCGTCGGGAACATACTCGTAGCAGTGTACGTCAAGCTCGGTGAGCTTTCCGTTCCTGTATACGGTAAACTTCAGCTCATCGCCTACCGAATGATCCCTCAGCACATCCTTTATCTGTGAGGACTCCGTGATCTCGTTTCCGTCTACCGCAACTATCCTGTCGCCGTATTTCAGCACCTCGTCATTGTAGCCCTCGGTGAGATCGGCAACGTACACACCCGTAGCCTGACTCTTGAAATAGCGGTATGCGGTATAGGCGTCGCTCACGTCAATGAAGCTCACCCCGAGGAGCACCTTGCCCGAAACGTATCCGTTTTCGATAAGCTGCTTTGATACCTCAAGCGCATCGTTTGAGGGGATCGCAAAGCCGAGTCCCTCTATGCCCGAGCCGGAGGATTTCGCATTTACCACGCCGATGAGCTTGCCCTTCATGTTGAAAAGTCCGCCGCCGGAGTTTCCGGGGTTTATTGCCGCATTGGTCTGAAGCAGGTTCATGGTCGTTCCGTCGACGTTGATCTCGCGGTCAAGCGCACTGATAACTCCGTTCGTCACCGTTCCGCCGAGCTCTCCGAGAGGATTTCCGACGGCGATGACCTCCTCGCCCACCGTGAGTTCATCGCTGTTGCCGAACTCGGCATACGTGAGCTTTTCCTCCGCATCTATCTCTATCACGGCAATATCGGAATCGGAATCTCTGCCGATCACGCGCGCCTTGTACTCATTGCCGTTTGTAAGTCTCACCGTGATCGTATCGGCAACATTTCCCGAGCTTCCGACGATAACGTGATTGTTCGTGATGATCTTGCCGTCCTCCGAGATTATTACTCCGGAGCCCGCGCCCTCGGTGACGTACTGGAAGAAGCCCGTCACCTGAGATTCGGTAACGATCTCGACCACGGAATCCTTCACGATCGAGGCAACATCGGTATATACACCCTTCACGCCGGTAGAGGTGGTCTTGTCCTCCTTATCCGACTTATCCTCGCCGTCCGACTCCGGCGTTTTGTATATGACCGTGGGTGTCGTGTCGTCCTTGTAATAGCTGTTGTACGCATATGCTCCGCCGAAGCCCGCCGCCGCCGATACAAAGATGCTCACGACGAGCGTGACTGCAAGCGCCGCGCCCGACACTCCGCCCTTCTTGCGCTTTCCGCCGTTTGCCGGAGGCGGAGTAAAGGGAGGCTGCCCGTTGGGGCTTTGTCCGTAGGGGGATTGTCCGTAGGGAGCCTGCCTGTTGGCATTCTGTCCGTAGAAGCTCTGCCCGTTTGTACCCTGCCCGTAGGGAGTCTGTCCGTAGTTATTCTGTGAATATCTGTTCTGTCCGTAAGGCTCCTGCCCGCCGAAGCCGGCATTTTGCTGTCCGTAGCCCGCTCCGTCCTGTCCGCCGTTCCGGTCGAACGAGCCGCGGTGTGCATAAGAGCCGCTCTGTGTATTGCTCATTTGCTCTCTGCCGTTCTCCCCGATCTGACTGCCGCTGTAGCGGTACTCGCCGCTGTCTGTGTGAGACGCGCCGTCCGCATGGGGCACGCCGTCCGCATGAGGTGCGCTGTCGGTGTGCTCATCAAAGCTCCGCAGCTCCTCACCGTGCTCCGTCTCATGCACTTCCTTCTCCGCGGTATCGCCGCCGATGTTCTCCTCGCGGAGCTCCGCGTTTTCGTTTCCGTTCCGATTCTCGAAGTTATTATCCATAATGCTCTCCTCGCTTTAGAGATCTTTTATCTGTACCGCGTCACGCGGAGACAGGCTTGGGATATGTGCCCCGCCCCGCGAAATGCCCGCGGCTTTTTGTTATGTATGAATTATAATACCCGAATGTGATGCTTTTTTGAAGATGTCGGGATAAGTTCATGAAAAATTCCCGACCGTACTCTAAACCTCACGTGTACACTTCTCTCAGAGTCCTCATTTATACGATATTTTCGATAAAAACGCAAAAAACGGAAATTTGGTATTGATTTTTGTTTGCGGATATGGTAAAATAACTAAGCATGATTATTTTGCCCATAATTTCAAAAAAAATTGACATATTCGGAGGATTCTTCAATGACTACTGTAGATATAGTTCTCGGTATAATACTGATCGTTGCATCTGTTTTCCTGATCGTTGCGGTGCTTATGCAGCACGGTAAGGATCATAACCTTTCCGGTACGATCGCGGGCGGCGCGGAAACCTTCTTCGGTAAGTCTAAGGGACAGACCATTGACAAAAAGCTCTCCGTCGTTACGACTGTTATTTCGATCATCTTCGTGGTTCTTGTCCTTGCGGTCTATCTCATGCAGGACTCAAACGACACCAGCGGACTTCACTCCAGCTATCAGGGTGCGGTGACCACCGAGGCGGCAGATACCGCAAAGGATGACACCGATGCTCCCGAGACCACGGCTCCTGCCGACGATGCCGCAGAGACCACAGTCGTTACTGCCGAATAAGACAAAAACACCGCTTTTGCCGACCGCGCAAAGGCGGTCATTTTTTCTGTAAATACACGCTACCCCCCCGAAAGGAAAAGCTTATAATATGCCAAACAAAAAGAAGAAAAAGCTCAAAAACGGGCACGCCGCATCCGCTGTTCGCCGCAAGAGGGCGCTCAAGCCTGCTCCGAGCGCACGGGCGCTCCCGAAAAAGAAGGAGCATATCCATCGCGGCGACACCTGTGATTGCGTATTCTGCGGCTCCGGCTCCGCCTTCGGCTTTGCAAAGCCCATTGCCGATGATGCGGGGGAGGATCTGTTTATTCCGCCGTCATACACCGGCGGCGCAATGCACGGCGACCTTGTGACGGTGCGCCGAATACTCCCCGACGAGCACGGCTTCGGCAAGGGAAACGAAGCGATAGTGGAGCAGATAACGGAGCGGCGCTGTCGCGATATCGTCGGCGTATTTCAAATACTCGGTGACGTGCCCTGTGTCATTCCCGACGAAAAGCGGATCGGTCAGGCGATAGAGATCCTCGCCTCCGCCGCAGAGCTTCACGAGGGCGACAAGGTGAGGCTCGCTGTCACGGTCTATCCGGACGAATACTCCCGCGCACTCTATCCGCGCGCCAAGCGGCGCGCACGCCGCACCTCCTCTGCGATATGCGCCGCAGGTGAGGTCACGGTAAATTACGGTGCCGCCGAGGAGAAGGGAGCGAATTACGGCGCAATTCTCGATATGTCGGGTATCCCGTGCGAATTTTCGGAGGATGCCCTCCTTGAGGCAAGGCGCGTTGCCGCCGAGCCGATCTCCGCCGAGGGGCGCTTGGATCTTCGCGATAAGATCATCTTCACGATAGACGGTGCGGGAGCGAAGGATCTCGACGATGCGATTTCCGTCGAATATTCGGAGGGCGGATATCTCCTCGGCGTTCACATCGCAGACGTGTCGCACTACGTCAAGGTCGGTGGCGCCATCGACCGCGACGCGGCGGAGCGCGGCACCTCGGTATATTTCACCGACAAGGTCATACCGATGCTGCCCGAGCTTCTCTCAAACGGCTGCTGCTCACTCAGCCCCGACGGGGACAAATACGCCCTGTCAGCCCTCATTGAGATCGACTCCGACGGAGAGACCGTGTCGGCGAAATTCGCCAAGAGCATTATACGCTCCTCGGTGCGCGGAGTCTACGGCGAGGTAAACGATATTCTTGAGAAGGGTGATAGTTCGGCGTTTGCCGAAAAGTATGCCGCCGTGCTCCCCTCTCTCCGCATCGCGGAGGAGCTCTACCGAATACTTGAGCGGCGCGGACGGAACAGGGGCGCATTGGAGCTTGACGGAAGGGAGGCGGAGATCATTTTGGACAGTGACGGTCTCCCGACCGAGATAGTTCCCCGCACCCGCGGCATCGCGGAGCGGATCATTGAGCAGTTCATGCTGAAGGCGAATGTTGCCGCCGCCTCATTTTTGAAGGGCGCGGACAGAAGTGGCGTATACCGCATCCACGAGGAGCCGTCTCCCGACAAGCTGAAAGCGTTTGCGTATCTCGCTCACAGCATGGGACTCAGCGTAAACGGCATTTGCCGAATAGACGGTGACTCCGTGATACCGCACAAAGGCATCACACCGGCGATGCTCTCGAAGATCCTCGACGAGGCGAAGGAAAAGGGGATCGGGCAGGTGATCTCCGACGTATTGCTCCGCTCGCTCATGAAGGCTCGCTATTCCTCCGTGCCGTCACCTCACTTCGGGCTTGCGGAGGAGCTGTACTGCCATTTCACATCCCCGATACGGCGATATCCCGATCTGTTTGTACACCGCGCCGTCAGCTCCGCACTGATCGGCGGCAGAGATATCCGAGGCGCGGCGGAGGCGGCATCGCTGTCTACGGAGACGGAGCTGCGCGCGGTGGAAGCCGAGCGCGCGATAGAGCGGCTGTACCTTGCGCTGTACATGAGCAAGCACATCGGTGAAGAATTCGATGCGCTGATAACCTCCGTCACACCCTTCGGTCTGTTTGCCGAAACGGAGGAGCTGTGTGAGGGCATGATCCCGTGTTCGTTGATTGCCGAAAATACCGAATTCAACTCTCTCCTCCTCACTCTGACAGCCCACTATCCGAATACCGCCCGTGTGTTCCGGCTCGGTGACAAAATACGGATCAGGGTCGTATCCGTCTGCATCTCAAACGGCAAGGTGGAATACGCACTCGCGTAAAAAATGACCGCAATACAAATGTATTGCGGTCATTTTGCCGTTATTTCAGCCGTCGTCCTTCGACGTATTAAGTATCACCGCGCCGGCACATACGAGCACAAGCGCCAAAAGATTCACAAGGCTGAATATGTTCTCCCTCTCCGCAGGCTGTACCGCCGAGATAAGCACGCCGAACAGCGGCGTGGTGCAGGAGAAGATCACCACACGCGAAACGGAGTTATAGCGGAGCAGAACTCCCCAAAGCGAATACGCCGCCGCCGACAGAAAGCCGAGATAGGCAAGCGCCGAAATCGCCCCGAGGCTTACCCTTTCGACAGCTCCGCCGAGAAGCAGTCCCACGATGATCATTATTCCGCCGCCGATCACAAATTGCCAGCCCGACAGCGCCACGGGATCCTCATGCTCCGAATACTTCTTCATCATTGCGGAGGATGCGGCGTAAGCCACAGTCGATGTGAGCAGTATCGCATCACCGAGCAGTGAGCCGCCCGCCGCCGAGCCGCTTACGTTCATTACGATAACTCCGAGCACGGCAAGCGCGGCACCGACAGCCTTTCGCACGGTAAGCCGCTCCGTCTTGAATATAAGGCAAGCGATGAGCAGAGTGACGAATGCCGCCGCGCCCGACATTATCGACGAGCGCACCGAGGAGGTCATTCCGACACCGATATAAAACAGCGTGTACTGTCCGACAGTCTGGGCAAGAGACAGCTTCACCGCCGAGGCGACGGAGCCTCGGTGAAGCGACAGCCACCGCCGCTGAATGATACTGCCGAAAAGGAGAGCAAGCCAGCCCGCTATGAAAAATCTCATTCCCGCGAACAGGATCATCGACGGAGCGTGAGTCTGAACCACGCCGAACTCCGTCGCGCCCACCTTTATCATCGTATGCGCGCTGCCCCAAAGAGCACAGCAAAACAGCGCCGTCGCGCACATCACGGGAGTACGCGAAAACGGTGAGCGGATATCTTTTTTCGTTTTATCCATTTATCTTATTTCATTATAAAGGGGCGGATGTAGTTTATGGAGAAATCCACGCCTCTGTCGCCCATCTCGCCCTGCCAGATTCCGGAATGAGGCTCAAGCGCAAGCGTCTTGTCGTAGCCGCGCGCGTAAAGCAGTGCGAATATCTTGCTCCACTCAAGGAAATCCACTCCCGCCGGAGGATCATCGACATATCTGCCGTCGATCGCCGCCGTGCCCTTTATGTGCATATGTGCAAAGCGGGGGCACCACTTCTCGATATTCGCAAGATAATCCTCGCCTCTGTAGTAGCTGTGTGAGGCGTCAAACTTCAGCATGACCTCGGGAAGCTCACCGAGAACGATCTCCCACGCCTTATCATTGTAGATAAAGTTGCCCCAAGAGCAGTTGTATACCGCAAGAGTCACGCCCTTTTCTCCGGCATACTCCGCCATCTCGCGAAGGTACTCTATCGCCAGACTGTAGTTGCGGTAAAGGCTGATCTCCTCGCAGTAATTCACTCCGAGATTAAACACGGGACAGCCGAGCCTTGCCGTCACGTCTATCTGCTTCTTCAGCATATCAACGACATCTCTGTCGATCTTGCCGTTCTTGTTCGGCTCCGAATTCCAGCGACCCACGGACAGCACGGGGATCCCCGTGCGCTCTATATTCGCAAGAGTTTCGTCAGCTCCTGCGATAAACGCCTCCGACTCATTGTCAAAATTGGTACACAGCTCAATAAAATCAAGTCCCTTCGCCTTTGCGTAATCGAACGCTTCCGCTCCGTTGGGACGAATGATACCCAGCTTCATATGTAAACACCTCTCATTTTTATTTGCGGAGCTTGTCCGCACCTATATTGTAGCATTAAATCCCGAGGAAATCAACAATAAAGCAAATATTCCCGAGATCGCAAAAAGATGCGCGGACGAAGGAGCTCCGCAAAGCCCCGCATCCGCGCAAATATCATGTACCGTGTCCGTGCCGAGCGCCCGAATCACACCGTCACGCCGACGTCGGCGTCAGCCTCCGAATTTTCCGCCGCGCGGGCAAGCTCCGCGTTGTATTCGGCAATGACCGCCGCCTCCAGATCGCTCCTGAATTCGGCATTTATCGGATGAACGATATCGCGATACGTTCCGTCGGGATTCTTTCTGCTCGGCATCACGATAAAATATCTGTCACGAGCATAGATGACCTTAACGTCGTGAACGGCAAGCTGACCGTCAAAGGTAACGGAAACGATCGCCTTCATGGGCCCGTCATCAAAAAGCTTCCTGACCTTAACATCTGTTATTTGCATATTTATATACCCCCGAGGATCTCTTATTATTGCAATGTAATGGATACCTTGCTGTTTATGCTAATATTATAATATGTGATTATTAAATTTATGCACTGTTAATGGAAGATTTTTTTGAACTTTTTGTATGATTTCTATAAATGCCGCACTTCCTCCCCTCTCCGCAGAGCCGCACCGTATCATTTTATCCGCAGAAACCACTGTACAAAAGGCGCAAAATGCGATATAATATAGGGTAAGAACATTTACGGAGGAATTACGGCTATGGCTATTCCAAATACACATTTCGGAAAGGATCGCATCGCGGAGCTGATGCGCGGCAAAAAAAGGCTGTTTTTCGCGGGCATCGGCGGAGTAAGTATGTGCTCGCTCGCCCATATATCCATGCTCCGAGGTCACACCGTCTCGGGCTATGACCGCACTCCGTCAAAGCTCACGCGGGCTCTCGCGGATGCGGGCGCATCGGTATACTACGATTCCGCCGCAGAGCATATCCGCGATATCGACCTTCTCATCTACACCGTCGCGATTCCCGAGACCAACGAGGAATACCGCGCCGCAGGAGAGCTGGGTATCCCGAGGATCTCGCGTGCGGATTTTCTCGGATACATCATGAGCACCTACGCCTCTCGCATCGGCGTTTCCGGTATGCACGGCAAAAGCACCACCACCTCCATGCTTGAGCGCATTTTTTCCGGAGCGGGGCTCTGCCCCACCGTAAGCTGCGGTGCCGTCATGAAGGATGTCGGCTCGGCTCACCTCGTCGGCGGAGACGAATACTTCATTTTCGAAGCGTGCGAATACATGGACTCCTTTTTGGATTTCTACCCCACCACGGCGGTTATACTCAACATTGAGCTCGATCACGTGGATTATTTCGGCTCGCTCGACCAGATCAAGAGCTCCTTTGCGAAATTTGCCGCTCTCACGGGAGAGTCCGGAATTCTTGTGGCAAACAGATGTGATCCCGATGTAATGGAGGTCGCCGCCGGCTACGGCGGTCGGCTCGTGACCTTCGGAGTTGAGTGCCCCGAGGCGGATTACAACGCATCGCATCTCCGCTACGATGACGGCAGACTGCGCTTTGAGCTTATTCTGCGTGGGGAGCCCGTCGGCACCGTAGATATCGGTATCCCCGGTGAGCATTATGCGTGGGATGCGGTCGCGGCAATAGCGGCATCTGTCGAAAACGGCGTTCCCGTCGCCGCGGCAGTATCGTCTCTCTATTCCTTTGAGGGCGCCGCGCGGCGAATGGAGCTTTGCGGAAAAACCGAGGAGGGTGCCGCGGTCTACTCCGATTACGCGCATCACCCGACCGAGGTCGCGGCATCGCTCACTACAGCCGCACACATGGGCTATGATCGGATATTCTGCGTTTTTCAGCCGCACACCTACTCAAGAACAGCCGAATTTCTCGAGGCTTTTGCCGATGCGCTGTCGGTACCCCATATATCCCGCGCAGTAATCAACGATATTTATGCCGCACGGGAGGTTGATACGCTCGGTGTCAGTGCACCTCTGCTTGCGGACATGATCAACTCACGCGGCGGAAACGCCATATATATCCCCGATTTCGGTGATATCGCGGATTGGCTTCGCGGGCATTGCGGCGCAGGTGATATGATAATCATTATGGGCGCGGGTGACATAAACTCCGTCGTAAAGCTCATAACCGCGTAAGGTCACGCTCATCCAAAGCAACCAATGGCGCGGGAGCAGAGCGCCGTATACCGAGCCTCTCGGTGCGCCGCAAGGCTCGGCTTCAATAATAAAGGCAAGCTGTCACAAGACCCTCGGGTCTCTGATAGCCTGCCTTTTCTTATTACTCTCGGTCTGCCGTCTGCCTGCGGCGAAAATATTCCCTTATCTCCTCGGCGGAGGCACGTGCGCTTCCCTGTATCATGTCGGCAGTTCCGCCGCACTTCGCACAAAGCTCGCTCCGCACCTCGGCGGCGACCTCCCGCAGATCTGTCTCGGCAGATCCCATGACAAAGCTGTAGCCGCCGGCATCATCTCCCGCAAAGGCGGCACATATCCCGCCGCACTTGGGCAGAGCCGCGCTCACAAGCTCACGCAGTCCGTCTCTAAGCTCCGCGGGCTCGATAAACACAAGATCTCCGTCGGTCGCCGTTGCTTTTTCGGCATCTGCCAAAGCTGCCGCGCGGATCACACGCTTCTCCCTGTATTCCGCATCGGCAAGCTGTCCTTGCAAATGCTCCACGGCGGCGGCACATCCGTCCTTCTTTGCCGACAGCAGCTCGGATATCGCGGACAGCTCCGCAAAGCTCCGTCGGTAATCCTCCAAGGCGGCAAAGCCGCAAAGCATATGAAGCCTCATGCCGCCCTTGTATCTGATGTGCTCCAAGAGCTTTATCATACCTATCTCGCCTGTCCTCTCGACATGGGGAGCACAGCAGGCGCAAAGATCGTAGCCCTCGATCTCCACGAGCCGCAAGCCCTCTCCGATATCAAGCTTGCTTCTGTAGTCAAGCCGTGCCGCCTCCTCGGGAGTCGGATAGTACACATTCACGGGCACATTTTCGGCAATCGCCTTATTTGCCAATAGCTCCACCCGCTCAATATCCGCCTCGGACAGCTCTCCGTCTATATCGAGAGTGATATCCTTCGATCCCATATGGAATCCGACGTTGTTGAAGCCGTAGAGGGTATGAATGAGCCCCGAGACGATGTGCTCACCCGAGTGGCACTGCATACGCGGAAATCTCACGCTCATATCCACCGCACATTCCACAACAGCTCCCACGGGGAGCTCACGATCAACCGTGTGCACCGTATCCCCGTTCACCGTCACCGCTCTTGACACCGTCGCACCACCGACAGTCCCCGTATCCGACGCCTGTCCGCCGCCCTCGGGGAAAAATGCGCTCCTGTCAAGCACCAGTCTCCACGCATCGCCGTCTCTCTCGCACGACAGCACCGTTGCCGTGTGGTGCGAAAGATGGCTGTCCTTTTCATATAGCTTTTCGGTCATACTGACCTCCGTCCGATAAAATTTTGTATCCGCTCAGGCAGGCACTCCTCTGTACCGCTTTTGGTACTGCACATGATGTATAATGGCATTACAAAAGCAAAGAGAAAGGGGTATTTACATGAACAACTGTAATTTTCATTATTCGGTAAAGACATCTGTCGCAAGAGCGGTCGCAAACATACTCGTATTCGCAGGGGGCATCGGCAGTGTTTGGCTTCTCCTTATAATCGCGGACTCCGTATTACGCGTCATCTGATCCGTACCTCATAAGCTCCGCCGAAACAGCTCCGTTATCCACGCAGAGCAGAGCGTAGCTGCCGCATCTCACCGAGCCCGAATTGATCGCATACACCGCTCCGTCGGAGGTCTCGATCATCTCCTCCGCCTGAATGTGAGTATGCCCGTACAGCAACACCTCCGCTCCGTTTGATGCGGCGACGGCGGCAGCCGCACCGAGAGATGACTTCACCCCGTAGCGGTGTCCGTGAGTGAGCATGAAGCGCACGCCGCCGCGCTCGGTGTATACCGTCTCCGCCCTGCCCGCATCAAGACCGTCGCAGTTTCCGCGAACTCCGATAAAAGCGTACATCGGATAGTGCCGCATGAGAGCCTCCGCCTCTGCCGCACCGTCACCCAGATGAAACACCGCCGCCAGTCCCTCGGGAGGTGATGAGAGCAGAGCTCTCATCACCTCCGTGCTCCCGTGACTGTCTGAAAACACAAGTATTTTTTCCAACGTAGCCTCCGCGCGCCGCAATTTCCGCATTTGCCGAATTGTGGCGTTTTTCTTATATCCGTCATATAATAGCTACAGATGATTTGCCGACGATCGGCAAAGGAAAGGCAGCTATCAAATGAAGATCGACAAAAATACACTCTCCCTGCTCTCGGCTCTGCCCGACGACAAGCTGTGGCAGATGCTTTCCGTTATCGCCTCCGCCTCCGGGATAAGGCTTCCCTCGGACAGACCCGACGGGACGACGATGCTCGGGATAAGAAACGCCGTATCCGAGATATCCGACGGGGATATCAGCCGCGCGACCGAGATATTCACAAAATACAAGGAGGGAAAGAAGAATGGATAGGCTCGAAAACAGCGATGAGCTGTCAAGCGCCGTGATGAAGCTCATGTCCGACGACAGCTTCGGTGAGCTTCTCTCATCTGTAAGAAGTGCGATTTCCGCAAATGCCGAAAACCATTCTCCCACCGACACGAGCCCCGTCGGCTCGGAGGCGGAGAGCGCCGCGCAAAGCGCCGCATCAGGCACGGCATCACCCATCTCCGCCATACCGCAGATATCTCCGGAATTACTGTCAAAGCTGCCGGAGATCATGTCCGCCCTGTCCGCAGGCACTTCCGGCGGGGACGAAAGGAAGGGCGCATCACGCATGGCAGACAGGAAGCGTCTGCTTACCGCAATGAAGCCGTTTTTGAGCGAAAACCGCAGAAATGCCGTTGACAGCATCGTGAATATCGCGGGTATCGCAGATCTGTTCGGAATATAAGGAGGGCTTATTTTGTACTCCAGAAGCACATGGGAAAGCAGAGCGGAGCGCTCTCCGAGCTACAGTATACCGGCGGGCTACGACGGCAGTCGTTTTCGCCGCAGGCGAAGCGGCGACCGCCATGGCGACGGTGAGGAGGTGATCCTCGTCCCCGATTCGGGATTTGCAAGCTACGCACCCGTCGATGAGACCGATGGCTCGTCGGACAACGGTGAGCTGTCTGTCGGCGGTATCCCGACTGCGCTCGGAAAGAGGGAGCATCAAAAGCAGTTGCCCGAATCGGGCTCGGAGCGCGCCGCATCGCGGGACGGCGAAATCGCACCGATAACGGAGCTGTCCGAGAAATCCGACGATAAGGTGCCCGAGAGACCTCACGAAAAGCTGTCGGGAATCCTCGAAAAGCTCGGCTTCACGGGAGGTCTGTCATCGGATGAGCTGCTTATTTGCGCGATGATATTCCTCATCGCCTCCGACAGAGACAACAACGGCAAAAACGCGGGAGACATACTTCTGATCCTCGCGCTCCTGCTCGGCTTCAGATAAAGCCTCACGAGAGGCAGTCAAACATCTCGCAGATCATACCGTCAACGTCGGAAACGGCATTTCTGTATTTCAGTCTGTCCGAGTCGGTGGTATAAGGGACGGAAACGCTCATTCTGAAATTCCCGTTTATATCTATTTCGTAAGAGGTCACGAGCTCCGGATTAGATGCAAGCCGCAGAAGCAGCAACAGCTCCGACGGCTTTGTACGGGAAATTCCGTAAAGCCGCATAAACGAATCGCCGCTCCCCAAGAAACAGTAATCCTTGTGGAGCCTTGCCTTTATATCAAGCTGGGCTGACATGGTGTCGGCAGAGAGCGATATCCTGCACTCCTTCTCCTCGGAAAGCCGCGACGCGATAGCTCCCGCAAGCATAACTATGCCCGCAAAGACTCTCGCATCCGTTTCCGCTATGAGCGGTATTCCCTCCGCGACATTTTCGAATACCGCGCCGAACGGTCTTCCCTCTCTTTCGACGAATTTCCGCACGATAAGATCGAACACCGCCGACAGATCGTACAGACTTCTCTCCGAATCGACGTTTTCGTCAAGATACGCGAACACATCCTTTGCGATTGTCGAAAATCGACCGTCGCTCGCACATACCCTCCCGACATCGCCGTATTCGGCAGTCCTTTCAACATATTCCTCACGTGTGGCGAACAGCGATACCTCATACGCCGGAGCATCGAAAAAGGTGATGCTTCTGATGCGTCCGACCTCATAGCCGAGTCCTCGCCTCGGCTCGAACATGACCGATATCTCCTCCTCGACATTCGCGCGCATATAGCCCTCAAGCGCCGTTCTCTCCGATTCTCTCACCAGCTCGAAAACGCTGAAGCCTCCGCCGCTTATGCCGACCGTGCTTGCCGTATCGCCGCCCATCAAAGCATATCCGCCGACGTCACATACGAGCCAAAGCTCTCTCCCAAAGCCCTCGGGCTTATCCTCACACTCAAAGCTCACGCAGCCTCCGCACCTCGCTTCGGCTCATTCGCCGTCGGGCTCACTGTCCTGCGCCCCCGACGTTTCATCACCTGTCGGCGTATTCTCCGGAACGCAGGTGAACAGATAATTCTCATGCACCGCTTCTCTCAGCTTACCCTCAAGTCCGCTCACCGTCGCGGTGTCCGACGGGGCAAAAAGCATACGCATATTGTAGACCGACACCGTTCCCGCAAGCTTCTCGCAGATGTAGCCGAGATATTCCGGCGTGCTCTGCTCCGCGGTAAGCTCCAGTGCCAAGGAAACTCCCCTTGATACAAGCAGCTCTATCTGAGGGGACAGTGCCGCAGTCTCGTATACGCTCGGCGGCAGTGCTATCACCACGGAGGTGCTTCCCGAGGCGGCGACTATCTGATTTATATATCGCAGTATTATGTGCGCCGTCTCGCCGCTGATATCCTCGGGGCCGGACACAAGTGAGCTTATGATAAGCTCGTCAAAGCCCGCCTCAAGCGCATCGGCGGCAATTATCGCATCTGCGGCAATGGCTGCCGCGTAACTACTCTCATCGTCGGTGATCCGCGCACTTGAGGTCATCAGCGCGCACACGCGAAGTCCGCGCCCCCGCGCCTCCGAGACAGCCGCCGCAAGATCGCTCATTTGCGGAACATTCGGATCCACGGGCAGTCGGGAATACTCTCCCGCTCTCAGCGAATTGTAGAGGAGATATCCGCCCTCGCCGGTCAAGGGGATCAGCGCACCGGTGTAGCCGCCGGACGAGGCGCCGAGTCTTTCGGCAAATGCCTCACCGAGAGGCACGCAAACGCCCTTGACAGTCTCTGTGCTTCCCGCGCCTCCCTCCGACGGAGGGATTATCACGGGAGTTTCCTCGTCCTCATGTATATCCTCTCTGCCGATGCCGGCATGATCATTTGCGGCAGAGCTCTCCGCCTTATCATTTAGGTAATTGCCGAATATAACAGTCGCCACCGTTATCAGCACGACAGCCACAAGCACCGTGCATATCCGTCGAAGCAGCTTCTTCTTGCGGCTTCCCGTATAAGGATTGTAGTAATTCACGCCGTCATTCCTCTATTTCATCGAAAATATATCAAGCGCGTCCGCTCCCTTGCCGAGATCGACATCGGCATTTGCCGAATACTCATCAAGCATGGAACGGTATATTCCGCCGAGGCATACGTCCTTCAGCTTGCTCACGTTGTCCTCAATGTAGGACAGCTCCTTTTCCTGCCTCAGCAGTATGCTGTAGCCGGCAGACGTTCGCACCGCGCCGCTCATCTCACCGATCTCAAGCCCGAACGCGGCAGTCTCAAGCTCCGCATCACTGTAGCCGCGCGAAATATAGTACCCGTCGCGGTTCTTGAACATATACAGATCCTCTCCGTAGCTGTCCGTCAAGCGGTCGAACTGCTCCGGATCGACGAGCCCGTCCTCACCGATGTACGCTCCCAGCTCACCGAGCACCTTCTCCGCAAGCTCAAGCGCCTCGGTCTCACTGTGTCTCTCAAAGGAGATCAGTATTTGCTTCACGCGCACCGCGTCATCGCCGCTCATATATTCTATGACCGCCTCGTCGGAGGTGTCGATCTTCCCCTCCTTCACGTACAGCTCGTACAGCCGATCGAACACCAGCTCATATCTGGTCAGCACGCTGTACACGCTGTCATTCATGAAGAACAGCCTTATCGTTTCAAGATATTCCTTGTCGTTTTTGTAGGTCGCGCGAAGCTCCTCCATTTTCATGTCGGTCAGAGAATCGAGCATCTCACCGAACGGGTCTATCCCCGCCTCCTTTGCCGCGGTAAAGAGAGAATATATGTTAACTATCGTCTCTACCGAGTGCTCCCTTACGTATTCGGCAAGCTCCGCCCTCTCACCGTCGCTCATTCCTTCGACGGCGGCGGATATTCTTTGCGCGGCATCCTCCGTCTCGGCGGAGGCTTTGTCCGCATCCTCGCCCGATACGGCAATCTCGGCATCGCCCTCGGCATTTCCGAAGATAGCATCGACCCTGTCTCGCAGTGTCATCATGACCGCATAGCGGTACATCTCGTACGGTACCTCCCACTCATCGACAGTCATAACGGTGCGGCTCTCCTCCTCCGTGCTCCCAAGCTCCGCAGAGCAGGCGCAAAGGCACACCGCGGCGGCAAGTGCGACAGCCGCAGATATGATTCTTCTAAGCATAGCCATCTCCTAACTTTATGATAAACCGCGCAGCGGCGCTCGGGGCGCCGTCCCGTCGGCAAGGCTCCATGCGTGTATTATAGCATATCGCCGCCGAAAAAACAACACATAATTAAGACACAAGGGGGAAGCCGCACGGCGGCTCCCCCCCATATTACTGCGTATCGCTCGGGCTCACACCTCAAACGCCCAGTTTCCGTTTTTGAATATCTCAACACTTCCGCCGTCTCTGAGATGCGCGATGACGGAGAGATCCTCCGCGCCCATCATGAAATCGACGTGGATCATGGAATCGTTGACCCCCGCCTCACGGCACTCCTCAAGGCTCATGCTCTCGTAATTCTTCAGGCAATTTGAGAATCCGTTGCCGAGAGCAAGGTGACAGCAGGCGTTCTCATCAAACAGCGTATTGTAGAACAGAAGTCCCGAATTGTTTATCGGGGAATCGTACGGCACAAGGGCACATTCGCCAAGATACGCCGCGCCCTCGTCCATTGAGATCAGCTCGCGGAGGAGCGCCTCGCCCTTTTGGGCTTTGACCTCGACCGCCTTTCCGTTCTCGAAGCGAATACTGAAATCCTCAATAAGCTCGCCTCTGCTTGAGAGCGGCTTTGTCGCGTATACGATACCGTCCGCCTTGCCGCGCATCGGTGTGATGAACACCTCCTCGGTGGGGAGATTCGGATTGAAGAATTCTCCGCCGAGAGTGTACTCTCCGCCGCCCATGAACAGGCAGTTCGGGATCATTCCGACGGTGAGGTGGGTTCCGTTTGAGGAGCTGTATTCAAGGCTCTCGACGCCGAGCCCGTTCAGATAGTCGCATCTGCCGGCAAGCTCCCTGTTGTGCCTGTCCCACTCCGCCATCGGATCGTCTGTGACCCTGCAGGTATCAAGGATCGCCTGCCACAGCAGCTCGACGGCGCGGCGCGCGGTCACGTCGGGGAACATTTTCCTTGCCCACTTCACGCCCGGCACGGCGGCGATGCACCACTTGTACTTATTCTCCATCTCATCGCGAATGGGCTTTATCACCTTGAAGCGCGACTGCGATGCCTTGGAATTCTTCTCCTGATTCATTCCGCGAAGTCCGTCGGGATCCTCGGAGAGCAGATATATCATTACGGGAAGGGTCTTTGCGCGGCAACGCCACTTTTCGACCTCCCAATCCTCAAGACTTCCGAGAACCTCTTGGCTCCTGTATCTCACATGAAGCTTCTGCAGTGGCTGATGAGACCACTCGACCGTCACCTTCTTTGCGCCTGCGCGATAGCACTCGCAGGTAAGCATCTCGACAAACTCCGGCATATCAAGCTCGGCTTGGATCACGACACTGTCGCCCTTCACGATCCCCGCACCCGTCCGTGCGATAAGGGCGGCGTATTTTTTCAGCTCGGTTTTTTTCATTGCTGCTCCTTTTTGCGAATATTTGTATTATTATTCCCCACATCCGTGGCTGTTATTTCCGAATTTCAAAAAGAAACGGGAGCTCAAAGCCCCCGTTTCAATATTACGTCAGATCAGTCCAAGGGCATTACCCAGATGTTTCTGAAGGATACGGCATTTCCGTGATCCTGAAGCATCAGGGGGCCTCTTGCAACGCGCTTCTCACCGGTTATACCGCCGGGAGTTACGCTGGGAAGCACGATGTTGTTGTGTACGACTATACCGTTCTGGATAACGGTCATTCTCGTATCCTCGCTGATCTCGCCGTAAGCGTTAAAGCGGGGTGCGCGGAGAATGATGTCGTAGGTCTGCCATACCTCGGCGGGCTTGCAGGCATTGCACAGAGGTGCATAGATGGAATAGATTCCGGAGCAATCGTTGTTAAGAGGCTCCTTAACATGGAAGGAATCAAGCACCTGAACCTCGTAGCAGCCGTGTACGTACACACCGCTGTTACCCTTTTCCTGTCCCCAATGCTCGGGCATATCGGGAGTCTTGAACTCCACGTGAATGTGAGCATCACCGAACTCGTAATTGGAAACGATGTCCTCGTTTCCTACCGTAACGGCACCGTCGGCTATCACCCAGTTGGGAGCGCCCTTGGACCATCTGGAGGTCCAGCCGTCAAGATTCGTACCGTCAAAAAGAATAACTTTTTCCTTATTCATTTCACATATCCTCTCTGTGAGAAAAGTAGTATAATAATTGTACCCCTACGGTGAGGTAAAATCAAGCCCTTTGGCAAAATTTGTAAGAGATTTTCGGACTATATGTTGAAATCGAACCTCGTTGCCGAGGGCTCCGCCAGTGCCACGTTGCCGTCCTCTCTTTTTATAAGGACACCGTCGCGTACAAGCTCATCAACAAGTCGGCGCGTTTCATCAAAGCCGCCGAAGGCGTAGCCCGCCTCATAGTAGAACTCATCAAAGAACGCCTTCTCTCCCGCCTTCTGCCTCGAAATCGAGGCAAGGTAGTCAACGATCCTGCGCTTGTACGCAAAATCTCTCCAGCCGACAGACGGCACGGGAATGCCGGTCCTCTTTGAGAACTCCTCAAGAGTCTTGAACTGCTCGATGGACTCGGGCTGTCCCCAAAGTCCGATAATGCAGTTGTGCTCGGGAACAGGCTCCCACAGCTCCGCAAGATATGCGCGCACGCCCTCGGTATCGCCCTCGGCGGCGTACATTTCTTCAAGCTTCTTGAAGCCGATGCGGAACTCTGCGTACTTTACTATCTGATCGACGTGCGGCTGTATGAGCTTCATAAGCTGCCACGGCTTTATCGGGAAGTGTATCTTCGCAGAGTCAAGCCGTTTGCCCACAAGCTCCTCAAGGATCTGCGCAGCCCTTGTGCCTCTCTCAAGGATCTCCTCCGCATTGTCGGCATGAAGCATATTGTACTTTCCGCCCTCATGCTGCCACCAATACGTAGCCCACGAATCGCCGGAGCGCGCATCGCGTATCAGCTCAAGAACATACATGAACGCCTCGGCATCCGCATCACCCGCTATTGCCGCCGCACTCTCAAGGAGAAGTCTGTCCGGATCGTCATCGGGATCTGTCAGAAGATGTCCCGCCGCATACAGCGAAAAGAAGTTCAGCACGTGGTACGAATCCATTTCGCTCCAATACGAGGGCACCATCACGTGGTCTCCCTGCTCTCTTACCTGTCTGTAAACGTCGGACAGGACTCTGTTGTTCACGCACATCATCGCGTGCTGATCTATCTCGTATTCGCAGGTATACCAGCCCCATGAGCCGAGCTCACAGCCGAGCTTCTTTACTCCGCTTCTGAAGCGCTCGCGCTTGCCCTCCTCGCTCCAGTTCGGGAGGAAGGGCAGCTCCATGAGCATGATATCCTCAAAGCCCGCCTCAACGAGCCTGTCGGGGAAGTCCGGCGGACTGCCCCACGTATCCACGCCTATCTTGACATTCGGATTTGCCGCCTTGAATTTATCCGCAAAGAGCCGCAGAAAATCGATAACATCGTCCATGGTGGGCAGATTGCCCGGATCGTAGTAATGCGCGATCACGCGATCCGTATACGGCGCCATCTCCGCGTAAATATCGTAGTATTTCTCAAAGAAGGCTCTCACCTTGGGGTCGTCGATGGCGCGCTTGCCGTCCTCGGGGCAGTATGCCGCATCGTCATCGTGCCAGCCGTGTCCGCTGAACTCCGCCGCCCACGCCCAGAGAGTAAACTCCATGCCGTGCTTGTGGAGCGCATTTGCAAACACCTTTAATCTGTCATGGACAAATTCCGGTGAGCCGGAGGCTCTCCAAGCGGCGCAGATATCCGTGACCTGAACGCCAGTAAAGCCGCACGCCTTCATCATCAGCGCGTATTCCTCAAGCTGACGGTCGGAAAAGCACATGAAATCGACAAGCAGAGAGGTATTCATATTGGATACGAAGCCGCGGTTATAATCGGGCTTCCAGAGGCACACGATCGGCTCTCTCTTGCCTATCCAAGGATCATTTACACTGTATTTCTTCATATCTTTCCTCAAACAAGCTCACGTGTAAGCTCGTAGGTATCCTTTGCGATCATAAGCTCCTCGTTTGTGGGGATAACGAGCATTCTGACCTTCGCATCGGGAGTGGAGATATCTATCTCCTCGCCGCGAAGCTTATTCTTCTCGGGATCAATGGCGCAGCCGAGGAACGCCAGCTTTTCGGCAACTCTTGCGCGGTAATGGGGATTGTTCTCACCGATACCGCCGGCGAAGGCTATCGCGTCGATACCGCCCATTGCTGCGGCATATCCGCCGATGTACTTGACAAGCTGGTGGCAGATCATGGACTCGATAAGCTGGCAACGGGGATCTCCGTCCTTTGCTCCCTGCTCGATATCTCTGTTATCGCTCGTCTTCTGAGACACGCCGAGAATACCGGACTTCTTGTTCATCACCGTGTCGATCTCCTTGGGAGAAAGTCCCTCCTTCTCCATTATCAGGGGAACAATCGCGGGGTCGATGGAGCCGCAGCGCGTTCCCATCATGATTCCCTCAAGAGGAGTAACTCCCATCGTGGTATCAAGGCACTTACCGCCGTCAACTGCGGCAATAGAGGAGCCGTTTCCGAGATGGCAGGTCACAAGCTTTATATCCTCGGGCTTTTTGCCGAGCACAGCCGCGGAGCGCAGGGTCACATATCTGTGAGAGGTTCCGTGGAAGCCGTAGCGGCGTATGCCGTACTTCTCGTAATACTCATAGGGCAGAGCATAGAGATATGCGTAATCGGGCATTGTCTGGTGGAAGCCGGTATCGAATACGGCGACCTGAGGAATATTGCCCATGATAGCCTCGCAGGCGCGGATTCCCGTCAGATTGTGGGGATTGTGGAGCGGGCCGAGCTCACAGCACTCCTCGATAGCCGCGATAACGTCATCATTGATGATGACCGAGCCGGAGAACTTCTCACCGCCGTGAAGCACGCGGTGACCGACAGCCGAGATCTCGCTCATGGAGGAGATCACGCCGTGCTCGGGAGATACAAGCGCTTCCGTCACAAGCTTAATCGCCTCGCCGTGGTTTGCCATCTGCACGGGTATCTTGTACTCATCCTTGCCGATAGCCTTATGCTTAAAGCTGCCTCCCTCGATTCCGATGCGGTCGCACATACCCTTTGCAAGAACAGACTCATCCGTCATATCAATAAGCTGATACTTGATAGAGGAGCTTCCCGCGTTGATAACAAGAATTTTCATTTGCTTTTTCCTTCCCTTTATGTAAGATAATAATTTGCATACATGATAATTTTATCACAAAGTATTCCAATATGCAACATTTTGGGAAATATTTTGAGACAAATGCCGCCGCGCACGAGCCGTTTCGCCCTCTCCGACTCATAATACACGCCAAATTCGGTATAGCTCTTGTTTTATTTCATAAAATCCTGTATAATATATCCGTACAAACTCGCAAAATACACGAAAGGACAAAACACATGAGACGTATTTTATCATTTTTCCTTTGTGCCGCAATGCTGTTCGGTGTCACTGGCGTGTGTGCCGACAGTGCACGGGGTTCGGCTCCTCTTGCGCTCAAGGATACCTCAAAGCTCACCCTCATCGAGGATTCCGCATATGTCAGCCGTATTCCGATCGGCATGACCGCCGCAGAGCTTGCGGCGCAGTTCG
Organism: uncultured Lachnospiraceae bacterium; assembly: GCA_964631595.1. Taxonomy (GTDB): domain Bacteria; phylum Bacillota; class Clostridia; order Oscillospirales; family CAG-272; genus UMGS1312. Next base: position 60,977 of record CAZVXL010000005.1, on the reverse strand, counting down.
TATCCGACGGCGTGACCGTCAGCCTCGGCTCGACGGAGCTCGGTGATGCAGACAAGGTCAGCTCCGGCTGTACCGTCACACTTAACGGAGAGTCCCTCACCTGCGCGGTAACGGGCGATACCGTAGGAAACGGAAAGATCGACCTCCCCGACGTTATCGGAATACTCAAGTACATCGCGGGCTGGGAGCCCGATATCCACGTGCCCGCCGCAGATGCCGATCTCAACGGCAAGGTGGAGCTTGAGGATGCCTCGCTCCTTCTCAAATACATCGCGGATTGGGATATCCATATCGGAATATTCGATGTCACGTACAGTGAGGAGAGGCTCGTTGCCGAGCACGAGGACGAGACGCTTGCGCTGTCCGTTCTCGACAATATGCAGAAGCTCGACCGCAGAAGCACCGATATCGGCACCTCCGCCACACTGCGTATGTCAATGGCGAAGAACGAGATCGAATCCTGCCAGATATATCTCGCCTCCGAGAACGGTCACTCCGATCTGAGCATCGCCTTCACCCCGTTTGAAAACGGTGTCGGCGGCTCTCTCGAAACCGAAATGACAATGCACCACTACGTATCCACCGAGTCTGTCAAGAACCCGAACTACAAGGTGCAGTTCCCCGATGCAATGATCCCCCTCTCGCAGTTCGATATCAAGGACGGCTATTCGCAGGGCTTCCTTCTCAAGGCTAAGGCAGGCAAGGATGCCGAGGCGGGACTCTACGAGTCCAAGGTCACCGTCACAAATGCCGACGGTGAGGTCGTAAAGGTCGCCAAGGTCTACGCCGAGGTGTGGGATATGACCCTCCCCGACGAATCCTCCTGCGCCACCGCCTTCGGTCTGAGCTGGTACACGGTCTACACCACTCACAAGCTGTACGAGGGCGACGATGCTCAGCTCTACAAAAACTACTATGAGTATATGCTGGAGAACCGCATCTCCGCCTACCATATGCCCTATGATTTCAACGATCCCAGAGTCGATGAGTACATAAACGATCCGAGAGTCAGCAGCTTCTGCGTTGACGGCTGTCAGGCTATCTTCGATCAGCTGACCGACGATGAGATCTCCGGACTTTACGAGAAATACGGCGACAACGAAAACTGGAAGAAGAAGGCGTACTTCTATTACGTCGATGAGCCCTCCAATCAGTCTCAGATAACCGAGCTGAAATACGCACACAACCGTCTTGAGCGCCTGTTCCCCGGCTCGCGCCACGTAACTCCCATTTGCAGCAATCCGTGGTACGGTGAGAGAGATCAGGTGGAGGTAGTATCCGAGCTCACAAATCTCTGGTGCCCCATATCCTCCTTCTTTGCCGAGCGCTCGCTTGTTAACGGCATTTTCTTCAGCACCGTAAGAGCGACCTCTCTCGGTGTTGACTCGGTAAACAAGTACGGCATCGGTGCCGACAGATTCTCCGCCTACAAGGAGGCCGGCGATGAGCTGTGGTGGTACGTATGCGTTCTGCCGCAGGCACCGTTCGCAAACTTCTTCACAAACTATCAGGGCGAGGCATCAAGAGCGCTGTTCTGGCAGCAGTATATGTTCGGAGTAGACGGCTGTCTGTACTGGGCTGTAAACTACTGGGACGGCTCGGAGTGGCGCACCTCCGACAACGATTTCTACAGCGGAGACGGACTGCTCATCTATTCCGGCTACCGCTTCGGTATCAACGGCCCCATCGGCTCGATCCGCATGGAGTACATCCGCGACGGTATTGAGGATTTCGAATACCTCACCATGGCGGAAAAGCTGTGCGGCAAGGAGGCGGTAAACGAGATACTCTCCACCGTCACCACCGGAATCACCAAATACACCGACGATTCCAAGGTAATTGAGGCGGCTAAGTCCGAGCTTGCAAAGCTCATCATGAGCGCAGAGAAATAAGAGAAAGGCTGTGAAGGATATCCTTCACAGCCTTTTTTATTCGGAGCCGCGCTCGGCGGTGAGGCGGAATTTATCAAATTCCGTCACCGAATACGAATTCTCTCCGAGATTTATTATCCCGATCCCCGCGCTTGCGGCATATCTCAGTGTATAGGCAGAGCCACCCGTGCTTTTGGTACAGTACGCGATGCACAGCCCGCTTCTGTCCACCATATAGCGATTTCTCTCAAGCATACATGAGCTTGTATAGAAATCGGATATGTAATCCACTCTGTCCGCGACGGCAAGCAGTCGCTTGTAAAGAGCGATATCCTCGGTGCGCTTCCACTTTTCCGTCTGATTTCGGCACGGCAGCGCAAGGTGCATATATATCTCCGGAATACGCTTTTTCGCCACCGCCACGCGGCACGCCGCAAGCGTATCGAAGCCCACCGCGCCGCCTGTTATAAAATGCCGATAGCCGTGGGATACGGCGGCGGCTATCATGGCATCGACCATGCCCATGAGCCGTTTCCCGTCGTCTCCGCTCGGGATAGTGCGATGTCCCGTAAAGCAAACGCTGACACATCGCTCATCAAGCCCATCATATAAGCGTTTCATTTATCGGAGCACCGCCTTTGCGGTAAACCATGCGATAACGGCGACTCCGAGCACGATACGGTAGTATCCGAAGATCTTGAAATCGTGACGCTTCACATAATCGGTAAGGAATCTTACGGTGAGCATCGACACGGCGTATGCCACTGCCATTGCCACCGCAAGTATCAGCCACTCCGTCGTGCTCATCACATAATCGTTCGTGACCAGCTTCAAAAAGCTCACACCGAACATGACGGGGATAGCAAGAAAGAACGAGAACTCCGCCGCAAGCTCGCGCGAACAGCCGAGTATCACCGCGCCGAGTATGGTCGCGCCGGAGCGCGATGTTCCCGGAATGACAGACAACACCTGAAACGCTCCGATGAGCAGTGCGGTCTTATAGCTCATGCTGTTTATATCCGACGTTGTAACGCCGCCTCTGTGCCGCTCCGCAAGAATGAAGCCGATACCGTAGATCACCAAGGTCGCGCTTATCACCCATGCGTTTTCAAATCTGTCCATATAATCGTTAAGGCACAGACCTATGACCGCCGCCGGCAGGCAGGCGACTATCACCTTTGCCCACATTTGCCACGTCGCACACTTCTCATCGGCGGATTTTGACGGGGAGAAGGGATTCAGCCGCTTGAAATACAGCGTAACTATGGCAAGTATCGCGCCGAGCTGTATCACATACAGAAATACGTCCGTCCCGAAAAAGCCCGCATCACCGCCGATAAACTCGTTTACGAGGATCATGTGTCCGGTACTGCTTATCGGCAACCACTCCGTGATGCCCTCTATGATACCGAGAAACAGCGCCTTGAGTATATCTAACATAATAGTCCTCCGAACCGTTTTTTAATCCGAGCCTCGGATAATGTCGCCCGCATGGATCTCATACGGCGTTCTCAGATAGAAGCGCATACTCGGGTGAGGCGCAGCTTCTATCGGTTCCATATTCTCCGAATACAACTCCTCGGCAACAAACGGAGCGCCGAGCCTTCGGGGAGAGAGCAGCTCACATCTGTCGTTGCGGCTCACCTTATTCCGCTGGATGAACAGCGCCGGCTCTCCGGCAGGAGCATCGGCGGCGGCTGTTGCAATATATGCCTTTTCGCGTATGTAGCCCGTATTCTTCGTGAGCTTCGGAGCCTCCGAGGGCTTGTCGAAGAAGAAGCCCGTATCGTATTCGCGGTGGCTCACGCACTGAAGCTCCTTGAGATATTCCGGCGCAAAGCGGTAACCCTCGGGATCGCTCCAATACGCATCCATCGCAAGTCTGTACGCATTTGTAACAGCCGCGGTATAATATGCGCTTTTCATACGCCCCTCTATCTTGAAGGAGGCTATACCCGACTCCATGAGCTCGGGTATATGCTCGATCATGCACAGATCCTCGGAGCTCATGATAAACGTCCCCTCCGGATACTGCTCGGCGGAAAGCACCCTCTCCGGACGCTTCAGCTCATGAAAATCAAGCTCCGTGCGGTATTCCCATCTGCACGGCTGAGCACAGGCTCCCCTGTTCGCATCTCTGCCGACGTAGTATTGGGACAGCAGGCATCGGCCGCTGTACGCCACGCACATGGAGCCGTGGATAAAGCACTCCAGCTCCACGTCCGGCACCTCTCTGCGGATCTCGCAGATCTCGTCAAGCGTGAGCTCACGCGCAAGCACGACGCGGCTTGCGCCGAAGCGTCCCCACGCCCTCACCGCTTGCGCCGATACCGCGCTTGCCTGAGTCGATATATGAAGCTCCGTATCGGGCGCGATCTCTCTTACAAGCTCCATTACGCCTATGTCCGACACGATGACCGCATCCGCCCCGATATCCGCAAGGAACAAAATATACCGCCGCAGAGCCTCGTATTCGCTTGTGCGCGGCATCACGTTCAGAGTCACGTAGACTTTTACGCCTCTTTCGTGAGCATGGGAAATGCCCTCCGCAAGCTCATCATCGGTAAAATTATCCGCGGCGGCTCTCATGCCGAAGCTTTTGCCGGCAAGATAGACGGCATCCGCGCCGTACAGCACCGCCGCCCTCAGCTTCTCCGGATTTCCCGCCGGAGAAAGCAGCTCGGGCTTCTTTCGCATACTCATGCCTCAAAATCAAGGCAGAGCCTTACAGCCACGTTCGGTCGAACGTAGCCGTCTGCCGCGGCGACGTGTGCGGGATGGATCTTATACGCCTCAAGCGCCGCCTCATCGCGAAGCTCGGATTCGAGCATGATATCGCAGGTGGAGCTGTCGAGCCCCTCGGTGTGTACCCTCAGCGACAGCAGTCCGTCGATTTCCCGAGGCAGTGCCTCAAGGGAGCTCTTTATTCCCTGCTTCACCTCGGGGATCCTGTCTGCGGGGATATCCTCCCTGAGCTTCCAAAGAATTATATGTCTTATCATTACGGTATATCTCCTGAGTCCTTATAAAATCACACGTTCATTATGACCGGAAGTATCATCGGCTTGCGCTTCGTCTTCTGATAGAGGTACTTTGAAAGCCCGTCCTTCACTCCGGATTTTATCTGATTCCACTCGGTGGTGCCCGTGCTCAAGGTGTCCTCTATGACCTTCCTTGCGATGTTGCGTACCTCCTCCATCAGCTCCTCCGATTCACGAACGTATACGAAGCCTCTGGAGATGATGTCCGGTCCCGAGATCAGCGTGCGATCCGCCGATTCCACCGTAGCCACGACCACGATAAGTCCGTCCTGTGCCAAGTGTCTGCGGTCGCGCAGGACGATATTTCCGACGTCTCCCACGCCGTAGCCGTCAACGAGCACTCTGCCCGACGGGACCGTGCCCGCCTTCTTGCAGCTCTCGCCGTCCAGCTCAAGCACCTGTCCTATCTCGCACACAAAGATATCCTCGGACTTCATTCCCATGAACTCCGCAAGCTCCTTGTGCTGCATCAGATGTCTGTACTCACCGTGTATCGGCATAACGTACTTCGGCTTGCACAGCGCGTGCATCAGCTTGATCTCCTCCTGACAGGCGTGTCCCGAAACGTGGACCTCCGCCTCCTCATGATACACGTTTACTCCTCGGCGGTACATCTCGTTGATGATCTTGCCTACAAGCAGCTCGTTGCCGGGGATAGCGTGTGAGGAAAGGATCACGAGATCGTTTGACGTAAGCTCAACCATATTGTGATCCGAGAACGCCATGCGGTACAGTGCGCTCATCGGCTCGCCCTGAGAGCCCGTGGTAATTATCGTTATCATCTCGGCGGGATATCTGCCGATCTCGCTTATGTCGATGAGGACGCCCGCCGGCACGTTCATATATCCGAGCTTTACTGCCGCGCCGACAACGTTGAGCATACTTCTGCCGGTGACCGCGACCTTGCGCCCGAACTTCACGCTTGTGTTGATGATCTGCTGAACTCTGTGGACGTTTGAGGAGAAGGTGGCGATGATGATACGCTTATCGGTATTGCTCATGAATATATTGTCAAGCTGACCGCCGACACGCCTCTCCGAGGGGGTATAGCCCGCGCGCTCCACGTTAGTCGATTCGCACATGAGCAGCATTACGCCCTCTCTGCCGTACTCACCGATCCTCGTAAGATCCATCATCTCGCCGTCGATGGGCGACACGTCAAGCTTGAAATCTCCCGTGTGCATGACCACACCGACGGGGGTAGTCACCGCGATACAGCAGGCATCGGCAATGGAGTGATTTACGCGAATGAACTCGGCGGTAAATGCGCCGAGGCGCACATATTCGCCCGCCGTGACCGTCACCGTCTTCACCTTGTCGAGCAATTTGTGCTCCGCAAGCTTATTTTCAAGTATGCCGAGCGTGAGCCTTGTGCCGTAAACGGGCACATTGATGCTTCTGAGAACGTACGGCAGTGCGCCGATGTGATCCTCATGCCCGTGCGTGAGGAGTATTCCGCGGATCTTGTCTATATTCTTTTCAAGATAGCTCACATCCGGTATCACGAGGTCTATGCCGAGCATATCCTCATCGGGGAACGCAAGTCCGCAGTCGATTATAATGATATCGTCCTCCCATTCGAGCACCGCCATGTTCTTTCCGATCTCGTTGAGTCCTCCGAGCATCATCACCTTCAGCTTGCCCTTCGGGAGTGTTTTTTTCTTATTGTTTTTTGCCATTCAATATTCCTTTCATGTTAAGATATGTATTTTCCGCATACCGATATCTCATGCACGTCGGCAAACAACAGAAAAAGCCCCCGTTTCGGCGGCGTTTTCTCCGAGGGCGGCGGAGGCGCTTGATCCGAAACCGTGGTATAGGCAGATCCATCATAATGCCGACAGGCTCCGAGCCTTATCGGTGTATATAGCGGCACTTCTGCACCGCACTATCTCAAGGCGCACGCGAGTACACGCACACGCCGAACGGACAATTCTACTCACGTATATTATACCCCAAGTCCGATATTCTTGTATGAACGCTGTGTAAATTGTGCTGTAAATTCTCCGCGAATTTCGCCGCCGAGAGGTGCGGGTGGGTATGCTTGCTCACACGTGACACCATACGAGGGGACTTTTGAAAAAGCCCCCTCGTACTCCCCTCAAAAACCATCGGGCAATGGAGGTGGCGTGTTGCGGAAGCAGGTCTGCCACCTCCGAGGTGACGGCGGCGGAAGCAGGTCTGCCACCTCCGAGGTGACGGCGGCGGAAGCAGGTCTGCCACCTCCGAGGTGACGGCGCGAAAAAAGCCGACGGGGAGGAGCCGACAGCACGTGTGTATCTCCGTCGGGCGCGGGTGGAGCATACGGTCTGCGGCGCGCCGCACGCAAAAAAGCCCATTCACATCGGTGAATGGGCTTTTTGTCAGATCTCATTGTTTTTTGCGTATCTGCGGCGGATCTCATATGCCGCAAGTGCGATGATTACGATTCCGCTGATCGCCGCGGGGATCATGACCCGTCCCGTGGAGTCGCCTGTCTGCGGCGGCTTGGGGTCGCTCGGCTCGATCGGCATCTCCTCAACTCGGAACTCCCAATCAAGGTAGCCGATAGCTCCCTGATACTCGTTTCCGAGATCGGCGGGAACGTCCAGCTTTACGTCAAGATCTATCTCCGCTCCCGAATAGAACGTACCGAGGTACACCCAATCGGTAAGCTGTGCGGGCTCTGCGGCGGGCGCATCGAACAGCTTTGATTCACCGTCCTGCACCACCTCAAGCCGGAGCTTTGAGAGCAGATCCTCGGAGCCTTCCTTTGCTCCGAGAGAGCGCATATACAGCTTTATCTTCACGTTGTTGGCGATATCGTTTTTGATAAACACCTTCTGTGTTATGCTGTCTCCGGGCATTATTCCCTTGAAATCCGTAAACAGATCCGTGGGGGAGTATTCGCTTCCGGGGCTAAAGATGAACTTCTTCGCATTTCCGTCATAGATGACGGTTCCGTCGGCAAGCACGCTTACAGCCATTGATGCAAGCAGTGACAGCGTGCAGATGAGGACAAACAGCTTTTTAAGTATCTTTTTCATATCCGTCCTCCTCATTCCGCCACGACCGTTTTCTTGATCGTCAAGCTGCCGTCATCGGCATCTACGGCTGAAACACCGGAATCCCACTGCTCCGTGACGACCGATGCGGGGGTAGACTGGATAGACGATGCGATGATCTCTACCGAGAGATAGTAGCCGTCCGGCTTGTTCGCACTCTCCGTCGGCTTACACTCCGTGATGAGGTAATCTGTCTCATCACCCGGCGCTACCGGCACCGTATAGTACCAGAAGCCGTCATCTGCCTTGATCCAGCTCGTCGTCATCTCGTCCGCATACTCGATCGTGTAATCCGTGCCCTCAACGGGAAGTGTAGGTGCGACCTCGGTTCCCGCCTCGTTCATCCACGTCACGATAACGCTTGCCCTGATGTAGCTTTCCACATCTCCGGTGTTCTTTACGCGAACATTCTCCTTGACCTCGCCGTCGAAATCCTCGACAACGTCGCCGCCGACCTCGGAGGGCGTGAAGATATTCTTCACATCCCCCGTGCTTGTAAAGATATATGCCAGTGTCACAGCCGATATGACTATGCACATTACCGCAGTCAGCGCCGCTATCAGAAAGAGCTGTTTTTTCGTCCTCAATTTCCTGTGAGCAGGGCTGTAATGCGCCGTTGACTTGTTTTTATCGTACATTAGTAGCTCCTCCTCTTAGTCGATTTCCGCCGTTTTTTTGCCGCTGAAGATGTTCACGCAGGACGAATCTCCGTCAAGCCATTTATCTTCTTTTCTTTCATTTGTAAAGGTAACCTTGTTTGTGCCTGTTGCCGAGAGCGTTACGGTCTGGGTGTCTGCACCGCCTGTCGGCTCATATCTCCATGACCAGTCGGTCTTCTCGGTCACCGTGTACGTGCCTATCGGCAGATCCTTCACCGTGACGCTTCCCGCGCCGTGTACCGTCACCGTCAGACTTACGTCCGCCGTTGCCGTTCCGGCTGTTCCCTTTACCTCAAAGACAAAGGTCTGATTCTTGTCGACCTCGGAGTAATTCGTGTTCGCGGGGAACTTCTTCTCTATCTCGAGATCGGCGTTTGCGGGAACGAACTTTGCGTAGTACGTTGCCGCCACTGCCTCGGGGGGATTGATCTTACCGCTCGACGCTATCCAGCTCGAATCAACGGGCGTTGTACAAGCCTCATCGGTGTACCAGCCGTCGAATCTGTAGCCCGCACCCGCCGTCGGGGTCGATCCGATCGGCGTGTGACCGACAAGCTCTACCGTCTCACTTGCGGGACTTACGGTACCCTCACCTACAGCCACCTTGTAGTTTATGGTGACAGTCTGTATCTTGTAGTAAAAGGTTATGATATTGAGTGTCGGGTCTGCACCCTCCTCAATACGTATCGTGATCGTCGCAGTTGTCGGAGCCACCTTATCGTAGCTTGCGATGTCGATAGCGTTCTCGGTCACGGAAGCGCCGTACAGGCCGGTGCCGTTCTTGGGGTCGGCAAGCTCCTTACCTGTACCCTGCTCAAGATAGCGCACCTGATAGGGGTACTCGTTTCGGACGTAGTAGAGATCTATCTCAAGTCCCTTGGCGGTGAGGACTGCGCCCTCACTCGTTACGTCCGTGACCTCCGTGCCGTCCGCCACGTACTTGGTCTCCTTGTACGTGAAGCCCTGAATATCTATGGGAGACGCGGTATATCTTGTACCGATATCACCGACGGAATCCGACCACTTGTACTCACTCCATGTTGTGCCGTCTGTGTTCTGAATGTAGTGAGTTACCTTGTAGTAGGCGTGTACCTCGTCCTTCGTGTAGTAGAAGATGATCTCATTGTTGCCGTCGGTCGAAACCACGAGACGCTTCTGGTATGCATCGGGCATATAGCCGTTTATCGGAACGAAGGTCTCGGTAACGACAGCCTTTGTGTTGTCGCTTACTACCTTAGGGTCATGCAGAACTTTATTCGTTCCGGCTTCAAGGTACCTTACCGTATACGGCAGTTGATCATTCTCATACTCGAATATGATAATGATCTCGTTCGCGTCAATATCAAGAATAACCGACTTCGACTTTACCGTCGGGAAGTAATTATCCTGATACTGCGTGTAGAGCTGCTCCGAGCCCTTCGGCTCAAAGGTCTTGGTGCTTCCCGCAAGTCCGCTTCCGTGAGTATCGTCCGCGACCCTTACGTTGTTATCGTCCTTAAGAACATACCTTATCGTATATTCCTTGAGCGTGTTCGATGACCACTCACCGTAGAGAACCAGATCCTTTCTGATGCTCGTGGAGGGGTCGAACGGATGCTTCACGCCGTTCTCGATGTAGTACCAGTATACAAACGTGTAGTCGCCGTTCGGCTTTGCATTGTTCATCGAAGCCTTGTCAAGGTGTGTCCTTACGTAGTCCTCGGCGATATGGTCACCGTGAGGAACGGTAAACTCTGCATCTTGATCGACATCTGCGGGATGATAGATATCCACCGATGATTCGGTGAGGTAGAACTCGACCGTGTGGTTTACGGGCACCCACTTTGCGTAGAGGATCAGATCGTTTGCCGGCATCGTGTGCTCGTCAAGCTTATATTCCTCACCGGTACACTGCGGGTTCTGATACCAGCCCGCAAACTCAACGGAGCCGGGCTCGTACTGCGACGGTACCTCGGGAACGTAGTCATTGTAAGTACCGAGAGATGCCTGATATTTTACCGACTCGTTCCGCACGTTCTCATAGCCATCGTTGAAGGTCAGCTTGTAGCTGTTACGCGTGTAGTAGAACTTAGCGTTGTTGTAATTGTAATCGTATTCACCCTTTTCGGTTACGGTTATGTCCTGATTGTTTGACCTGAACACCGCTTCTTTGAAAGTAAAGCCCTCTATGTCCATAAAGTCTTCTTCGGTCGGATGCAACGAACTGCTCGAATAAGCAGTTACTACATATTTTTCATCATAGCCCGACGCGTCAAGCTTTTCAACATAATAGTATGCCTTTTGTTCGGTGGTACTTGTCGAGCGGAGATAATAATTTCTGTTCGCATTCGGCATGATCTCCAAGAAAGCTGTGTAAGGACCGCTGTTGCCGTTTCTTGTCGTCATCCACAGGTTTCCGCCGGCGGCGCTGTTTACATCGAGGAATCGGTCGCCTATTTGCGAGCCCCACTTATCTTCTATCGTTCCGTGATGTGTACTGCCGTCTCTGCTGTAGAATTCCAACTTAAACGTGGTTCTGTCATAATACACGTTCACAACGGTGGAGCCGTCTGCCGCGACCGTTACGGTGTCGGATCTGACGAACTTCCACTTGGTCGTATCAAGTCCGGCGCCCTGATAATAGCACTCGGAGTTGTGTGTATGCACCTCTTTGCCGCACGCATTACAATCATTTGTATGAGTATGCTCCTCGGCCGTACAGGTGAAAGCATAGCAGTCATTTGTGTGGGTGTGGTTGTTTTCGGTCTTGCCGCAGGTAGTGGGAGCGATGCTTCCGCTTGCGGTCGATCCGGAGTACTCATACCATGTACCGTAGATGTAGATATAGGTAGTGGAAAATGAGAGCCACTGAAACACCTGTCCGTTTTGAGGATTATCGGGAGCGCCAATAACGTATGTCGTCCCATTTCCCACCCCGTCATAACAGCCTGTGCCGTGGGTATGGACATCAACAGTACAGGTCAGCGTGTAGCAAGCTCCGCCGACGGCAGAGTGCGTATGCTCCGTCTTACCGCAGCCGAGGCACGCATCGGTATGAGTGTGCACCTCGCGGTCGCAGATCAACATTCCTTCCTCGGTATAGGTGAACTCCTTACCGGGTGTCAGATCTATCACATCGGTCGAATCCGCAAGGTATGAGTAGCCCTCATCGTTCGGGTTCTCACCCCAGAATACCACGGTCACCTTGGCGGTAGCGACCATCTCCCAAATTGCGTAGTAGGTCTTTGCGCCGTCCGCATATGCGGGCATCTTATCGGGCAGTGTCGCAGTCTCGGTACCTTCTTTGGTCTCCGACCAGCCGATGAAATTGTATCCTGCCTTCGTCGGATCCTTTATCTCGGGGATCGTCGCGCCGTAGCGCGCGTACACGGGATCGGTGCCGTATCCGCCCGTCATATCGAAGTTCAGCAGATAGTAGTATCTGTCATAGTATACCTCAATAACGGTAGAGCCGTCCGCCGCAATGGTGGGGCGCTCGTATGCCAGATTGTAGAAGCCCTCGTATGTGTTGTGCACCTCGGGAACCTGAGCTCCGGTGAGACCCGTATTTCTGTCGGTCGCTACCAGCGAATAATCGTCATTGTCAACGTTCTGCTGATAATGGATGACCGTGTAGTTTACGTCCGTGGGTTTGTACACTACGTTTACGGTAACGTCCGCCTGAATATTCGTGATGTTAAACGTGTACGAATCCTTCCGTGCGTTGTCAACGTAAGGCAGATATCCTTTGATCACGGGGAAGGTCACCGTCTGATTGTAGTTTGTTCCCGCGCCGATATTTGCCGTGTGGGACTGGTATACAGTCGATCCGTCCTCGTAATTGTAGTTAATAACGACGTTGTAGATGTCGTTCTCTGCAAGCGGAGCCACTTCCCTTGCGGCGCGAAGCGCTCTGCCCGCTCCGGATACGGCAGTACCCTCATCGTCCAAGGAGGCCGTCGCCGCGACCTCACCGAGATCGCTCACAAGCGGAACGGAGGTCACCGTTATCGGCTCGCTGTGGTTGGTCTTTGTATCCGTTGTGCTCTCACAGCGGATAGCGACAGATCTGAACTCGTCAAGCAGTGAGAGGATAAGTCCGTATGTAACCTCGATCTCGCGGTCACATTCGCCCTGAATGTCCACCCAGAGATCCTTCGGAGTGTCATAGCGTATCTGCCACTGATAGGAAACGTCGCCGCGGAGTGAGGTCTTCGCAAGGAGCGTCTCTCTGTCGAATCTCTCAAGCTCAAGATAATCCGTGACCTTGCCGTCACCTCCGATAACTCCCGTCTCGCCGTTCTCCTCGACTATATCGACGGATTTCGCCTGTATCCAGTGGTAATTCTTGAGCATCGACGGCCACTCATAGCCGACAGCCGCGTCGATCTCGTACATCGGTTCGGAATTTTCCATGCTCGCATCGTAGTAGTAATTCGTGATGATAACTCTCTCGGGCATATCCGCCGCCCTGATATTGCTCCACACGTGGGTGCCCGCCATATCCGACGGATTATCCGCAAGAGGAAAATCATCGTCAACTATCTTTGCCACTGCGCCGATATGCTCACTGCTCGGGGTATTGTAATCGGCAACACTCCCGACAATGATATTGCTCGGCAGGATAGTGATAAGCATAGACAGAGTGATTATTAAGGCAACCGTCCTTTTTCTCATGGTTGACATCTTGATGCTCCTCCTTGGTTCTGTGGTATGTCGGACGGGCTGATACCGCGCGCCGTGCGCGATACAGCAAGATATGCTCACCGACCCGCCGTCCGTCGCCGTGGCTGATGAGCTTATTATTTTATTATCGCCTCTGCGATGCAGGGCATATACAGGTATCCCGACACGTGAGGTACCTGTATACACCCTGCTTCCGAGGAAGCAGGGTATCGCCCGAAGCCTTCGGGATCATTTGAAGCTACTTATGCCCAAGGATTTGCGGCAAGTCCGGATGCTGCGAATGCCTCGGCGGCAGTGTCAAAGCCTGCGGACTGAACAGCCTGAGCAACTACGGGAATGGTCACACCGTTGGAGAAATCGAAGTCGATATCGGTGGTAGTACCGTCTGCGTTCTTTACGTAGTAAACGGTCTTCTCGATGATCTCATCGTTCTCTTCAATGTAATCAACGCGAGCGTCAACCCTCTCGTCAAGGTAGAAGCCTACGAATGCTGCGTAATCGGTCTCATCACCTGCTGCAAGTGCATCGGTGTAGGTGAAGGAGCAAACGTCGTATGCGATACCGTCGATGGTAGCGGTTCCTACGTTAGCGAATACGCACTTTGTGCTGTAGTCTGCATGCTCGGGCTGCTTGGTTGCGGTGGTGTCGTAGTCGCCGGCAGCGGTAAACTTGTTACCGGTGTTCCAGTGGAGAACATTGTCGGCAGCAGTCTCCTCATCCTGGAGAGCGGTGGGGATAGCAACGAATACGCGGACGAAAGCCTCGCTTGCGCCGGTGTTCTTTACGGTAACGATCTTGTCAACGTAGTTCTCGGCGGTGGGAAGGCCGAACTTGTCCTTTGCGCCCTGTGCGGAGCCGGCGATAGGCATGAGAACCTTGTCGTTCTCAAAAGCCTCGAGTGCAGTGCCGGCATCGTTTCTCTGCTGCTCGTTGAGGGCGATCTTTACGCCGCCTACGGTGAATACGTTTGTTGCATCGTCGGTGTCGGTGAAGTACGCAAGAGATGCGCCCGCGATAGCGGTGACAGCGATCACTGCAACAAGACAAACGGATAAGATTTTCTTCTTCATTTTTGCTTTACCTTTCTTTTATTGAAATAAATTTTGCCTTAAATTAAGTCTTTGCCGGGTCCGAGGTTATGTACTGCGCTCAGATCAGGAATTTGCGATTGTCCAAGCACCGTATACGCCACCGGTAATGTTCTCGCTCTGTACCGCATATGCTGTGAAGGTCAGAGTGGGAAGCGTAGCGCCCTCAACCTGAAGTGCCTCCATCTGAGCCTTAGTAACGTTGGTATTCACGGTAACAAAGCCGTTCTTAAGAGTACCGGTACCTTCTCCCTTAAGCACATAGAAGTCCTGATCCGCAGCGTTTGCGGCTACCGTACGGTAGAAAACTCCGTCTACGATATCACCATTGTCATCAACAAGCTGAGTCCAGCCTTCTGCAACAGCGTAACCATTAAGGTATGTATCGTAGTTTGCAGACTTCTCGATCTTAACGAACAGGTAGCAAGCCTCACTGTTTGCTTTAACGGTGACCATAGGATCCTTTGCGATATTACTTCCGGGAACCATCTTATAGTTGGTGGTAGTCTCTGTGAGAGTAATGTTGATATCACCGTATGTAAAGGTGTTTACAACGGGTGTGGTCTCTGCCCGGAGCCATGCAAGAGTACCGCCGACAACGCAGCAGAGCACAAGTGCTATGGCAACAATTGAAATAAACTTTTTCATTTGCTGTATCCTTTGTTTGTTTTTTATCAAATATCGGCGCGCAGCCGTTATCTGTCATGCTTACTCGGCAGCAGGAACTTCTGCCTCGGTTGTCGTTGCCTCTGCGGGCTTACCGAAGGTGGCTCCCCAAGCCAATGCTGCCTGTGTGCTCGGCAAACTTTCAAATCCATCTGCCTGAACAGCGTATGCATTTACAATGATCTGCTTGTTCTCGTAGGTAGCAAGAGTATTTGCTTCGACATCGGGTTTAACTTCGATAGAGGAGAATACCGGTACATTTGTACCCGCGGAAACAACTTTTCCGTCTACATCTGCATCAGCGCCGGTACCGATGTAATACCATACATCCTGCTCGGCAAAGTACGCCCAGCCGTTAGCTTTCATCTGATCATCGACACTATTATAGCCATCATCAGAAACAAGGATATCCTTCAGCTGATTATCAATCTTTACAAACAGGTAGCAGTCCTCACTGCCCGCAGCAACGTGAACGATAGGATCCTTCAAATACGTGTGACCGGGGATGAGCTTGTAGGTGTTTTCATCAACACGAGCCACAGGCTGACCGCCAGAAGTTATCTGACTGCCCATGCTGTCCACTTTTGCCTCATCGAGGGTGATCGCAACTTTACCTACTGTGAACGTGTTCTCAACCTTGTCATTCGCAGTGAGGTAC
Organism: uncultured Lachnospiraceae bacterium; assembly: GCA_964631595.1. Classification (GTDB taxonomy): domain Bacteria; phylum Bacillota; class Clostridia; order Oscillospirales; family CAG-272; genus UMGS1312. Next base: position 45,285 of record CAZVXL010000005.1, on the reverse strand, counting down.
GCCATTGTCGCAAACACAGTCGTGACTACGAGCAACGCCGCGCAAAGGGTAAGTACCAATGCCTTCGTTCTTGTTTTCATAACAAAAACCTCCTTAATGGAATAAATAAAAATTTATATTTGGGAGCCTTTCGGCGTTACCCACAAAATGTGCCCCGTCGGTGACGGGTGTGTCTCGGCTCGGCGAGCCGAAAAATGTAGCGCCCACTACATTTTGCGCAAAATAATTACGGAAACCGAAATTTTCCGTGTGATGTGTCCGTCGAGAGCCGTTTTTTGCTTCGTCATTGACTTATTCTTTATTCAATGTATTGTATCACACATTTTCGGATTTTGCAATAGAGAATTTGTTAATTCCGCAATTTTTTTCGCGACATTTTTCGCACATATTTTCCCGTGGGCGAGAGCGCCGAGAAGATCTCATTTTTCGCTCACTTCCGTCGGGATCATGCGGGTAAGTCGACAGCATTGGGTCTACTCCATCGCAGGGGTATCGGGGTCGGGCGCGGGTGCTTCGGGGGTGGGTGCTTTCGAGTCATCACCGTCGGTGACAGGTGCTTCGGGGAAAAGTGCTTCGTGGGTATCTCCGTCGGGTGTGTTTCCGTCCGGCTCGGTCTTTCTTCCGCCGAGCGCCGCCGCGATCACCGCACCGATGCCGAGCACGCCGAATACGGTGGTCGGTACAAGCGAGATCGTTCTCACGTCACGCATAACGGAATTGAAGCCGTTCCGCAGGAAATATCCGAGCACGCCGTCGTCAAGCACTGTTTCGGCAAGGTAATCCTTGGCGTACAGGATCGACGTACAGCACGATACGGCAAATGCGGAGACAAACGAGGTGAGCGCCGCATCGTAGAGAGCGCCTCTGAGATATCTTCTGCCGATGAGCAGGAGACAGAGCGTACATATAATATATGTAGAGATCGGAATGTACCACGCATCGCACAGCCGCATCAGAGCGCATATCGCGGGGGACAGCTTTTCGGCATAGCCGATCGGCAGTACCTCAAGCTCCTCCGTCACCGTATCGCAGAGCGCGGTGTACACCGTCTCGGCAGAGCCATTCTCATATTCGATGCCGCTTTCGTCGGCGTAAGCCGTGAGCACGGACAGCACCCGTTCGTACAGCGCCTCATTCTCATAGTGCCACTCGGCACCGTCACGCCCGAGCAGGGCGCATATCACCGCCTCACTCGCCGCGACAGCTTCCTCTCGTACGTTCTCCTCGGTGATGATATCCGAGATATCCTCGACCTTCACCACCACAAGCGCCGTCTTTTTCTCAAGAGCCTCGTACAGCTCCCCGTACAGCAGCTCCGTGTATCCGTCATCGACCGCATCTGCGGCGGACAGTCCCGACACGGCTCCGCGGACGGCAAGCATTACGATCCCCGCAGCAAGGGTGACGAGCATCACAAGGCAGAGAAGCACCGATGCGATCCTTCGGACGATCCTCACTGTACATTCTCCTCTCCGCCGGATACGGGCACAGTCCAGTCTCTGCCCGATACAAGCTCACATATTACGGCAAATCTCTGCGTTCTCACCGAGGTGGTGCGGAACGGATAGCAGGTATAGCAGATGAGCCTGTCTCCCGTGTCCTTCTCCTCGGGCAGGAGCAGTCCCTTCTCCGACTGATCGAAGATGACCGTCTCGGTGACTCTGTACACGTACTCGCCGTATATCGTATCAAGCCTTACGGTATCGCCTACGGACATAGTCTCAAGGCGCTGGAAGAACTCGTATATGCCGACGTGACCCGAGAGCACCACCTTGCCGTGCTGTCCCGGAAATCTCGAATTGGAGTAGTGTCCTATCCCCTTCCAAAGATTCTCGTCATAGTCGCCGTGCAGTACGGGCACCTCCCACACTCCTGCGGATTCTATGGTTATGGTCGCCCACTGCTCACCGAGTGAGATCACGGGGAAATCCGCCGGCACTGTGAAGGCGTCGCCGCTGTTGTTCTCCTCCAGCTCCTCCGTCTTCCGATCGGTCGGCACGATAGGCTCGGTATCGCCGCCGTCCTCCGGCGCAAGCATCACAAGCCTGTAGTAGATGTTCCCCTCGACAAAGGTCTCGATCCCCCACGCAGAGGCAAGATATATTGCGGCTGATAGTAGCAAAAAAGGGATACTGTATATCAGCACCCTTTTTACCGTACCGCCGACGGTACGCTCATTCATGGCTTATCTTACGAGATCGCGCTTCTTTGCCGCAACGATCGCCGCCGCTCCGAGAGCAAGCATTACGGTCGCGCCGACCGCAAGGGTAACGGTGTCGGCATCGGAAGCCGCGGACGTATCCGCAACGACGTCACCGTCGTACTCAAATACGAGCTTGCCGTTCTGATCGTAGATCATGAACACGGAATCTCCGATATGCTTGGGATCGGAGGAGGGCTTTGTCTTGTAGGTGTAGTTCAGTATCTCGCACGCCTCGGAGACACACTCCAGCACGGCTCTGATCTGATCCATGGTGTAGATGTCGTTGTCATTACGAGCAGTAGGGCCGAGATCCTCGGTCACTATCGTATTGAAGCGCTGTATAACGGGCAGGAGCTTCTCCGCCTGCTCGTCCGTGATCTCCACGGTTCTTGCGGCATTCTCAAGTGCGATCTTTACATACTTGTAAACAGGTGATTTTGCGGCCTCCGCAAGAAGGTCCGACTTATCTGCGGCACAAACGCCGGCAGAGAGCGCGCTCACTGCAATGACAAGCGCGACGACAAGGGCAAGTATCCTTTTCATTTTTCTCCTCGCTAAGCTAAATCTCTCGTTATAGTACAGGCATATCGCTGTCCAAAATAAGTATACTTCAAAATACTCCGTATGTCAATATTTTTCGGTATTTTTTTATGCCCCGCGGCATCATTTTTCTTCCTCGATATGCGCCGCATCCGCCACATACGTGCGGTATTTTCCGCCAAAATCGGGAAAATCGGCAAATCCGTATTGACTTCCGAACAAATAGTGATATAATTAAATTACAGGCGGCACTGCCGTCTGTAAGCTTAATCTATGCTTTATGCCCACGGCATAATTCGGAGGTCTGTTATGAAAAAGAACGCAGCCGTTATCGGTTACGGCGGAATGGGCGGTTGGCACACCGAGCATATGCTGAAAAGCGATGTTGTGTCTCTCGCCGGCATTTACGATATTAACCCCGAGAGAGGTGAGCTTGCGAAGTCTCGCGGGATCCGCTCCTTCGCAACGCGTGAGGAGCTTCTCTCCGACAAGTCCATTGAGCTTGTCACCGTCGCTATCCCCAACGATGTCCACGAGGAAGTAGTCATCGCCTGCCTTGAGGCGGGCAAGAACGTCATCTGCGAAAAGCCCGTCGCTCTCTCCATGGATTCACTTGAGAGAATGATCGCCGCCGCAAACAAAAACGGCAAGATCTTCGCGGTACACCAGAACAGACGCTGGGACGTGGACTATCTCGCGATGAAGGCGCTCAAGGAGAGCGGCGAGATCGGTGAGGTCATCAACATCGAATCAAGGATCCACGGCTCAAGAGGTATCCCCTCCGACTGGAGAGGTGAGAAGGAGCACGGCGGCGGTATGCTCTTTGACTGGGGCGTACACCTGATCGACCAGATCCTCATGATCCTCGGCTTCGACACCGTAAAGAGCGTTCGTTGCCGCTTCGATCACATCACGAACAGTGAGGTGGACGACGGAGTTCAGCTTGAGCTGGAATTTGACGGCGGACAGCGTGCCCTTGTTGAGGTCGGCACATACAACTTCATCGCACTGCCCCGCTTCTACATGAGAGCCAAGAACGGCTCCGCAGTCATCACCGACTGGCGCGAAAACGCGCAGGTGGTCAAGTGCAAGTATTGGCACGAGAACGACGTTCTCCCCGTTCAGACCGCAGCAGGTCTCACCAAGACCATGGCGCCCCGTGACAGTGTGACGGTCGACGAATACGAGGCACCCCGTCCCGTATCCGACGTTCACGATTACTACCGCAACTTCGTTGCCGCCATCGACGGCAAGGAGGAGCAGTTCGTAACTCACGATCAGATGCGCGCCGTTCTGCGCGTCATCCTCGCCGGCTTCGAATCCGCAAAGACCGGAGAGACCGTATATCTCAAGTGATATCGCACCTCGGCAGTGCTCCGCACAAGGCGGCGGCACTGCCGTTTTTTCGAAAATTTTCGCACCCGCACTCGCGTGCTTTGCACCCGTACCCGTGCGCGTAATATACCGAAACAGGCTGTGCCCGAGGGCACAGCCTGTCATTTTCATTTTTCTGCCGCAAGCACCTTGCTCGCCGCCACATATTTAACCGCCTCGCAAAGTATCCGCGTGGCAGTCTCAAGATCCGCCTCGCTCGGGTACGTCGGTGCCAAGCGGAGATTTCGGTCATGGGGATCGTGTCCGTAGGGGTATGTCGCGCCCGCCTTGGTCAAGGCAACGCCTGCCTTCGCGCACTCATCGTATACCGCCTTCGCGCATCCCTCGGGCACGTACAGCCCGATGAAATATCCGCCCTTGGGCATACGCCACTCCGCCGCGCCCGTTCCGTCAAGCTCCTCATGCATCACTCTGTCGACTATCTCGAACTTGGGACGTATCAGAGCCGCATGGCGGCGCATATGTCTGCGTATTCCCTCAGCATCCTTGAAATACTTCACGTGGCGCATCTGATTGATCTTGTCAAAGCCTATCGTCTGGCAGGCAAGTATGCTCTTGATCTGCTCAAGATTTCTCTCGCTCGCCGCCATGATCGCAACTCCCGAGCCGGGGAAGGTTATCTTTGAGGTGGATGCGAAATAGAATATGTTGTCCTCGTTGCCGTACTTTGCCGCAAGCTCGAAAATATCCGCAAGGGGCACCTGCTCATCCGTCAGCTCATGCACGGCATAGGCATTATCCCAAAAGATCCTGAAATCCGGAGCCGCGGGCTTCAGCGCCGCCATCTCCTCGACCACCTTATCCGAATAGGTCACGCCGTCGGGATTGGAGAACTTGGGCACACACCATATTCCCTTTACGGATGCATCGTGCTCCGCCCATTTGCGTACCTGATCCATGTCGGGGCCGTCGGGCGTCATGTCGATCGTGATCAGCTTTATCCCGAGAGATTCGCATATCTTGAAGTGGCGGTCGTATCCCGGTGAGGGGCAGAGGAATTTCACCTCGCCCTGCTTGCCCCAAGGAAGCTCTCCGCCGACAACGCCGTAAAGCATGGCTCTCGCCACGGTATCGTACATCAGATTGAGCGACGAATTTCCCGCAACGAATATCCTCTCCGACGGGATCCCCAGCAGATCCGAGAACAGCTTCTTTGCCTCCGGAAGTCCGTCAAGTATTCCGTAATTGCGGCAGTCAAGCCCGCCCTCGGAAAAGCAGTCCTCATTTCCGGAAATAACGCCGAGCATCCCGACCGTCAGATCAAGCTGCTCCGCACCGGGCTTGCCTCTCGTAAGATCAAGGCTCAGACCCTTGCTCCTGTATTCCCCGAGTCTTGCGGCGGCGCCGTCGCGCACCGCCATAAGCTTCTCTCTGCTCATCTGCTGATATGTCATTTGAATCCACCTTTCCGTTACCGCTGTATTTGAAAGTCATTCCCGACAGATTACAGCAGGAACACACCGTGCTCTCTGCAAACTCTGTACATCTCATCGGGCCAAACGGAGCACTGTACCTCTCCGATATGTACCTTTTCCGTCATCACAAGGGACAGTCTGCTCTGTCCGATACCGCCGCCGACAGTCAGCGGAAGCTCTCCCGCAAGAAGCATACGGTGGAACTCAAGCTCACGGCGATCGTTCGCTCCCGCCGCCTCAAGCTGCTCGGCAAGAGAGCTCTGATCCACCCTTATGCCCATCGACGAAAGCTCGACGGCGCGTCCGAGCGGCTCATACCATACAAGTATATCTCCGTTGAGGCTCCAGTCATCGTAATCCGGAGCGCGGCCGTCGTGCGGCTTGCCCGACAGCGGCAGCTTCGCACCGATCCCTTGGATAAACACGGTGCCGTGCTCGCGGCATATCCTGTCCTCCCTCTCCTTGGGAGTAAGCTCGGGATACATTCTCTCAAGCTCCGCCGAGCTCACGATATACACGTCCTCGACGATCTCGCGCTTCAGCGCGGGGAATGCATTGCGCAGGGCTCTCGCCGCCTCGCTCATCGCTCCGACTATTCTCCTCACCGTATCGTGCAGATACTCGTCGCATCTTTCCTCTCGCGTGATGACCTTCTCCCAGTCCCACTGATCCACGTATACGGAGTGAAGATTGTCCGGCTCCTCATCTCTGCGAATGGCGTTCATGTCGGTGTAAAGTCCCTCTCCGGCGGCAAAGCCGTAGCGGTACAGCGCCATGCGCTTCCACTTTGCAAGAGAATGTACTATCTCGGCGCACTTGCCCGTAGCCGGAATATCAAAGGAAACGGGTCGCTCCACGCCGTTGAGATTGTCATTAAGACCGCTCTCGGGCAGCACGAACAGAGGTGCGGATATACGGCGGAGATTCAACTTCTCGGACAGTCCTCCGGCAAAGCTCTGCTTGCCGAGCTCTATTGCGCGCTGAGTGTCTCCCATATCAAGCACGGAGCTGTATCCCTCAGGCAGAATCAGTTTTGTCATAGAAAGGGCTCCCTTCTCTTGCTGTCGCTGTTTACACAAAACGCCACAGTCATAGCATACTGCCATATATTATATTACAAAGCATGGCAAATTGCAAGAGATATGCGGCAAAAATTTTGTTTTTGCGCCGAATTTCGGCTATTTTTTCGGTTTGAAAGTAAAAAATGAAGGAGCGGGCGCGAAATCTTGCAAAATTCATCGTGATTTCGCACCCACGCGCCCCGGTATGCTACTCCTCCCCCGCAAGCCCCCGCATGAGCTCGGTGACGTCGGCAAGTCCGACCCTGCCGTCACCGTTCACGTCGGCATTGCCCGTATCTATCGCCTCTCCCCAACCGGCAAGGTGCTTCATTATCGCCGTGACATCTCTCAGATCCACCGCTCCGTCACCGTTTACGTCTCCCGAGCCGCATCTCAGCCGCCTGTTTACCTCCTCCGCAATGTGCGGGAAAAGGCTCTCAAGATAAGGACCGGGGCAAGCCGTTGCCGCAAAATATTTGTGCATCGTCAGGCTTCCGCTCGCATCTCCCGTGAAATTCAGCTGTTTTATTCCGTTGCGGCGGCATATATCGGTGCAGAGCTCAAGCAGACTCTCAAGCGCCGCATCGCTCACACGCCACTCACCGCCGACCTCGCTGTTCGATACCTCGATCGTGACCGTTCTGTTGTCATTCCCCGCATCCGAGGAGCACCAAGAGCGATCCGCCTCATCGACGAACAGTCCTATCCTGCCGTCATTGCCTATTCCGTAGTTTGAGCTCGCCTGTCTTGACGGGGAGGCGAACATCGCGCCGAGGCTTTCAACGCTCACCACGCCCGCCGTGTGGTGGATCGTGATCTTGTCTATCGCGTGATTTCTCGGAGCACTGCGGTTCGGGCTGTAATTCGTATAGCTTACAAGTGCGCTGTTACTCATCTTCATTCTCCTTACATTCGGGCAGTCCCGCAATGCTCGTCAGCACGGACAGAATACCCGCAAGAAGCGATGCGGATATCACCGACAGCCAATTTACATCAGCAAGCATCGCCGTTGTGCCTATCGTTGCGACGGCGGTCTGCGCCACCGTCCTTATCGCGCGGATCCCCGCCGCGCAAAGCCATTTTTTACCGAGCTTTTTCATCGTTTTTCTCCTTTTCGAGATTTTTTATCCTGACCTCATGCTCGGACAGCCGCTTTCCGTGCTCGTCAAGTCGGGAAAACAGCTTCTCATGAGTCGCGTGTGCGTTACAGCGAAATTCCTTGACCGCCGCCTCAAGAGATGCCACTGCCGACTCAAGAGAGCCTATCGTCTTTGAGAGCTTCCACGCCTGCGCCGCCGACGTGCCCGCAAAGCCGAGAAGCGCTATAACCCCGAGCGCTATCTCCCATGTCATGTCCTGTCCCTCCTTTGTTTATCCGCTCCGCACAGCCGCGCATATTCCGATACACCCGTATCACCGTCACTGCTCCGCCAGCCGTGAGAGCACCGCCTCGACTATCTCCGCCTTATCCGCCTCCGTCCAGTAGTCCACTCCCTTTACGGGAGTAAAATCCCCGTTTGCCTTTGCCTCGGCAAGGGCGCTTTCCACGTCCCCGATAAGAGCTATCGTCGCATCTCCGTCAAGCTCGGGTATCGTCGCCGTGTATCCGCTCTCCGCGATATCGGTGATACCCGCCGCCGTGTCCGCGCTCTCCACGTGATAGATCGACTTTTTCATGGCGGATATCATGTCCGACCATCTCACCTTCTTCATTTCGCCGTCACTCTGATTCTGGAGCGGGAATCTGTCCGTGATGACAGGCGTGGGCTTTGCGCCCATTTCGCTCATCGCCGGCATCTTCTTGTCATCCGACGGATGCACGTGATCCGCCCGCGCCGCCGTCCCCGATACCCCCGCCGTCGCCGTGCCGTTCATTATCGGCTCGGAATCGGAGAGAATCGGGAGCATGGCGGAGACAGCCGCCTCCGTCGCCTCGCACCTCTCGCACGCCGAAAGCACTCTGAGAAGCAGCTCCTCAAGCTTTGAATACTCCCTTGCGGCGGCGGCGCCGCCTTTGTCCACAAGGCTCTCCTCCGCATCAAAGGCGAATGCGGGAGAATAAAGCTCTCCGCCGTCGCCGCCTCTCAGCACAAGACGGCACAGAACCGGCCCACCGAGCTCAAAGAGCTCCGCAGTCGGCACAAATTCGACGCTCCGACGCGACACCCTGCAGTCCACCGTAACGGATCTGCCGTTCGGCAGAAGGGCGTACACCTGCGCCCACGCGACGTTCTCGGGAATAAACGCCCTGCCGTCCCACGTCAGATCTATCACCACGCGGTGGACGAGGGAATCCCCCTGTCTTACCGGTATTCTTTTCTGCACGCCGAAGCGATCCAACTCAAGCGTGATCCTTCTTTTAAGAGCACCTACCACAGTCAAGCCTCCTCACTCTGTCCTAACGTGTACCGATAAACAGTCACTCTGCCGTCGCCGCCCTTGCCGCCCGACTTGTCGTAGGCTCCTGCGGCAGACGTGCCTCCCGAGCCGCCCGCTCCGGTCACCTCGGCATCATTGCCCTGCACCGAGCCCTCACCGAGCCCTCACCGAGAGGTGCCCCGGCACCGTTGCCGTAATACGAATATCCGCCTCTGCCGCTTTGAGTCGAGAGCGTACCGTCGGCGTTCGGCTTGCCGTCCGCTCCCCTCTCTCCGCAGAACATTCCGGCACCTCCGGCTCCGCCTGCCGCGGAAACACCGCCGCCTCCTCCCGCGCCGCCGTCTGCTATAAAGCCCTCAAAGGAGGAGTAGCCGCCGTCGCCGCCGCTTCCGCCGAGAGCTCCGACTCCGCCCGCTCCGACAGTGACCTTGCAGGTGTCGCGGTACAGCTTTACGCCGCCGACCGAGACGAATGCGCCGCCACCGCCGCCTCCGCCTCTGATCCCACTCCGTTGTGAGAGCCGCCGGCTCCGCCCGCGCCCTGCACCTCAATATCGTAAACGTCGCCCACCGACGGGTGCTCCGCGGGAATAAACGTGTATTCTCCCGAGGTGGTATACTCCGCCGCCACCTCACGCACGGAGCTCGGCGGCTCTCTGTATACACCGTCACCGCACAGCACCGTGTTCTTTCCCTCGTTATCGCTGACGATGCCGAGCACGCGGCGAAGCCCTCTCACCTCTCCCGCCGTCACCGCATCAAGCTCTCCGATATATTCTCCGAGCAGCTTTTTCATGTCCTCCTTTACGGAGGCATACCCCGCAAGCACTCTCCTGTCCATGATACAGCCTCCGTCGAAATTTCTCGCATTCGCGCGCACGAGCACATTCGCAAGAAGCAGATACTTCACCGTATTGCCCTTCGGAAGGGTAGGTGCCGTCGGAGTCGCAAGCGGTCTTCCCTTTACGACCGTCGCCGTAATGCACCTACCGCCGAGATCAAGCTTCAGCACGACGGAGTCTATCCTGTCATACGTCCCGTCTCCGGCTTCTATCGGGATAAAAAGCTCCTCATCATTAAGATATGTATAACCCGCGACGGATGCCGCACCTTTTCCGACATATACTCCCGCCGAGGAGAGCCCCCTTACGGTAAGAGAGGCTCCGCCTATCACTCCGTCGGATATAATGCACGCCTCTCTTGCGGCAATATCCGCCGCGCTGTAGCTTCTGTCGGGCACTCCGTCCGTCACCACCGCATCAAAGAAAAATGATTTCTCCATAAATTATCCTTTCGTTTCAGTTATTGTTGTATCGCATCGGCGCGAAGCTCCGTCCTCACGGTATACCCTCTCTCCGAATACACCGTCACGACCCGCTCCGCCACGGCTGTTCCGCCAAAGCCGCCCGTCCCGTCGCTTATCCTCACCATATCTCCCGCCTGTATTCCGAAGCCGTCGGAGCTCCCGTTACAGTACAGGTATATCCTCGGTCTGCATCTGCCGAGCGCAGCGGCTCCCGCAAGCCTCATCGCCGCAGTGTACTTGCTCTCGTCAAGCACGCTCTTTCCCTCGGAGTCCTCGGTCATATAATCCGACAACGGCGCACCGAAGCGCACGAGAAGCTGTCGGTCGAAATATTCCGTATCGTCAAAGCCGTCGGATATGTCAAGCCCGTCGCTCCGCACCGTGACCGTATACCGTCCGCCGCTCTCCTTTTCCGCACCCGATACCACTGCCACGTTGCGGTACGCGGAAAGATCGAGCACCACTCTCTCCGCATCGAGTATTCCGAGCCTCCCCGACACGAGCACCGGATCGTCCGAGGCGTCGGTCCTGTCTCTGACGGTGCGCGCCGAGAACACGAGCCTCCCGCCGCTGTATTCAAGGCTCATTCCGATCTTACCGAGGTAGCACAGGCTGAGCATATCGTCGTACAGTACGGATCTTCCCGAGGCAAGCTCCACTTTTTTCTCCACCGTCACATCGCTTATCGAAAGCGTCGCGGGCAGATTTGCCGTGCCCTTGCGTACCAGCGCGTGAAGGAGTGAGGTCACGCTCCCGTACAGGGAGAACTCCTGCGGGATCACCGTCCCGCGAAAGAGTGAGAGCAGTCCCTCGCACCTCACCCTCACCTCTCCTCCGCGCATATCCCTCTCCACCGAGCGGATAATGTACATCGTTCCGCCGTCGGGCACGGAGATATATCCGTCGGGCACAAATACGGTCGCCGCGCCCGAGGTGACGGGCAGTGTCAGCTCCGCCGTGCCCGCCTCTCTGAATTCCTTCGAATACTCAAGTCGGGTAAAATCCCCACACTCTCCCACCGGCTTAAGATCTCTGCCGTATATCTTCACAAGCTCCATATGCGCCTCCGTCAAAATGTCGTATAAGCCTCTCTGTAGGTAAGGCTCCCCGTGTAGGGCTCGTTTATCCCGAGCTCGATGATGCTCTCTCCGCGCGGAAGCAGAAACAGCTCGGAATCGTCCGTCACAAGTCCGGCAAGATTCACGTCCTTGCCGCCGCGCCTTGCTCTCATATACAGCTCGTCACGGTGTGTCGAAAGTCGTATCACGTCTCCCGCCGAAAAGCTTCTCAGTGATACTATCTGCTTTCCCGTCGTATGATTCTTGATGCTGAGCATCGCCGTATCCGCCTCCGGAATAAGCTCCGCGGCAAAGCCCACCGGCACGTCTCCCCCGTTTCTCACGCGTATCACGGAGCCACCGGTGTATTGCCCGAGTACAAGACCTCCCTCTCCGAGAGATGCGGGGAGATGAATCCCCGCGACACCTCTCGTCGGGCTGAGCGTTATCTCCTCACCGTAGAAATAGCCGCTCTCTATCACGGCGCGCAGCGTGAAATGCTCCCTCTCGTCGCCGGAAAACGGCGCACTCCTCAGAAACACAAGCTCCCCGTCGCACAGTGATGCGTATTTGTCATCTATGCGAATGAAGAAGCCTCCGTCGGGCGCACTGAGAGATGCAAGCAGCCTCCGCCTCATACGCATCTCCTCGCGCCTTTCCGCCTCCGTACCGCCGAGCGCCACGATGTATCCCTCCATCGAAATGCGGCGCCGCTCGGGGATCCTGTTCTCGCGCGGTCTTGCCGGATACTCGGTGCCGAGCACAAGCGGCTCCGCCGACAGGCTCTCCAAGATAAAGCCCGCGCCGAAGACTATCTCACAGCTCTCATTACCTATTGATACTCTCATCTCACTGTCCTCCCGCAGATCCCGCAAGAGTCTCACCGAGGCGCAGTGTCACGTCCGAAAGATCTCCGCCGCACGTAAGCTCGAAATCAAGCCCGCCGCCGTCGGCGGCGCTTATCACCGTGCCCGTGGGGATCCCGCCTCGCAGGTACAGCCTGAAGCTCTCGTCCCCCGTCAGCGGACAGATGAGCAGCACGGACACCTCCCCCGTGCCGCCCGCTCCCCTGTCTCCCGAGACTATCAGCGGAAGCGCCTCGGGGGAGATGCGGCACAGCCTTCCCTTCACTCTTGCCTTTTCGCCGTATTTGATCACCGCCGCCGTCCTGCCGTCGGTATCGTACAGCTCCTTTACCATGTATTCACAGCTCAGCACACAGCCGCCGTCTGTCACTCCCGCTCTGATCCCCTTTGCTTCAAGCTCGCTCTGCGGTACACTGCCTCCGGCAATGTACACCTCCCCCGAGCCGAGCGAAAACTCCCTTGTTACGGTCTGTTCCGTCATTTCATCATCCTTTCATCAGTCTCTGCCGTCACCTGTCTCCGACCGCCTCCGTTCTCCGTGCGGGGAGATATCTCCTCACGCGAAATTTCGCCATAACGAAAAAGCAGCCCGTCCGTCCTATGTAGCCGCTGCCTCCCGCTCCGTCTCTCGTCACGTGTATTCGGCTTCCGTCCTCAAGCTCCGTTCCCTCATCTCCGTGCGTGCACAGAGCCCTCGACAGCTCCTCCGTCCGCGCAAATGCCGTCTTGACGGCGCCCGAAACGGCTCTGACGGTGACGGTGAAGCTCTCCCACATTCCGTCGTATTCGGCGGGAGAGCATCTGTATATCATCTTTTCGCCGGCGGAGGTCGCCGGTGATCGGCATATCGGCACGGAGCACACATCGCCCATCACCCTTGCAATATGCTCCACCGCCGCATCGGATCTCATCATCGCTCCGCCTCCCCGTCTCCGTTTGTAATAACTCTCTCTATCTTCATTATCCACAGACGTCCCGCAAGCACCGGCACGAGCACGTGATACCGCTCCGTGCCGCTCTCGTCCGTGATGACCATTCCTCGCCTGTAGCCGCCCCTCGGGGCTCTCCGCCTGTCCGCATATGCGGACAGACGGAGATTCGTGTAGAGCACCTCACCTGTCTCTACCTCCTCGGAGCTTCTGTAGCTGAAGGACATGGGATACGATCCCAGATATTCCCCCTCGCCCTCCTCCGTCAAGGGCGCGTAAAGCCTCATGTAGCGCTCTCTGTTTTTCAGCATCCGTGACCTCCCATTCGACGGATGCGACGAAGCGCGGCCGTGATCTGCGGGCTGTATTCGACCAGATAGGATTCCGCCGCGCCCGAGACGCTTCTGTATGAGACGCCCTCACTGCCGGAGCGGCCGTAATCCTCCGCCGCCATGCGGAGCACTATGGGAAGCATACTCTCATCGACAAAATCCACACGGCAATAGGATAAAAGATAGCTTTTCGCCTGTTCTATGAGCAGATCAAGAAGCTCATCCTTCGTCTTGTCGCTCTCCGGAATATCCGTAAGCAGCTTCAGCTTATCTCTCCGTCATGCTTCACCTCAAAGTGCGGCAACACCCGCGGAAACGCAAAGTCCGTCGTCTCCGCACTCCGCCATTACGAGTGTGCTCTCGTCCGAGCCGCTGTTCACCGCGCCGGAGGTGTACAGAGTCCAGCCGTGCTCCCCGTCTATTACGTCTCCGAGAAGGGGAGCGGAGCCGCCGAGCTTGTACCATACGCTGTTAGAGGACTTTTTCTTGCCGGATACGGTGGGAACACCGCCGGAGACCGACACGGTAAGCGCATCGGCGGCAGGACCGAGGATCACCGTTGAGGTGTCATCGACAAGGGCTATGAGCCCGTGTCTCTCGTAGACCACCGTATTCACCTTTGTCTCGATATCGCGATCCTGCTCAAGATTCGCCTCCTTCTTTACGAAGAATTTCACCGCTGCTCTGTCCGTGATGATCGCCTTGCCCGCGGGAACCTTGACCGAGAACAGCACCGGAATACCGCAAAGAGTTCCGAACTGTCCCGTATACATGACCTCACCCTGTCTCGCGGCGGAGAAATCCGGATCTCTGCGGATATTCGCGCGGCACTCCGCACTCATGATGATGAACAGGCCGTCCTCGACCTCTCTGCCGATCTCACCGAGCGCATCGACGATATCGCCGTAGCTGAGAGCATCTCCCGCAAAGGGATGTCTGCCGTCCGCCTTCGTCAGCTCATCGAAGTATTCACTGCGGAGCTGATTTGCCATAACGTCCGCAAGACCGGAAAGCGCCATGTCGATAATTGAGGGATCCTTCATGACCTCCATGTCGTTGTAACGGAAGGTCTGCTGATAGCGCTTCACCGTGTATTCCTCGGGAACGAAGGTAAGCTCACCCACCGAGGAATTCGCCTCGCCGCTCTCAAGAGCCTCCACCTTTCCGCTGTAGGTATAGCGGTTGACCGTTTTCGTCAGTCCCGCATTCTGTGTCAGACTGTCATCGACAGTCATAAGTCCTCTCACCTGAAGCTTTGAATCCATAAGCTCGGTGAGCTTTGCCTCAAGCACCGAATTTTCATAAACCGTATTTGCCATAATTTCACCTTTCTTTTTTCTTTGTTTTTTGTTCTGTATCTCGGTATCCTATCCGAGAAGGACTCCCGTATCGCGCAGCCGCTGGAGCTCCGCCACGGGGATCCGCTTCAGCTCGTCTCTTGTAAGCACCGGTCTGCCGGCTGCGAGAGGAGGCGACGTGCGGCATCTGAGCGACAGCTCGGACTCCACCCGAGACTGCACGGTATCGCGTATCAGCTCGACCGTATGTGCCATATCCTCCGATGCCGTGACCGCCGCCGCCAGCTCCGCGGGAAGCCCCGCCTCGCTCAGAAGCGAAAGGCACAACAGCTCCCGCTCGCGTGCGGCTCTCTCCTCCTCCGCCGCGCGAAGCCTCTCACCGAGCTCCTCTATCTGCCGTATGTACTCGTCGGCACTTTTTTTCTCAGGCGCACTCTCATCATGTCCCGTGTCTGCGTTATCCGCTTCATGCTCGATCTCCGTACAGTCCGCATCATGCTCCGTGTCCGCGCTCTCCGCTTCCGCCGGCTCTCTCAAAAGCTCCGTCTCCGCCTCATCGCAGGCGCAGTATCTCATCTCATCACTCATACCTTCTCCTCTCCTATCCTCTCAAGCTCTCTGTCCGCATTTTTTATAAACGGAAGCAGCTCAAGCTGTGTCCTGTGCGATATCACCCCGTCAAGCTTCAGCGCAAGCTCTGCCGCCGCATCCGCATTGTCCGGAAGATTTCTTGTAAAGCCGAGCCTGAGACTGCCGAAATCAAGCCCTCGGCCGAGTCCGGCGTACAGTGAGGAAACGATCGCCCATCGCCTCATAAGCCCTCGGCGGAAGAACTGCTCCGTGACCGCCACGCGGTTCTCGAAATTCACAAGCCTGTACTTCATCGCCACTCCCGAGGTGACACCCGCGCCGTTGTCCGTCTCCGCGATATCCGCCGTTCCCGAGAAGCGGTAGATATCCTTGACGATGCGCGTCTTCAGATTCTCGATGTACGAATCGTTCACGCTTTTCGTGAGCCACCGAGCCTCTCCGCCGTCATCAAGCAGGAGCACCCTCTCCCGCCTGAGCTTCTCCATATCGTCAACAGTCGTGCCGCCCATTCCCGATATCGCAAGATAGCTGTCGGCAAAAAGCTCGAAATCGTTCACGCTCTCGCTCTGTAGCCTGTTGTACGCATCGACCAGCGACAGCACCGGCTCGAAATCCCCAGTCATGTCCCTGTTGTTTCTGTAGAAATTCATCGGGACCGTGCCGAAATAGTGCTCCCTCTCGCCGCACGCCTCAAGCTCGCCGCCGTTTTCCGTGAAATCGTACACCGCCTCTTTGTCCATGTACCGAATAAGCACCGTTCCGTCTCTCCTCCGAATGATGCGTACCGCACCCACCGGTGTCTCGCATATGTCCTCCGACAGGATCGGAAATACCGTTTCGGGTGATACGGGAGCAAAGCGCACCTCCCCGTTCATATCGCACCAAAACAGCTCGCACGCTCTGCCGTACACCGACAGATCTCTCGCCAGTGCGCTGTTGACAAACGGCTCATCGTTGATCGCGCATATCCTGACCGCCTCGGCAAGTGCTTCGCCGTCCTCACCGCCGTAGCTCACGGGGATCCCCATAAAATACCCCACCGTGCTGTCTGTGATCGAACGGCAAAAGTTGTTCACAAGCCTGTTGTCCGGCTTGCCCGATGTTTTTTGCTCCGACAGTATCCGATGCTGTCCCGAAAAATATGCAGAAAGCCTGCGAAGCCTCGGAAGCTCCGACTGTCTGAAGCAAAAGAGCAGCTCCTTTAATTCGTTTGTTTTCATATAGTTCCTTTCTCTTGAAGTAGAATACGCCATGCGCTCCCTTGAACATTTGTTCGCTATAAAAAGATGCAGTCTGCCGCGGAATGCTCCCGCCCGAGCATCATTCCCTCCCGCCTCCGCGTCGCATGGGCTCTCGGTTGCCTTGCTCCCGACACGCCCTCCGCCGCCTCCGACTATAAGCCGAGACAGCTCTTGTCAAACGATCTTCCGATCTCCCTGAAGTGCTCCGTCGAATACCGCAGAGCCGCTATGGCATCGTCCTGCGACTGCGCGGGAATGTCAAGCAGAGCACCGCTCACCGGATCCTTCAGCCACCTCCATTCGCCCAACTCACGTATGAGATTTTCGCACCCCTCCGAGATGCGTAGCCTGTGACCTTTCAGGAAATCTATCTGTGCCGATACCGAGCCCGCGCCCTTCCTTGCCGATACCGCGCGAAATCCCGCCTTTCGCCACATTTTGATCCTGTCCGGCTCCGCCGCATCGCAGTACATGACGAGATGCTTGTCAAACATTTGTTCTTCCGCGAGCCGTATCAGCTCCGCCGTGTCAAGACCGCGACGGTACATCTCCCTCAGCACGTATACTTCCCCGTCGCGCATACCGACCTCAAGTATGCAGTCGGCGTGATTAAAGCCGAAATCCTGCGCCAGACAACACCTGTCCATGCTGTCCGCGCCGATGCTCCCGAGCGCCTCCACGCTGAATTCGGGAAGTATCAGCCCCTCGCGACCGCCGCCCCATTCTCCGAGCGCATACACTCTGTAGCCCTCGGGATCCTCGGTGCGCCGCCTCTCCATTCGTGCGGTGTAGCCGCCGTCGATGAATCTGTTGTCACCGAAGACGGAGCGGTGTATGTACACGTCCTCCGACGGGCCGCAATCGAAGAAGCGCCGCTTTATCCAGTGCGATGCGCTTGTCGGATTGAACGTCATCGTGATCTGATAATAGAGCTCCGGATTCACGTCGGCAAGCTCGCCTCGGAGCCTGTCGTCAAGTATGTCGAGATTCCCCGATTCAAGCTCCGTCGCCTCCTCGCACCATATCCACGTAAGCTTCCCGCGGGCAAACGAGACCGATTTCACCCGCTCTCTCTGCGCGGCATCCTTCATTCCTCGGAAAAGTATCACGCTCCCCGTGATGCGTGACTCAAGCTCCATCGGCTCAAGCCTTATGCGCCAGTATTTGTCCGCGTCCGCGCCGAATATCCGCCTCACCGCTCCGCAAAGCTCCGGAAACGCGCTGTGCCTGCCCGCCGCCTCCGTCTTTCGTATCACCATGAGATTTGCGCCTCTGTACCTAACGTCGGACAGCTTCAGTATGAGATCCTGCGCGATATTGAAGCTCTTGCCCGAGCCCGCGCCGCCGCACAGAAGTCTGTATCTCGCCCTTGTTCGGTTCGCCTCACGGAAGCAGGAATTGAAGGAGATATTGCGCGTGTGCTCCGTCACCGCCGTCATTCCCCGTCATCTCCGTAGTCATAGTTTACCACAAGTGAGGCATCCGTCGCCGTCCTGCCCGTCTCCGACAGCGCCCTGTACATCTCAAGCGCCTTCAGCTTGTCGGCAGTCCGTATTCCCTCGTCCTCGCCGGCAAATGCTATTTTCTCATATTCCGCAAGTATTCGCTCCCGCCGCCTGTCCGCCGCGCCCTCCGTGACCGCGCTCCGCAGTATATCGGCGTGCTCCTCAATATCCCGCACCGCCTCGAATATCCTGCCCGAGCCGCGATATCCGGCTTGCTCCATAGCTTCTGTCAGGCAAAAGCGCCTTGCGTATTCCTTTACAAGTACCATCGGGTCTCCCCTCACATTACCGCACCACTTCCTTTCGTTTTCATGCTTGTGACCGCATCATTCGTTACGAACTTTTGTTCGTGATGTATTATAGCACATTTGTTCGGATTTGTCAACCCCCTCTTTTCGGGAGGCTGTTTCGCGCATATCGGCACTCGGAGATCCTGCCCTCCGCGCGTATCTCATACCTCGTTGCCGCGCATCTTCCGGGCCGCATATTCACACACCGCCTCATCTCCCCGCGCCCGTCAGTTTTCGCGCGATTTTTTTGCCTCCGAGCCACGTCATATTGACGGAAATACTTGACTTTATTATATTAATATGGTAATATTAAACAAAAAGCCACGGAGGTCTCACCATGAAAAATCTCAAAAAAGCGGCGGCGCTGCTTTTGGCATCGGTAATGCTCCTGCCCTCCTGCGCCACGGGCGATTTCGGCGGCGGAGGCACGACGATAAAGGCATCTGCCACCTCGTCTGCGGCGGCGGACTTTCTCGAGGAGAGGATCGACGCCTTCCCCGATGCGGAGTTTGTCCTCGGCACCGAGACCGATGCAAAGGACTACGGCATCGACATGACCGACTTCTCAAGCGACGGATACCTCATCCGCGCGGATAACGGTGAGATCCTCATCTTCGGAAAGACGAGCACGGGACTTGACAGAGCGGTGCGCGAATTTGTCAAGCACGGAAACAGCGACAGCTATCTGAAGACCTACAACGAGGGCTACCGCGTAAAGAAGCTGACCGTTGCCGGAAACGATATCTCCGAATACGCTATCGTGCGCGACGACGTTGCCGACGATTGCCAGATCTTCGCCCTCTCGGAGCTTGCGAAATACGCCTCCAAGACCTGCGGAGCGATCCTTTCCCAGTACACCGCATCGGAATACGAGGCGGCGACGAAAAAGCCCGCCCACTTCATAAGGCTGACCGTTGATTACCCCCGTCTCGGTGACGAGGCGTTTGAGATATCTCTCGACGATGACGGAAACATCACGATTTACGGCGGCCGCTACCGCGGCTGTATGTACGGCGTGTACGGACTTCTCCACGATATCGGCTGGCGCTTTACCGGCTCCGGCGGTCGCGGAAAGAACGGGTATTTCTCCTACGTCACCCGCACCGAGGAATACCTCTACGAGAGCGAGCACGTCGATCTCACCTCCGACATAAACCGCACCGAATCTCCCGCGATATGCGGACGCTATACCACGACGGGAGAGATCAGAAACTTCGACAACTATGCGACGAACAACAACTACACCCTCGGCGGCTACGATATCCTCGACGGACTGTGCCACGGTATGCAGGGCAACCACAGCGCCATCTTCTCGGGAGAGTACGCCGATCTCTATGACGGACTTGATGTCACGGGAAAACAGCCGTGCTATACAAACGAGGAGATATACGAGGCGGTGGAGAGCTGGGCGCTCAGAGAAACAGCCTCACGCCTGAATCGCTATCCCGAGGGGGAGTGCCCTCCGATCGACATAAGCCAGTGGGATGCGTTCGAGGATTCCTTCTGCACCTGTGAGACCTGCCTTCAGACGGTGAATGAGGAAGCATCGCTGTGCGGCCCCGTGCTTCGCATGGCGAACAGACTTGCCGAAAAGCTGAACTCCGTCTACGACGACGACATCAAGGTAAACATTCTCGCATACGCGGGGCTTGAAACTCTGCCGAAGCTCACAAAGCCGAATGAGCACATCGTTGTATCCTTCTGCTTCTACGTGGGAAGCTGTCAAAATCACCCGCTCGATGACCCGGACTGCCCCGGAAATACGATGTTCCGTGAGAAATTCGAGGAGTGGATGGAGGTCATGACGCCCTTCCAGACGGTGGTATGGTACTACCCCTTCACGGCATATGCCAACGCCTTCCACTCACCCTTCTACACCGTTATCCTCGACGATATGAAGTACCTGTCAAGGTTCGATATCGGACTTCTGTACACCTGCGCGAATTACTGTAACTCGGGCGTGACGAACGATCAGCTTGCCGCATACCTCTGCTCGAAATTCTCTTGGAATTGCGACTACACCGAGGAGGAGATGCTCGAGCTCATAAGAGAGTGGCTCGACATCATTTACGGAGATGCCGGCAGCTACATCTACGATTATCTGATGTACTGTGAGAAAGCGGCAGACCGCACCGGCTGCTGGACGAGCTTCCAGACCTGCTCTACCTACAAGGTGGACAACATCTCGATGGCGGCGGCATTCGACTACTTCTGCGACCTGTTCGAGGAAGCGAAAAGGGTAGCCGACACAAGCGTGATAGAGGAGCTTGTGGAACGCTGTAAGGCGGGTATGCTCTACATCTGCGTCGGCATCACCTACGAGGACAGATACGTGAACGGCACCGACGAGGAGCGCGCCGTGATCGCGGAGCGGTACACGGAGGCGTACAACATCTTCAAGAAATACAATATCCCCGTATTTGACGATCTGCTCAGCAAGGGCTACGTGCCCGACACGCTGAATCTTGAGAAAAGTCCCTTCGACGATTGGCGCATCTGGAAGAACAAGTGGTAAACGAGTAATTTTCGGCTGTCGGCAAGGATAGACCTCCGACAGCCGAGAAACATATATTTTCATACAATTCACGGAGGTCTCACCATGAAAAACCCCAAAAAAGCGGCGGCGCTGCTTTTGGCAGCCGTAATGCTCCTGCCCTCCTGCGCCGCAGGCGACATCGACAGCTCCGGCTCGGCAATAAAGGCATCTGCCACCTCGTCTGCGGCGGCGGACTTCCTCGAGGAGAGGATCGACGCCTTTCCCGATGCGAAATTCGTTCTCGGCACCGAAGCGGATGCAGGGGAATACGGCATCGATATGACCGACTTTGCAGATGACGGATACCTCATCCGTGCAGACAGAGGCAGTGTGCTCCTCCTCGGAAAGACCGAGGTCGGACTTGACAGAGCGGTGCGTGAATTTGTCAAGCACGGAAACAGCGACGATTTCAAAAAGACCTACAACGAGGGCTTCCGCGTAAAGAAGCTGACCGTTGCCGGAAACGACATCTCCGAATACGCTGTCGTGCGCGATGACAGTGCCGACGAATGTCACGTATTCGCTTCCTCGGAGCTTGTAAAGTACGTTTACAAGACCTGCGGAGCGACTCTTTCCGAATTTACCGAGTCCGAATACGAGGCAGCGGCAGACAAGCCCGCCCACTTCATAAAGCTGACCGTGGATTACCCCCGTCTCGGTGACGAGGCGTTTGAGGTATCCGTCGGCGGCGACGGAAACCTCACGATATACGGCGGCCGTTACCGCGGATGTCTGTTCGGCGTGTACGGACTTCTTTACGATCTCGGCTGGCGCTTCACCGGCTCGGGAGAATACGGCAAGAAGGGCTTTTTCTCCGTTGTGACCGGCACCGAGGAATACCTTTACGAGAGTGAGCACGTCGATCTCACCCCCGACATAAACCGCACCGAATCGCCCGCGATATGCGGACGTGATTCCGTAACGGGTGAGCTGAGGAATTTCGACAGCTATTCGGTAAACAACAACTACGCTCTCGGCGGCTACGGGCTCCTTGACAGAATGTGCCACGGAATGGCGGTAAATCACCACGCTATTTTCTCGGGAGAATACGAAAATCTGTATTTGGGTCACGACAAATCCGGCAAACAGCCGTGCTATACGAGTGAGGATATATACGAGGCGGTGGAGAGCTGGGCGCTCAGAGAGACAGCCTCCCGTCTGGAACGCTATCCAGAGGGAGAGTGCCCTCCGATCGACATAAGCCAGTGGGACGACTTCGCCGATTCCTTCTGCTCCTGTGAGACCTGTCTTCAGGTTGTAGGTGAGGAGGTATCGCTGTGCGGCCCCGTGCTTCGCATGGCGAACAGACTTGCCGAGAAGCTGAACTCCGTCTACGACGGCATCAAGGTAAACATTCTCGCATACGCGGGACTTGAAACTCTGCCGAAGCTCACAAAGCCGAATAAGGATATCGTAGTTTCGTTCTGCGTATACGTGGGTAGCTGTCAGAATCACACCTTCGATGATCCCGACTGTCCCCGCAATACGGTATTCCGCGAAAAATTCGAAGACTGGATGATGTACGTTGCCCCCTACCAGACAGTCGTCTGGTACTATCCCTTTACGACCTACGCCAACGCCTTCCACTCACCGTTCTACACCGTATTTCTCGATGATATGAAGTATTTCTCTCAGTACAAGATCGGTCACTTCTTTATATGCGCGGACAACTCCAACACGGGCGTAACGAACGATCAGCTCGGCGCGTACCTCTGCTCGAAATTCATGTGGAATTGCGATTACACCGAGGAGGAGATGCTCGGGCTCATCAGAGAGTGGCTCGACATCATCTACGGAGATGCGGGCAGCTATATCTACGAGTATCTGATGTACTGTGAGGAGGCGGCAGACCGCACCGGCTGCTGGACAAGCTTCTTCGCCCGCTCGGTCGACAAGGTAGATAACATCTCTATGGCGGTGGCATTCGATTACTTCTGCGACCTGTTCGAGGAAGCGAAAAAGGCAGCCGACACAAGCGTGATAGAGGAGCTTGTCGAGCGCTGTAAGGCAGGTATGCTTTATATCTGTGTCGGTATCACCTACGAGGACAGATACGTGAACGGTACCGCCGAGGAGCGCGCCGTGATCGCGGAGCGATACACGGAGGCGTACAACATCTTCAAGAAATACCACATTCCCGTATACGACGGTCTGCTGAACCAGCTCGGATACGTGCCCGATACGCTCAATCTCGATAAAAGCCCCTTCGACGATTGGCGCTACGTGGAAAAATGGTGGTGACCGCGTAAGCGGTCGCGCCGCGCAAAAGCACAGCTTATATAAGGAGATCGGACATGAGCTTTGAGATCATAGACTTTCACACCCACCCGTTCCTTGACGACTACAGCAACATCTGCTCTCACACCGAGCACTGCAATATGTCGGTGGAGGGCACACGTGAGCTTTTCGCACAGCTCGGAGTCAGCAGGATATGCGGCTCCGTCCTGCGCAGGCTCGGCACGCGCGATCCCGATATGTCAAACACCGATATCATGCGTATGAACAACGATATCGCCATATCTCTGAGAGATACCTACGGAGACTTCTATATCCCCGGCATCCACGTTCATCCGGACAGCGTAAAGGAATCCTGCGATGAGCTGGAGCGTATGCACGGGAAGGGAGTACGCCTCATCGGTGAGCTTGTACCGTACTACGACTGCTGGGAGAGGTACGCGACAAAGGAGATCGACGAGATAGCGGACGTCGCGAGAATGCTCGGCATGGTGGTGAGCATACATCCCATGGAGGACGGCGATACAGACGATTTCGTCCGTCGCAATCCGAAGCTGACGATCGTTGCGGCTCACCCCGGAGAATACGGCACCTTCATTCGCCATCTTGACCGTATGCGCGAGTGCGAGAACTACTACCTCGACACCTCCGGCTACGGAATATTCCGCCACGGTATGCTTCGCCACGCGGTGGACGAGTTCGGAGCGGAGAGATTCCTGTTCGGCTCGGATTACCCCACCTGCAATCCCGCGATGTATGTCGGCGGTGTCAGAGACGATACGCTCCTCACCGACGAGGAGAAAAGACTGATCCTCTCCGAAAACGCCAAGAGACTTTTGGGACTGTAGCAGCTCCCTTTGTTTACAAATAAGTCTTGAACGCCCGTGTATGATGTGCTATCATTATAAGAGGTGCGTTCACGTCGGTGCGCCGTCTAAAGTATTTTGAGCCGCTCTGCGGTATGGAGATTTTTATGAAGAAAGCTACTATGTCAATATTTTGCGCGGCGCTTGCCGTCCTTCTTCTGTTCGGCTGCTCCGAGCAGTCGGATGTTCCCGCAGGCTTTAAGCTTGCATCAAACGACGCCTGTGATTTCGATTTCGTTGTGCCGAGCACGTGGACAGTCTCCCTGTCCGACGGTACCGTTGCCGCATACTGCTCACCCACCGATCCGTCCTCAGTATCGGTAATGGCAGGTGAGCTGGAGCACGCAGACAGCACCGTTGACGATTGGTGGGCATCCTACCTGCCAGATTTTGAGTCGGTCTACAGCGAAACCGAGGTGGTCTCTGTCACCGATGCCGTGCTCGACGGCGTTAAGGGAAAGACCTTCACGCTCACGGGAAAGCTCGGGGAGAATGTCTACCGCTTTGAGATCACGGCGGCGGCATATCACTCAAGGATATACATGGTGACCTTCACCTCGACGCCGGAGCTTTATGAAAATCACACGGAGACGCTTGCCTCCGTGATCGAAAACTTCAAATTCCGTTAAGGAGAATACAGTGCATTATTTCGATTGGACCGCCACCTCGATGCCTACGGAGCGTGCGGTTAAAGCAGTAAACATAGCTCTTACGGAGGAGTGGGGAAACCCCTCCTCCGTTCACGGCTTTGGGCGTGCCGCAGAGGAGCTTGTCGACGGCGCGAGGCGCTCGGTGCTTCGCGGCCTCGGCTTCGGACGTGCACCGGAGGGCAGTCTTGTGTTCACCTCGGGCGGCACGGAGGCAAACAATCTTGCGCTTCTCGGCGCCGCATATGCCAAAAAGCGCAGGGGCAAGATACTTATAAGCGAGGGGGAGCACGCCTCGATAGAGCAGTGCGCCCTTTATCTTGAGGCGGACGGCTTTGAGGTCGTTCGTATTCCCACGCGCGGCGGCAGACTTGACATTGAAGCAATAGAGCGCATAGACGGGGAGATCGCCATCGCATCGTTCATGCTGGTGAACAACGAGACCGGTGCCGTTTACGATATTCCCGCCGCGGTCAAGGCGGTGCGCGCCAAATCGCCGTCATCATTCATACATACCGATGCGGTGCAGGGCTTCATGAAGCTCCGCTTCACACCGGAGCGGCTCGGCGTGAACGCCGTGTCCGTCAGCGCGCACAAGATAGGCGGAATAAAGGGCGCGGGCGCGCTCTACATCGACAAGGCATCGGTCAGATCGAAGCAGATCTCTCCGAGAGCGCTCGGCGGCGGTCAGGAGAGCGCATACCGCTCGGGCACCGAAAATGTGGCGGGCATCGTCGCCTTCGGTGAAGCCGTGACCGAGGCTATGGAATCCTTTGCGGAGCGGGAGCGCCGCACGGCGGAGCTGAGAGCTTTCCTTGAGGAGGAGCTTCGCGGCACGGGGCTTGTGATGAATCTGCCCGACAAGGCGATCTCGGGAATACTCAGCGTGACCGTGCCGAAAATAAAGAGCGAAACTGCCGTAAATGAGCTGTCAAGAAACGGCTTCTGCATCTCCGCAGGCTCCGCCTGCTCCAGCCACGGGCACGGGGCAAGCCCCGCACTGCTCGGCTTCGGGCTGACCGAGGCGGAAGCGGACTCCACCGTAAGGCTCAGCCTGTGCCACCTCAACACGGAGGACGAGATACGCGAGCTTTGCGGACTGCTTGTTCGGGTCATGGCGGAGAAGCAGGGACTTCGCACCGGCATGAGGTGATTCGGGTGAAGCTGGGTAAAGTAACGATCGGCAAGGCTGTAATACCCCACGGGCTTTTTCTTGCGCCCATGGCGGGCTTCACCGATATCTCCTTCAGAGATATTTGCCGCGAGAGAGGCGCGGAATACACCGTAACGGAGATGATCTCCGCGAAGGCGGTGTGCTTCGGTGACAAAAAGACCGGTGAGCTTGCCGCCATCTCCGATGACCGCACGGCGCTCCAAATATTCGGGCATGAGCCGGAGTCTATCGGTGAGGCTGTGAGAAGGCTGCTGTCCGGAATATATCCGTTATCGGAAAGCGGCAGTCTTTCTCCTGCCGCGATCGACATAAACATGGGCTGTCCCGTAAAAAAGATAGTCTCCTCGGGAGACGGCTCCGCGCTCATGCAGACTCCGTCCCTGTGTCGGGACATTGTCGCCGCGGCGCGCGAAAATGCCGGAGATATCCCGATAACGGTAAAGCTTCGCGCGGGCTTCTCCGCAGAGCGCAAAAATGCGGTGGAGGTCGCCCTTGCCGCAGTCAGCGGCGGCGCGGCGGCGGTATTCGTTCACGGCCGCACAAGAGAGCAGATGTATGCCCCGTCCTCGGATAATTCGGTAATTGCGGCGGTGAGAGATGCTCTGCCCGCCGATATTCCCGTTATAGGAAACGGAGATATCACATCCGCAGAGGATGCGGAGCGTATGCTCCGTGAGACCGGCTGCGACGGCATCATGATCGGCAGAGCGGCTCTCGGAGATCCGTGGCTGTTCGAAAGGATCATTGCCGCCTCCGAGGGTGAGCTCCTCCCCGAGCCGGATATTCGTACACGCCTTGATACCGCGCTCCGCCTCTGCGCGGCAGTCTGCGAAAGATACGGCGAGAGCCGCGGCGTGCCGATGTGCAGAGGCAGAGCCGGACATTTCATCAGAGGTATATCGGGCGCCGCCGCTATGCGCGAAAAGCTTTGCCGCGCATCCTCTTTCTCGGATATCGAAAACTGCCTGACACGGTGAGGTAATAATATATATAAAGCGGGGGGGGGGGTGGTGTGTAGTATCCCCACCCCCCCCCCCCCCCCCAAAAAAATTAAAAAAAGGGCAAACAGAGTAAGACCGCCTACGGAAAGCTTGTCGGGGTATAAAAGCTTGCTGTGTTGTTCCGCCCGCGTTTCACGTCGGATACTGGAACGCGCCGCCGCCCGAGACACACGTCACCCTGTCCTTTTTTGAAAAGTTTTGCGGGGGAGTCCGAGGGGGTGCTTTTACTCAAAAGCACCCCCTCGGTAATTTATTTGCGTTATCTATTATTCCTCGTCCTTTTCGGCGGCGGCAATGACCTTTTGTGCTATTGCCGCGGGGACCTCCTCATATCTGTCCTCACGGAAGATGAAGCGACCTCTGCCCTGCGACATAGCTCTGAGAGCTATAACGTAATCCGTCATTTCCGCCTTCGGCGCATCCGCCTCGATCGTGGTATAGCCCGTCTTGTTTTCGGCGGGATTCATGCCGAGCACGTGGCCGCGACGCTTGTTGAGATCGCCGATAACGTCTCCCACAAGTGCATCGGGCACCGTCACGTAGAGCATACCCACGGGCTCAAGCAATACGGGATTCGCCTTGGGGAGTCCCTCCTTGTACGCCAGCTTTGCGGCAAGCTTAAAGGAGATCTCGTTTGAGTCAACGTCGTGATACGAGCCGTCATACAGATCGGCGGCAAGATTCACCACGGGATATCCGGCAAGCACGCCCTTGAGCATAGCCTCCTGAAGTCCCTTTTCAACCGCGGGATAATATCCCTTCGGCACAGATCCACCCACAACGCTCTGCGTAAAGGTAAGACCCTCCTCGGAGCCCGGTGAGAACGTGATCTTGACATGACCGTACTGACCGGAGCCGCCGGACTGCTTCTTGTGCTTGCCCTCGACCTGCACCGACTTCTTGATAGTCTCGCGGTAAGCAAGCTTGGGCTCCGACAGCTTAACGCCGACGCCGTATCTGCTCTTGAGCCTTGCACACATAACATCAAGGTGCATATCTCCCGCGCCGTAAATGAGCATCTGCTTTGTCTCGGAATTGTTCTCGTAAACAAGCGTGGGATCCTCCTCGATGAGCTTAGCGATTCCGGCAGTCACCTTGTCCTCATCGCCCTTGCCGTCAAGAGATATCGCGCGGCACATAAACGACTCCGCGAACTTGATCCTGCTGTATTCGATGCTTCCGGATACAGACAGCGTGTCGCCCGTCTGAGCCGAGCCGAGCTTCTGAATGATACCGATATCGCCGGCATGAAGCTCCGTGACCTCCGCGGTCTTTTTGCCCTTCGGGATCAAAAGCTTCGATATTTTCTCCGTCGTACCCTTTGAATTCTTCAAAACAGCATCCGCCTTCAGCGTGCCGTTCATGACCTTGTAGTAGGACTGACGTCCGAACTGATCGGAGATAGTCTTGAATATGTATATCGCAGTCTCTCCCTCGGGCTCTATCGCGATCTTCTCACCGCTCTCAAGCGTCTCCTCTCCCCTTGCGGTATAGCGCGGGAAGGAATCCTTGATCGAAGCAAGCATACCTCTGATTCCCCAGAGCTTCGTGGAAGAGCCGCAGAACACGGGAACGATGGCACCCGAGATGATGCCCTCATGTATCGCCAGCTCCGTCTCCGCCTGAGTTATCTCCTCGCCCGAGAAGTATTTGTCAAGCATCTCCTCGGAGGTCTCGGCAACAGACTCGTTGAGCGCATCCTTGTATTTCGCGGCGATCTCGGTGAGCTCCGAATCCATGGGTATCTCAACTCTCGTACCGTCATCGTTGAAGGAATACGCAAGCATCTCGACAAGATTTATAAGGCGGAACTTGCCGTCCTTCTTGACGGGCACGCATACGGGGCACACAGCCGGACCGAATTTCTCATGAAGCTCTCCGAACACTCTGCCGAAGGATGCCTCGGGATCGTCGTAATTGTTGATAAAGAACGCACGGGGGATACCCGCCTCAACGGCATTTTCCCACCCGATCTCCGTGCCGGGCTCGATGCCCGCCTTGCCGTCCACCACGATGACCGCGGCATCGGCAACGCGCAGAGCGGATCTCACGTCTCCCTCGAAATCAAGGAAGCCGGGGGTGTCGATGATGTTGATCTTTACGGCATCGTGCCAAATGATGCTGGATACCGCAAGAGACATCGAAAAGCCGCGCTTCATTTCCTCTGCATCAAAATCAAGTACTGTATTTTTATCGGAGATCTTTCCAAGACGGTCTGTCTCTTTTGCAGTATAGAGAATTGCTTCTGCAAGGGAAGTTTTTCCGCTGCCGCCGTGTCCCAGCAGGCAGATGTTACGAATGGTTTTGGTGTTAATGTCAGCCATGGGGTTTTGCTCCTTTATGTAATTGAATTATAAACGAATAAATTGGTCAACTTTATCCGAAAAACGATGCCATTTTCGGGTATCTACGTAATATTATACCTCATGATTGTGTGATTTGCAATAGTTTCGGCGCTATTTTCACCAATCCTATGTGTAAATTAGCCACTTAGATTTTAGTGCAATTTGCACAAATACACACAAATTTCAATAATTCGCGCCCACTCGGCACGCGCACCGCGCATCCGACAGGATATTTTTTGTACACGCCGTTTTTTGCGATTTCGGTTGACCTTGCGGGAGGTATATATTATAATATAATTGTACGATCATACGCCACGGTATTGCGGAGGTGACCTTGAAAAAACGTATTGTTGCCATCATCATTTCGGCGGCTGTGCTCGCCTTGCCGCACATCGCATCGGCATCACCCGCATCACCCAACAGCTCCGAGATGCCCACCGATACGGAGAGGTGGAGAGCCGAGGTGCTGTCATATGCCGGAGAGGGGCTGTCCGAGCTTGAATACGCCCTCTTTTTCCACGATTACCTCGCCGCAAATTACGAATACGACGGAACCGACACAGTCTGTGACCTTTCCGAGCTTATAAAAAGCGGTCGCGGAAGCTCCTGCGCTTACGCCGCCGCCTACGCCTGTCTTCTGGACTCCGTCGGCATTTCCGCCTGCACCATAAGTAGTGCGGAAATGGAGCATTCATGGAATCTCGTGCAGCTCGGCGGAGAGGTATACCACGTCGATGTCGCGCACGACGATCGCGGAGATCTCGCCGGAGTCCGACACAGATTTTTTCTTATGAGCGACAGCGCCGCAGCAATGCCCTCCGCCGATGAGTCCCTCGGGCATTACGGCTGGGAATCACAGCTCACGTGTGCCTCGGAGCTTTACGACGGTATACCTCTGAAGGAGGTATGTGGCGTGACGGCTCGTCTCGGCGACAGGCTGTACTATGCCGCCGACGGCAAGCTCTGCGCCATGGACTCCGTGACCGCCGCCCCTTGCGCCGTGCTCGATCTCCCGTGGGATACCGAGCCG
Organism: uncultured Lachnospiraceae bacterium; assembly: GCA_964631595.1. Classification (GTDB taxonomy): domain Bacteria; phylum Bacillota; class Clostridia; order Oscillospirales; family CAG-272; genus UMGS1312. The sequence goes on along the minus strand of CAZVXL010000005.1, from coordinate 15,043 downwards.
TCCGATGCGCCCGTTTACGCCTCCGTGCTCTCGCACGGCGGATATCTGTATGTCTGCACGCCGAGCTCCCTGCTCGGAGTCGATCCCGCCTCGGGAAGCGTGACCGCGCGCTACCTGTGCGACGGTGACGAGATCATATGCGGCTTCGGGATAAACGCAGGTGAGGACGGGATCTCGGGTGCGGGACTGCGCGACGGCAGCGTGCGACTTACCGTATCGTCTCCCGCCTCCGAGACTCACACCGTTCTCCTCGATCTGCGAAAAGCCCCCGCCGTGCGCGGTGATGCCGACGGAAACGGAGCTCTCGGTCTCTCCGACGCGACCGCCGTTCTTAAATATCTCACAAACAGCTCCGCCTCCCTCGATCTGTCCGCCGCCGACATAAACGGTGACGGTGTCATCTCCCTCGCAGATGTGACCATGATCCTGAAAATACTCGCCGGCTGGAATGTCTGACAAATACAGGAGGATACATATGAAACCGCGAAGGCTCATATCGGCACTGCTCGCCGCCCTCACCCTGTCCGTCGGCTCATACGCCGCCGACACCCCCTCCGCCGCGCTCCGGCGCATGGAGGAGGTACGCGATAAGGCAGCCGCACGTGAGGCGGGCGGCTACTACTACTCGGCATACACCTCTCTCACCGAGTATGCCTCCCTTGCCGCCGAGCTTGCGGAGCAGGGGCTCGTATCGCCCGCAGAGGCAAGCATCGCCGCGGGACACGCGGAGTATCTGTGCTTTGAGCCGAAGCTGTACCTTGCGGACAGCACCGGTGACGGGATCGCCGTCGGAAGCGACGGTATGTACGTGTCGGGAAGCTCTGCCGTGAAATTCACCGTCCCCTTTGAGCTTGCCGATGCAAGGGACTTCTTCTCCCTAATCCCCTCCTCCTCCGAGGAAACGTACATCCTCGCGGAGCTTGACGTAAAAAGTGAAAAGGCTCTCCGACGCATCGCCTTCGGCATGGCGGAGGATTACCTCATAAGAAATCTGAGACAGCTCTCGACCCTTGAGGGCAAGGTCTGCCTCTCCTTCTGTCCCTCCGTTGCCACTCTCCGCAGAACGCGGACTCTCGCGGACAGCTATAGGCTTGCGTTCGCTCACGTGGCGGAGCTCTCCGATCGGTACGCGCCGAACGTGAGCATGGTGTACTCCTTGGAGGATTCAAGAACTCCCTCCGAGCAAACGGAGCTGCTGTTTTATCCCGAGGCTCGTTACGTCGATATTCTCGGAATAGAGCTGTGCCACACGGAGATCTATGACGACCTGACCCACGCGGAGGCGGCATACCGCTGTCGCGGCGAATGCTACGATCCCGTGCTGTCGGTAAAGAGACTCTCCGAGAGCTTTATCCGCGCCACGGGCAGAGACGATATTCCCGTGATAATAACCGGATGCTCGTTCCCGTGGGAGGGCAAGGCGGCTCTCGACAACTGGGCTGAGGAGGCGGAGCGCTTCTATCGCCTGATACCTGCGGCTTGCCCGAATCTCGAAGCGGTGTTCTACTCAAACACCTCTTCCTCGATGGGCATTTGCAATCTGCGCCAAAGCAGCGAAGCCGCCGAGGTGTACAGGCAGTGCATCTCCTCTCCGTGGTACGATCTCCGCCTTCGCGACGACGTATCCCTCTCCCCCGCCACCGAGATCACGTATATCCCGATAGGCGAGGAGGTACAGGCGGTGCTGTACCTCGGCGGGCTGTTCCGAGATGCGGAGTATATCATCTGTCTCGACGGCTCCGAGGTGAGCTCGGGAGCGCTGAGCTTCGGCGCGGGAGAGCACACTCTTACGGTGTACATCACCGATGAGCGGTGCATCGCCCGACTTGACTATTCTCTGAGCATCTCCGAATCGGGAGCCGCGTCCGTAACCGCCTCCGTCGGTGAGCACGATATCAACCGAAACGGCATCACCGATTTCGGAGACGTCGAAACGATCACGACGTATATCGCCGGCTGGAGCGATAATACGGCAGATGCGGAGAGTCTCGATATAAACGGCGACGGCAGAGTATCCCTTGCGGACGTCACCGCGCTGTGCAAAATAATATCCCCGAATTGACCGATGAAAGGCTTGTAAAGTGAAAAAATACATTTCCGCCGCACTTGCGGCAACGATACTTCTGCTTACCGTGTGTGTCCCCGCCTCCGCGCTCGGCGGAGTCTGGGACGGCGTAAGCTGGAAAATAAACGGCGGCGTGCTTGAGGTGAGCGGTGCGGATATTCCGGACTCCTCCGCCTCCGCCGCTCCACCGTGGTCGGTGTTCTCCGATACCGTGACCGCAGTCAGACTTGGAGACGGAGTGACCTCTCTCGGCGCGCGCGCCTTCAAGGATATGTCGAAGGTCACCTCCGTGGAGCTCGGGCAAGCCGAGAGTATCGGGGAAATGGCGTTCTCCGGCTGCTCATCTCTTGAGACGGTGAGCCTTCCCGAGACGGTGCGCCTCATCGGGGACTTCGCCTTTACGGGCTGTACCTCTCTGAGGGAGATCTTCCTCCCCGCATCTCTCGTCTCCGTCGGCGGTAATGTGTGGGAGGCGTGCCCGTCACTGCAAGCAATACACAGTGCCTCGGAAATATATTATTCCGAGGGCGGCGTGCTCTTTGACAGAGCCTCGTCCGCGATCCTCAGATTCCCGCCGAGCTCGGCAGAGGCGACCTTTACCGCTCCCGACACGGTCACCGCCGTCAGCTCCGGCGCATTTCGCGATGCCTCGGGCCTCACAGCCGTCAGCCTTCCGAGCGTGACCGTCATCTCCGACGGTGCATTTTACGGCTGTGCTTCTCTCGCGAACGTGAGTATCCCGAGAGCGGAGCGGCTCGGGCGCGCGGCATTTTACGGCTGCGAGGCTCTCGGGGAGATATCCCTCGGTGCGGGGCTCCGAGAGCTCGGTGACAGCGCCTTTGCGTTCTGTACCTCACTCACCTCGGTGAGATTTGACGGAGATGCGCCCACAGCCGCAGATAACGTATTCCACGGCTGTACCGATATCACCGTGTCCGTCTCCGAATCGAGCAACGGCTTCGGGGAGGACTACTGGCTCGGCTGTCCCGTGGTGCGCCGCGGAATATACGGCGGCACGCTCGGGGATATCGAATGGAGCCTTGACTGCGATACGGGAGTCATGTCCCTGTCGGGCACAGGCGATATGCCCGACTTCGATTCGCCCGCCGCCTCTCCGTGGTATAAATACCGCAAGCTCATAAAGGAGCTCCGCATCGACGGCATAGCCTCTATTGGCGCAAACAGCTTCAGATACTCCGCCCTGCGCTCCGCCGAGCTTCCCGAGTCCGTCACACGCATCGGCGCTTGGGCTTTCTCGGGCTGTACCGATATGGACAGCATCACCGTGCTCGGTCAGACGGATATCGGAGATCACGCCTTCTTCGGAAATACGGCGCTGAGAATTGCGTGGCTTGATGGCGCGACCTCCGTCGGGGTGCAGTCCTTTTCAAGCTGTACCTCTCTCATCTACGCTCTCTGCGGAGCTGTCGCACCCGAGCTCGGGCGGTACGCCTTCGATCTCACCTCGATAACGGTGCTCTATCCCCCCGCCGGCACAGGCTATTCCGAGGGCGAATGGGCAAGCGTTGCCACCGCGCCGTATCTGGCGGGAGATGCCAACGGCGACGGCGTGTTCAATCTGGCGGACGTAACAGTCATGCTCAAGCACATTGCGGGCTGGGGCATCTCCGTCACTCCCATCTCCTCCGACGTGAACATGGACGGCGGCTACAGCCTTGCCGACGTGACGGTCATGCTGAAAGCTCTTGCAGGCTGGGACGTGGTCATGGGCGTTGACCTGTTCCGCTAAAATCTCACCTCGGTGAATAATCCTCTGCGACCTGTGTAATAATGGTATGCGGGCTCGTCCCGAAATAATTCAATCGGAGGCACAGATGCTCGGCGGTCGTCAGAGAAGAATGTTTTATGTCAAGGATACGAAAAGCAAGCTGTTCTGTGAGGCGTATTTTATCTTGAAGGACAGCGCGGATATGTCCTGCGTGGCGGAGAACGATCTTGCCGCAGAGGCAGACCGCATCCTCAGAGAGCGCTTTCCCGAGCGGAGCAAAAAGCATAAGCCGCCTCACCTCAAAACGATCGCGGCGTTCGCCCTCGGGCTTGCCGCAGGCATCGCGCTGATGCTCCTCACGCTGTAGCGCATCATGAGGACAGCCTCGTTCGCTTCGCGGGATATACCGAATAATATCGCGCAATACGCCTTTTTGCCTTGACAAACGCAGTCAATTAAAATATAATCATATAAAACCCCTAAAGCGAGGTACAGCTATGTTAGACAGGCAAACAGAAAAAAGAATAGACGAGCTTCTCTCCGAGATGACCGTCTCCGAAAAGGTCGGTCAGCTCGTTCAGATCGACAGCATCGACAAGGATCCCGAAACGATAAAGCGCCTCATTCGCGAGGGCAAGGTCGGCTCGTTCATTCTCTCGGGCATCGGCTCGTGGGATTATGAGTGCGAGGGCTCGGTGAAGAACCGCGCGCGCATGAACGAATATCAGCGCATCGCCGTTGAGGAGAGCAGACTCGGTATTCCGATAATCAACGGTCACGACGTTATCCACGGCTGGCATACGGGCTTTCCGGATCCGCTTGCCATGGCGGCGGGCTTCAACCCCGAGCTTGTGGAAAAATCGTACCGCGCGATAGCCAAGGAGTGCGCCAATGATGCCGTTCACTGGAGCTTCTCTCCCATGCTCGATCTCTCCCACGATCCCCGTTGGGGCAGATGCACCGAGGGTCCGGGTGAGGATCCGTATCTTGGCGCAAAGATGGCAGAAGCGGCTGTAAAGGGCTTTCAGGGGGACGATCTCTCCGCGCGTGACGGAATCGCCGCGTGTGCAAAGCATTACATAGGCTACGGCACCGCCGAGGGCGGCAGAGACTACCACAAGGGTGAGATCTCCGATCAAACTCTCAGAAACTACTACCTTCCCGCATTCCGCAGTGCGGTGAATGCAGGCGTTTGCACCGTAATGAACGCCTTCAACGACATAAACGGACTTCCCGCGGCATCGAATAAGTATCTCCTTACAGACGTGCTCCGCGGAGAGCTCGGCTTTGAGGGCTTTGTAATCTCCGACGATCATGCCGTAGAGCAGCTCGTAAAGCACGGCACCGCCGAGGACAACGCCGACGCGGCATCGCAGGCAATAAGTGCCGGACTTGACATGGATATGCGCGATGACGTGTATCTGGAGAATCTGGAGAAATGCGTGGAGGACGGCACCGTATCCATCGATGTGCTCGATGAGGCTGTACGCAGAGTCCTCCGCATCAAGATGAGGCTCGGACTGTTTGAGCATCCGTACACCGAGGTAGTCCCCGTTGATTACAACGCTCACAGCGAGCTGTCGCGTGAGATGGCGGATGAGACTGTCGTGCTCCTCAAGAACAACGGTATCCTCCCGCTTGCAAAGGACACCCACGTCTGCATCTACGGATATCTCCAAGACAATATAGACCTCTCCTCCGGCTGCTGGGCAGGCGGTATCAGCCGCTCAAGAGTTGCGGTGTTCTCCGAGGCGATGAAGAAGATCGCAGAGCCGGCAGGCGGCTCCGTTGAGGGACACGCTGGCCACTATCTCGACGTGAACTTCGCATGGGCGGGAAATCCCGACGTAGCTGTGCTTCTTCTCGGTCAGACCCCGTACATGGACGGAGAAAACGCCAACGTGACGAGCCTTGAGCTGTCCGAGGATCAAAAGGCGATCATTAAGGAAGCAAAGCGTCTGGGCAAGCCCATGGTAGCGGTCATTCGCGCGGGACGTCCCTTGGCGCTGGAATCCATAGCGCATTATTTCGATGCGATAATCTGGGGCTGGCATAACGGCACGGAAGGCGCATCCTCACTTGCCGCCGCCGTTTACGGAGATCTCAACCCGAACGGCAAGCTTTCGATCACCATACCGAGAGTCACCGGTCAGGAGCCCATCTACTATAACCAGACCTCATCCTGCCGCCACAATGAGGGCTACTACGGCAACGACCGCATCCGCAATTACCGCGATTGCAACGATTCGCCCATGTACCCCTTCGGCTACGGTCTGTCCTATACCACCTTCGAATACTCCGATCTCCACGCCGTAAGACCCGAGATCGGCTATGACGAGATCATGTCTGGCGGTGCCTTTGAGATCAAGGTAAAGGTCAAGAACACCGGTAAGCGTGAGGGAAAAGAGGTCGTTCAGTGCTACATTCACGACTGTCTGGCAAAGATCACCAGACCTATCCGTGAGCTAAAGGGCTTCGATAAGCAAAGCTATCTCCCCGACGAGGAAAAGGAGATAACCTTCCGTCTCACAAAGGACGAGCTCGGATATTGGGATAATCACATGAGCTATGTCGTTGAGCCGGGCAAATTCAAGGTATGGGTAGGCGGAAGCTGCTATGCCGAGGACGAGATAGAAATAAAGATCACAAAATGACCGAGCGCGCACAGCGACTGACTCGGACATAAGAAAAGCCGTGACTGCACTAAGCGTGTCGGTCACGGCTTTATTTTATTCCGGCATCACCGAGGCGAGCACACTGCGCGCATCTGCCTCATGCTTTATCCCACCGTTGCGGAGGCGGAGCACACGTTTTACGCGGCTCCGCCTCATACACAGATATTTTATATTTTACTGGGTGATCTCGTCAACAAGGTCGTAAAGCTTTGCAAATACCGCCCTGCGCTCCTCACAGCGAGCCTCCATTACGGCGATGTCCTCGGCGGAGTATTTGTCAAGATCTCCGTCCTTCAGCTTGCCCTTGTACATTCTGTCCATTATCAGCGCGAACTGAATGTTCATGGATACGATGCGATCCTGTCTCTCACAGATAACGAGATCGCTCTTGCCGGCAAACAGCTCATCAACAGCCGCATCTCCCATCTTCGCCGCCAGAACTCTGTCGCGCAGAGTGGGAGTACCGCCGCGTACAACGTGAGCAAGTCTTGCGAACTTCGTTTCAACGCCCGTCTCGGACTGGATCCTCTTTGCAAGTCCCTCGGCAAAGTTCTCAACACCCTCGGCAACAATTACGAGGAAGCTGCGCTGACCGTTCGCCTTCATTCTCTTGATCTTCTCCATCATTGCGGGCTCATCGAAGGGCTGCTCAAGAATTACCGTGGCAACGGCGCCGCAGGCAATTCCCGTGTTTATCGCGATATCGCCTGCCCAACGTCCCATTACCTCGATGACGTTACAGCGTGCATGAGACTCGCAGGTGTCGCGAAGTCTGTCCGCCATGGCGATGACGGTGTTCATCGCGGTATCAAAGCCGATAGAGTTGTCGGTGGAGGTGATATCGTTGTCGATCGTGCCGGGAATACCGATCGTGGGGATACCGTGATTGGACAGATCGGTCGCGCCGCGGAAGGTTCCGTCTCCGCCGATAGCGACAACGCCGTCAATACCGTTTTTCCTACAGCACTCAAGAGCCTTCTCCATGCCCTCGGGAGTTGCAAACTCAACACAGCGGTCGGAATACAGCACTGTTCCGCCGAGACCGGCGATATTTGCCACATCCTTTCCGGTGAGGGGCTTCAGATCGTTCTCAAGAAGTCCGGAATATCCTCTCATTGAGCCGACGACCTCAACGCCGCGGCGAATTGCACTGTTGACTACCGCACGAACGGCGGCGTTCATTCCGGGGGCATCTCCACCGGAGGTCAGTACGGCAATTTTTCTGAATTCTTTAGACATGGTATTTTCTCCTATGATAATAATTATTTAGGTAATGTACCGGTTATAATGCCCGCGCCGCTTCCGCGCGATACTCTGTACCGCGGTATCGTCAGCTCACTCACCGACGCGGCACTCTTGGGGCTTTCCGTGGTGTATGCGAAATCGAAGAACTCGCCCGCCACACCGACGACAGTCTCGTTGTGATTCCCCGCGGGATATGTCAGAGACCTTATTTCATACCCCACTATGCTCTCTATTATCTCATTTGATGCTCTGAACTGCTCACGTATCCGCTCCTCACCGAGTGACGGCAGACTCACGTGGGATTTCGTGTGACAGCCGAAGCGAACAAGCCCGCTCTCCGCCATCTCCCGTATCTGAGCCTCGGTAAGATAGCCCTCCGTGCCGATAAGATCCGTCACAAGGAACACCGTCGCCTTGACACCCTTCTCCTTCAGGAGCGGGAATGCGGTGGTGTAGTTGTCCTCATATCCGTCATCGAAGGTCAGCACGACCGACGGCTTTGACGTCATGCGGTATTCGTCCGCAAACAGGCTGACCGCACCGGCATCAACGATGGCATCAAGCTGTGCCTCAAACTCGGACGGTCTGACGAACAGACCCTCGTAAATGCTGAACGGCTCCTCCATTATGAGGTGGTACATATACACCGACGGTGTATATACAGCCGCCGCGGGATCCTCCGTTTCGACACCGGTCGTCTGTGCGGTCTGTGTGACCGCCGCATCCGGCGCGACCGTCTCCGCGTCCGGCGTGACCGTATCTGGCACTACAGCCTCGGTATCCGATGAGGTGAGCACGTCGGAGCTCCCGTCCGTCGACACCGCATCGCCGCCACCGCCTCCGCATGAGACAAGCAGGGATAGGGTGAGGACGAGCGCCGCCGCTCTGCAAAATGCTCTCATATCAAAGCGGTACAGCCTTATCTTGCCGCCTCGGTGATCTTTGCGAACTTCTCGGGAACGAGAGATGCACCGCCGATAAGACCGCCGTCAACATTCTCCTTGGAAAGGAGCTGCTCCGCATTGCCGTCATTCATGGAGCCGCCGTACTGAATGGTAAGTCCGTCTGCGGCATCCTTGCCGTACAGTCCGGCAACAACGTCACGGATAATGGCGCATACCTCCTCAGCCTGCTCGGGAGTTGCGGTAAGGCCTGTGCCGATCGCCCATACGGGCTCGTATGCAATGATGATGTTTTTAAGCTCCTCGGCGGATATTCCCGCAAGGTCAAGCTTGGTCTGCATGGAAACGATCTCCGCCGTGATTCCCGCCTGTCTCTGCTCAAGCACCTCACCGAGGCAGAGAATTACCTTGAGTCCTGCCGCAAGAGCTGCCTTTGTGCGAAGGTTGACCGTCTCGTCCGTCTCACCGAAGTACTGTCTTCTCTCGGAGTGACCGATGATAACATACTCCGCACCTGCCTCAAGCAGCATCTCGGCAGAGCACTCACCGGTGTACGCACCGCTCTCCTTGAAGTGGACGTTCTGTGCGCCGATCTTTACGTTTGTGCCCTTGGCTGCCTCGGCAGCCACCGCGATATCTACAAACGGCACGCAAAGCACTACCTCACAGGGCGCATCCTTTACGAGAACCGCCGTCTTTGCCACAGTCTCCTTTGCGGCGGAGGGAGTCATATTCATCTTCCAGTTTCCTGCGATAACCACAGCACGCTTTGACTTATTCATTTTAGTGATCCTTTCGGTTTGATTTACTTTATATTTGTGTTTATACGGCGGTATCGGCAAGCCGCGCGCCGCCGTCAAAGACCCGAGGCTTATCTGCCGACGTCCATTGAGCCGGTAGACGGAGCCGCAAAGGTCAGACTTTCCGTTGTATATGCCGAGTTGAACAGAGGTGAGGTGATGAGATAATCCGCCGTCGCCTTGTTGTTGGCGATCGGAATATCGTACACCTGCGCGATACGGATCAGCGCCTTGACATCGGGGTCATGCGGCTGAGCCGTAAGCGGATCGGAGAAGAAGATCACCATATCAAGCTCACCCTCGGCAATGAGAGTGCCGATCTTCTGATCTCCCCCGAGAGGGCCGCTCATGTATCCCGTTACCTCAAGTCCCGTGTAATCCGAGATGAGCCTTGCGGTAGTACCCGTTCCGCACAGCTTATGCTTCTTCAGTATCTCCACATTGTCTCTGCACCAGCGGATCAGTATCGGCTTCATGTTGTCGTGAGCCACAAGCGCGATACGCTTGCACTCGTTAAAAGAATGATTTCTGTAAGTACTCAAGTCGATCTCCTTATGTTACGGGCGTAAAGCCCCGATGTTCGGGCAACCGGCGCCGCCGCGCTCCCGCACGATCATGCACTCACGCACAATCGTACCCGCACAGCCCGCGCCGTCGCGCCTTGCAAAACCTGAAACGGGGGCTTTCGCCCCCGATCCGAAGTCATTATTTATCCTGAAGGCAAGCAATACCGGGAAGCTCAAGTCCCTCAAGGAATTCAAGGGATGCGCCGCCGCCGGTGGAGATGTGGGTCATCTTGTCGGCATAGCCGAGCTGCTCAACAGCCGCGGCAGAGTCGCCGCCGCCGATAATGGATACCGCGCCGGACTCGGCAACAGCCTTCGCTACCGCTCTTGTACCGGATGCGAAGTTCTCCCACTCGGATACGCCCATAGGGCCGTTCCATACGACCGTTCCCGCGCCGATAAGAGACTTGGAGAACAGCTCCGAGGTAGTAGGTCCGATATCAAGTCCCATCCAGCCGTCGGGGATGCAGTCGGAGTAAATACGCATGAATACGGAGTCCTCGCTGTACTCTCTTGCAACGATGTTGTCAACGGGGATCATGAAGTTAACACCCTTCGCCTTTGCCTTCGCCATAAGCTCCGTCGCAAGGTCAAGCTTATCCTCCTCGCAAATGGAGGTTCCGATGGGATTGCCCATAGCTCTCATAAAGGTGTATGCCATACCGCCGCCGATAATGAGCGTATCGACCTTCTCGATAAGGTTGTTGATAACACCGATCTTGTCGGATACCTTGGCTCCGCCGAGGATCGCAACGAAGGGGCGCACGGGATCGGCAAGTGCCTTACCCATAATGCTGATCTCCTTCTCGATCAGGTAGCCGCATACTGCGGGGAGATAGTCGGCAACGCCTGCCGTGGAGCTGTGTGCTCTGTGAGCGGTTCCGAACGCATCGTTTACATAGATCTCAGCCATATCGGCAAGAGCCTTTGAGAAGGCGGGATCGTTCTTCTCCTCCTCCTTGTGGAAGCGCACGTTCTCAAGGAGCATGACCTCTCCGCTCTTGAGAGCGGCGGCCTTCGCCTTTGCGTCCTCACCGATAACGTCTGCGGCAAGAGGAACATTCACACCGAGCAGCTCGGAGAGTCTTGCGGCAACGGGCGCAAGTGAATACTTCATGTTGAACTCGCCCTTGGGTCTGCCCATGTGAGAGCAAAGGATAACGGCGGCACCCTGTCCCATAAGATACTTGATCGTGGGGAGCGCTCCGACGATACGGTTATCGTCCGTGATAACGCCGTCCTTCAGCGGAACATTGAAATCGCAGCGGACAAGGACCTTCTTGCCGGCAACATCAATATCTTCAACGGTTTTCTTGTTGTAAGTCATTTTTTGTACCTCTATCTTAAGAATATTTTTTCCTAATATACCATACTATAATATACCACAAAGGAAGAATTTTATCAACACCTTTGATGAAAAAAATGTCTCTCGGGGGATTATTTAACAGAAATTTATAATTTTGCTCCGCCCCGCACCGCTCGGCACGCCGCAGAAGCAAAGAACCCCGAGGGCTTTCGCCCTCGGGGTGGTCTGCACTCACAGAACTCCCTTGCCGTCGGCATGGAAATCTATACCCGCCTTGCTCGCCTGAAGCACCTGCTCGCGTCGCTTGATAAGGTACAGCCTTCCGTCCTTCTCAAAGGCGGAGCCCGTCTGCTTGAAGCGGAAGCTGATGCCGTGCCTCTCGCACTGCTCTCTCAGCGACAGCGCCCAGCCGTAGCTGAATATTCTCGCCTCCGCACCGGATTCGCCTCCGCAGGTCACCTGATCTATCACCTCTCCGTATTTCTCCAGATACGGCTCAAGATCCACCTCCTCCAGCATCGGCTCGCAAATGATCGACTTGTGCTTTATCGGAAGCTCCAGAAATATCGGAAGTCTCTTGTCCGCCATCTCCTGATTCTCACAGGTACAGCATATATACACATTGTCATATCCGTCGCCCCAGTCCTCCGGCAGAGAAACGTCAAATCTGTCGGGGCGCTTCGTTACCATAAAGAATTTCAGATCGCGGCGCGCTCCGATAAAGCTCCACGCTTCTTCTCTCCATTCGTCCGCATCGGGATGAAAGAAATCCGAGGTAAAACAGGTATATACCGTTCCGCCCGAGGGGGACAGCACAAATGCGCCGTTCGCCCTGCGCCTTATCGGCAGATCGAAGGTCGTTGTTTTCTTTACGGTAGAGGGATCTCTCCCGAATTCGATATCACGTCTGTATACGTAGCAGTTTTGGCATCCGGCACTGATCTTGGTACAGCCGTGCCAAGGGTTCCATTCCGACATTGGGTCCTCCTTAAATAAGCCTGAGCGTTCAGGTCGGGTTCATTTCATATCCGCATATTTTCGCGGTAAACTCGCACACGTCCGCCGCCGAATCGGGACGTCGCAGAATATCTATACAGCTCTGCATCGCCTCGTATCTCCGAGCCCCGTGCTCTCCGAGAAGCGAAAATACTATCTCATCTATCGGGGTATGCTTCGATACCGCCATGGCCGTGCCGTTGTTCAGCAAAAACGCGGTATTTCTCGTCTCTATCCCCGGTATCGGATTTGCTATTATCATGGGAAGCCGCTTCGCAAGCGCCTCCGAGGTGGTAAGCCCGCCGGGCTTTGTGACTATCATATCCGCCGCATCCATCAGCTTATCCACAAAATCCACATATCCGTAATTCTCAATATGTCTGTGGGCGTTTTTCTTTTTGTATCTCTCTATTTTGTCGAAGTTCGCCTCATTGTTGCCGCACACCGAAATGAGCTGCAAGGGCTCGGGAGCATCAAAGGAATCAAGTCTCCTCACCAGCTCCGTCATATTGCCGTGTCCCATGCTTCCGCCCATGAGGAGCACCGTCTTGACGTTTGCGTCAAGCCCTATCTCCTCTCTTGCCTTCGTCCTCGGGACGCTCTTTGAGAATTTGCTGTTTATCGGTATGCCGAAGGGCAGGACGGCGCTGTCCGAAAAGCCCTTGTGCCTCGCCTGATACAACAGCTCGGGGCTCGGTGTCACAACGTAGTCGCAAAGCCGACACTCCTCCCAATACGGATGAAAATGGAAATCCGTGAGGATACCGACAGTCTTTACCGACAGCATTCCCTTCTGCTTCAGCACGTCAAGAATAATGCCCGCAAAGGGATGCGTGAATATCACCGCATCGGGAGCAAAATCACTGATAAACTCGCCCATCTCGTCGGTGTACTGCGAATTGAACAGCCTCGCCACCGACATCTCTCCCGTGCCGCCGTGCCGCTTCTCCGCGACTCTGTATCCGGCGCTGAACACTCTCGACGCCTTGTCGGATACGAACAGATACCCCTCTGCGATAAGCTTGCCTATTATCGGAGCAACGTATTTGTAGGTGTCAAGGATATCGCACGAAATGCCCATATCCGTAAACCTGTCACGCATTGCCCTCGCGGTGGAATTATGCCCCTCACCGGCGGTAACGGAACATATCAGAACCTTCATTTTTTCACCCCGCAGACATTAGGATCACATCAAAGGCCACAAGGCGTTGCGCCGTCAGCCTTTCCTGTCGGGCACGCCGCGCCTGCGACTTTTTTTCTTCACTGCCGAAAAGCCGAAGCGGCCGAGGCTTCTGCCGAGAGCGAAATACTCGCCGTGGGCATACGCACACAGCTCCGCTCTGTCAAGGCGCAGTCTGCCGTCACCGTCGATCAGCTCCTCCCTTGCCCGAACGCAAACGATACGGGCAATAAATACGTGGTGCGTTCCGAGAGGAAGCACCCTTTCCACTCTGCATTCAAGAGACAGCGGGCTTTCCGTCACCGACGGGCACTTCACCGCCTCGGACGCCTCAAGTGTAAGTCCCGCCATCGCCGCCTTGTCGCGCTTGCGCCCCGTGTACATACCGCACACGTCCGCCGCTCTCGCCATTCCCGAATCGGTAAGATTTATGACAAACTCTCCACTCTCTCTGATGAGGGCGTATGAGTATCTCTCCGGTCTTACGGATATATATGTCATAGGCGGTCTTGTATTCATAATTCCCGTCCAGCCCACGGTAAAAAGATTCCTCCTCTCACCGCTCCCGCAGGTAACTATCACCGGCGGAACAGGCGCAAGCAGGGCTCCGGAATCAAGTATTATCTTTCCCATTGCTATGCTCCTCGAAAATTATTTTAACTCAAATGCCGTGAAAACACAATACCCGCCGATGAATTTTCACATTTAAGTCACTAAGTGTATAAAGTCGCGCGCCAAGGTGCGACGTAATACGATCGGGGGCTGAAAACAGCCCCCGACATAAGCACACTATATCAAACGATTCCCTGAGCCATCATGGCATCGGCAACCTTCTCGAAGCCGGCAATGTTTGCACCTGCAACGAGGTCACCCTCCATGCCGTACTTCTTTGCAGCCTCGTAAGAATTCTTGTAAATGTTCTTCATGATCTGCTGAAGCTTTGCATCTACCTCCTCCGTCGTCCAAGAATAACGCATGGAGTTCTGGCTCATCTCAAGTCCGGATACGGCAACGCCGCCGGCATTTACAGCCTTGGAGGGAGCAACGACCACGCCGTTCTCCTTGAGATATGCAACAGCATCTGCGGTCGTGGGCATATTTGCAACCTCAACGTAATACTTTACGCCGTTTGCGACGATAGCCTTCGCATTGTCGAGATTGACCTCGTTCTGAGTTGCACAGGGCATAACGACATCGACCTTAACGCCCCACGGTCTCTCACCCGCATAGAAGGGCACGCCGAACTTGTCGGCATAATCCTGCACCTTGTCGCGGCCGGAGGCACGCATCTCAAGCAGGTAGTTGATCTTCTCCTCGGTAACAAGACCGTCCTTATCGTAAATATATCCGTCGGGACCGGAGATCGTAACGACCTTACCGCCGAGCTCGCAGATCTTCTTTGCGGTACCCCATGCCACGTTGCCGAAGCCGGAGATCGCGAAGGTCTTGCCCTTGATATCCTCACCGAAGGACTTCAGCATCTCAACGGTGTAGTAAACTGCGCCGAAGCCGGTCGCCTCGGGACGGATAAGGGATCCGCCGTAGGAGAGTCCCTTACCGGTCAGCACGCCGGTGAACT
>CAZVXL010000004.1:0-98560 GCA_964631595.1 uncultured Lachnospiraceae bacterium | reverse complement strand
TAACATGACCGTACTGACCCTTACCACCGGACTGACGGGCATACTTGGTATCCTGATTTGCCTCGCGGCGGATCGTCTCCTTGTAGGAAACGTGAGGCTGACCTACGTTTGCCTCGACCTTAAACTCACGCAGAAGTCTGTCTACGATGATCTCAAGGTGAAGCTCACCCATACCTGCGATGATGGTCTGTCCGGTCTCCTCGTCGGTATAGGTACGGAAGGTAGGATCCTCCTCTGCAAGCTTTGCAAGAGCGATACCCATTTTCTCCTGACCTGCCTTGGTCTTGGGCTCGATCGCAACGCGGATAACGGGATCGGGGAACTCCATGGACTCAAGGATGATAGGATGGCTCTCATCACAAAGCGTATCACCGGTGGTGGTATTCTTGACTCCGACTACGGCGGCGATATCACCGGAGTAGCAGCAGTCGATATCCTTACGCTCGTTGGCGTGCATCTGAAGTATTCTTCCGAGACGCTCACGGGCATCCTTACCGGGATTGTAAACGGCAGAGCCTGCCTCAACTACTCCGGAATAAACACGGAAGAAGCAGAGCTTGCCTACGAAGGGGTCTGTCATGATCTTGAAAGCAAGAGCCGCGAAGGGTGCGTCATCGCTTGACGGACGCTCCTCCTCCTCCTCGGTCTTGGGATTGATTCCCTTGATCGCGGGAACGTCTACGGGAGAAGGCATATAGTCAACGATAGCATCAAGCAGCTTCTGAACGCCCTTATTCTTATAAGAGGTTCCGCAAACCACGGGAACTATCTCGTTGGCAATGGTAGCCTTTCTGAGGACAGCCTTGATCTCATCGGTGCTGATCTCCTCGCCGCCGAGATACTTCTCCATAAAGTCCTCATCGGACTCGGAGATAGCCTCCAGCATAGCCTCGCGATATTCCTTTGCCTTTTCCAGCATATCATCCGGAATAGGCTCGACTCGCATATCTTTTCCGAGATCGTCATAGTAGATATCGGCCTCCATATTTACGAGGTCGATGATGCCGCGGAATTTCTCCTCAGCTCCGATAGGAAGCTGGATCGGCACGGCATTTGCTTTAAGACGGTCGTGCATCATGTCAACGACACGGTAGAAGTCCGCGCCCATGATGTCCATCTTGTTTACATAAGCCATACGGGGAACGTGATACTTATCGGCCTGACGCCAAACAGTCTCGGACTGCGGCTCAACGCCGCCCTTTGCGCACAGCACGGTAACCGAGCCGTCAAGCACACGGAGCGAACGCTCTACCTCAACGGTAAAGTCAACGTGGCCGGGGGTATCAATGATGTTTACACGGTTGCCTCTCCAAAAACAGGTGGTAGCGGCAGAGGTAATGGTGATACCTCTCTCCTGCTCTTGCTCCATCCAGTCCATGGTAGCAGAGCCGTCATGTGTCTCACCTATCTTGTGAGTACGTCCGGTATAAAACAGAATACGTTCCGTAGTAGTGGTCTTACCGGCATCAATATGAGCCATGATACCGATATTTCTGGTATTTTCAAGTGAATATTCTCTCGCCATGAAAAATATTGTCTCCTTTCGGACAGACGGCAAGGTCTGCCCAGATCTCTAATACGGAATTAATATCTGTAATGAGCGAAGGCTTTGTTCGCCTCTGCCATTCTGTGCGTATCTTCCTTCTTCTTGAACGCACCGCCGGTGCTGTTCTTTGCGTCGAGGATCTCCGCCGCAAGGCGCTCAGCCATCGTCTTCTCGCCTCTTGCACGAGCTGCGGCAATGAGCCAACGCAGTCCGAGGGTACGGCGTCTCTCAGGTCTCACTTCCATAGGAACCTGATAGTTTGATCCGCCTACACGGCGCGCCTTTACCTCAAGAACGGGCATAATGTTTTCGAGAGCTTCGTTGAAGATCTCAAGGGGGTTCTGCTCGGTCTTCGCCTCAATTGCGGCAAAAGCATCGTATACGATCTTCTGGGCTACGCCCTTCTTACCGTCAAGCATGATATTGTTTACAAGCTTTGTTACGAGCTTTGAGCCGTACAGAGGATCCGGCAGAACATCTCTTTTGGAAATCTGGCCTCTTCTTGACACTGATCTTCCCTCCTTCATTAAGAATATGATATCATAGGTACTCGAAAGAAATCTTCCGTAAGCGCATAGCCGACTGTCCGTATACAAACATTTATAAAGACAGGGTACGCGTAGATGATACTTGCGAGGTTGCGCCGAAATTACTTCTTAGCGCGCTTTGCTCCGTACT
Organism: uncultured Lachnospiraceae bacterium; assembly: GCA_964631595.1. Classification (GTDB taxonomy): domain Bacteria; phylum Bacillota; class Clostridia; order Oscillospirales; family CAG-272; genus UMGS1312. The sequence continues at coordinate 96,336 of CAZVXL010000004.1, read as the reverse complement.
TGGAGCGGGACTGGTTGCGGTTTGCAACGCCCTGAGCATCAAGTGTACCGCGAATGATGTGGTAACGCACACCGGGGAGATCACGTACCCTTCCGCCGCGGATCAGTACAACAGAGTGTTCCTGAAGGTTGTGACCGATTCCGGGAATGTAGGTGGTTACCTCCATGCCGTTAGTGAGCTTTACCCTTGCGATCTTACGAAGAGCGGAATTAGGCTTCTTGGGTGTGGTCGTGGTGACCTTTGTGCATACTCCGCGCTTCTGGGGAGCCGCCTGACCTACAAGCTCTTTCTTAAGGCTGTTGTACGTTGCCTGAAGCACCGGTGCCTTGGACTTGTATGTCTTCTTGCTTCTTCCCTGCTTTACAAGCTGGTTAAAGGTTGGCATTTTCTTCCTCCTTTTCCTTAAAAATGTTTATATACAGACGCGGAAGAGATTACCGCGAAGGTACCGTATTTTCGCCGATAAGGGCATAGCTAAAGAACACCCTCAAAAAAGCGTACAGCATATTATAGCATTTCCCTTCTTTTCTGTCAAGCTATTATTTGACCTGTTTTTGTGTGTAATTGTAACATTTGTGTAAAATGTCCCCATATCGCCGTGCGGCATACCCCGTATACGGAAAGATCCCCCGCCCGAAGGCAGGGGGATCCTTCTATTCAAGCTCAAAGGCGCCGGTATAGAGCTGATAATACTTGCCCTTTTTGGCTATAAGATCGTCGTGGCTTCCGCGCTCTATGATCCGTCCGCTCTCAAGAACCATTATTACATCGGAATCTCTGACAGTGGAAAGTCGGTGTGCGATGACAAAGACCGTGCGACCGTGCATCAGTCTGTCCATGCCCGCCTGAACTATTGCCTCAGTTCTGGTATCTATCGACGAGGTCGCCTCGTCAAGTATCATCACGGGCGGATCCGCCACCGCGGCTCTTGCAATCGAAATGAGCTGTCGCTGTCCCTGCGAGAGGTCGGAGCCGCTTCCGTCTATCACCGTATCGTATCCGTCGGGCATCATCGAAATGAACCAGTCCGCGCCCGCAAGCTTTGCGGCATTCACGCACTCCTCGTCCGTCGCATCGAGCTTACCGTAGCGGATATTCTCCATAACGGTGCCGGTGAACAGATTGACATCCTGCAAAACGATACCGAGCGAGCGGCGCAGATCGCTTTTCTTTATTTTATTGATATTGATGCCGTCATAGCGGATCTTGCCGTCGGCAATATCGTAGAATCTGTTTATCAGGTTGGTTATCGTGGTCTTTCCCGCGCCGGTCGCGCCCACGAACGCCACCTTCTGTCCCTGCTCGGCATAAAGGCTTATATCGTGGAGCACGATCTTCTCCTCGGTATAGCCGAAATCGACGTCGTAGAGCCGCACCTCACCGCACAGCCTTGTATACGTTACGCTTCCGTCGGCGTGGGGATGCTTCCATGCCCACATTCCGGTGCGCTCCGCCGTCTCGGTGATCTCTCCGTCATGCTCCGTCGCATTTACAAGTGTGACATATCCGTCATCGACCTCGGGCTCCTCGTCCATCAGCTCAAATATCCGCTTCGCTCCGGCAAGAGCCATTATGATGGAGTTGAACTGCTGAGAGACCTGACTTATCGGCTGATTGAAGGATTTCGAGAGCTGCAGGAACGATGCGATGGCACCGATCGTAAGTCCGCCGACGCCGTTTATGGCAAGCGCACCTCCGACGATGGCGATTATCACGTATTGCAGGTGTCCCATGTTATTCATTATGGGGCCGAGGTAGTTTGCGTATTTGTTCGCTTCCGTCGCGGCGGCGCACAGCTCCTCATTGCGACGGTCGAACTCCTCCTTTGCGGCATCCTCGTGGCAGAACACCTTTATCACCTTTTGACCGGAGATCATCTCCTCGATGTAGCCGTTCATATCACCGAGAGATTTCTGCTGCCGCACGAAATAGGTGCCGCTCCGCCCGGCAATGGTGCCGGACACGAATACGGTTACGGCGGACAGGAGAATAACGAGAAGCGTCAGCCATATGCTCAGTCCGAGCATGGAGACGAACACGCCGACGATGGTTATGACGGCAGATATCGTCTGCGGGATCGACTGTGACAGCATCATACGCAGAGTGTCAGTATCGTTTGTGTAACGGCTCATTATATCACCGTGCGTGTGCGTATCGAAATACCTTATCGGAAGCATCTGCATATGGGCGAACATCTTATCTCTGATATTTCTGAGCACTCCCTGCGATATGCTCGCCATAAGCCTGTTGTATATCACGGTGGAGCATATTCCGACAATATAGATGACCGCCATAAAGAGCATTGCCCTCAGAAGCCCCGAGAAATTCGGCACAGCCTCAAGCAGCAGCGGGGCGATATAATCGTCAATTAGAGTCTTCAGGAAAAGTGAGGATACGATTCCGGTAAGTGAGCTTATGAGGAGGCACACGATGACCGTGAGGAACTGCCACTTATAGTCAAGCAGATATCCGAGCATACGGCGGACAGTCGCTCCGTCGGGTCTCTCTCCCTTGGGAGCCACGCCCATGGGTCCGCGCCTCGGTCCCATTCTTCCGTTATTCATTCATGCCGCCTCCCTTCGTCTGAGACTCATATACCTCTCTGTATATCTCGGAGCGCTCAAGCAGCTCATCGTGAGTTCCGATGCTGTCGATCCGTCCGTCGTCAAGCACGATGATCTTATCGGCGTTGCGTACCGAGGATATGCGCTGTGCGATTATCAGCTTTGTCGTGTCGGGTATCTCCGTTTCGAATGCCTTCTGTATCATGGCATCCGTTCTTGTATCGACGGCGCTCGTGGAATCGTCGAGAATCAGTATTTTCGGGTGCTTCAGCAGTGCTCTCGCAATGCAGAGCCTCTGCTTCTGTCCGCCGGAGACATTCGTTCCGCCCTGCTCGATATAGGTATCGTATTTGTCGGGGAAGCTCTCTATAAATTCGTCGGCGCAGGCAAGTCGGCAGACTCTCTTTATATCCTCATCGTCGGCATCGGCATCGCCCCAGCGCAAATTCTCCTTTATCGTGCCCGAGAACAGCACGTTCTTCTGGAGCACGACGGCAACGGAATCGCGGAGCCTTTGCAGGCTGTATTCTCTGACGTCCCTGCCGCCCACAAGCACCCTTCCCTCGGTCACGTCGTAGAGTCTCGGGATAAGCGAAACGAGAGTGGATTTTGCGGAGCCGGTGCCGCCTATTATTCCGACGGTCTCGCCGGAGGCTATACTTATATTTATATCGGAAAGGCACAGCCTGTTCTTATCTCCGGTATAGCTGAAGGACACTCCCTCAAAGCACACGGAGCCGTCGCAGAGCTCGGTCGCGGGCTCGTCGGGCTCGGTCATATCGGACTCCTCGTCAAGCACCTCAACGATACGGTCGGCAGATGCCTTCGACATCACCACCATGACGAACATCATCGCAAGCATCATAAAGCTTGAGAGTATCTGCATGGAATAGGTGATAAGGCTCATGAGCTCGCCCGTGCTCATGCCGAGCCTTGCATCATTGCCCGATGCGACTATCATTCTCGCGCCGAACCACGAGATAAGGAGCATACTCGCGTAAACGCAGAGCTGCATCAACGGCATACTCCAAGCCATTCGTTTCTCCGCGCGTGTGAACAGATCGTATATCCTTGCGGATATGCCGCGGAATTTGTCCGTCTCGAAATCCTCACGCACAAACGCCTTTACCGCTCTCACTCCGTGAAGATTCTCCTGAACCACGCTGTTCAGTCTGTCATAGGTCTTAAAGCCCTTTTTGAACAGCGGGTGCACACCGGACATGAGGATATAGAGCCCCACGCCGAGTATCGGAATTATCGCAACGAATATAAGCGACATTTTCGGGCTGATGCTTGCCGCCATTATTATGGAAAAGATGAGCATGAACGGGCTTCGCACCGCTCCGCGGATTATCATCTGATATGAGTTCTGCACGTTCGCAACGTCGGTGGTAAGTCTCGTAACTATACTTGCGGCGGAGAATCTGTCGATATTGTTGAAGGAAAAGCCCTGCACCCTGTGGAACATATCGTGCCGCAGATTTTTCGCAAAGCCCGATGACGCCTTCGCCGCGCTTCTGGCACACAGAACTCCGAAAGTAAGAGATATCAGCGCGCACGCGACAAGCAATACCCCCGTTCTCGTGATCACGCTCATATCGCTCTTGTCTATGCCGTAATCTATCAGCCTTGCCATAAGAAGCGGGATTATAACCTCCATTATGACCTCGCCGCTCACGAACAGCGGAGACAGTACGGAGTCAAGCTTATACTCTCTCACGCACCCGAAAAGCTTTTTTATCATATTCTCTCCCCTTCCTTCCCGTCAAGACATTCCTCAAGGTTTTTCTCCATGCGGTGAACCACCCTCAGAAATACCCTCATATCCTCCTCCGAGATTCCACGCACAAGCTGCTGCTCGGTCTCCTCAAGTGATGCCTCGATGCTTTTGTGTATCTCCGTCGCTTTATCTGTCAGCACAAGTCTTTTAAGCCTGCCGTCACTCATGACCGCCTCTCTCCGCAGAAGTCCCTTCTGCTCCATGAGCGTCACCACGCGCGACACCGTGGAACGTCTGACGGAAAACTCCTCCTCTATATCCTTTTGGAATATATCGCGATCCGCATTGTGCGCAAGATAGCCTATGATCCAGCCGTTCGTTCCGGTGAGGCTGTCAAGCTCACGCCGCCCGATGCAGCTGTCCGCCTTTCTTCCGATCATTTTGGACAAACCGCGAATAACAAACCCTACAGGCTTTTCGTTCATAAGCGCCTCCGAAAATGTTAGATGTACAACTAATATATTTTACATCCGAAGCTCCCCGAAATCTACAAACAGCCTTTATATTTCGGGTGAACTTTTTGTAAACGGGCACTGCCGTGCCGTATTGACAAATGCACAAAATCGGTGTATAAATATAATGTAACTTTGCAGAGGGGTGATAAAATGATGCGCAGGCTGATCGCCGCGGTGTCTGCCGCCGTCGGCGCGATATGTATCATGTACTATATTCTATGCGGGATCCTCGGAGGCTTTGCCATGTCGGGGCTTTGGATATGGCTGTGCTTCGGGCTTATCATGCTTTTCGTCTGCGTATGGACTCTCTGTGCCGAGCCGCGTGTGCTCGCCGGAGGACACGCTCTGTTATACAAATGTCTAAGAGCTGCTTTTGTTTCGGCATTCGCCTTATTCTTTGCCGCGTTTGCCGTCTTTGAGTGTCTCCTCATCGCCCGTTGGAGCGACGGCACAGATGCACACTCGGAGAAGCCCGATGTTCTCATCGTTCTCGGTGCCGCGGTGGAATACGACTCACCGAGCACGGCGCTCTCGGCGCGCATAAGCACCGCTTGGGAGTATATCTCGGAGATGCCCGATGTTCCCGTGATCGCCTGCGGCGGCATCGGTGAGGGGGATATCATCAGCGAAGCGGCTGTGATAAAGCGAGAGCTTGTCGCTCTCGGCGCTTCCCCCGAGATGATCTTCACCGAGGAGGCTTCCACCACGACGGCGGAGAATTTTCTCTATGCCGCCGCGCTTCTCCCCGAGAATACGCGCACCGTCGCCGTGGTAACGAGCGGCTTTCACCGGCTCCGCGCCGCCGCGACCGGATACACCTCCCTTGAGAGAGCCGGAATCGACAACGTGACGCTTATACCCGTCAGCGCACCCTACCTCAGCCCTCTCCTGCCGTACAGCATGGTAAGAGAATTTGCGGCATTTGTCAAGGATATGTCCCTCGGTAACATACGCATCCGCTGAGTCTCTCCGCTTGTAAAAATTCCCCCAATATTTGACAATATAACACTCATCATACACAAAACCGTCACTTTGGTGTATTATAATGTGAACATAAACGGGGCTTGCCGTAAACACCTCAGCCGTGAATATGAATTTTCTGTTTACAAACGGCAAAAAGTGTGCTATAATTATACAGCGGCTCTATATTTAAGCAAATTCCGATATCGGCATCGCTTGCCGTATCACTCGGATAAATCAAACAAACGATTCTTCTCGCCCATGCGGCAAGAAAGGAGAAAACTGTGGGAACTAAAATTCTTGTTGTCGATGATGACGCCAATATTTGCGACCTTCTGAGGCTGTATTTCACCAAGGAGGGCTACGAGGTCAAGACCGCCATGGACGGCGCCGAGGGCGTAAGCAGCTTTAAGATGTACGAGCCCGATCTCGTCCTTCTCGATATCATGCTGCCCAAGAAGGACGGCTGGCAGGTCTGCCGTGAGATCAGAGAGATCTCCTCAAAGCCGGTCATCATGATCACCGCAAAGGGTGAGGTCTTCGACAAGGTGCTCGGACTTGAGCTCGGCGCGGATGACTTCGTGGTAAAGCCCTTCGACATGAAGGAGCTCTCCGCCCGTGTGAAGGCTGTTCTGAGACGTTACAATTCTCACGACACCATTGATGACGATGAGATCATCAAATTCGAAAATATCGAAATAAGTCTGCAAAAATACGAGCTGAAGCTGAACGGCAAGCCCGTTGAGATCCCTCCCAAGGAGCTTGAGCTGCTCTACTTCCTCGCATCACACTGCAACAAGGTGTTTACGAGAGATCAGCTTCTCGACAAGGTATGGGGCTTCGACTACCTCGGAGATTCCCGAACAGTCGATGTCCATGTCAAGAGACTTCGCGAAAAGCTGGAGGGCGTATCCGACAAGTGGCTTCTCAAAACCGTTTGGGGCGTCGGCTACAAGTTTGAGCTTCTTCAATAATTAATTCATGTACAGTGCCGCTGTACCCCCGAGATATTCGGGGGTATGGTGCATTTTGTTTTTCGGGGGTGTTTTTTTGTTCAAAAGCATTTTTATAAAATACATCAGTATGTTTATGTGTATAATAATACTCTGCATCTCTTTACTTGCCTCCATCATCACGTCAATCATAAATTCCTACGGAACCGAGCAACGCCTCGGGGCGCTTTCCTTTGCCTGCTCGTCGCTCAGTGATTTTATAAAAAACGATTACGACAGCAAGAGCCCGAGGAACTTCTCGGAATATCTGTATACCTCCGAGGAGTCCATACATCCGGTCATGAATCTTCTCTCCGGTAATATCGGAAATATGCTTGTGTTCATCACCGATGCCGACGGCAACGTATCGGAATCCGGCGGCTCGTCGGGAATCGTGCTCGAAACAGAGGTAAAGTTCAATTCGGACGGAGAATACACCGTTCCGAGCGATATCATGCAGAGCATCTGTGAGCAAAAGGAGCTCGCCTTCACCAATGACATGGACGGCTTTTTCGTCACAGAAAACATTGTCAGTGCAAGGGCGATCTTCAGCGGAAGCAACGAGTTTCTCGGCTCCGTATTCGTGTGCTCCACCGACAACGGTGTGGATTCGCTTATGGAGACCATGACCAAGACTATCATAATCTCCGGTCTTCTGATCATGGCGGCGGCGCTTGTCGCAACGTACTTCATCAGTGAGAGGCTCGTCTCACCCATCAAGGAAATGAGGCGCGCGGCAAAGGCATTCTCCGACGGGCATTTCGATGTACGCATAAATGTCGTTGGTAATGACGAGGTCGCAGAGCTTGCGGAAGCGTTCAATTCCATGGCGCAGTCCTTGGCGGAGCTTGAGGATATGCGAAGGAACTTCCTCGCCAACGTCTCCCACGAGCTTCGCACTCCCATGACAACCATCGTCGGCTTTATAGATTCGATACTCGACGGTGCTATTCCTCCCGAAAAGCATGACTACTACCTCGAAGTGATATCCGACGAGGTAAAGAGGCTGTCGCGCCTCGTTACCTCCCTGCTCGATATTTCACGTATGCAGGCGGGAGAGAAGAAATTCAACATGACATCCTTCGACGTATGCGAAACGGCACGTCAGGTGCTCATCTCCTTTGAGCAGCGCATCGACGAGAAGAAGCTCGACGTATTCTTCGATTGCGATTCGGACAACATGAGTGTCTACGCCGATCCCGATGCCATTCATCAGGTCATCTACAATCTTTGCGAAAACGGCATCAAATTTGCAAGCGAGGGCGGGCGGTACGGCATCTCCGTGCGAAGATCCGGAGCAAAGCAGGTTGAGATATCCATTTTCGACGAGGGCATGGGCATCAAGGAAAACGAGCTGAAATATGTCTTCGACCGATTCTACAAGACCGACAAGAGCCGCGGTCTCGACAAGACCGGAGTCGGGCTCGGACTGTACATCGTTCGCACGATAATCGAAGCGCACGGTGAGACCATTCGTGCCGAATCCGAATACGGCAAGTGGTGCAAATTCGTATTCACTCTGCCCACCGAAAATACAGACAAAAGGAAATAAGGACAAAGCAGTGGAATATTTGTATACAGCTACCTGCCTGTTCGGTCTTGAGGGACTTCTCGGGCAGGAGATAGACCGTCTCGGCTTTCGCAGGACGGAGACGATCGACGGGCGCATCACCTTTGCGGGCGACGAAAACGGCGCCGCGAGGGCTGCCGTAAATCTCAGATTTGCCGAGCGCCTGTATCTTCACATAACCTCGTACACGGCGACTGATTTTACCGAGCTTTTCGACGGCGCGTCGGAGACGGCATGGGAGGAGTTTATTCCGAGGGATGGGGAATTTCCGGTAAAGGGACACTCGATAAAGAGCGCACTCTTTTCCGTCACGGACTGTCAGAGGATACTGAAAAAAGCCATCGCCGTGCGGCTCGGCAAGCATTACGGGCTTGAGCGTATGCCGGAGACCGGAGCAAGGTATCAGGTGGAGTTTTTCATTCTGAAGGACAGAGTATCGCTGATGATAGATATCACCGGCGCGCCGCTTCACAAACGCGGATACCGCCCCGAGCGAGTCACCGCGCCTCTCAGGGAAACTCTTGCGGCGGCTCTTGCGGCGCTGTCCCGCCCGAGAGACAATGTTCTGCTGTGGGATCCCTTCTGCGGCTCGGGCACTATCGCGATAGAGGCGGCTATGATGATGAAGAACATCGCCCCCGGCGCAAGACGTCATTTCAGCGGTGAGGCAACGGGGCTTTTCCCCGATTCCTCATGGGACGATGCCCGTGAGGAGGCGATATCCGCCGAGCTTCCCACCACCGATTTTCGTGCAAGAGCCACCGACATTTCGCCCGAATGTGTCCGCATCGCGGGCGAATCCGCGAAGCGTGCGGGGGTTGACGGCATAGTTGAGGTATTTGAGCAGGATGCTCTGACGATAAGCTCCGACGGCATGAGAGGCACGATCGTCACAAATCCTCCCTACGGTGAGAGGCTGATGTCGGTAGAGGAGGCGGAGTGCCTGTACCGCGCGATGGGACAGCATTTCAAATCGCTTGAGCGGTGGCAGATATACGTTCTGACTCAAAACGAGAATTTTGCGAAGCTGTACGGCAGACGCGCAGACAAGATACGCAAGCTGTACAACGGAATGATACCGTGCTATTTCTACCAGTTCTTCAAGAACAAATAGCCCTATCGCCGCCGCAGTATCTCCGTTTTGTCGGTACCGCGTGTTTACACTTCTCGGTTTTTGCGATATAATTCGGTACGGATCACAGCCGATCGGCAACCGTCCGTCACGCATCGGAGGTGCGGCGGGAGAGCGGTATATTCTCCCGCAGGGAAAGAGTCCTCGGCAATTCCGACAGCATTTCGTTTTTTCAAAGTATATAAGCATAAGAAGGAGGTCGTATTATGGAAATACAATTGCAGGAGCTTATCGACCGCATAAGAAAGGAGGGGGCTGATGCCGCCGAGGCGGAGGCGGAAGCCATCATCGGTGCCGCCAAGGCGGAGGCGGATGCGATCGTCTCCGAGGCAAAGGCACAGGCAAAAAAGCTCATGCTTGATGCCGAGGCGGAAAATGCGCGGGCGGTGCAAGCCGGTGAGGACTCTATCCGTCAGGCATTCCGAAATCTGCTCATCTCGTTCCGCGAGAGTGTTGCAAAGGAGCTGGGTGTCATCGTCGGGGAGGGCGTCTCCTCGGTGTACTCCTCCGATACCTTTGCACAGCTGATAATTCGCACCGTTGAGGGATTTGCGGCAAAGCCCGATGCGGAAGATGTATCGGTGATACTGAACAGCGAGGAGCTCGGTCTGCTTGAGGAAACGCTTCTTGCGGGTCTGAAGGAGAGAATGCTTGAGGGCGTTACGCTCAAGGCAAGCAACAGCTTCCGAGGCGGCTTTCGGATCTCCGTATCGAACGGTACCGCCTTCTACGATTATTCCGCCGAGGCCGTCACCGATATGCTCTCCGCCTATCTCAGCCCGAAGATCACGGCTATGCTGAAAGAGGCGGAGTGATATGTCCGAATACTATTTAATATCACAGCTTCCGAGCTTGGACGGCATTGGGGACGGCGCTCCGCTTCCGATCACGGAGGAGCGCTTTCTTGAGCTCTGCCGAAGATTCCTCGGCAAGGGCGCACAGCGTGAGCTGAGCAGGCTGACTCTCACCCCGCCGATGGATCCCGAGAGGTCGGGCTCCGTGCTGATCAACGCTTGGAATGACGGTGAGAGAAGGCTCAGACTTGCGCTCGGCAAGACGCGCGCCGAAAAAGCCGGCAAGCGCTTCGATCACGGTGGCGATACTCCCTCTCCGGAGCTTATGCAGGCGGTACGGACGGCGGTGGAGACGGAAAGTCCGCTTGAGGCGGAGAAGTACCTCTCCGAGCTGCGCCTAAAGCTTTTGGAGTCTCTGCGCCCGAGCGATCAGTTTTCTTCGGAATTCGTATTTTACTACGGGCTGAAGCTGAAGCTGTACTCACGCATACGCAGGCTCGATCCGATCGGCGGCAGTGTCGCCTACAAAAAGATCTACAGCTCCATTCTTAACAGAAACAGATCGGAGGTATCAAAATGACCGATAATATCGGCAGAGTTACGGGCATCAACGGAAATCTGCTGTCCGTCAAATTCGACGGCAATGTCTCGATGAACGAGATATGCTACGTCAAGGCAGACGGAGTCGCGCTTAAAAGCGAGGTCATCCGTATTCGCGGAAGCATCGCGCAGGTACAGGTCTATGAGATGACAGGCGGTATCAAATGCGGCGACGAGGTGGAGTTTACCGGAGAAATGCTCTCCGCCAACCTTGGTCCGGGACTGCTCGGGCAGATATACGACGGGCTTCAGAACCCTCTCCCGCTTCTGGCTGAGCGGGCAGGCTGGTTTTTGGAGCGCGGAGTTTACGCCGACAGCCTTGATACGGACAAAAAATGGGATTTCACTCCCTCCGCAAGAGTCGGAGATATTCTTCATGCCGGAGAATACATCGGCTCTGTCCCCGAGGGGGCGTTTACGCACAGGATATTTATTCCCTTTTATCTGCTCGGCAGCTACACACTGAAGTCGATCGCGGAAAAGGGCTCTTATACAATAAACGACACCGTTGCGGTGATAACCGACGAGCACGGGCAGGATATCCCCGTCACGATGTCCTTCAGGTGGCCCGTCAAGCGTGCGATAAAATGCTACGATGAGCGGCTTGCTCCGACGGAGCCCATGGAGACCAAGGTGCGTCTTATCGACTCCTTCTTCCCCGTGGCGAAGGGCGGTACCTACTGCACTCCGGGGCCGTTCGGCGCGGGCAAGACCGTCCTCCAGCACACGACCTCGAAATACGCCGACGTCGATATAGTAATTATCGCCGCCTGCGGCGAGCGCGCCGGTGAGGTAGTGGAAACTCTGACCGAATTTCCCGAGCTCACCGACCCCAAGACAGGTCGCTCTCTCATGGAGCGCACCATAATCATATGCAACACCTCCTCAATGCCCGTTGCTTCGCGCGAGGCATCGGTCTACACCTCGGTGACTCTTGCGGAGTATTACCGCCAAATGGGGCTGAATGTCCTGCTTCTGGCGGACTCCACCTCACGCTGGGCGCAGGCTCTCCGAGAGATGTCCGGCAGACTTGAGGAGATCCCCGGTGAGGAAGCGTTCCCCGCTTACCTCGAATCCTACATTGCGGCATTTTACGAAAGAGCCGGATATGTTCGTCTCCCCGACGGGAACACCGGCTCGGTCACGATCGGCGGCACGGTCTCTCCGGCGGGAGGCAACTTTGAGGAGCCCGTAACGCAAGCCACACTGAAGGTCGTCGGTGCATTCCACGGTCTGTCGCGTGAGCGTTCCGATTCAAGAAAATACCCCGCGATAGATCCGCTTATCTCATGGTCGAAGTACAAGACGGTGATAAGCCCCGAGAAATCGGATTTCTGCAAGAATATACTCCGTCACGGTGACGAGATCGGCTCCATGATGAAGGTCGTCGGTGAGGACGGCACGGGTATTTCAGACTATATAATCTATCTGAAATCGGAAATGCTCGATGCAGTCTATCTCCAGCAGAACTCCTTCGATCCGATCGATGCAAGCTGCGGAGCCGACCGTCAGCGCTATGTAACGGACAAACTGATATACGTGCTCGGCAGTGAATACTCCCTCACGGACAAGGACTCGGCGCGCGGCTTCTTTAACCGTATGCGGCAAAAATTTATCGACTGGAATTACACCGAGTTCAAAGGTGAATCCTTTGAGAAGACCGAAGCCGAGATCGACACTCTCTACCGAGAGGGCGACGGAAGGCTCGACGGTAAGGCGACGCTTTTATTGAACGGGGTGAGCGAAAATGAATAAAGTATTTAACCGAATCGAATCCATCGTCGGAAATGTTATCACGGTAAGAGCCGAAAACATTCGGTACAACGAGCTGGCTCAGATAAGCACCCGCTTCGGCAAGTCTCTTGCCGAGGTCATCAAGATCGACGAAGATCTTGTCTCACTTCAGGTATTTGCGGGAGGCAAGGGTATTTCAACAGGCGATGAGGTGCGCTTTTTGGGGCACGAGATGCGCGTATCCTTCTCCGAGGATCTGCTGGGACGGATCTTCAACGGCTCGGGTGATCCGAGAGACGGCGGCCCCACGCTCACCGAAAACATGAAGCCCATCGGCGGCCCCTCCGTCAATCCCACCAAGAGGATCCTCGCAAACCGTATGCTTCGGACAGATATCCCCATGATAGATATGTTCAACACGCTTGTCGTATCTCAAAAGCTGCCGATATTTTCGATCTCGGGTGAGCCGTACAATCAGCTTCTTGCCCGTATCGCAATGCAGGCGGATGCGGATATCATCGTGCTCGGCGGCATGGGACTCAAATACGACGATTTTCTGTACTTCAAGGACGAGCTTTCAAGAGGAGGCGCACTCAGCAAGACGGTAATGTTCATTCACACCGCCTCTGATCCCACGGTTGAGTGCATGATGATCCCCGATATGTCGCTGGCGGTAGCCGAGCAATTCGCCTTGCAGGGCAAGGACGTTTTGGTACTGCTCACCGATATGACCAACTTTGCCGATGCCATGAAGGAGATCGCCATCACACAGGAGCAGGTCCCCTCGAACCGAGGCTATCCGGGCGACCTTTATTCACAGCTTGCCTCGCGCTACGAGAAGGCTGTCGATTTTGCCGACTCCGGCTCCGTCACCGTTTTGGCGGTCACAACCATGCCCGGTGACGATGTCACGCACCCCGTTCCCGACAACACCGGCTACATCACCGAGGGTCAGTATTATCTCAAGGGCGGTCGCATTGAGCCCTTCGGCTCGCTTTCGCGTCTGAAGCAGAACGTAAACGGAAAGACGCGCAAGGATCACAGAGCCCTGATGGATGCCATGATCCGTATGTACTCCTCCTACAAGGACACGCTGGAGAAGAAGAACATGGGCTTTGCCATGAGCAGCTGGGACAAAAAGCTGCTCAAATACGGCGAGCTCTTTGAGAAGGAGCTCATGGATCTCTCGGTAAAGCTTCCCCTTGAGGATGCTCTCGATCTCGGATGGAGGATCCTTGCCGAGTGCTTTGACAGAAGCGAGACCGGAATCAAGTCAGACCTTACCGACGAATTTTGGCCTGCCAAGTAAGGGGGACTTAGCTTTTGGGAAAGATCAAGCTGACTAAAAATGAGCTTAAAGCTCAAAAGGATGCTCTCAAAATGTACCGTCGGTATTTGCCCACCCTGACTCTCAAAAAGCAGCAGCTCCAATCTGAGATACGCACCGTTGAAGCCAAGGCAAACGCCGTGCGGCACGAAAAGGCAGTCCTCGAGGAAGGCTTCTCCGACTGGATCGCCGTATTTTCCGAAGATGACGCATTCCCCGCCGACGCCGTATCCGTCAAAAGTATACGCAAGGGGGAAGGAAACATCGCAGGCGTTGTGATCCCCACCTTTGAGGGAGCGGATTTTTCCGTGGGGGATTACGATCTGTACACCACCCCGCTGTGGGTAGACATCGCCGTGGGTCACGTTGAGCGGGCGATACTGCTTGACCTTGAGGCGGAGGTGCTCGACGAGCAGGTAAGGCTTCTGGAGGCGGAGCTTCTCTCCACCTCACAGAGAGTTAATCTGTTCGAAAAGGTAAAGATCCCCGAAACAGAGGAAAACATCAGAAAAATTTCTGTTTATATGGCCGATCAGCAGGTAAGCGCCGTGGTTCGCTCCAAGATCTCGAAGCGCAAGATAGCCGCCCGCAATGCCGAGGCCTCGGACGGGGAGGTGTATTCATTATGATAGTGCCGATGAAAAAGGTATCTCTCATTATCATGGGAGAGGAACGGTCGGAGGCGCTGACAAAGCTCCGCAGTCTCGGACTGCTTCACATTGAGATCGGCTCCGCCTCCGGCGGCAGAACAGCCGAGCTGAAGGAGCAGATCGCTCTGCTTGAGAGCGGCATTTACAGCATAGGCAAGCGGAAGGTCTCCGATGCCGAGAGCATATCCGTCACCGAGGCGCTGGCTGTCGCAGGTGAGCTGTCCGAGCTTGAGGCTCGGAAGGCCGCATACCGCAGTGAGCTGATATCGCTCGGTGCGGAGCTCGATCGCCTGAGCGGTTGGGGCGATATCGACCCCGCCGCGATAAACGCGCTGAGAGCTCGTGGGATCGACGTATTCCTTTACGAGATACCGAGCTCCGAATACAGCCGTCTGTGTGACGGCACCGATATCATCTGCATTGAAAGGACAAAGAACACCGTCAAATGCATGGTCGCACTCACCTCGGTCAGCGACAAAGGTGCAGAGCTCTCCGAGCTTGCGCCGTACCAACTGGCACTGCCGCAATGCTCAACGGCGGAAATGATGAGCAGGAGACTTGAGCTGACAAAAAGCATTGAGACTGCCGTAAAAAAGGCGGAGTCATATGCCGTCTATGCCGAGGGAATGAAGAATGCCGTAAGCGCTCTTGAAAAGGAGCTCGAATTTGAGACCTACGCAGTCGGCATGGCAAGTGAGCGTCTCTCCGACAGTGCTGACGGCGCCTCGGTAGCATATTTCACCGGCTACATCGAAGCCTCCGAGCTCGGCACGCTGAAGCGTGCGGCAAAGGAGAACTCGTGGGGTCTGCTCGCTGAGGAGCCCTGTGAGACCGACGATGTGCCGACAAAGCTGAAGAACAACAGATTCGTGAGCCTCATCTATCCTCTTACGGATTTTCTCGGAACTGTCCCCGGATATTTCGAATACGACATATCCGCGTGGTTTTTGGCGTTTATCCTCATTTTCTTCGGAATAATTTTCGGAGACGGCGGATACGGCTTGCTGATCACGGCGGCGGCTGCCGTGCCGATAATACATTCGCTTTTATCGAAAAAGGAGCCCTCACCGACGTTTCTGCTCATCGGGCTTTTCGGGCTTTCCACCGTTGTCTGGGGGACTCTCACCTGCACTTGGTTCGGGCTCTCCCCCGAGCATTTGCCGCAATGGTTGAAAAGCCTGTCCGTTCCGCTCATCTCAAACGTCTATGCCAACCGGATCTGGAGTCCGTTTTGGGTCGAGAACGGTGTCGGGCTCACCACCGCGCAAAATCTACAGATATTCTGCTTCACGCTCGCGCTGATCCAGCTCTCCGTCGCACACTTCAAGTGCGCGGCAAGAAACAAAGGCTCGCTGAAGCTTATCGGCGATGTCGGCTCCGTGTTACAGCTCGTCGGTATGTATTACGTGGTGCTTAGCCTTGTCGTAAACGCAGAGGTCTTCAGCTTCGGTCTCGTCATATGCGGGATCCCGATTGGCTCCGTCGCCGTCGCGCTAATCGTGCTCGGCTTTGTGATGAGCTTTGTATTTGCGAATTACGAGGGAAGCCTCATACGCTCCGTGCTTGCAAGCCTTGTGAATATTGTCTCGGTGCTTCTCGGAGTAGTCAACGTATTCTCGGATATAGTGTCATATATTCGGCTTTGGGCAGTCGGGCTTGCGGGTGCGGCGATCTCCGCCACCGTAAATGAGCTTGCAGGGCCCCTGCTCGGGAATTTCATGTTCATTGTAATCGCAATTGTCCTGCTTGTATTCGGGCACGGGCTCAACATGATATTAAATGTTCTGTCGGTCATAGTCCACGGTATCCGTCTCAACACTCTGGAGTTTTCGTCACATTTGGATATGTCGTGGAGCGGCCGCAAATTCAAACCGTTTAAGGAATAATTTTTCATAAAGGAGAGATCATTATGAATTGGGGAATATTCGGAACAGCCATCGCCATGGGAATTGCCGCTATCGGCTCCGCCATTGGGATCGGCATTGCAGGTCAGGCTTCAATAGGCGCGTGGAAGCGATGTTACCTGAGTAACAAGGCGGCGCCCTTTATTCTCACCGTTTTCGCCGGCGCACCGCTTACTCAGACGATCTACGGCTTCCTGCTTATGCAGCAAATGAAGGGCTCGTCCGCAGATCCGGCGTTTTTGTGCGGACTCGGTATAGCATCGAGCATCGCCATGGCAGCCTCGGCTATCGTGCAGGGCAAGGCGGGCGCCGCCGGCGCAGACGCACTGGCTGAAACGGGAAAGGGATTTTCGCAGTATATTACCGTTGTCGGTCTGTGTGAAACTGTCGCTCTGTTTGCGCTCGTGTTCAGCATGGTGGCACTCGGATAAATGCCGCCGCGCGTGGCTCATCACGCGTGGACAGCGTCCTGCGGGAGCTTCGCCATGTGAGGACACCGCTACATGGGGTACGTCCTGCGGATATCATACCCGATCCGAGATCAAAAGCAAAAAGCCTTGGTCGTTGCCCTCCGGCGGCGATCAAGGCTTTTTATATTGCGCAGCGGGATAAAGCGGTACAAGGACAAATACGCCGAGATCTCCGACATCACCGGCATCGCGCAGGACAGAAAAAGGATGACCTTGACAAAGGGTGCGGATAGTGGTAAGATTAATACCGAAAAGGAATTTTCACCGAGAAAGAATAATACAGGAAGTTATTCGGTAAAATGGGATAAAGTCCAAACCCCCGAATATGAAAATAAATTTTCTCAATTATCGGATAATGAAAAGGTTATAACATCGGTAAAGACAAGGGCGAATTGGTGTTTGAATAACCGAGACGGTGAGAATACCGAAGAAATATATGCGATTAGCTTAAAAAACGGCAGAGAAATTGGCAGAATAACAGACCAAGCAGAAGAATACGGCGTTGTAAGAACAAAAGTCTTTGATACCGCCTTAACAAAAGCCGACGAGGCGGGCGAAAAAGTTATCTTGATACATAACCATCCGAGAGGACTTCCGCCGAGTATCAGCGACATAAACGTGCTTGTGAAAAACAAAAATGTATCCGGAATAACAGTCGGACACGATGGCAGTTTGTATTATTACACAAGACCGAACGCAATGATTCCAAAAAACGAATGGGATATTGCTATTTCTCATTACGATAAGTATTCCGAAAATACATCCATGGAAAAAGCACTTAAAATATTAAGTGAAAAATACGATTTTATCGTCAAAAAATTATAGAAAGGCGTTGATCATGGAAGATTACATTTGTTATGATGGAAAAATTGAGATAAGCAAAGAAGTCGCAGAAATGTCAAAAGAACAGCGAGAAGCCGAATTCCAGCGCCTCTTTGGTGAATATGTAGATAAATTAAAAGATGATATAATAGGGGAGACCGACAATGACCGATGAGCGGGATATACGATGTGTATGCGGGAAGCTTCTTGCGGTCGAGAGAGACGGTAAACTGTATCTCAAATGCCGAGGGTGTCGGCATGAGCATGAGATAACTATAGAAAACACAAAAGAATACAGAAACAAATCATAAAAGAGCCAAGAGCCAAAGAGCCGAGAGCCGAAGTGATCGTAATGACCGCTTCGGCTCTTTTCTTTATTTTTGTCAGTTGATCAGACGTAAAACAGTCAGGGCATGAGGCGCTACCTCGTTAGCACCGGTCTGCCGAGGGCACCGCCGCCGCGGGCGCGGGGATCAGCTCCAGCTATCGGCAATGCCTATATCCGCGCTTCTCAGATAATCTATCAGATCACCGAGGATAGCGGTATTTGTCTCGGATACCCCGTGAAGCAGATACACCGCTCCCTTATGGGCGTTTCGCGTCACAAGCTCATACGCCGATTCGGGAGACGGCTGATTGTTCACATCGTAATCAAGATACGTATAGCTCCAAAATACGGAGGTATAGCCGAGATTTTGCGCCGCCGCAAGACTTCGCACCGAATGCTCGCCCATCGGAGGTCTGAAAAGGAACATCTCATATCCGAAGTTATCCTTCACGTAATTATGAAGCTCCATTATCTCGTTTTCCATCTCACCGAGAGACAGCTCCGGCATCGACCGATGATTTACGCTGTGATTTGCGACGATGTGCCCCTCATCTATCATTCTCCGCACAAGCTCGGGCGCGCTTTTCACGTAATGCATCGTCACGAAAAACGTGCCCTTCACGCCCTTCTCCTTCAGCACATCAAGAATACGTCCCGTACAGCCGTACTCGTAGCCGAGATCGAAGGTCAGGTATGCCGGCGAATCCTCGGGCATTATGAATATCGCGCCGTACTTGCCGTAGGTATTCTGCCGGCTCGTACAGGCGGTGGGTCGGTTCAGCGCATCTACGTGAACGCCCTGCCCCCAGCCGTATTTGGCATTGTCAAGCGCGGAAAGCTCATCCGCGGTATACATGAGAGTCGGGTAATCGGCGGGACGCGGCTCCGTAACGGGCGCCTCATACGGCGCAGTCGTCTGCGTCTCGGGCATCGGCGGGAGAGTCTCCGAGGTCATCTCGGGCTCGGAGGTCTCGGTCACGCGCTCCGACGTATCAGTCACGCGCTCCGACGTATCTGTCGGTGTCCCGTCGGTATCGCACGCGGCAAGAGCAAGCACCAGTGCCGCCGCCGACAATGCTGAGATCAAACGCCTCATTTCTCTCCGAAGCGCTCAAGCACGAGCCGTCTCGCAACGTCGGGAATGTCCGTTATAAGCGCATCCGCGCCCGCCTCGATGCATCTCACAAGTCTGTCCTCGTCATTCATCGTCCAAGGATTCACTCTGATGCCTCTTATATGGCACTCGCGAATGATTCCGTCCACCGTGAACACCTGAGTGGCCTCGGGGTGTATCGCAGATGCGCCGATAAGTCCGGCGTACAGCCACGGGAACAGGAGATTCTGCGCATAGAGAGGCGCGGTGGGTACGGAGATATCCGTATCGTGAAGGCGCATGAGATTTGCATGATTGAAGGCGGAGTAGGTCACGCGGTCGCTCATGCCGTATCTCTTTGCAAGCTCGATGAGCATTGCGGGAAGTTCCTCCTCGTCGGACTTTATCTCAACATTTACCGTAAGTCCCGTGGGTGCAAGAAGCTCATACACCTCGTCAAGAAGCGGAGCCTTTACAAAGCCGTACTGCTCCACCCACTTCGGCTCGCCGTGGTGGTATGCGAAGTTGTACTTCAGTATCTCGCTGTACTCCATATCGCGGATCGCGCCCTTACCGTCGGAGGTCCTGTCGATCGTGCCGTCATGGCATACGACTATCTTCTTATCCTTCGAAAGATTAATGTCAAGCTCAACGCCGTCCGCCTTCATTTTCACCGCATTGGCAAATGCGGGGAGGGTATTCTCGGGGGCATATGCCGCGCCTCCCTTGTGCGCCCAGACAAGAGTTCTCTCATTAAGTGTTCTTTCGCTCATGTGTTTTTCCTTTCAAATATGGTATTTCGGTTTTCCGCTTTGCAGCACACGTCGGTATGCCGCAAAGGATCTCACCGAGACCGTGGTCTTATTTCTCTCCGAAGTGCTCAAGCACGAGCCGTCTCGCAAGGTCGGGCACATCCGTTATAAGCGCGTCAACGCCCGCCTCAATACATTTCACGATTCTCTCCTCGCCGTCCAGCGTCCAAGGATTCACTCTGATGCCTCTTGTATGGCACTCGCGAATGATTCCATCCACCGTGAACACCTGAGTGGCCTCGGGGTGTATCGCAGATGCGCCGATAAGTCCGGCGTACAGCCACGGGAACAGGAGATTCTGCGCATAGAGAGGCGCGGTGGGTACGGAGATATCCGTATCGTGAAGGCGCATGAGATTTGCATGATTGAAGGCGGAGTAGGTCACGCGGTCGCTCATGCCGTATCTCTTTGCAAGCTCGATGAGCATTGCGGGAAGTTCCTCCTCGTCGGACTTTATCTCAACATTTACCGTAAGTCCCGTGGGTGCAAGAAGCTCATATACCTCGTCAAGAAGCGGAGCTTTTACAAAGCCGTACTGCTCCACCCATCTTGTATGCTCATAGCGGTGCGCGAAGTTGTACTTCAGTATCTCGCTGTACTCCATATCGCAGATCGCGCCCCTACCGTCGGAGGTGTCATTGATCGTTCCGTTATGGCACACGACTATCTTTTTATCCTTCGAGAGATGCACGTCAAGCTCAACGCCGTCCGCCTTCATTTCCACCGCAAGAGCAAATGCGGGTAAAGTATTTTCGGGAGCATACGCAGAGCTTCCTCTGTGTGCCCATACGAGAGTTCTCTCATTAAGTGTTCTTTCGCTCATGACACTGTCCTTTCAAATGCGTTTTATTTGCAGGCGGCACACCTTGGTGTACCGACAGATCCGCCGTTTTTTCACGCAATCATATTGTACACCCGACACACGGAAAAATCAAGCCCCCGAAAAGCATTATCTTCTCGGGGGCAATCTCGGATCGGCTCGGGCGTACCCCACAACGGGTCACACTCTGTCCTCGATCCTCACATATTCAACTCTTTCCTTTACTGCGCGGTATGCGGGTCTTATTATCTTTCCCGTATTTATGATCTCCTCGATGCGGTGCGCGCTCCAGCCGGCAACACGCGCCACGGCAAATATCGGCGTGAACAGCTCCTCGGGAAGTCCGAGCATTCTGTAAACAAAGCCGCTGTAGAAATCCACGTTCGGGCTGACACCCTTGTATATCCTGCGCCTCTCGGCAATAAGCTCGGAGGCGATCTTCGCGGTACGGCAGTACATATCGTACTCCTCGGAGAGTCCCTTCTCCTCGGAGAGACGGCGTGCGTACTCCTTCAGCACATCGGCTCTGGGATCGGATACGGAATACACCGCGTGTCCCATGCCGTATATAAGCCCCGCTCCGTCAAATGCCTTTTTATCAAGCACATCGGACAGATACGCCTTGATTTTTGCATCGTCGGGGCAATTTCCGATATTTTCCTTCATATCGTCAAACATATGCACGACCTTGATATTCGCTCCGCCGTGGCGCGGTCCCTTGAGTGAGCCTATTGATGCCGCCATCGCGGAATAGGTATCCGTGCCCGAGGACGTTACCACGTGATTTGTAAACGTGGAGTTATTTCCGCCGCCGTGCTCGGCATGAAGTATCAGCGCCATGTCAAGTGTCGCCGCCTCAAGGCTCGTATAGCTGCTGTCCTTTCTCAGGATACTGAGCAGGTTTTCCGCAGTGGAAAGCTCGGGGCGTGACGGATGGATAAACAGGCTTTGATTGTCGTGATAATGCGCATACGCCTGATAGCCGTAAACGGCAAACAGCGGGAACAGTGAGATAAGCTGCAAACACTGCCTGAGCGTATTCTCCACTGATATATCGTCGGCGTTATCGTCATACGAATACATTGTCAGCACGGAGCGTGCAAGCACGTTCATCATGTCGCGACTGGGTGCCTTCATGATGATATCTCTGACAAAGCTCGTGGGGAGAGAGCGGTAACCGCCGAGGACTCCGCAAAATCCCTCAAGCTGTGCCGCCGTCGGAAGCTTTCCGAAAAGCAGGAGATACACGCACTCCTCAAAGCCGTTATGACCGTTCACTGCGGCGCCCTTCACAAGCTCCTTTATATTCACGCCGCGGTAGAAAAGTCTTCCCTCGCACGGAACAAGCTCGCCGTCATGCTCCTCATACGCCTCGACCTCGGATACCTCCGTAAGTCCCGTGAGCACTCCCCTACCCCTTATATCGCGAAGTCCGCGGTTGACCTCGTACTTTTTATACAGCTCTGCATCTATCAGTCCATCGGCCTTGCACTTCTGTGCAAGATCGCTTATATACGGTGTAATTTCGGAAAATTCATTTTTTGCCATTGCTATTCCTCCTTTGGGCAAATTTCGAACATATCACTCCTTATGGATAATATCAATATCCTTATTTTACCACAAACAAATGAATTCATTATGAACTTATGACAAACAATCGGGCAGTCGCCTCTCCGTCCGCCGAAAATTACTATTATCCGCCGTCCTTGCATATAATGCCGTATCAAACAACGGAGGTGCTTTATGATAGACACAGGACCGCTCGGAGGTATCGCGGAGCATATGCCCCTGTCGGGCAAGGCGGCGATGCTTCGCCACATGGAGATCCTCGATTCGCTCCGACTTGAGCTGAAAATAGCCGCCGACGGTTTCGCTCGGCTTAGGGGAGCGGAGGCATCGGAGATATGCCGTCTTCTACAGAGGAGGTCAGGGAGAGGTGGACAATACCGAGCTGTATTCGGCGCCGCCTGCGCGGTGTATTGCCATGAGCTGTATTTTGAGAATCTTCTCCCCTCCGACCGCTTTCCCTCACTGCCGCAGGGCAGGAGCGCGGAGCTATTGAGTGAGAGCTTCGGGAGTACCGACAATTTCTTCTATCTTGTGCGAACGCTCGCGGGCGCCGCACCGACTCCCGCCTTTCTGTGGCTTTACCGCCGTGAGAGGGCGCGCCGCAAAATGCTCGGCATTGCAAGGCTGCCGCTCTGCACCCTGCCGGATCTTTCGACTCTGCGTCCGATAATGTGCATTGATCTGTGGGAGCACGCATATTTAGACCGCTGGGGCGGCGATATTGCCGGCTATGCCGACGCATATTTGAGGCAAGCCGACTGGGATAATATCCTCCCGGATGAGGCTGTTCGGGGAGGTGTCGGCAGTCCCAAAAACCGCCGTATATAGCAGGGGGGTTGCATTTTCCGAACAAATGTGTTATAATAGCGCAGGAAATCTTGCAAGCAAGCTTTCACGTGCTCCCGCACGTCCGCGCAATTTGCGCGGCTGCGCCACTGACGGCTTCGCAAAAATGCCATTGCAAGCAAGCATTTTTGCTTCATGGTATAATAGCGCAGGAAATGTCGGGATGCCCCGACAGGCAGACTGACAAAGTCTTTCTAAGACACTCGTTTGCCCCGTATAATGCACTCACGCGCACCGTGTGTGCCAAGCAAGCTTTCACGTGCTCCCGCACGTCCGCGCAATTTGCGCGGCTGCGCCACTGACGGCTTCGCAAAAATACCCTTGCAAGCAAGCATTTTTGCTTCATGGTATAATAAATACGTTTTGGATAAAAAGACGTGGGAAAAAGCGCTGTTTTCGGGCATTTCGGCATCGGTGCAAACGCACCCGCCACGAATGATCGCGCCGCTCTCACAGTCCTTTACCGAGACGTGCCCGTCTGTCGGTGTTGACGGGCAATCACAGGCAACAGCCTGTACCCCAAGAAAGTTAGCAGAGTATCCGAGGCTCGGTATTACGGAGTCCGGACAAAATGTCACCGTCCGTCGGTCCGCCGAGGCGCGGAGACATACAAGCTTCAGAAGCTTTTAGAAAGGTATGGCTCAAACTATGAAAACAACAGACCGAAGTCCCCTCAAGGGGCAGAAAGTCAAACGAAATTTCAAAGTATGCCGAAAATATTTAACCGAAATTTCAAAGAAGCTCCGTTTGCCGAGACCCTCGGCAAGGACGCTCGCAGTTACGGCATCCTCTATCGCCGTATGCGCGGCGATAGTCCTCATATCCGTGTTGGGCGGACGGAGTATGCCGGTCAAGGCAGCCGACATCAACATCGGTGCCGAGACGGAGCTCTCGGGCTCCTTATCCGGCGGTGCCGGAAGATTTACGGAGACCTCCGATGAGGCTCAAAGCTCGGGTACGGAAGCCTCGCCGTCGGGTGAAGCGGGCAGTGATGCCTCCGCCGACGCGGCGTCCGATACGGCTCTGTCTGCGCAAAGCAGTACCGATGATACAAGGTACACCGTGACCTTTGCATTCCACAGCCGTGAGAGCATTTCCTGCTCGGCGGAAAAGCCCGCCTCCGTCGGTGAGCTTGCCGAGAGGCTCGGCATTACCTTCGGGGATACCGATGTACTGAACATTTCCGCAGACACGGTGATCTCGGAGGACACGGTGGTAACCACCGACAAGGTGACCTACGGAACGGAAAGGGTCAGCACGGCTATCGCTTATACCACCAAATACATAGACGATTCCTCTCTCCGCTCCGGAACCACAAAGGTCTCACAATACGGACAGAACGGTGAGACGATCACCGAGTACAGTGTCAAGTATGTCAACGGCGTTGAGGAATCGCGAACCGAGGTATCCTCCTACACCGCGAAAAATCCCGTGGAGCAGGTCATCAGGCGCGGCACCGCCGTGTATAAGCCTCAGACCTCGTCCGCAGTCGTGGAATACGGCGGCAAGGACGGCGGTACCTTCGTGGGCGGCGACGGCAAGACCTACACCTACTCATATTACGTTGATGTCAGCGCAGTAATGTATTACTCGGGCGGCGGCACCCGCATCGGTCTCCCTGCCGACGAGAACATCATCGCCGTGGATCCGTCGGTCATTCCGCTCGGCTCTCAGGTATATATCACGGGATCTTATGCCGATATCGGCGTGAGAACGGCGGCAGACACCGGAACTGCGATCAAGGGCAACATCATCGACATATGCTTCGACCGCGACAATCCGCTCGCGCAAAACTTCGGGCGCAGAGCAATGAGAGTCTACATTCTCAAATAATAACCGAATAACACACTACAGGGGGAGGAGCGGTGCTTCTCCCCAATGCTTATCCGGAGGGCAGGATCTATATGCTGAAAGACACAAATTTCAAAAGAGCGGATCTGTTTCTCGACGGGCTTTGCGGCAGTCTCGTCCCGTCAAACGATCTCATCATAATGAAGGATCACCGACTTCTTCACCGCTACATCTGCGGCTGTTCCGATTGGGAGACGCAGTCTCCGCCGAGTGAGGACACGCTGTACTTCATGTACTCGGCATCCAAGCCGATCACCTGTACCGCCGCTCTGATGCTGTGGGAGCGGGGGCTTTTCTCCCTCGACGATCCGCTGTATCTGTATCTGCCCGAGTTCAGGGACATGCTCGTGACCTTCACCGACACCGACGGCAAAAAGAAGAACCGCCCCGCGCGCTCACCGATCCTCATACGGCATCTCTTTTCCATGACCGCCGGTCTCAATTACAACACCGAGGCGGCTCCGATAAGGGAGGCACGCACAAAATACGCTCCCGAATGTCCGACCCGTGAGATCGTCCGCGCGATAGCGAAGGTGCCGCTGTCCTTCGATCCCGACGAGAGATGGCAGTACAGCCTTTGTCACGACGTGCTTGCCGCTCTGGCGGAGACAGTGGCGGGGGTTCCCTTCCGCAAATTTGTTTCGGACAATATATTTGCTCCGCTCAAAATGGAAAACTCATATTTCGGCTACGACAGCTCCATACTGCCGCGGATCGCACCGCAGTATATGTATTATGACGATGAGAAAGCCTTCCGACCGGTAGAAAAGGAAAATGAATACATATTCGGCTCCGAATACGACAGCGGCGGAGCGGGCATAATATCGACAACGGAGGATATGGCACGCTTTGCCGATATGCTCGCCTGCGGCGGCACCGCTCCCGACGGTACCGTGCTGATCCGTGAGAACACGGTACGCATGATGAGCACGAACGCTCTGAGCGAAGAAAAGCTCGCCTCCTTCGACTGGTCGCAGTACCGCGGCTACAGCTACGGGCTCGGCGTAAGAACTCTTATCACAAAAGAATTCGGTGCGCTCTCAAGCATAGGTGAGTTCGGCTGGGCAGGCGCCGCGGGCGCCTATATGCTGTGCGACCCGACAGAGCATCTGTCGATATTCTGCGCCCGTCATATGCTGAACAACAAGGAGCCGCTTATAACTCCGACTCTGCGTAATCTCGTATATGAGTGCCTGCACGGAGAATGACCGAGCGTGCCGGATATACGGTAATACAAAAGCGGGCTTGCCAAGCACGGCAAGCCCGCCCGACGGCGGCACTCTCCGGCGGAGAGTGTCGCCGAAGCTCACACGGGAGTTATCATTCCGTAATCGTTATCTCTGCGCTTGTATACCACGCAAATATCGCCCGTCTCCGCATTGGAAAACATAAAGAACGAATGACCGAGGAGATTCATTTGAAGTATCGCCTCCTCCGGCGACATCGGGCGCATCGGGAACGCCTTTGTGCGTATATTGAACTCGCCCTCCTCCTCGATAACGTCGCCGTCATCGGGGATAGTCATGCCGCTTTTTATGCGCTTTTCAAGGCGCGTCTTGTTCTTTCGGATCTGCCCGTCTATGATCTCGACACATTCATCAAGGGCATTGAGGAAGGTTAGCTCCTTTTCCTCACTGCGAAGCAGCATACCCTTGTATGAGATCGTCAGCTCCAAGCATTCCTTCTCCCTGAGACGGCTGAAGGTCACAGTGGCATCAGCCCCCTCTGGGAAGAATTTGTCAAATCTGGCAAGCTTGCGCTCGACCTGAAGCTTCAGGTCATCACTGACTGTCATCTGTCTGCCGATAATGGAAATATTCATACCCAAACCACCTTTTTTCTAAGCTAACAGACGGTTATCCGTCGGCAATATCATTATATCACAGAATCCGATGTATGTATATAGTGTTTCAAATAAATTTGATAAGCAAACAATTTATTGTCATATTTGCACAAGTGCGGTGCCTCAACCTTGTTTATTCGGCTAATTGAAGTGCTCCCGAAAAAAGTGTATAATAAAAGGTGTGAGCGCCATACCGCCCGCGGCAGTTCGGGGCGCAGCCTCGGATTTTATCCGTCGGATTTTTGTTTTTTCCTTGACAGAATATTTGGGGTATGATATACTATAGTACGCATTGGGTATTAGCCAAGCGGTAAGGCACAGGACTTTGACTCCTGCATTCGCTGGTTCAAATCCAGCATACCCAGCCAAAGATCCCGAGCACTCATGCTCGGGATCTTACTTTTTCACTTTTCACCGAAAATATCTCGGTGTCTCGGAAAGCAAGGCAGGCTCGGTGTGCCTGCGGCACGTCAAGTGATGCGAATACGTGCACTGCTCGCCGCTCGCGTTCAGTAAATGCGCTCACTCATATCGCAAAAACGCACTCCCGTTCGTGACAGGGGTGCGTTTTTCTGTTATCCCGTATGAAGCGGCGTTTGCCGCAGAGCGCTATTCGCCCGTACTCTGCCTGCCGGCAGACCTTCCCGCAAGTCTGCCCGTGGCAAATGCGATCTGAAGGTTATATCCGCCGGTATAAGCATCCGTATCTATCACCTCGCCGGCAAAATACAGTCCGCCGACAGCTCTTGACTCCATCGTGGAGGGCTTTATCGCCGCAGTATCAATTCCGCCTCGGGTGACTATCGCCTCATCGACGGGTCGAAAGCCCGTGGGAGTAAATTCAAGATCCTTCAGTAGCTCCAAAAGTCTGCGCCGCTCCGCCTTGGTCACCTCCGAGGTCTTTTTGTACGGAGATATGCCCGATCGCTCGATCACCTCGGGGATAAGCGTTCGCGGCAGGAGCTTTGAGAGAGAATTCGAGAAATTCTTCGCAGAGCACTGCGAAAAATCGGACACCAATCTGGCATCAAGCGTTTTTTCGTCAAGCGCGGGCTTCAGGTCGATATGCACCGTATAAGCCTCCGCGCCGTCACGCATATGCGCCGATGCGGACAAAACAAGCGGACCGGACAGTCCGAAATGAGTAAACAGCATCTCGCCCATCTCCGAAAAGACGGCGCGACCTCTTCTGTCATTCACGGACAGCACCACGTTTTTCAGCGTCAGCCCTGAGAGATGTGAGGTCGGCTCCGCCGTAACGATCGGTATCAGTGACGGCATCGGCGGGATCACCTTCAGCCCGAGCCTTTCCGCAAATCGGTAGCCGTCTCCCGTGGAGCCCGTTGCGGGATACGACACGCCGCCGGTCGCGACGATCACCGCGCGCGCGTCTATCCTTCTGCCGCCCGCGACGATTCCCGTAACGCGCACCTTGCCGTCCGCCTCCTCACTGAGCAGTGAGGTCACATCACATCCGAGCACCGTTTCCACGCCCACCTCAGCCGCCGCGCGCTCAAGCGCACCCGCTATATCGTGGGCATTGTCGGACACGGGAAACACTCTCCTGCCACGCTCCGTTTTCAGCGGTACTCCGTGCTCCTCGAAAAAGCTCATTGTATCCGAGGGCGAAAATCCCGCAAGGGCGCTGTACAGGAATTTGGAGTTTTCCGGCACGGCGCTCATAAACTCCTGCACGGTGCAGTTGTTTGTGACATTGCACCGTCCCTTGCCCGTGATCCGCAGCTTTCTTCCCGTTCGGGTATTCTTTTCAAACACCGCGACCGACGCTCCCTCGCGCGCCGCGCTTATCGCCGCCATCATTCCGGCAGCTCCCGCGCCGATCACGGCAACATCAAGATCACGCTTCATTATTTATCTTCCCTATCGGCATTTCCTGACGTTCCGTACACGTTGTATTCCTCCCAGACCTCCTCAAGTCGGGTGAGAGTGGACGAGAGCTCGCCCTCCTTGCGGCTCGCCGCCGCCGCTATCATCGCATTGATGATGCTGAGCGGAGCTACGAGCGAATCGGCAAAGGATGCCATATCACTTCTCGCGGTGAGCACCTCGGCGGCACATCTTGCAACAGGCGCCGACGGGCTGTCCGTGATAGCTATCACGCTCGCTCCCGCAGATGCCGCGAAATCCGCCGCCTTCGCTATGTTTGCGGAATATCTCGGGAAGCTTATCGCGATCATCACGTCGTTCTTACCGATCTTCATCAGCTTCTCGAATATCTCGCTTCCGCCGGAATATCTGATCAGCTTTACGTTATCGAAAATAATATCAAAATAATAATACATAAACTGGGCAAGCGCCGCAGACGAGCGCGCACCCGTTATATATATATTTCCCGCCGTGGCTATCGCATCCATCGCCCTCGAAAAGCTCTCGCGCGACAAATGCTCCATGGTGTACCGTATCTTTTCCATATCCGAGGACAGCACGCTTCCGGGGATATCCTCACCGAGACGCGCCTCCGACAGTCTGATCCGCTGGACGGAGGTTAGACGGTGTCTTGCCGCCTCCTGTATCTTCTGCTGAAGCTCCGGATATCCGTCAAGTCCCATTTCAGATGCGAAGCGCACCACGGTCGATTCAGATACTCCCGCCGCCGCACCGAGGCTCTGGGCGGTCATATATGCGGCAGATTCGAAATGCTCCCACACATAATCCGCCACCAAGCGATGCCCCTTCGACATTCCGGCGTGCTTTTCCTTTATTAGATCAAGTATATCGTTTTGCATAAAAGCTCCTCTTACGGAAAGAACTGTTTGTGTAACTCACTTTCCGAAACACAGTATGAGACAGCCCAGAATCATCTGGGCTGTCTATGTGTCTTAATACTCCTGAGTTTTTCTGTTACCCGTGATATAGTCACGCTCAAGCTTCAGCTCGCCCGCTTCCATACGGAAGATACGGTCAGCTCTGTCCGCGATCGCCAAATCGTGTGTAACCATTACAAGTGTCATTCCGAACTCCTCTCTCGTCTTAAAGAGAAGGTTCAGCACCTCATCGGCGTTCTTTCTGTCAAGAGCTCCGGTAGGCTCGTCCGCCATGATTATATCGGGATTGTTGATAAGCGCACGGGCAATTGCAACACGCTGCTGCTGACCGCCCGACAGCTCGCTCGGCAGGTGATTGAGTCTCTCACCGAGATCAAGCGTTTCTACCAAGTGACGGAGGTTCTCCTGATATTCCATATCCGCCTTATTACACATCATTGTGGGAATGAGGATGTTCTCAAGTGCGGTAAACTGAGGGATAAGGTTGTGCTTCTGGAAGATGAAGCCCATATTCTCGCCGCGGAAGCGACCGAGTGCATCATGAGAGAGCTTTGTGATCTCGGTTCCGTTGATGGTGACGCTTCCCGCGTCGGGCTTATCAAGTCCCGCACAGATATGAAGGAAGGTCGATTTACCGGATCCCGAGGTACCGATAATGGCGACAAACTCGCCCTTTTCAACTTTTATGCTGGCGCGGTTTACAGCAGTGATAACGGAATCGGACTGCTTGTACTGCTTAATCACGCTTTCGGTTTGAAGCATATATTCAGCCATGTTCGTAAATCCTTTTCTTTCTTAAATTTATTATCGGCTATATCAGTCGCCGTATTCGCCGCCGCCACCGTTCTGGAGTGTGAAGCGGTTCTTTATGTAGCTTCTGAAGGGGAAGTACGCAGACAGGAAGCCGCAGCCTACGGACACCACGATACTTGTGAGGAGAGCGTACCACGGCATATAGAACGCGTAGCGTACATTCTCACCGGTAAAGTAAGGCATCATTACGTTATACACATAGAACAGTGCATAGCTTCCGAGGAAGCTGAGGATAAAGCTGACTATCAGGGACAGACCCGCCATAATAAGACCGCCCTGAACGTATATCTGTCTGATCTCCTTTACCATTGCGCCGAGAGCCTGAAGGATATTGAACTCGGACTCGCGCTTGAGATAGTAGAGAGACTGGGAGAAGAACCACATGATCGGGGAAATTCCGAGAAGCAGAATGGAGATACAGATATAGAGCTCGTTGTTGTGCTTATCGTAGGCAACGCTGTTCTTTGAGATCTGGTAGGTGTTCTCAACATTTACGTTACCGTAGCCTCTGCTCCACTCACGCAGTGAGTTATCAAGAGAGGAAAGCTTCTCGCCCTCGATGCTCTGATCTATATAGACGTTAAGGTTATAAGCCTTTGCATCCTTTCCGGTCACCGTCTTATAGTCGGACTCGCTGAAGAATATCGGCATATCGCCCGAGGGGATATCCGTAAGGATGGCACCGATGGTGAATTCCTCGTACTCGAAGCTGAACTTTTCGATCTGCTCACGGAGCAGGGTCTTGCCGGTGAGATTTCCGTCAATGGATTTGTTATCCTTGCGGACGCCCACCCAGATCTTGTCTCCGACCTCATACTTGAAGGTGGAGATATTGGAAACGGATTCTCCGATGATGACGGTGTTTTCGTTCTTTACGGCAGAGAGAAGGTCGCCCTCGTAGTTGTAGAACTCCTCAAGCACCTTTATCTGCTCCTCGCTCGTCGCATTGAACGCTACTGAGTTGCAGGCTCTCATATCGCCCTCGCCGTCGAAATCGTCGCCCTTGTAGTTGACTACGCTCGAAGCAAAGAGCTTTACGTCGGACTTGCCGACAAGGATATGCGTACCGAGCTCGGTCGCCTCAACGGAGTTGTCTGCCACCTGCACCGCCTCGATACCTTCAATGGCATAAAGCTCATCGCTCATATCCTGATCGTAATCAGCGTAGGAGTCCTCAAGATCTATCCTGAAGTCGGGTCTGTTGTACTCGAGATCCGTCGTATAGATATCGGCAAGGTAAAGTCCCATGATAAAGAATGCACAGAAGACGATCGCCGTCGCAAGCAGGTTTACGCTGTACTTGCGGAATCTCCAAGACGAATACAGCTCGTACATCGTCGGGAACTTCTTCTTGAACACATTGATCGAATACTTCGGGGATATAACGAGGTTTGAGTTATCCTGTGTTACTATAAGCGACATAGGCTGACGGATAGCCATGATTCTCATAGGGAAGAACACGGCAAACAGCACTACGATAAGGCTGAACACGAATACCTGCAAGAATACGAGCGGATTAAACGCGAACGCAAAGCCGGACGGCAGGTAGATGAGGTATACGACAACGGTCGAAATGATAACGGACGGGATAAAGGTTATGCATGAGATCATGAACATTTCCCAAAAAGCCGTACCGAACAGCTTCTTGAAGTCCGCACCGTAGGTCATATACACACCGTAGGTGAACTTGTACTGGTTCACACGGATATTGTAAAGTGAGGTCATAAGGAATATCGACAGAGCAAGCAGAAGTCCGGATATTGCGTAATAGCTTGCCTGATTTGCGATTATGTTGCTGTCGATCTGCATACGCGGCGACTCGTAATAATAGAATTTATTATTAGCGTCGGCGCCGGTCAGAAGTGCACCCTTCTGCTCCTTGACATTGTAATACTGATCGGTAAACTTGTTGAGACATGCCCCCGTATCCTTCTCGGTAAATACGAGACGGACGTCGTAGTACTTGTCTCCTCCGTCGGTGTACTCTGCGGTGCCGCCCTCAAGCAGCTTGTAGTACTTATCGCCGGAGAACTCCGAACCGCCGTAATTCTTGACCTTCAGATACTGCGATTCGTTGAGGTGAGACAGCATTATATCATAGTTATACTCGCTCACCGCGGAATCACGCTCAACAACTCTGTTGTTGTACGCGGAGATAGTCATGATGCCGTAGAACATCTGAACTATAAGCAATGCAATAAAGAAATATATGTACTGCTTGAAGTTAAAAAAGATACTCTTTCTGGCGATCTTCAGACTTCTCTTGAGGTATTCGAATAATCTTTCCAAAATCGCTTCCAGACCGCATCGCGGTCTTTTCCTCCCTTTCATTGATATATATTAACGCGCAAAAATGCGTCATTACGAAATCGGCTCCGCGCTCCGTAAGCGGTCGCGGATCCCCGAAAAATCGGGACAAGCCTTTCTAATTATATTCACAAGCGAAGCAAAATTATATCATATTTTGTAAACATCGAAAATAATGTCGAATTTTCGTCGCTAAAGCTCGTATCTTCCTTCAAGTGCCTTTCGCATAGTTATCTCATCGGTATATTCAAGATCTCCACCCACAGGGACGCCGTTTGCTATTCGGCTTGTCCGTATCCCGAGAGGAGAGATGAGCCTTGAGAGATACATTGCCGTTGTTTCGCCCTCTACGGTCGGATTTGTGGCAAGTATCACCTCGTCTATACCGCCCTTTTTCAGGCGTGAGATGAGCTCCTTTACGGTGAGATCGTCCGGTCCCACTCCCTTCATCGGGGATATGGAGCCGTGCAGCACGTGGTAAAGCCCGTTATAGCCCTTGGCGCGCTCGACAGCCGCCACCGCACGGAAATCCTCGACAACGCAAAGCTGAGTGCGGTCTCTCTCCGGATCGGCACACACGGGGCAAAGCCCGCCGTCGGAGATATTACAGCAGTCTGGGCAGTAGCCGATATCGGTCTTCAGTGCCGTCAGCGCCTCGGCAAACTCGCGCACCTCATCCTCCGACATATCAAGCACGGAAAACACCATTCTGAGTGCGCTCTTGCGCCCTACTCCGTCAAGATGTCTGAAGCAGTCCGCAAGATGCTCTATCTGCTCTATATACTCAGCCATTTATCAGAAAAGCTCCGCCATATTGAGCGATCCGGTGATCTTCGACATTTCGGAGGAATTTGTCTCATTCACTCTCTTTATCGCCTCGTTGACACCCGCCACGAGGATATCCTGCAGGGTCTCGATATCATCTGGGTCGACGATCTCGGGGTCGATCTCGATGCCGAGCACCTCGGACTTGCCGTTGATCCTGACGGTCACGGCGCCGCCGCCTGCGGCGACCTCGTACTCCTTCAGATCAAGCTCCTCTTGAAGTGCGGTCATATCCTCCTGCATCTTCTGAGCCTGCTTTATCATGCTGTTCATATCGGTAGGGCCGCCGCCCATACCCTTGGGAAGTCTTGCTTTCATTGCCTGTTTTCTCCTTAAATTATTACATTATTATATGGCGCGGAGCCGTTACAGTCCGAACAGCTCATCCGCCGCAATGCTCTTTTTCTTTGGCACTGCCTTTTCGACAGCTACCGACGGCAGAACATCGCAAACTCCGGTAAGCAAAAATGCCTCCGCCACAGCCCGCAGGGTATCCTCCCCCGAGAGCATCTGCCCTGCAAAATCGTTTTCGGGGATAACTCTTATCTTGCCGCCGTCGGCGGATATCTCCACCCTCGACATCCGCAAGAAGTCCACTGCCATCGGGCTCGTTCTCGTCAGCTTTTCGATCACGCCGCTCATATCGGGAACAGGCGAATACTCCGTAGTCCCCGCCGCGACCTGCGTTTTTTGCACAGTCTCGACCTTTGATGGGTCGTCGGCACGCGCTCTCTCCGCCGCAGCGTCCGCGCGCGCGGGCTTCTCCTCGGCGGGGGAGGTGACATTCACGCTGTCCCGCGCAGTCATCGGGACGACACCGGCACCGAGAAGTCTTATTTTATCCTCAAGCTCGGACACACGAGCGGCAAGCGCCTCGGCGGAGGAATCCGCCTCCGGTCTGCACATTCTCACAAACGCAAGCTCCGCCGTCACTCTCTTGGTCTGCGGTGAGCGCGTCATCGCCCTCATCGCCTCGTCCATGATGCCCGACTGATACACAAGCGTTCCGAGCGGGAACAGAGCGGCGGTATCCGCCAGAAGCTCCGCCTCGCTCTCGGTAATATCAAGATATTCTCTGAAATCGTCCGCGTATTTCGCAACGAGCATATCTCGCCAAAAGGAAAGAAGCTCCTGCCAAAAAACGGAGATATCCTTATTCTCGCAAGCCTTGGCAACTGCTCCGAACAGAGCCTTCATGTCTCCCTTTGCCACATATCTCGCGGTATCGCACACCGCCGTATAGCCGGAAACACCGAGTATTTCTTCGACATGAGCCTCATTCACCTCGGCTCCGCCTCCGGCGCAAAGCTCAAGAAGGCTGACCGCATCTCTCATGCCGCCCTCCGCGATCCTCGCGATGCGCTCCGCGGCACTGCGCTCAAGCGATATCCTCTCCTGCTCCGCTATATACGAAAGCCGACCGACTATGTCGTCTATTCCTATCCTACGGAAATCAAACCGCTGACAGCGGGATATTATCGTCGCGGGAAGCTTATGAAGCTCCGTTGTCGCAAGAATAAAAAGCACATGCTCCGGCGGCTCCTCAAGAGTCTTGAGAAGCGCATTAAAGGCGCTGGTGGAGAGCATATGCACCTCATCTATGATATACACACGTCTGCGAAGCATCGCAGGTGCGTAGGTGACCTCGTCGCGAAGCTCACGTATATTGTCAACACCGTTATTCGATGCGGCGTCCATCTCCACCACGTCCGTGGCAGTACCCGAATCCACCGCAAGGCACGCCTCGCATTTGCCGCAGGGATTTCCGTTCTCCGGAGAGAGGCAGTTCACCGCCTTTGCAAGTATCTTTGCCGAGGAGGTCTTTCCGGTTCCCCTTGAGCCGCAGAAAAGGTATGCGTGGGACACCTTGTCCTGCGCCGCCTGATACTTCAGCACGGAGGTGATATGCTCCTGACCGACCACGTCGTCAAATACCTGTGGACGGTATTTTCGGTATAATGCAAGATGCACGGCGCTCACCCCTTCCGCAAGATAAAGTCAGGAAAAAACCGCGCCGATATGCACGGTTTCACAGGCTGACAGGCGCGCTCGACCGGTGCTCCGCAGATCGGCTCGGCACCCAAATAAGACCATACACCTCGGGCTCGGGCAAGGCGTTCCACCCGCCTTCCCTCGCTCCCGCTCAAAACAGGCAGCCTTGTGGCACATTCGCCGCACTGCTTAATGCTGCTTGGTTCCCCACCTGACATGATTCACAGCCGCAAATTGCACAAGACCCATTTATCAACACGGAATACGCGGGCGCTGAGAACAACGCCTGCTCTCACCCGAGGATGCCATCCCCGCTAAGCGGATTGCGGGTACAGGGATCCGCTGCCTCCCCGACTGGTATGGCCTTATTTGTCCGCCGAGCCTCGGCGCACATAGATCGACGCTTCAATATAGAGTAAAAGCATCTGCCTGCAATAGTCCCTTATGCGACCGACGCATCATATGCCGCCGCACAGACCGGTCAAGCCGAGCTTTATGCGTACATTATAACACAATCCGCTCATCTTTGCAAGTGGTTTTGGCGGTTTTGTAAAAAGAGCACCTCTCCCCTCCTCGCTCCTCCCGTGCTGCCGTTCCGGCGCGTTTTCGCCGCACCTCCGTGCCCTTGTCGCCCGATCGGTCTCGGCACGGCACGAGAGGCTCGGCGGGAAGGTCTCAATTTCAAATGAATTGTGCCGAATATGTAAACTTTTTCGCAAGAGCCTCCCACAGCCGCACCGGCGCGTTTTTTTATATTGCGTTTTCCTCTCATTCATGATAAAATTAGCTTGTTATGGTGAAATATAACAAACATACACCGACATTCTTTTCAAAAAGAGTACGAAAGGACAAATCACATGAGTGAAATACGCGAGCTCCAGAGCAAGGTCAATGCAATAATCGAACAGACCGAAAAGGTCGTTGTAGGCAAAAGAGGAGAGCTTGTTCTCCTGCTTTCCGCAATGCTTGCGGGCGGACACGTTCTGATAGAGGACGTTCCCGGCGTCGGAAAAACGACTATGGTCGCGGCGATCTCCCGTGCCGCGGGGCTTGATTTCCGCCGCGCGCAGTTTACCCCCGATGTTATGGCATCGGACATCACCGGCTTTTATATGTACAACAAGGGCACGGAAAAATTCGAATTCCGTGAGGGACTTGCGATGTGCAATCTTCTCTTGGCAGACGAGATCAACCGCGCATCTCCCAAGACGCAGTCCTCTCTTTTGGAGGCAATGGAGGAGGGCAGTGTGACCGTTGACGGAAACACGCATCCCCTTCCCTCTCCCTTTATCGTCATCGCAACTCAGAACCCCTCGGGCTACGTCGGCACGTATCCGCTTCCCGAGGCACAGCTTGACCGTTTCTCACTCAGGCTCTCCATGGGCTATCCCAGTGAGGCGGAGGAGCTTTCCATCGTCGTCGGCAGACGTGAGCAGAACCCGCTTTCCTCCGTTGTCGCAGTCTCGAACGCCGCCGAGATCAAGGAGATCATCGGTGCGGTTGAATCCATACGCATGGACACCGCCATCTGCAAATACATAGTGTCTCTTATTCAGGCTACGCGCAAGAGCCCCTCGATCTCTCTCGGCGCATCTCCCCGTGCCTCCGTTGCACTGATGCGCCTTGCAAGAGCCTACGCATTCGTATCCGGCAGAGACTACGTTACCCCCGAGGACGTATCCGCTCTGTTCCTGCCCGCAACGGCGCACCGCATAATCCTCAGCCAAGAGGCAAGGATCAACCGCGAATCCAAGACCGATATACTGAAGGATATCCTCGCCTCGGTGGAGGTTCCCTTCGTGACCGGCAGATGAGTGCCCAAAATCCTAAGAAAAGCGGATAATAGCACATGAACACAAAGAACAAAAAACCACGGTTTCTCGCACCGAGAGTCGGCACTCTTATATACGTATTGCTGCTTGCGGTGAGCCTCGTCTTCACTCAGGCGCTCCGCTCTCCCGCCTCCGCGATACTGTTTATATTCCTGCTCATCATTCCCGTGCTGTCGATCCTCTACCTTATTATCGCAAGAGCCGGCATCAAGGTCTACACGGAATGTGACAACACTCGGGTAGACAAGGGGCAGCCCGTCAGCTACGAGATAAAGCTCATCAATGAAACCCCTATTCCCTTCCCGTTTGTTGAGACGGTGGTCACTCTGCCGTCGGAGAATGCGGCGGTATGCCGCGATGAGCTTATGCGGATCACTCTTGTGCCTATGGGAGCGCACATTATCAGCAGCAAGGTCAGCTTTCCTCTCAGAGGCTCATACGATATCGGCGTGAAATACCTCTACATCGGTGACGTATTCGGGCTGTTCCGCACCGAGCTGAAGCTTGAGCTTCACCGCACCGTCATCGTTTATCCGAGAAGCATCGCGATGGCGGCGGATTCCGACAGCTCCGACACGGATCTGCCGACCTCGGCGGTCAAACGCTCCGATTCGGCGGAATACGCCGAGCCCTCGGATATCCGAGGCTACGTCGCCGGCGACCCCATAAAGAACATACACTGGAAGCTGTCCTCAAAATCGGATGAGCTTCAGGTAAAAAGCTTTTCCTCAAATACCGACAATCACACCTACATACTCTGTGACCTTTCCTTTGCGGGAGAGGATGCCTACGCCCCCGCCGCCCCGAAGAAGCAATCGGACACGGGCAAGCGGAAGCGGCGGCGCAGAGGCAAGGCGGAGCAAAGTGCCGCCGTCGCATCGGCAAAATCCGTCGGAGATGCCGGAGGAAGTGAGAGCACGGGCGGCTCGGGCGATATAGCCGACAGGCTTGCCGCACTCGGCGTTACCGACGAGAAGCTCGCCCTTATAGCGGATACCGACACGGAAGACGGGATGAACGTCTCCGAGATCGCCACCCGAAGGGGTGCCCGCCACATCCGTCGCGGCAATGCCGAGCGGATAGCGCGACTTGCCGTTGCGATATGCGACGGTGACGGCGACGTGATCCGAAAGAAGCCGTCCAAGTTCGATCGGGATAAGCTGCCGTATGCAGGTGAGCTTGCCGCCGACAGTGCGATAGAGCTTGCTCTCTCCGTTATGCGCCACGAGGTCAGACGCGGCTCGGCGTGTACCGTTCTGTACCCCGACAGTCGCTCGGAAAACGGGATCGGCGTGCTGTCAAGCGCAAGTGATATCCACGAGGATCCGTCTCTCCTGCGATTCTACACCGCGCCGGTGTGCAGGGACAGTCTTGTATTCTCAAAGCTCGCCATGGCGATAGATCAATCGTCGGGAGTCACGCTCCGCATCGTCAGCGCCAACACCGATCTCAACTCCGCCGCCGTATTTTCTCAAATTCCCGCCGCCTTCGGCGGTGCCGGCTCGGGATGTATCGCAGAGGTGCTTATCGCCTCTCCGAGCGGCATTTGGGCAAATGAAGCCGACAGAGCGGTCTCCGCAAGAGCGATGAGCGCGGAGCTCGCGCGAAGCGGCATCGGTACAAGGCAATTCTCGGCGGAAGCGGGAGCCGACGGAGGACTTCGCTTCACCTCCGCCATTTGAGCTTAACTGAAAGGCACTATCTGTAAATGAAGAATATAAAAACACGAAAGAAGACCGCAGACAAGCGCCGCCGCACCTCGGTCAAGAAGGCTCGCAGAGGCGCAAAGCCCTCGCCCCTCCTGCCGATCCTGTGCAGGCCGGGCGCGGAGCTGTCCCTGCCCCTCTATCTCATCGGCTGGGTGCTTCGCTCGCTCGTGCTGTTCTGCGGCGTATTCGGGCTCACACTGTTTGTCGGAGACGGAATCGGCATCTACGGAGACGGCGGCAGCGGAAGTATTCCCGCTCTTGCACTCGCATCTCTCATTTTGACCGTTCTCTGCTCCGCATCTGCGTGGAACAGCCGTACACGGCTTCTCGTTCCGCTCGGCGGCGCCGTTTTCGGGGTCGCCGTGCTCGCCGCACTGTCGTCAAATCCGTTTCTGCTGATATACGACGGTGTGCGCTGTCTCATCAACACCGCGCTGATGCACATGGTGGAGCTCGGCTACACTGCCTTCGGTGAATACACCGTCGGATCCGCCTCATACTGCGCGGCGGATTCGCTTGTGACCGATGTCGGCTGTGCCGTGCTTGCCGCAGTCATAGCGATAATTCTCGCATTCTCCCTTCTCCGCAAGGTGCATACCGTCTTCGCCGTCATTTTGAGTGTCGTCGTGATCGTCCCCGTATTCATGTACAACCTGACACGCGGGAACGCCGGCGTATCGCTCGTTCTGATATTTATTCTCGGTGAGATAGCTCTGCTCCTCTACGAGAGAAAATTCAGCAATTATGAGGCAAGGCGCATCGAGCGCAAGGAAAGGAAGGCGGCGAAAAAGAAGGCAAAGCGCGAAAAGCGTCTTGCGAAAAAGGCGGAAAAAGCCGCCCTCAAGCGCGCCGCCGCCAAGGCATACGCCATCTCCCTTGAGCTGACCGGAGAGAAAAAGGAGGCACGTCTTGCCCGTTCCTCCGTATACACTCTCGACAAAAAGAAGAAGGCGGCTGCACGTAAAGCGGAAAAGGACCGCCTAAAGGATATCAAAAAGAAAGAAAAGAGCGAAAAGAGAGCCGCCGCAAAAGCAAAGGTTGCCGAAAGAAAGGCGGAAAAGCTCGCGCGTCGCAGGGAAAAGAAGGAATTTGCCGCGCTCCCGAAGGAAGCCAAGGCTCGCCGTGCCGCCGAAAGAAAGGCGGAGAAAAAAGTCAAAGCCGACGCAGAGCGCGAAAAGCGCCGCGAAAGAAACAGCGCCGAATCTCTTGTACGCAAAACACTGTCCGCCAGCGGATATGCGGGAGGCACCGCCGTGATCCTCGCGGCTTGCGCGGTATGGCTTCCCTTTGCCACCGTCTCGGGTAATTTTCTCACAATTGATTTCATAAACGATCCCGTATCGGTCGCCCGTGAGTATGTCACCGCATATCTCCGAGGCGATGACATAGACCTCAACAACATGGGCAACGTGGCGGAGCTCACTCCGCGTACGCTCACCTACGATTCTCCCGAGTACAAGGAGATCCAGATGCTCGCCGTGGAAACGGAACGCGCGGATCCCGTGTATCTCCGAGGCTGGATCGGCATGAGCTTTGACAGAGACACGGGCACGTGGACCTCCGGCACGTCGGAGGATGTTGTGGAATACCGCAAGCTGTTCGGAAAAAGCTTTACGCCCGATACGCTTAAAACCGAATTTCTCGGATATATGTTCCCGACCTCGGTAAACATTACCGACAAGAATCCCGCGCTGAGATTCTCAAACTACGGCTTCGACGTCCGTCAGATACACATCAGGCGGATCAACGGGGAGAGCCTTATAATCTACGCTCCGCCCACTGTCAACAGCGATCTCGGCATACTCGGCTATGACTCTCTCGAGAGCAACGCCGCAAAATACTCTCCCTACTTCGATTCGATCTATTCCTCACGCTTCTTCAAGTCCGACGTGGATTACAGCACCGTATCCTTCACATCGAAGCTGAACGGCGCAAACGTCAGCGCCGGTCTCACCGGAAGCATCGAATATTTCAAGCTGTTCTTAAAGTACACGGAGATATGCGACGATGCGGTTCGCGTGCTTGAGGCTCAAAAATCGGAGGAGCTGCGGAAATACGACACCGGCAGGGGCACGGTCAACATCTCCATGACGGATCTGTCCGACCTTGACAGACTGTTCCTTGAGGAATGTAAGCGCTACGGCTATCCCGAGCGCGTCGGAGATTCGCTTCTCGCCCAATACATCGCAATGTCTCCCGAGGAGCGCGCGGCGGAAGTAGAGCGGCTTCTGAAATTCACGGAGATCGAGGATGACTACCGTGAGTGGGCATATCTCCACTACAGCAGTCCCGTATACAGCGCTACCGTAACACAGCTTGCCGAAAAGCTGCTTGACGATGCGGGCTACACCCGCAACACAAGGGTGAGCGGCAGCACTCCGATCTACGAGAACAAGCACGGTGCGACTGTAAATCAGCACGATGTTGTCATGACGGTGATAGATCATCTGAGCGAGGGCTACACCTACACGCTTGAGCCGACTCCGTATACAGGTGAGACCGAGATGACAGTGCTTGACTCCTTCCTCTCCGAGACCAAGAACGGATACTGCTCCCACTTTGCCACTGCGGCAGCCGCGCTTCTGCGCGAATACGGCTATTCCGTAAGGTACTGTG
This sequence comes from uncultured Lachnospiraceae bacterium, assembly GCA_964631595.1. GTDB lineage: Bacteria > Bacillota > Clostridia > Oscillospirales > CAG-272 > UMGS1312. Next base: position 54,540 of record CAZVXL010000004.1, on the reverse strand, counting down.
AGGGCTATCTCGTAAACGATTTTGCCCGCAATTATTCCGAGGGTGCTCCCGCCAAATACAAGGGCTTTGCACTTGACAGCAACGCTCATGCTTGGATCGAGGTATACTACCCCATGATCGGCTGGGTCGCTTATGAAACTGTGCCCGATTACATGGAGCAGATGTATAAGCCGATCGAAGCCGAGGAGAGCGACGGCGGTGAGATCGCAGACCCGACTCCGCCCGAGCCCGAGGTACCCGAGGAGGAGCCGATTCCCGAGCCCGAGCCCGAGGTGCCGGACGACGTCGTGGAGGAGCTTCCCGACGAGATCGTGGTACCCGAGGAGGAAGTGGAGGAGGAGCCCACGAACCCGCTTTATATTGCGGCAATAGTCATCATATGTGCCCTCGCCGCCGCACTGCTGTTCCTCGTCGCAAAGCTCGTAATCCGCCACATTGTCAAAAAGGCGGAAAACGCCGTTGCCGACAGGCATCGCCACATAATAACGGCGATGGACACGGAGCTTCTGCGAAGCGGCAAGCTTGATACTCTGCCGATCGCGAAGGAATTTGACGACACGGTGCTCCGTCTGCTGAGGCTTTTGGGATATCCCCCGAACACGGGTGAGCAGTACAGCAGCTACGCCGCTCGGCTTGAAAACGATTTCGGCGGAATCACAAGCTACTCCGTCTCCCGGATATTCGAGCTTATCGCCAAGGTAGAGTTCGGTCACGGACTCACCCCCGAGGAGATGTACGTTCTTGCCGATTTCACCGACAGGCTCACCGTCTCCGCTTATGCCGGACTGAGCGTTTTCGAAAAAATCAAGTACAGATACATAAAGAGGATCATATAACAATGGAGATTAAACCGGAATCCGTTTCCGCGGCAAGCCTTGCCTACATAGGCGACGCCGTTTATGAGCTGATCGCACGTCAAAGGCTCATCACAGCACCGCTCGGGGCAGGTCATCCCGGAAATTACGTGCTTCCCTTTGTCACGGCGGCGGCGCAATCTGCCGCATTCGGAAGGATAGAGGAGGCGCTGACCGAGGAGGAGCTGGCGGTGTACAAGCGCGGGCGCAACTGCGTTCACGGCAATGTACCGAAAAGCGCCACCGCCGCGGATTACAGACGTGCCACCGGACTTGAGGCTCTTATGGGTCATCTGTGGCTCACACAGCGCTTCAGCCGTGCGGTTGAGCTCTTTGACATGGCTTTTCCGGAGGGTGACAGTTAAAACGAAGGCAGGTACACCGAAGCACGGTGTACCTGCTTTTTTCAGCGCTTTTTCAGTCGGAACAAAAGGCGCGCCATAGCTTCCTTATTGAACGGTATCAGCGGATAGAGATAGCTTCTTTTGCCGTTCACCGTGTTATTGTTTGTCGCCGCAAGAACGATAGCGACCGCGATACCGAGCACAAAGCCCCACGTGCCGAGAAGTGCGGTGAGAAGCAGGAGCAGCATTCGGATATACTTGAAGGCATAGCCGAGCTCATAGCTCGACTGCGTAAAGTTTGCGATGGACACGAACGCCATATAAAAAATGACATCCGCCGAAAGCCACCCCACCTGCACTGCGAAATCCCCCAAAAGGAGCGCACCCACCACGGACAGCGAATTCGACAGCACGCTCGGCGTATTGAGCGAGGCAAGCTTTAAGCCGTCGAGGGCAAATTCGGTCAGAAATAGCTGTATTATTATCGGAATCTCTCCGGAATCTCTCGGGATAATAAAGCTCATCCACTCCGGCAGATACGCCTCGTTCACGAGGAGCAGATACCACAGCGGCGTAAGGAGCATCGTCATCAGAAATACTACGTGTCTTACGATACGCAGGTATGTTCCCGTCAGCGGCGGGAAATAGTAATCGTCGGTCTCCTGAAGAAAATCGAATATCGTGGTCGGGAATATCATCGCCTCCGGACTGTTATCGCAGATCAGCACAACGCTCCCCTCGAGGATAGATGCCGCTGCCGCATCGGGGCGCTCTGTGGAGCGCAGCTTCGGAAACGGATTATACCACTTTTTGCGAATAAGGCTCTCCGCCACGCTTCGGTGTCCCATAACAAGTGAATCAGTCTCCAGCCCCCTAAGCCTCTCGCGCAGCTCATTCACATATTCCGCATCAGCCGTGCCCGCCATATAGCACAGCGCCATATCCGTCCTGCTCTTTGTACCCGCGGATATATATTCGACAGTCAGCTCCGGATCTCTTATCCTCCTGCGGATAAGCGCGGTGTTGAATATCATCGTCTCCACAAAGCCGTCGCGACTGCCGCGCATCACTCGGTCGTTTTCGGGCTCATCGGGGCTTCTCGCCGGATACGTCCGAGCATCGATGATTATCGCGTTTTTTCCAAAGCCCTCCGCCAAAAACGCCGTGCATCCCGCAAGCACCGCCGTGATGAGTGCGTCAAGCGAATCTGAGACATCGACCTCAACGCTCGGCACCGAGGTCTCGGCAAAGCGCTTCGCCGCCGTATCCGAGCCGTCTCCGAAATCCTTCACCGTCACCAGATAGAGCATCAGCTTCTGCATCATCTCCGCCTTCACGAAGCCGTCAATATAGTACATGGCTATCCTTTTTTCGGCAATGCACAGCTCACGCTTGATTATGTCAAAGCTCTCCTTGACGCGTAGCATACTGTCAAGCTTTTCCGTATCCGCCGAAAAATCGCCGCAAAGCGTATCGCCCGTCCCCTTCATCGCATATCCCCCGACAACTGTTTTTGTTATTGTTCCCCGCCGTGCAAGGCTTATGCATCTCACGAAACGGATGGGGCAGGCGGATCCTTTACGGAAAGGCGGATACCAAAAATGCACTCTGCGGAGGCTGCAGAGTGCACTTTACCGAAAATATTCAAAGCATTACAGAGAAGCCGTACCGAGTCGCAAGCAATGCGGCAGACACGCTCCGACAGACCGAGCTCGGAAATTCCCTCTCCCGAGGCGCTTTTGCGAGCTCATCCGATCCTCATCGGGATCCTCGTGCTTACGGAAAACGCCTCCCGTGACGGTTCTGCCGTGTCGCGGGAGGCGCTGCTATTCGCGGGAGATCCTCAAGCCGAAGCCTTGACGTGAAGATCTCAAAATATTCTTATTTTGCGGCAGCTACGGCTTCGGAAGCCTTGGGATTGTACTTCATCACGAACATCTCAAGACTCTCCTTCAGCACCTCGACCTGTGCCTTCAGGTAAAACTCATCCTCAAACAGCGCGTAATGAACGCAGGCGCGGATGAGGATAAATATGAGGGAAGTCAGCTTTTGATACGGGATACCGAGCTTGCCCTCAAGCTGCTTTGCATATTCCGTGTATCTTTGATCCACTCCCGCAAAGAACTCTTTGCCGTACTCTCTGTACTTCGGATGCGTGTATATCTGATACATCAAGCGGTACTTCCTGCCGTGAGTACGTGCAGTCCAGTACGGGATCTCATCTATGAAGCGCCACAGCTCCTCGATATCGGTGGGAGCCTTTTGCATGAAATCGCTCTCCACCTTGCCCATGCAGTATTCGGTAGACTCGATTATAATGTCATCTATACTCTTAAAATAAGCATAAAGATTCGCAGAGGTACAGCCGCAATATGTAGCAAGCAGCTTTATACCAGTACCGTGCAGACCGTGCTCGGCATAGCACTCATAGCATTGCTCCATAATCTCATTTCTTCTGTTGTTCCATTCTACCTCGTTACGAGTTCTTCCTGCCATTTCGATACTCCTTATCATGTATTGCGTTTAATAAATTCTACCATATATCGGCGCCCGTGTCAATGCCCTTTATCGCGGTGTTGCGAAGTTTTTCATGAAAAATTCATATTTTCTTATATTTATCACTCATTTTCGCAGTGCACCGACCCTCTCATTTCGCTTGAAGGATGCCGTTTCTCGGCAAAACGTATTGACAAATCCCGCGATAAATGGTATCATTATTTTTAATAATAAATACATTTCGTGTGAACGAACCGTACTTCAAGGAGGTTCCCTATGGGAAGTAAGACACAGATCATGTTTGCCATGTTCCTCTACATGGCATCGGTCATCGTTATCGGATTTGCATTCGCAAAGCGTGCCAACAAAAATTCGGGAGAGTTTTTCCTCGGCGGCAGAAGCCTCGGCCCGTGGGTAACGGCTATGAGTGCCGAAGCCTCGGATATGTCAGGCTGGCTTCTCATGGGACTTCCCGGAGTTGCTTATTGGTGCGGTATAGCCGACGCCGCATGGACCGCCATCGGACTCGCACTCGGTACATATCTCAACTGGCTGATAGTTTCAAAGAGGCTCAGACGCTACAGTGAAAAGGCGGGAGAAGCAATCACCCTGCCCGAGTTCTTCTCCAACCGTTTCCATGAGAAGAAGAAGATCGTTATGACCATCTCCGCGGCATTTATTCTGATATTCTTCACGGTTTACGCCGCAAGCTGCTTTGTCACCTGCGGTAAGCTGTTCTCCACTCTGTTCGGTCAGCCCTACATTCCCATGATGATCCTCGGTGCGGTATTTGTACTGCTGTACACCCTCATCGGCGGCTTCCTCGCGGAGAGCGCCTCCGACTTCATGCAGGCTATCGTTATGATAATCGCGCTTACCGTCATCGTCATTCTCGGAACAATATCCGCCGGAGGTCTCGGCGCAGTCCTCGACAACGCAAGGTCTATCCCCGGCTTCCTCGATTTCTTCGGAATAGCAACTCCCACCGTGGTCGACGGTACTCAGCAGATAGCAAACAATGCTCCGCTGTTCGGTGAGGCGGGTCAGTACGGTCTGCTGACCATTCTCTCCACCACTGCTTGGGGCCTCGGCTACTTCGGTATGCCTCAGGTGCTCCTGCGCTTTATGGCTATCCGCAGTGAGAAGGAGCTCACCCGCTCGCGCCGCATCGCCACCGTTTGGGTAGTCATCTCCCTTACAGTTGCGGTGTTCATCGGTCTTGTCGGACGCACGCTGTTCCCCGTTGAGCTTCTCACGAAGTCCGATGCGGAGAGCGTATTCATCACCCTTTCCACGCATCTTCTTCCTCCCCTGCTCGCGGGCTTCGTTATGGCGGGTATCCTCGCCGCTACGATCAGCTCCTCCGACTCGTATCTGCTGATCGCGGCATCGGCATTTGCCAAAAACATATATCAGGGTATCTTCAAGAAGGATGCCTCCGACAAGCGCGTTATGACCGTATCACGTATAACGCTTGCGCTTATCGCCGTCATCGCGATCCTCATCTCCCTTGACGAGGACAGCGTAATATTCACCATTGTAAGCTTTGCTTGGGCGGGCTTCGGAGCGACCTTCGGACCTTTGATGCTGTTCAGCCTTTTCTGGAAGCGCACCACGAGATCCGGTGCCATCGCCGGTATGCTCGGCGGCGGCATAATGGTATTCGTCTGGAATCTGCTCATCCGTCCCATCGGCGGTATCTTCGATATTTACGAGCTTCTCCCCGCGTTCATCTTCTCCTGCCTGTGCATCGTTGTTGTGTCACTTCTCTCACCCGCTCCCTCCGAGGAGATATGCAGAGAGTTTGACGAGGTAAAGGCCGGCGGAGCAAAATAACCTCATCTTAACATAAGGATCAGCCGTACAACCGTGCGGCTGATTTTTTGTCTTACCGCAGTGACAGAGCGGCTCACGCACAAAAGCCTCTCCGATAGTCCGTAATGCTCCGTATCCGCCGCAAAACGCCGAATTATTTCCGATTTTCCTCAAAAAGCATTGACAACCATACCCGTTTATTGTAAACTTAATATAACACGTCGGTCTTATTCGACGATCACACGGAGGAAATCCAATGCTCTACTTAGCTGACAACAAACAAACGGAATACGTAATAGTTTACCGCAAGGATCACTCGCAGTCCGAGGAGACTGCCGCCAATGAGCTTGCAAAATATCTGAAGCAGATCACCGGCGCAGAGTATCCCATCGTAACAGACGATACCCCCAAGGCAGATCTTGAGATCGTAATCGGATACGCAAATCGCCCCGGCTGCAAGCCCCAGAAGAAGCTCGGTGACGAGGGCTTCAACATCAAGGCGGACAACAAGCGTCTGCTCATTCTCGGCTCCGAGGTTCGCGGCGCTCTTTACGGCGTATACACCTTCCTTGAGAAGTTCTGCGGCTGTCGCTTCTTCACCGATGACTGTGAGATCGTACCCGTCGCAAAGCGCGATTTTATAATCGACTCCACCATCGACCACACCGAGGTTCCCGCTTTCGAATACCGTAACGTATACTGGTATTCCATGAAAAACGAGATGATCTGTGCAAAGCTCAAGAACAACGGCGGCATGGGTCATGAGATATCCGACAAGGTCGGCGGCGCGATCCATTACAACGGCGATTTCTGCCACACCATTCCCGTTCTTGCCGAGACCTTCGATCACTGGAATATGCCCTGTCTCTGTGACGAGAACATCTATCAGACTACTCTGAAGAACGTAAAGGAGAATCTCCGCGCAAATCCCGACAAGAAGATCATCTCCGTATCTCAGGTAGACGGACTCAACGGTGAGTGCTCCTGCGAAAAGTGCCGCAAGGTATACGAGGAAGAAAAGAGCCACATGGGTACTCTGCTCCGCTTTGTAAACCGCATCCAAGAGGATATCAAGGCAGAGTTCCCCGACGTTGTCGTTGACACTCTCGCATATCGTTACACGAGAAAGCCCCCCGTTGTCACAAAGCCCCATAAGGATCTTATCGTCCGTCTCTGCAACATCGAGTGCTCCTTCCTCCAGCCCCTTGAGCAGTCCTGCAACGAGGGCACCGAGGAATTCGGCTCCTTCGTTGAAAACATCAAGAAGTGGAACGAGATCTCCAACCGTCTGTACATCTGGGACTACACCACTAACTTCGCGAACATGACCACTCTGTTCCCCAACTTTGCCGCGATCAGACCCAATATGCGCTTCTTCGCAGAGAACGGTGTCGTCGGTATGTTCTCTCAGGGTAACATCTCCAACCTGAACGGTGAGTTCGGTGAGCTCAGAGCTTACCTCCTCGCAAAGCTTCAGTGGAATCCCTACATGAGCGAGAACGAATTCCAAGGCCACATGGCAGACTTCTGCAACGGCTACTACGGTGAGGGCGGCAAGTATATCCTTGAGTACATCAACTTCATGCAGTCCTGCGCCAATGACGAGTACATGACGATCTACTTTGACAATTCCTCAAAGTTCCTCGCTATCCCCGGCTACAAGGATCACCTCTCCGGCTCCTTCGCATTCTACGACAGAGCCTGTGAGCTCTTTGACAATGCGGAAGCAGCGGCTTGGACTGCCGACAACAAGTTTGCCTACAGCAATATCCGTCGCAGCCGCATCTGCCTCTACAACTTCAACAACTTCATTTTGAAGAGTATGCTCACCAAGGCTCCCAACGAGGAGATGAAGGACATGATCGAGCGTTACATCGTAGAGAACAACCGCCAGCAGTTCGTTCTTATGCGTGAATACGGCGTTCATGAGAACCGCGAATTCAATCACGTGGACTTCACCAAGGTTCCCGACTTCCACGGATATGCACTTTGGTGGTAATTCCGAGCATTTCATGGCACAGCAGCTCGCTGTGCCATGTTTTTTTGCCCGTGCATCGGCGCTCCGTTCCACGTCCGAGATGCCTCATCGGTTATCTTGCACAAATCGGTGTTAGTACCGGCTAACTTCGGTGACAAAAACGCCGAATCTGATTTTATGGCTGATTTTTCCTTGACAAAGATCGTAAATGGGTGTATTATATAGAAGGTTAGATGAGTCTAACTTATTTTGATGCCACAGGGTTAGTTAAGACTACCCTGTATCGAAAAGAGGTTATACTATGAACTTAAACAAGACTACGTTAGGAAAAGAATACATTATCAAAAGCATCAATACAGATGACGAGGAGCTCAACAGCTTCCTGTTCACTCTCGGCTGTTACAGCGGTGAGCCCATAACGGTGGTGTCCCGTCGCAGAGGCAGTTGCACCGTTTCCGTCAAGGACGGTCGCTACAGCATCGACGATCGGTTGACCGAGGCGATTTCTGTCGAGTGATCGCCCCCTCCCCTGTGAGCCGTTTAATTACGGAAAGGAGTTGGCCGTAGCTAACCTTTTACAATACAGCAATGCATTTCAAGGAGGATAAAAAAATGAGAATTGCTTTCGCAGGCAATCCGAACTCCGGCAAGACCACTATGTATAATGCTTTGACCGGACGAAACGAAAAGGTCGGAAACTGGGCGGGCGTTACCATCGACAAGAAGGAGGCTCTTATAAAAAAGGCCTATGCCGGTGACGAGCGCCTCACCGCCGTCGATCTTCCCGGCGCATACTCGATGTCTCCCTTCACCTCGGAGGAGAGCATCACAAGCTCGTATGTCCGCAACGAGCAGCCCGATGTTATCGTAAACATCGTGGACGCCACGAATCTGAGCAGAAGCCTTTTCTTCACCACCCAGCTTCTGGAGCTCGGTATTCCCGTTGTCGTCGCGCTGAACAAGACGGATATCAACAAGAAAAAGCAGACAAAGATCGACACCGCTCTGCTGTCCGAGAAGCTGTGCTGTCCCGTGGTGAACACCACCTCCACCACACACGACGGTCTGCTTGAGGTAATAAGCGCCGCGACCGCCCATGCGGGAGCAGTTCAGCGTGCACCATACAATGAGGGGAACGTGGATCTGACCGACAAGAAGGCAGTTGAGGCGTCAGACCGAAAGAGATTTGAATTTGTAAACGGCATAGTTTCCGAGGTCGAAACACGTAAGGTATTCACCAAGAACAAGAACTTCCAAGACAAAATCGACGAGATCATCACCCATCCGATCGCGGGACTGCCGATATTCGCGGTGGTAATGTTCCTCGTATTCCAGATATCTCAGGCTTGGGTAGGCCCGTTCATCGCGGAGGGCTACGAGGGCGAGAGCTTCACTATCCCCGGTCTGGTCACGCTCATTGATATGTTCAAGGACTTCATCACAGGTCTGCTGGAGTCATCGGGTACGAATTCCTTCCTGACTGCATTGCTCACCGAGGGCATAATCGGCGGTGTAAGCGCCGTTGTCGGCTTCCTGCCGCTCGTCATGGTCATGTACTTCCTCATCGCCCTGCTTGAGGATTGCGGTTACATGGCACGTGCCACGGTCGTTCTCGACCCGATCTTCAAGAAGGTCGGTCTCTCCGGCAAATCGGTCATTCCCTTTGTCATCGGTACAGGCTGTGCTATTCCCGGTGTCATGGCAGCCCGTACTATCCGCAACGAGCGTGAGCGCAATGCGACCGCAATGCTCACACCTTTCATGCCCTGCGGCGCAAAGCTTCCCGTTATTGCTCTGTTTGCCGGTGCATTCTTCAATGAGGCATCGTGGGTCGGTACGCTCATGTACTTCGTGGGCATCGCGCTTATCCTGCTCGGAGCCCTGCTCGTAAACAAGATCGCAGGCTACAAGAATCGCAAATCCTTCTTCATCATGGAGCTTCCCGAATACAAGCTCCCCTCGCTGAAGCGTGCCTGCATGGATATGCTCAGCCGCGGATGGGCATACATCGTCAAGGCAGGTACCATAATCCTGCTCTGCAACGCCGCAGTATATATCATGCAGTCCTTCGACTGGAGCTTCCGTCTTGTTGAGGAGGGGGCCGAGAACACCTCTATTCTTGCAAGCATTGCAGGTCCTATCGCGGTGATCCTCGTTCCCATCATCGGTGTTGCCGCTTGGCAGCTTGCCGCAGCCGCAGTCACCGGCTTTATCGCCAAGGAGAACGTAGTCGGCACACTTGCGGTATGCTACGGTATTTCAAGCCTCATTGATACAGATGCTCTTGAAATGGTTGAGGGCGCAGGCGCGGAGGTCGCCGCAATACTCGGCATTACTAAGGTCGCCGCTCTTGCATACTTGATGTTCAACCTCTTTACTCCTCCCTGCTTCGCCGCTCTCGGTGCAATGAATTCCGAGATAAAGAACAAGAAATGGCTGTGGGGCGGTATCGGTCTCCAGCTCGGCGTAGGCTACACGGTAGGCTTCCTTGTATATCAGATCGGAACTCTCATCACCACAGGCAAGCTCGGTGCGGGATTTGTCGGCGGACTGATAGCGGTTGCAATCATGGTGGCATTTGTGGTATACTTATGTGTACGCGCCGACAAAAAGCTGAGCTCGGAGTACACGCTCGCGAAATGATCGGCTCCCGGTACCCAAAAATTACACAGGACGGTATGATATGGGAAACGTTATTGTAATTGCAGTGATCTGCATACTTGTGGGCTTTGCGGGCTTCTACATCTACAAGTCCAAGAAAAGCGGAAAAAAGTGTATAGGCTGTCCCGACGGCGGCTCATGCTCCAAGAGCTCGTGCTGTTGCTGTAATGACAGTCACAAAAGCGCAAAGCAGTGATCTTTCCAAAGGATCGCGAAAATCATGCGGGATATCGGAATTTCGATATCCCGTATTTTCTTTTATTTCACGCGCCGTTATTGCTTTTTGGTGCCGTGTATGGTATCATAGTATCAAGGATCTTTTCGGAAAGGATTATTCTTATGAACAACAAAATCAAGCTTCCCACCCCTCCCATGGGTTGGAATTCCTACTGTACCTGTAACTGCTCCCCCACGGAGGAGCTCATGCTGTCCTCAGCCGATCTTCTTGTGGACCTCGGTCTTGCCGAGGTCGGATACACCTATGTGAATCTCGATGACGGCTGGCTGAAGCCCGACCGCGATGCCGACGGCAGACTTCAGTACAGAGACGATATCTTCCCTCACGGCATGAAATACATGACAGATTACATACACTCAAAGGGGCTGAAGGCGGGCATTTATCTCGGTGCCGGAATAACCACGTGGAACGGCGATGCCGGCTCTCTCGGACATGAATTTGAGGACGCACGCTCAATAGCCGAGTGGGGCTTTGACTATCTGAAATACGACCGTCACCCTTCGTATGACGATCCGTGCACGGACATCGTTGCCAACTACACGAAAATGGGACTTGCGGTAAAAAATTGCGGTCGCGACATTATCTACAATCTCTGTGAGCACGGAACCTCAAGCCCTTGGAGATGGGCTCAGCCCGTCGGTCAGCTTTGGCGCACCGGCAAGGACATTCGCGACAACTGGAGATACTGCGAAAGACCCGAGAGCGGAAACGGCATCCTCGATATGCTCGACATGGTGGTCTTTGAGGCGGCTAAATACGGTCATATCGGCGGCTACAACGATCCCGATATGCTCATCGTCGGCATGAGCAACCAAAACGAGTGGATGGGAACCGGCTGTACCACCGAGGAATACCGCTCCGTAATGGCTCTCTGGTGTATGCTCTCCGCTCCGCTCCTTATCGGTGCGGATCTCAGAAGGCTTGAGGGCAGTGCCGGTCTTGAGATACTCAAATCGCGCGGAATGATCGCCATAGATCAGGATCCGCTCTGCATACCCGCGCGCCGTATCCATCACGACAATCAGCACCATGATCTGTGGTTCAAGCCCATGAACGATTTCAAGTGGGCAGTAGCTCTCGTAAACCGCAGTGCCGACAGCTGTGAGCTCGGCTTTACCCTCGATGAGATCGGTCTGTCTGCGGGCTTGCCCGTCAAGCTCACCGATGCTTGGACAGGAAACACGGTCGCGCATATCAAGAACGGTGAGTACTCCCTCAAGGTGGCAAAGCATGACACCGCCGTGCTCATCATTGAGCCCGATTTCAACTGAGTCCCACCTACCGCACGTACAAAAACGGTACGCAGGTCTTTGACCTGCGTACCGTTTTTATTTGTCTCAGTTTTTCTGTACGGCGTTCTCGTATACGAAATCCATTACCATGTCGTACCATATCTGCTCTCGGACATTGTATTCCGAATAGCCGTACGATGCCATGTAGCTTACGTACTCCGCCGGAGTGTTCATATCGTTTTCCTGTGCAAGCTCCGTTGCCTTTTCGTCAAATTCCGCATTTGTCAGCGCAAGCTGTTCTTTTCTGGCAATGTAGTACATCACCATTTCCTCGAACACGAGCTGCTTTGCGTATTCCTCAAGCTCGGAATCGTACTCCTCCTTCGACAAGCCCAGCTCCGTCTTTATGTACTCATCAAGCTCCATATCCGCCTGCTCTGCGGCAGCCTTGTCGGCTTCCGTGAGAGACTTGATCACCTCATCGAGCTCCGCCTCCGGATATTTCTTCACCTCAAAGGATCCGAGTATCTGCTCGACAGCCTTCTTCTTTACGTATCCCTCAAGATCCTCGGAGCGATGGCGCTTCCACTCGCTTATGAGCTGAGCCTCGAAGCTGTCCGTGCTGTCCGTTCCGAAGTATTCCGCCATCTCATGGTCGTACTCCTCAAGCTCGGCGCTTCGGATATCCTTTATTTCAACATCCATCGTAATGGTCTTACCCGCATAATACGGGTAGTCAAAGCAGGGATCCGGCACAGTCAGCTCGAAGGTCTTCTTGTCACCGATCTTCATGCCGATCAGTTCCTCATCGACTCCCTCTATCAGCTTATCGGAGCCGATAGACATGGAGTAGCCCTCATCCTTGACGTTCACAAGATCGGAGAGAGGCTCTCCGTCAAGGTATCCCTGAAATACAACGTCGGCAATATTGCCCTCCTCGGCGGGCACACCCTCTCCGACACTTGTCCACCTCGTCTGAGTGGCGGTGTAAAGGACTCTGTACTCCATGATCGCCGCGCTAAGCTCTCGCTTCGACATCTCGTCGCTTCCGACACAGACCTCACAGCCTTTGTACTTTCCCTCCTTCAAATACTCCTTCAGGTTGTAGTCATATCTCTCGCGAAGGTCTCCGTCAAACTCCTTCATTTTTCCGAGACTGCACGCACCGAGGGACGAGACGGCAAGTGCCGCAATGCAGACCGCCGCAGTCATACGAATAATTGATCTTTTCATATAAGCATCTCTTTCGTTTGGATGATAACAGCAAAGGTCGCACTCGCACCCGAGCTGTATTTGTCTACATTAGTATACCTCAAAACGCCCTCCGTGTCAAGTCTGCCCGCGCTCGCGGACTTTTAAGCGATAAAATGAAAAATCCACTTGAAATCGGGCGCATACTGTGGTATACTTATGAGGATATTAATTCTATGTATTTTACATAAAGGAGCTTTTTATGAATTCTGGTAACAATGCGATCGACTATGTTGTAACGCAAAAGAAAGAGGGCAAGTACCTTATCGGTCAGATCCTCATATACCTTCTTATTGCGGTTCTTACAATCGGTGTTTTTGTTGTGATGAGTCTCTTTATTCCCGGAATAATGGCAGCCGTTGCCGGCATGGGACTTGCCGTTCCCGTATTCCTTATCTCCTATCACGCTACACGCACCATCTGCAACTTCGACAGAAAATACTCGATCTTCACCCCCAACGTAACCATGGATCAGATCCCTCACACCGTTATCTCCTTTGAGATCATCAAGGACAAGAAGAAGAAGGATCCTGACAAGAGAGATATAGTTTACGAGCGTCCCATCAAGGAGGCTGAGCTCTTTGCTCCCTACACCGAGGCCTTCGCAGACAAATACGCCGCCGCAGATGTCAAGAACACCATCGACTTCCGCTCCAGCGCAAAGAAGATCGATGACATCTACTTTGCAATGTTCTCCGAGAAGGACGGCTCCAAGACCGTTATCATCTTTGAGGCTGTAAACAAGATCGTAGAAAAGCTGGCATACTACAACAAGGAAGCAACCGTTGTTGAGCAGCTTTCAAGATAAGCCGATGCTTGTCCGCAAGCCTATCGCAGAATAATTCAAAATTCCGAAAAGGAGCTTCTCTTGAAGCTCCTTTTTTGTATCCGGATAAGTCTTCGGGCGTACCCGCTCCGAGCGATGCTATTCTCCGTCCGCCTCACGCAGTATCAGCTCTCCGTAGCCGATCTTCATTTTCATCTCACCGTCCCACGTGACCTCCGCGGAGAGCGGATATTTTTCATCGCCGTACACGATATTGTATTCGGCAGGCACGCCGCCTACAGCCGCCTCGAAGCTCACGGCGGTAACTGCGCCGCCGCTCCCCGCACCCTTTATCTCACTCTTATACAGCGACAGCGACCTCACGAGCGTGTACAGCGTATTCGCCGCGTTCTCGGGCATGGCAAAGGACACCTTTCCGACGCTGACCGTTGCCGCATCGGGCGAATATTCCACAGACACCCCGTCAAGCTCTGCGGGAGAGGATATATTCACGTATGCCCTGCGGTATCTCTCCGCATCGGGCGGAACGCCCTCCTCGAGGATCACGCTCCCCTCATACTCGGTGCCGCCGTATTCCCACTTGACCGATACTCTCTCAAGCCGATCCTGATACCCGAGAAGTCCGACCTCACCGTCTTGCTCACATGACACAAGCGCCGTGATCCCGACGGCAAGCATCACGCACACCGCCCGACAGATTCCGTGTTTTATATGTACAAGCATGATCTCCTCCGTACCGCTTCGCGGCAATTATGGCTTATATCATTTGTATGAGGCGCGCGCCGCATCTATTCACTCGCCCCTCTCAATTCATAATAAATTAACTAAGTACAGTACCGTTTATTCTTGAAGATACACCGTCGGGGTAATATAATATATATAAGAAATGAGGTGTAATAAATGAGCAATTTCAGACAAAAATTCGCAGCCTTCATGTACGGCAGAAACGGTGCGGATACCCTGTATTGGTGGTCGCTCGGCGCGATCCTCGTGCTTTGGGTCGTCAGAGCTGTCCTTTCCGTACTGCATCTTGGCTTGATAGCAAACATTCTGAATTTTCTGAGCACCGTGATTCTCGTCCTTGCCGTTTTTCGCTTTTTCTCAAGGAACACCTATAAAAGAAGTGCCGAAAACAGGCAGTTCGTCAAATTCATCGGCAAGCACAAGGGTACATTTACTCTTATGCGTGACAGATTCCGCGACCGCAAAACCCACGTATACAAGCACTGTCCCAAATGCAAGGCGGTACTGCGCCTGCCCAGAACCAAGGGGTCGCATACCGTTCGGTGCCCGAAATGCAGTGAGCGCTTTGACATGACCGTTCGCTGACAAAAAGCGCCCCGTCCGTTTGAAGTATTACAAAAGAGCACGAACCCGGCGTGGTCATTCGATAAGGATCTGTAATACTTCCTCGGACTACGGGCGCTGATACTATTATATTCCGAAAACAGCGCTTTAATCCGCGAAGCCTGTCGCCCGAATAAAATTTCACCGAAATCTCTCCGAGGAGGAAGGAGCACTATGAACAAAATCGATCGCGCCGAAATAATCAGCGTTGGTACGGAGCTTCTCTTGGGGGACATCGTCAACACTGATGCGGCATATCTCTCCCGTGAGCTTGCCGCGCTCGGTATATCGGTATACCGACAGAGTGTTGTCGGAGACAACCGCACACGTATTCTCGCAGAGCTCGACGGCTCATTTTCAAGATGCGATACCGTTTTTCTCACCGGCGGGCTCGGCCCAACCTGCGATGACATAACGAGAGAGTGTGTGGCGGAATATTTCCGCCTTGAGCTGAAATACGATGATAATGTGATGGGGCACATTCGGCAGTATATGAGCTCTCTCAACCGCCGAAATGTCACAGCCAACAATACCCGTCAGGCAATGGTGCCCGAGGGCGCCGATGTATTCATCAATTCCGTCGGAACCGCCCCCGCTCTTGCGGTTCACGGGCTCGGGCGAGACGGCCGCGAAAAGCTGGCAATACTGATGCCGGGGCCTCCCTCGGAATTTGAACGCATGACCGAGGAGCACATCATACCGTATCTGTCGCACCACACCGGCAAGACCTTTGTGAGCCGCAACATATGTATGTACGGAATAGGCGAATCCGCCGCCGAGGAGCTTCTCAGAGGCTTTATGGATTCGGAGAATCCCACCGTCGCTCCGTATTGCGAAACAGGAGAGGTTCGTATCAGAGTCACCGCCGCCGCGGATGACGCAGCACACGCCGCCGCGCTGTGCGACAAAACAGTTGAGGATATCCGCAATACAGAGGCAGGACGGTACATTTACGCCGTCAGAGACAAGGCTGTCCCCGACGGAGGCTGCTCCGCTGCACGCACACTCACGGAGGCTCTCAAAGCGCACGGCAAGACGGTGGCATTTGCGGAGAGCTGTACCGCGGGTCTTGTATCAAAGCTCGTAGCCGATGTTGCCGGTGCATCTGCCGTACTGAAGGGCAGTGCAGTCACGTATGCCACCGCATCAAAGGCCGCCGTACTCGGGGTGTCGGACGAGGTGCTTGAAAGCTTCGGCCCCATCTCCGAGGAATGTGCCGCCGAGATGGCAAGCGGCGCACTCACGCTGTACGGAGCCGACATCGCGGTATCCGTAACAGGGGTAGCGGGCCCCGACGATTACGGCGATATCCCGTGCGGTCACGTTTGCTTCGGGGTCGCCGTGCTGACTGACAGCGGAATAAAAACGCGCACCTGTACGGTGGAATTCGGTCGGAGGCGCTCACGGCAGACTGTTCGTAATCTCGCGGCGATCAGAGCCCTGCACGAGGCTCTGTCCGAGGTCGAAAAGCTCACACAGCTCTGAAAAGATGCCGCATACCTTTGCTTGCAGTGACACTGCCGCGCAGGCATAAGGCATAACACGGCAAAATCAAAGGCAGTCGCAAATCCGTGCGACCGCCGATACATAAAGGCTCCCGAAGCACCGCGCGGTGCCTCGGGAGTCTTTTTGTGATGTGTTATTCAAAGCGTACTCCGGCAAGAGAGCGCGCCCTATCGGTTATCCGTATGACAGCTTCGGTCATATCGGCATAGTGATGCAAGATCCTGCCGTCGCGCACGAGCCTGACAAAATCGCGAACCTCGTACACCATGTTGTTCTCCGCTCCGACTATGGGCAGAGCCTCGGGCTCCGCATTTCGAAGGCACAGCGTTGCCGACGAGGGCACCGATAGCTTATCTATGATAATCGTGCCATCCTCTCCGAATACAGCGGACGGTCTCGGAGAATCATACACCTTGGAATAGAGCGCGGATGCGGTAAAGCCGTCGTAAGCCAGCGTTATTTCCCCCGAGCCCTCAAAGCCGTTTTCAAGGAATACGGAATTTGCGTACACGACCCGCGGCTCACCGAACAGCATGACAAGGCAATGAAGCGGATATACACCGAGATCAAGCATTGATGCGTTGGCAAAGGACGGATCGAAGGTGTTGGTGTGCTCACCGGCTTTATAGCGGTCATACCGTGACGAATACTGGCAAAACTCGAACGAGGCGTGCCGTATCCTGCCGATCCTCGGCAGAGCCTCGCGTATGATCTGCCACGCGGGGTCGTGCGCCTGCCTCATTCCCTCCATGAGCACCGCGCCGTTTTCCTCGGCGGTGCGCCGCATCAGCTTATATTCGGCAAGCTCGGCACCGGCAGGCTTTTCGACAAGCACGTGAATACCTCTGCGGAGAAAAAAGAGGCTTTGCTCACAGTGGAATTTGTTGGGAGAGGCTATATACACGGCGTCGATCCCCGATCCCGCCAGCTCCTCCGGCGACGTATACACCCTCTCTTTCGGAATTCCGTACCTCTCGGCAAAGCCCTCGCCGGTCTCGCGCCGTCTCGAATACACCGAATACAGCTCCGCAGTGTCGGAAAGCTCCATCGCCTCAGCCATCGTGTGACTGATAAAATTTGTACCGATAATACCGAATTTCAGCTTATCTGTCATATCAAAAGCCTTTCATTACACAAAGACCGTCCGCAGATCTCTGCGAACGGTCTTGCTTTTTTTCATTGTCAACCGGCAGCCTCGGCTACAGGCTTGCCGCAAGAGGGGCAGACAAGCTCGTCGGGCTCGATCGAATCGTCGAAGTAGATCTCCTCATTGCAGTGGGGGCACATGAGCATACGGAAATCCTCACCGCAACAATCGCAGCAATCACAATCATCGTCATCGTCGTCGTCGCAATCGCAGCAATCGCAATCCTCATCATCAAGATCCTCAAGAACGTACTCCTCAAGAGATCCGAGATCCTCGTCGATCTCCTCGATGTAATCGTTGAGTGTCTCCATATCGTCGTCCATCTCGTCGACAGCCTCGGTGATGTCTCCGAGAAGGTCGATGATGGCATTCAGAAGCTTGGTCTCGTTCTTTTCCGCATCAAGCTTCATGCCCTCGGCAAGTCCCTTCAAATACGCGCTTTTTTCTCTGATATCCATATCTGTTTTCTCCATTTCTTCGGCAAAGCCGAGCTTTATTCGGCAGTCTGTCCGGAATTACGCTCTCTCAAGATATTCGCCGGTACGGGTATCTATCTTGATAGTCTCGTCTACCTCGATAAAGAGAGGCACACGTACTACTGCGCCGGTCTCAACAGTTGCATTCTTGGTTGCGCCGGTTGCGGTATCGCCGCGGATACCGGGCTCGGTATCAACGACCTTGAGCTCTACGAACATGGGAGGCTCTACGGAGAACACATTGCCCTTGTAGGAATTTACACGGCACATCATCTCCTCCTTCACGAACTTGAAGGAATCGGAAAGCTTATCCTCGTTGAGAGGAAGCTGCTCAAAGGTCTCCATATCCATGAAGTAATAAAGCTCACCGTCATTGTAGAGATACTGCATCTCACGTCTGTCGATACGGGCATCCTGAAACTTATCGGTCGGGTTAAAGGTAGTCTCGATCACGGATCCGGTAATAACGTTACGAAGCTTTGTTCTTACGAACGCCGCACCCTTACCGGGCTTTACATGCTGAAACTCGATAACCTGCATTACATTACCATCCATATCAAAGGTAACGCCGTTCTTAAAATCTCCTGCAATAACCATAATTTGTACTCCTGCTATTCACAGGAAGCTCCTTTCAATTTTTATACGCATAATTACACTTAATTATACTTCATATCCGCACATTTTGCAAGTCTTTTTGCAAGATTTATGAGAAAACACGCAAATCATATCAGCTCGGTGCGGCGGCGGTGTATATTTTTATGCTCTCACCGGAGGGCTTTGACGTTGCAGATGTCTCCTTTTCCGTGTCCTTCGGAGCATTTTTCTCCGTATCCGGCACGGCAACCGTGATCTCAGCGCTGTCGGCGGCGGCGGAGTGAGCCCCGAGCCCCTTGTATATTTCGATCGCATCGAACACGGGATCCCACTTGTCGGGTGAGCCCGCCGTAACAAGAATGTAGCGTGTGGTCTGCCGCTTGAGGCTGTCCTCGCCGGCACTCTTCACAAGCTCGGTGGCAAATGAAGCAAGGCAGTTCTTTGCCTCCGTAGTATATCCGGTCTTTCCGCCCTGCACAAACAGCGTACCCGATTCATCGCCGTTCATTCGGGACAGAAGCGTGCTCGTGAGCTCGATACCGTCGGGATGCTCGGCTGTTTTCTCGGTAGTATATCTGTAAGTGGTAAGCACCTCTCGCATGAACTCATCGCGAATGGCATACTCAAGCATGAGCCCGATCTCGTGGCAGGTGCTGTAGTGCCTGTCATCATGCAGTCCCGTGCAGTTGGTGAAGTGCGTATTCTTCAGTCCGAGCTCCTTCGCCTTGGCGTTCATCAGCTCCGCGAACGCCTCCTCCCCGCCTGCTATGTGATATGCCAGACCGAGTGCGCCGTCACCGCCGGAGGGCAGGATCAAACCGTAAATGAGGTCACGCACCGTCACCTTCTCCCCCACGGAGAAGCCCGCAACGGAGGCATTTGCAAGATACAGCGGATCGGTGATCTCGGCAGTCATGGTAAAGGTCTCGTCAAGACTTTCTGCCTGCTCTGCCGCCACTATCAGTGTCATTATCTTGGTCATTGATGCGGGATATATGCGCTCATCTCCGCCGCGGTCGGCAATGACAGTGCCGCTCTCAAGGTCGATGAGGATACCGTTTGCAAAGGTGCGGTCGGAGGAAAACGCTGCTGTGGCATCTGTCCTCACTGCATATTCCACCGCATAGGTCTCGGGAGGCTCTGTCTTCTCCGGAACAGTCTCTCTGCCGTCTCCGTCGGCGGCAATAGCATCCGTGGTGTCATTTGCGGACGGAGCGCCGTCTCTGCCGGACACGGCAATGATTATAATGATCAGAAGAAGGACGGCAAGCACCGCCACCCAAACGGCAACAAATTTTCCGAAGCGACCGGTCTTTCTTGTCGGGCTGACACGTCTCGGTGATGAGGACGCCGCCGTTCTCGCAGATCTGCTTCCTTGTGTCGGTGCCGCTCTCCGAGTGCCGCCGTTTGCACCCGTCTGCGGGCTTTTCGGTGTGCCTTGAGGCTGTCTGATGCGCTGTTTGTCGTTATTAAAATTATTCATTACCTATTTCCGTTTTTATCACTGGATTTTTAATACTTTTATATAATACCATATTCAGGCAAAAATTTCAACACCTATTTGCGCGGCACGGATAACGGCGGTGCCTGTTGACAAATCGCGGCAAAAAATATAAAATATAGGGTAGATAAAGTCTGAAAGGCGACACGGTATATGGAAACCAAAAGATTTATAAAAAACGACAGCTCATTTATTTGCGGACACTGCGGCAGGGAGGTCGAGCCGCTCGGCTACACCTCTCGAAATCACTGCCCGTTTTGCCTGTGGTCGGTTCATCTCGACATAAATCCCGGTGACAGAGCCTCCGACTGCGGTGGTCTTATGGAGCCCGTTTCCGCGCTGCCGGACAGCAAAAAGGGATTTATCATCATTCACCGATGCACAAAATGCGGTGCCGTCAGGCGCAACAAGGCGGCGCATGAGGCGAAATGCCAGCCCGACGACATGAAGCTCATCATTGAGCTGACGGCAAAGCAGCCGTAATATCGGCTTTTGCCTAATTCGCCCATGCCGCGCGCACGAAAACGTCTAATAAAGTCCGACAGTCCCCTTCCGAAGAAGGGGACTGTCTTATTTGACGCACTTTTTCGCGTGCCTATTTCTTGCTTGTCGGTATTTGCGAGAGTATGATACCCGCAAAGATCATAGCACAGCCTACGTAGCCGGCAAATCCCATGTATTCCTTCAAGATCAACGCGGCACCGACAGCGGAGAATACCGCCTCGGTAGACAGGATTATTGCCGCGAAGGTGGGCTCGGCATCCTTCTGACCGAGAAGCTGGCAGGTGTATGCCACTCCGACGGAGCCGACTCCGCCGTAAAGGAGGGGTACGATCGCCTGTTTTACATACTCCACCGAGAAATCGCCTCTCTCGAAAAGGAATGCCGCCGCAAGGGACAAAACGGCGCACACGGTAAACTGCATCGCGGAGAATTTCAGCGGGCTGACTTCGTTTGCGTATCTGTCAAGAACTATGATATGCAAAGCCCACAGGACAGCGCCTATAATAAGCACCAGATCACCGGCGCCGAACGGCTCCGACGAGCCCACTCCGCAGAGGAGATAAAGTCCGCCGACAGTCACAAATGCACCGAGCCACACGAGCACGCCCGTTTTTCTGCCGAATATGAAGTAAATGAGGGGGACGAGCACCGTGTACAGCCCCGTAATAAAGCCGGATTTACCCGCGCTTCCCGTCAGCTCTACACCGTACTGCTGAAGATTCGATGCCGCAAACAGCACTAATCCGGCAAGAATACCGTATTTGACAGTTGCCGATCTTCTGCGGCTGTCAGCGCCGTCTCTCTCGAAGATCAGTATCACCGGGATCAGCGACAAAACTCCCATGGTAAAGCGAATACCGTTAAAGGTAAAGGGGCGCAGATAATCTGCGCCCACTCTTTGTGCCACGAAAGCAAGTCCCCATATCATTGCAGTGAGTACAAGAAATATTGTGGATCTTACTTTTTTCATGCCGTCATTCTTTCTCCGCAGTCGAATCGGATGTATCGGTATAGCCGTATGAACGCGGTGACATCGGATCGTATTCGGCAACTGTAGAACCTGCGTTGAAGTTATCCCTGTTTCTTCTTGAACGGGAACGGCGATCCACCTTATCCGCGCCCTCATAGGTAACGACGACCTTACGGTTATCGTCGGAGCCGACCGAGTGAGTATTTACGTTCTCGATCTGCTGTATCTCGGAGTGGATTATGCGGCGCTCGTACGGATTCATCGGCTCAAGCACGAAGTTTCTCTTGTACTTGATTGCCTTTGCCGCCATTCTGCGCGCAAGTCCGCGGAGAGTCTCCTCGCGCTTCTCTCTGTAATTCTCAATATCCACGGTGATCTTGAGGAATTCTCTGTTGGGTGTGGGAGAGCGTCTGCTTGCGCTCAGATTTGCAAGGTACTGGATCGCATCAAGAGTCTCGCCGTGATGCCCGATGAGCACTCCGGTGTTCTCGCCCTCAATATTGATCCCGACAAACGCGCCCTCGTCATCCTTGACAGGAACGGCAGTTGCGCTTATCTCAAGGTCGCGGATAACGGTCTCCACAAATTCGACCGCATACTGCATCTCGACCTCGGACACAGGCTCGTACCTGTCCTTTCTCGACGCATTATCGGCGTTTGCCTTTATCTGCTCTTTCTTAGCGGCAGGAGCCTCCGCCTTCATTTCGGCGGCAGGTGTCGGTCTGGGAGTCGGCACGGGCTTCGGCTCGGTATTTGACGCCTTGGGCGCCTTTACCGTCTTTTCGGTCTTCTCTGCCCTCGGTGCCTTCGGCTCCGCCTTCTTCTGTGTCGGCGCAGCGCCTTCCTTCGCGTTATTCGCCTTCGCCTGCTCCTTTGGAGCTGCCTCCTTCGGAGCTGCCTCCTTCCGAGGCGCCTTTACAGAATCGCTTCCGTCGCCTCCGCGATCGGTCTCCATCTTCATCGCTCTCATATCATTTATGATAGAGCTGATATCGACATCGTCCTCGCCGTCATCAATTATCGCCTTGATCTTTGCGGGAGCTCCGCCAAAGCCGAGAAATCCCTTTTTAGGCATTTCCAGAATTTCACAGGTCACCTCGCCCTCGGCGGAATACTTCGCATACGCCTCGGACATTGCTTCTTCGACCGTCTTCGCGGTGATTATTACTTCCTTTTTCATATTCCAAGCTTACGAAAAATCGCAGTCCTTTCAATCTCAGTTCTTTTTCGGCTTATCGCCGTCATCCTTTAGCGGAGCGGGCTCTACAGCCGATTCGCGCTGTGATGCCGCACCGTTCTTTGCTTCCTCTGCCGAAGGCTTCGGCTCCTCTTTTTTATCCGCGAGCTGCTGCACCTCGGTCTCATCGTCATCCGCGTCTATATAATGGAGAGAGCGCACCTTCTTACCACCGTTTTCTGCGTTTGTCTTTTTCTCGCCGTTCTTCTTCTTTGCGCTTTTTCCCGCAAGCTCACGCTCCGCCGCCTTGTAATCCTCCTCGGAGAACTTGGGAACGGGAATGGTCTTTGCGAGAAGTATCTGCTGAAGTGTCTGAAGAATATTTCTGAGTATCCAGTACACGCCGAGAGTTCCGGGCCATATTGCGGAGAAATACACGGACATAAGCGGCATCGAGATGTTCATGATCTTCATGCTCATGCTCTTTTGCTGCTCCTGTACCTCGGGGGACTGATAGCTGAAGCGGCGAATTATTATCTGGCTTCCGTACATTGCCACAAAGGTAACAGCCGGTATTATAAGCAGTCGCCAGTCGGGAACCTTGCCGCCGACAAGCGGAGCTTGGGTGAGATCCATGCCGAAAAGCTTGAAATCGGGGAATACTCCGAGGTCAAGTCCGGCAAATTTATCCGCACCCATCGTCGACATACGGTGAGCTATGTCAAGCTCGACCGACGATTTTGCAATAGTCACACCCGTCGCTTCGATGATCTCGGTAATGCTTGCGATAGTCTCCGCGCTGTACTTCAAAATATAGCTGAGAGGCTTCGACACTACGTTATACAGGAGCATGATAATAGGCAACTGTATAAGAAGCGGCAAACAGCCGCCCGCGGGATTGAAGTTCTCGCGCTGATACAGATCCATCGTCTCCTGCTGCATCTTCTGCTGAGTAGCCTGATCTGTTCTGCCGGCATACTTCTTACGGATAGCTGCAATTTTGGGAGCAAGCTTTGCCTGCTTCACCTGATTCTTCTGCTGCTTGATACCGAGCGGCAAAAGGATCAGCTGCATGATAAGCGTAAAGGCAAAAAGTGCTACGGTATAATTTCCGGTCAGATCGAAGAAAAATCTTATGATAGAACCGAAAAACTGATAAATAGCATTAAACACTTGGATTATTTTCCTTTTCAGTTATTTTTGCGGCGCGACGGCACCGGATCGTGCCCTCCCTTTGAGAAGGGATTACATCTCAGTATTCGCCACACCGCGAGGGCTGTCCCCACGATAAAGCCCCACTCGGTCAATGCCTGGACGGCATATTCCGAGCAGGTCGGGGTGAACCTGCATGACGGTGCTCCCTTGGCGGGAGACAGATACTTTTGATACAGACGTATCAAACGGATGAGAAGACGGGATATCATTTTCCCTCTCCTCCGCCAAGCATATCAAGCTTCCTCAGACAGTACTCAAGATCTCGTCGCACACTCTGCATTTTCACATCCGCCGCAGCGGCTCTGCATGATATGACGATCAGATAACCGCGTTTTATCGCAAGCTCCCTGTCGCAGAGGCGGAACGCCTCTCTGACAACTCGCCGTGCGCGGTTACGCTCGACCGCTCCTCCGATCTTCTTTGAGGATGAGATCCCCAAGCGGTTCTGTAGCTTCTTTTCCGGATTCTCACGGCGCAGTCTTCCCGCCGCGCGATCCTTCAAGACATAGACCGCTATGGTTTTTGCAACGCATCTCTTTCCGTTTGAATATGCCTTGGCAAACAAATGGTTTTCTTTAATTGCAAGCTGTTTCACAATAGCTCAAGCTTGACTGCCCGACAATTCCGCAAACATACAGCAAACCTCCGAGAAAAGCACAAGAGCGCCGTTTTTCCGGAGGTTTCTTTACCCGTTAAAGGTGCGATTCAATTGCAGCGTCTCAGTGGGTAAGTCTTGCTCTTCCCTTCTGGCGTCTTCTTTTAAGCACTTTTCTGCCGTCTGCTGTAGCCATTCTCTTTCTGAAGCCGTGAACCTTGCTGCGATGACGCTTTTTCGGCTGATATGTTCTGAGCATGGGGTGCACCTCCTTTTATACACATTAAAATCTTTGGTATCATTGGGCATAGTATACCCTGTCGGCATACATACGCATTTGTAATTATACAACATTGTCCTCGGTCTTGTCAAGTGGTTTTGCCGAAAAACCCTTCTTTCTTTTTGAAGTATAAAGGAATTATTCCCGTCTGCGGGCTACGGTATTGAAATTTTCCTCGCGTTTTGGTACAATATACTATATAATTCCTCCGAAAGGAAAACACTATGGCTGAAATCACAGGCAACCTCGGGGATATAAAGAAGTCCCTCATAGAATACATCGAAACCTTCCACGGGCAGGTATATGAGTCCGGCTCGTATATCCCGACCGAGCTTCTTGATATGATGCGGCAGGTCACCTGTGCGCTCTCGCGTGAGATCGCGGTCTGCCTCGACCGCAAAAACAGAGTTGTTGCCATATCTCTCGGAGACAGCCGCAGTGTATCACTTCCGGATACGGACGGAAAGCGCTCCGCGGTGCGTCTGTGCGGGATCAGGCTTCTTCACACGCACCCCAACGGCTCCGCACTGCCGTCGGAGGTCGATCTCAATTCACTGTATACGATGAGATACGACTCCATGGTCGTTATCGGGGTAAACACCGAGAAGGAGACCGTCACCGGTATCAGCGCCTCGATGCTGACGAGAGAGCCGAACGGCGAATTTTCAAGGAGAACGGCTCTGCACGGGCCCGTGCTCCCGTCACAAAGCTCGCTTCTCGATCCGCTTTTTGATGAGGCGGAGGCTCTCGACAGAGAAGCCCCCTCGCGCTTTGAAGAAACAGCCGAGAAGTGCTCGCGCGCGATCCTCGTCGGCGTGATCTGCGACGGCGGAGGAAGCGGCGGCAGTCCCGAGACGGAGCTTCGTGAGCTCGGAGAGCTTACAAAGACCGCCGGTGCGATACCGGTCGCATATCATGTACAGCGCAGACCCTCCCCGGATTCAAGGCTGTACATCGGGCGCGGACTTGCCGACGAGCTTACCCTCGAAAGACAGGCGCTTGATGCCGAGCTGCTCATTTTCGACGATGAGCTCTCCCCCTCGCAGATCCGAAATCTTGAGGAGCTGATCGGTGCAAGAGTCATCGACCGCACCGCGCTCATTCTTGATATATTCGCCGCACGTGCAAAATCAAGAGAGGGCTCGCTTCAGGTCGAGCTTGCCCAGCAAAAATACAGGCTTCCGCGACTGAGCGGAAGCGGAACTGCGCTGTCAAGGTTCGGCGGAGGCATAGGCACCCGAGGTCCCGGTGAGACGAAGCTTCAATCCGACAGGCGGCACATCTTGCGCCGCATACACTATCTTGAGGAGGAGCTTGCCGAGGTATCAAAGAGGCGCGATATGCTCCGCGCCGACAGAGCAAGGCGCAATATGCCCGTAATAGCCCTCGTCGGATACACCAATGCGGGAAAATCCACACTTCTGAACACCCTCTGCGATGCGGATGTATTTGCGGAGAATATGCTGTTCGCCACCCTCGATCCGTCTGTCCGCGGAATGACGGACGACGACGGGCACGAGTTCCTCATGGTGGACACGGTGGGCTTTATCAGAAAGCTTCCGCACACGCTGATCGAAGCCTTCAAATCAACTCTTGAGGAGGCGGCTCAGGCGGATCTGCTCCTGCACGTGGTCGAAAGCGACTCGGAGGATATTGAGGAAAAGATATGCGTGGTAAACGAGCTGTTGAATGAGATCGGAGCGGGCGACAGGCCTCAGCTTCTCATACTCAACAAGACGGACAAGGCAGGAGCGGTGAAGTCATACCCGAGAGGCTCCGCCGCCGCAGTGATCTGCACGGATGCCGTGAGCGGCACGGGGCTCGACCGACTCCGCGCGGAAATATCGTCATTCTTTGCAAAGAGCGAAAGAGAGCTGACGCTTCTCATTCCGTATACCGAGGGGTGGGTGATGCCGTATCTTTACAAAAACGGCACCGTGATCTCCGAGGAATACGGAGAGGAGGGCACCTTGGCGGTATGCCGGCTCTCCGAGGAATATATATCAAAGGCGGAGCGGTTCATAGTTGAGCCCACGCAGAAATAAAGCCGCGCGTATCGCGCCCAAGGTACGGAGTAAGATATGATCACAGAATACAGGACACTCGCCGGTGAGAGCTCCTTTGAGCTCGTCGAAAAGAAATCGCGTTTTATCGCCTACGCCGCGCCCTGCATGACGCAAGAGGAGGCGGACGGCTTTATCTCAAGGATAAAGGAGCTGCACCCCGATGCAAGGCATCACGTTTTCGCATATGCCGTAGGCGGACTTGACGGCGGCAGTGAGATACGCCGTATGTCCGACGACGGTGAGCCCCAAGGCACGGGCGGTGTTCCCTGCCTCGATGTCATATCGAAGAAGGAGCTTCGCTGTACCGCCGTCGTGGTGGTACGCTATTTCGGGGGAATACTGCTCGGCGCTCCCGGACTTGTCAGAGCTTACGGAAAGGCGGCGGTCGGTGCCGTCGATGATGCAGGCGAATGTACGATGCACAGCTGTCGCAGAGTGACCGTCACCACGGATTATCAGCTTTACGGCAAGCTTTCCCGCGCCGCGGAAAGCTCCGGCTTTGCCGTCGATGTACCCGTCTTCGGTGAAAACGTATCGTTTTCGCTGATAATCCCCGACGGGAACGCGGAGTCATATGCGGCGTATTTGAGAGATCTCTCAAACGCCCGTGCCACGGTGGAGGTCTCCGACAAGACACACTTTGTACGGAAGGCTTGAGCGCACATCGCACGCGCCTGTGATACAGTCACAAAGCAACACGGCGGGAGGACAGTCGTCCTCCCGCCGTTTCGTATTTATAAGGCTCAGTTCTTCTTTCTCGCATACGAGGGAAGCAGCTTCGGAGATACCACGGTATCGGTGATACCTGCCGCTGCGCGTTCCTTTTCGAACGCCTCGATGTGTTCCAGCGTGAGCGCACCGAGAGTCGTATCCTTCGCAAGTGCCGCGGCATTCTTGCCGGCGCTTCTTCCGAATACGATAATGTCAAGGAGGGAGTTACCCATAAGTCTGTTACGTCCGTGGATTCCTCCAACAGCCTCGCCCGCGACAAACAGACCCGAGATCGCACTCTGCCCGTCGGGCTCGATATCAATTCCGCCGTTCTGATAGTGCAGTGTCGGATAAACGAGGATAGGCTCGCGCCTGATATCTATTCCGTACTTTCCGAACATACGCATCATCGCGGGGATACGCGCCTCGATCGTTCCCTCGCCGTTCTTGAGCTCGATCATGGGAGTATCAAGCCAAACTCCCACGCCGTCGGCGGTTTTTACACCGTTTCCTCTGTCGCCGCACTCGCGAATGATCGAAGCCGCCGAGACGTCACGCGTCTCAAGAGGATGCATGAATGCCTCGCCGTTGGCGTTGATGAGCTTTGCTCCGAGAGAGCGCACCTTCTCCGTAACGAGCGCACCGAAGATCTGCTCGGGGAAGGCGGCACCCGTGGGGTGATACTGGAGAGTATCCGGATACATGAGCTTTGCGCCCGCTCTGTATGCAAGCACAAGTCCGTCCGCCGTAGCTCCGTAATGATTCGATGTGGGGAAGCCCTGATAATGGAGTCTGCCGGCTCCGCCCGTGGCGATTATGACCGTTTTCGCTCTCGCCACAAGAAGCTCATCCGTCTCCATATTGAGGAGCACCGCTCCGGCGGCGTGTCCGTTTTCATCAAGAATAAGCTCAATGGCAGAGGTGAAATCGACCACGGGTATCTCGCGGTTCAGCACCTCATCGCGGAGAGTACGCATGATCTCGGCGCCGGAATAATCCTTTGCCGCGTGCATTCTTTTCCTCGATGTGCCGCCGCCGTGCGTGGTGACCATAGTGCCGTTTTCGTCCTTGTCAAACTCCACTCCGAGCTCATTCAGCCACATAATAGCCTCGGGAGCCTCCGTAACAAGCCTTTTCAGAAGTGAGGGCTTGGCGGCAAAGTGTCCGCCTCCGAAGGCATCAAGATAGTGAATGGCGGGAGAATCGTTCTCCTTGTCAGCGGCTTGGATTCCGCCCTCAGCCATCATGGTATTCGCATCGCCTATTCTGAGCTTTGTGACTATCATCACGTTCGCTCCGGCGGCGTGTGCCTCGATCGCCGCAGAGGAGCCCGCTCCGCCGCCGCCGATCACAAGCACGTCAACATCGTAATCGGGCGCATCAAGGTTCACCGAGGATGCGGTGATGCGGCTTTTGCCCTGAAGGAGTGCTGCAAGCTCGTGAGGAACCTCCTCACCCTTGTTCGCTCCGATCTTCAGAACGGAAAATTCGCTTTTCTTGTGATCCGGATGATATGCCGCAAGGAGAGCCTCCTTTTCCTCGGCAGTCATTCTGCGCGGCTCAAGCGCCGCGTTTTCGGCGCGCCTCGCCTCCACCCTTTTCATGGATTCAAGCATTTCGGCAGTATACATTTTGAATCCTCCTTACTTCTCGATATCTCTTGTGTTGTACAGCTCCTTCAGCTCAGCCAAGGGCTTCTGCATAAGTCCCTCGATAAGCTCCTCAAAGGTGCCGTTCTCGATCTCGCGAACTCTGTTTTCAAGATGCTCGCTTGCGGGCGCAAGATACTTTCCGTTAAGACGTCTTGCAAGAAGCGCCACCTGCGGATGGGAAATTCCGGCAGGGCATCTCGATGAGCATACTCCGCACATTACGCAGTCAAAGGATTCCTCCGCGCACTTCTCGTACTCGCCCCTCTGCGCATATGCGATATACTGCATTACGTTAAGTCCCTGCGTACACGCCTTTGTGCAGGCATTACAGCCTATGCAGGCGTATATCTCGGGATAAAGCTGCATCATGATCTGCTCGGTGGGGCCGATCTTCTCGATATCATATACCTTCTTGACAAGCGGGAAGAAGGGCAGTGTCGCTATGTACATACCCTCCTCGACCTTCGTCTGGCAGGCAAGGCAGGCGTGAAGCTCGCTCTCGCCCTTTATGCGGTAAACGGTCGCGCAGGCTCCGCAGAAGCCGTTTCTGCAGCCGCAGCCGCGAACAAGCTCATAGCCCGCGTATTCCATAGCCCTCATTATGGTCAGGCTCTCGGGAACCGCATACCTTTTACCCATAAGAAATATATTTACCGTGTTTTCCATAGGGGATCATTCTCCTTTGTTTTTATATATCAAGCGCCGAGCGCCGCATCAATACTCATCGGGCAGCTCCGACAGCTCATCATAACGGAACACCGGCCCGTCCTTGCAAACGTACCGTGAGCCTATATTGCATCTGCCGCACTTGCCGACACCGCACTTCATGCGAAGCTCCATCGTGGTAAACACCTGCGTCTCCGTAAAGCCCAGCTCCTTCAGAGATGCAAGCGTGAACTTTATCATGATCGGAGGGCCGCAGACAAGCACCGTTCTTGAGATATCGGGGGAGAGCTCCTTCACATAGCTCGGGACGAAGCCGACGTGTCCGTTCCATCCCTCTTGCTCTCTGTCTATCGTCAGAGCCACCTCGACGTCGGGATCCTTCGACCACTCACCGATTATCTCCTCATAATCCACGAGATCGTCCATGGAGCGTGAGCCGTAGACTATCTGCACCCGACCGTAATTCTCTCTCCTGTCGCGGACATAGTTTATCACGGAGCGCAGGGGCGCAAGTCCTATTCCTCCCGCAATGAAAAGCAGATCCTTGCCCTTGAGGACGGTATCCACGGGGAAGCCGTTTCCGTAGGGGCCTCTGATCGTTATCTGCTGACCGACCTCCATTCGGTGAAGCCAATCCGTGAGACAGCCGCACTTTTTTATGGAAAATTCAAAGAATTCGGTATTCGTGGGAGATGAGGTTATTGAGAACATCGCCTCTCCGACTCCGGGGACGGAGAGCATGGCGCACTGTCCGGGGATATGGACGAAGGGCTTTTTTCCGTCGGGCGTGACTACTCGGAAGGTCTTGACGTCCGGAGTATCCTGCCTTATATCGGTGATGACTCCTATACTCGGAATAAGTGTTTCGTTATACATACTTAGCTCCTTTCTGTTGCCGTCTCGAAATCAGTCTCCAAGCGCCTTCATCACCTTGACGATATTCATGGAGATGGGGCACTTGGACAGGCATCTGCCGCAGCCGACACAGCCGAATTTGCCGTCGTTGTTTGCGGGATAGTACATAAGCTTGTGCATGAAGCGCTGTCTGAATCTTTCAAGCTGACTGTTTCGGGAGTTGCCGTGAGCCATTTTCGTGAAATCGGAATACATACAGCTATCCCAGCAACGGAAACGCCTTATGCCGCTTCCTGTATCGAAATCTCTTATATCGTAGCACTGGCAGGTGGGGCACACAAAGGTGCAGGTGCCGCAGCCGAGACACGCCTCGGAGAGGGACGCCCATTTCTCCGAGGAAAAATGCTCCATCATTCGCTCGCCGCCGAAGGCATCGGGGGTGAGTCCGGCAAGGGGGAGTCTGTCCATCAGCTCATGACACCGCTTTCCCTGCTCCGCCGCCTCCGCGCCGTCGGTCTCTTCAAGCATATGGGATACCTTTCCGATCAGTGCCTCTCCCTTTTCGGTCCTTACCTCAAGGTAAAGTCCGCTGTCACTGAGAGCACAAGCCACATCTCCGCCCGGAGCGGCGGGATCTATGCCGAAGCATCGGCAGAAGCACGTCTCCGCGGGAGTACGGCAAGCGACCGTCATGACAGTCGCATGACTGCGCCTCTCGGCATAATAGCTGTCGATCGGCTCGGACAGGTACACGGAATCAAGAATATCAAAGCTTGCCATATCGCAGGCGCGCACACCGAAGATCACGTAATCCTCGTGCTCACGGCGAATGTCTATCACCTCGATGCTCTTTCCGTCCACTCTGAAATCCGCGATATCCTCCGTCTGGGGGAAGAAGAAATCCTTGGCACTGCGCTCCGTATTGAGCGCATCGCTGTATTCCACCCCGTCGGTATACCGCACGTAATCTGTCTTGCCGTCCTTATTCTTTGCGGGAAGATAAAGAGCCGAGTCTGCGGAGAGAGCCGCAAAAAGCTCGCTCAGTCTGTCTTTTTTAAGAAAATACATATCTCTCCCCCTTATCTGTCATAGATGGCGGAGGGCTCCGCATCGTCCTCGGTGTAATCCACAAGAGGTGCTCTCTGCCCTTCGGTCTCACCCGCCTGATACTTTCCGTAATAGCTGTCGATATCGGAAATAAACTTCCTGTTCAGAAGATGGAGCGGTATGCTCTCGGGGCACACTCTGGAGCACTCTCCGCAATCGGTGCATCTTCCGGCGACGTGGAAGGCTCTGATTATATGGAACATATTCTCCTCAAAGGAGTCGGCAGCCGCCTTCTGTGCCACGCCCGAATTCGGGTTATCGAACACACAGCTCTCGCAGGAGCAGGCGGGGCAAACATTTCGGCAGGCGTTACATCTGATACAGCGTGACAGCTCCCCTCTCCAGAATCCATATCTCTCCTCGGGGCTCATCGCCTCAAGCGCGTGTACCTGCTCAAAGCGGTCGTCGAACTTCGGAGGAGTGATGTCCCCGCCGATGATCTCATCGTACACGACCGGCTCGCCGCCCTTGCAGGACAGGCATTTTATGCACAGGCAGTCCTTCTTCGGCACAGTCCTCTCGCCGTATACGGTGGACACTGCAAAGCTATCGCCCTCACCCGTGATTCCGGTAATTCCGGTGATCCCGAGCCTACGCAGTCTCTCGGGATCCGCCATTCCGGCGCAGCCCACCGCAATAACGTATGTCTTATCGCGGCTTATCCTGTGCTCCGTGAGGAGCTGATTGAAGCTGTAGGTATCGCACAGCTTCAGCATCACAAGAGTCTTGCCCTCGCTCCTCATGCTCTTTATCAAATATTTGGACAGATTCGCGCCGCAGAAATCGCCGTACACGAAATCTCTCTCCAGCTCCTCCGCGCTCTCGAATATCGCCGGAGTCGTATCGTAGCCGAGCTCTCCGCGCTTCCAGCCGATAACTCTTGCCACCTCTCCGGAGGAGAGCAGCTCCGAAGCTCTCGAAATCAGTTTTTCCTGCATCTCAAGTCCTCCAATCTCCTGTTAGGGCCGAGCTGTGTCACCGTCTCGACAAATTCGTTCATGGTCGCGGCAAACTTTGCGCCCTCGGCGGCGGAGATCCATTCCACTCTTGTGCGCTCCTTCTCGATGCCGAGGTAATCAAGCATGGAGAACAGCATGGTCATTCTTCTTCTGGCATAATAGTTGCCCGACGTGTAGTGGCAGTCACCGGGGTGACAGCCGCACACGATCACGCCGTCCGCTCCGCGCTGAAATGCTCTAAGTATGAACATGGGATTTACACGACAGGAGCACGGCACTCTTATGATCTTCACGTCCGCCGGATATCCTGCACGGTTCGTTCCCGCAAGGTCTGCGCCGGCGTAGGAGCACCAGTTACAGCAGAATGCCACTATCAACGGACGAAACTCGTTATTTTCATTCATCGGCATATTGCATCTACCTCCGCCATGATCTGTCTGTTGGTAAAGCCGCGAAGATCCATGGCACCCGACGGGCACGCCACGGTACAGGCTCCGCAGCCTTGGCATACCGCGGGATTGACCGCCGCCACGCGGCGTATCGCGGTAGTTCTGTCGGGCATACGGAATTCCTTATCCTCGTAAGAGATAGCGCCGTAGGGGCACACTCTCTCACACGAGGAGCAGCCGTTACACATCATTTCATCGGAATGTGCCACACAGGGATTGCCCTTCAGGCTGTCCTTTGCAAGAAGTCCTATGACCTTCGCTGCGGCGGCACTTGCCTGAGATACGGTCTCGGGAATATCCTTGGGTCCCTGACACGCTCCCGACAGGAAGATACCCGCCGTGGGGCTCTCCACGGGTCTGAGCTTCGGGTGAGCCTCGGTAAAGAAATCGTTGGTATCCATGCTTGCGGTGAGCATGGTCGCAAGCGGTCTCGCACTGCTGTCCGGCTCGATGGCGGCGGCAAGCACCACCATATCCGCGGATATCTTGAGCTGCTCGCCCGCTATAAGATCCGATGCCCGAACGGTAAGAGTTCCGTCCGCCTCCGGCACGACCTTTCCGACCATTCCCTTTATGTAATGCACGCCGTATTCCTCCACGGCTCTGCGGTAGAATTCATCGAAATTCTTTCCGGGGGTACGCACGTCGATATAGAATACGTACACCTCCGTATCCGGATACTTCTCGCGCACCAGCATCGCGTGCTTTGCGGTATACATACAGCATATCTTTGAGCAGTACTGCTTGCCGCAGCCCGAGGTATCGCGGCTACCGACACACTGCACGAACACTATCGTATGCGGATGCTTTCCGTCTGAGGGACGGAGAAGCGTGCCGGCGGTGGGTCCCGCGGCATTGGTCAGTCTCTCGAACTCAAGTGACGTCACCACGTCCTTTGAGGTACTGTAGGCAAATTCATCGAATCTGTCAAGCTTTATCGGGTTATAGCCCGTAGCCACCACGATAGCGCCGTACTGCTCGCTTATCACCGTATCCGTCTGCTTATAGTCTATCGCACCTGCGGTACACACCTTGGAGCAAACACCGCATTTTCCCGTTTTCAACATCGTGCAGTGCATGGGATCTATGGTCGCGACCTTCGGCACCGCCTGAGCGAAGGGAATGTACACCGCGCGTCTGTTATCCATTCCGAGATTGAACTCGTTCGGGATCGCCTTCTGCGGGCACTTTTCGGTGCAAAGTCCGCAGCCGGTGCATTTCACCTCATCTACGTATCTTGCCTTTTTTCTGATCTTCGCGGTAAAATTGCCGACAAAGCCCGACACCGACTCGACCTCGCTGTAGGCAAGGATGCGGATCTTGTCACTCTGCGCGCAATCCACCATTTTCGGGGTCAGTATGCAGGCGGCACAGTCAAGCGTGGGGAAGGTCTTATCTATCTGCGTCATCTTGCCGCCTATAGTCGGGTTCTTTTCCACTATATCCACGGGGAAGCCCGCCTCGGCAATATCAAGCGCGGTCTGTATTCCGGCGATACCTCCGCCGATCACCAGCGCCCTCTTGGTCACGGGGCTCTCGCCCGCGTGAAGCGGCGCATTGAGATGCACCTTCGCGATAGCGGCGCGACCGAGAATGATCGCCTTTTCCGTTCCCTCGTTTTTATCCTTATGTATCCACGATACCTGCTCGCGGATATTCGCTATCTCCACCATGTACGGGTTGATGCCCGCGGCGGCGGCGGTCTTTCGGAAGGTTGCCTCATGCATTCTGGGAGAGCAGGAGCAGATCACGACACCTGTCAGTGCATTATCCCGAATGGCATCCTTGATCTTGTTCTGTCCCGCCTCTGAGCACATATACTGATACTCCTCGGAGATCACGACTCCCGCCTCGCTCCTCAGAGCCTCGGCAACGGCAACGACATCGACCGTTCCGGCAATATTTGTGCCGCAATGGCACACGAATACGCCTATTCTCTGCATTGTCTATACCTTCCTTTCCTACTTCGCATACTTTCTGAAGGAGCTTACGAGCGCCTGCTGAGGGAGCTCGGGATCAAGCATATCGGGCACGTCCTCGGGCTTCATATGATTTGCGCCCTGCGCCCTTATCTTCACAAGCCTGACCGCCTCGATCACCTTTGCCGGCTCGACGTCTCTCGGACAGCGCTCCACGCAGGCAAAGCAGGAGAGGCACTTGTAGATCGACTCCGATTCAAGGAGCGGCCCTATATCGCCCCTCTCCACCATATAGACAAACTGGTGAGGATGATACTCCATCTCATCGTAGGAGGGACACGTGCCCGAGCATTTGCCGCATCTCATACATTTCAGAACGTTCACACCGCTGATGCGGATTATCGCTTCACGCTCTTTCTCGAATTTCATCACTGCACCTCCGCCGCAAGAGCCTCGCACAGAAGCTCCGTAAAATAGTACACCGGTACGCCCGATGCGGAATTTTTCGTAAGATTGTAGAGGCAGAGTGGGCACGCCGTGATAAGCGCCTCGGCACCCGCGCCGACGGCGTTCGCCATAACGTCACCGCTTCTTTTTGCGGCGGCATCGGGATCCTCCGTCGCCATATAGCCTCCGCAGCACTCATTACGCATACCGTAGATGACCGGCTCCGCGCCGAGAGCTCGCAAAAGCTCCTCCATAAGTCTCGGATCCTCGGGATCGTCGAACTGCATCACCTTTGCTGGGCGAAGCAGGAGACAACCGTAATATGCGCCGATCTTCTTACCGAGCGGCTTCTTTACAGCCTCCGCAAGCGCATCGAAGCCCACTTTGTCGCGGAGCAGCTCAAGATAATGTATGACCTGCGTCTCTCCGGTGTACGGAATGTCAAGCTTCATATACGAATTTGCCCTGTCGCAGATGTCGCCCTGCTCCTTCATATCTCGGTTGACCTGCTTCAAAACATTGTGGCAGGCAGAGCAAAGGGTGACAAGAGTGCCGCCGCGCTCTCTTGCCGCGGCAAGCGCTCTCACCGATGCAAGCTTTGAGGCGATCTCGTCCCTTGCCATGGTGTATACTCCGCCGCAGCACTGCCACTCCGGCAGCTCCTCAAGCGTAATGCCGAGAGCCTCTGCGGCAAGCCTTCCCTTTCGGTCAAGCTCCTTTGCCTTGGTTTTAAGGGTACACCCCGGATAATAGCTGTATGTCATCATGTACTCTCCTTTGTAAGCCGACCTCAGACCATCTCTTCCGGATGGAACACCTCATCGAAGCGCTCCGCGCTCAAAAATCCGAGCTCGACGCAGGCCTCCTTCAGTGAGATGTTGTCCTTATATGCTTTTTTCGCGGTCTTTGCCGCATTTTCGTATCCGATATACGGGTTCAGCGCGGTAACGAGCATGAGAGAATTGTGCAGGTTGTGGTGCATTTTTTCTCTGTTCGCCTTGATACCGACGGCACAACTGTTATTGAAGGAAACTATCGACTCCGCAAGAAGTCTCGCAGACTGAAGGAAATTGTAGGCACAGACCGGCATGAACACGTTCAGCTCGAAATTTCCCTGAGATGCCGCAATGCCGACAGCAGTATCGTTGCCCATTACCTGAACCGCGACCATCGTCACCGCCTCACACTGCGTGGGATTCACCTTGCCGGGCATAATGGAGGAGCCGGGCTCGTTCTCGGGTATCGTTATCTCTCCGAGTCCGTCTCTGGGGCCGCTGGCAAGCCATCTCACGTCGTTTGCGATCTTCATCATATCCGCGGCAAGAGCCTTCAGCGCGCCGTGTGCAAACACAAGCTCGTCCTTGCTCGTCAGCGCATGGAACTTATTCGGGGCGGTCACAAAGCTCTTGCCCGTGAGAGCGGACACCTCGCGCGCGACCTCCGTATCGAAGCCGTCGGGCGTATTCAGACCTGTTCCGACGGCGGTGCCGCCGAGCGCAAGCTCGCGCAGTCCGCCGAGGGAGAGCTCAAGCATTTCCGCATCTCTCTCAAGAGATGCACGCCATCCGCTGATTTCCTGAGAGAACTTTATGGGAGTCGCATCCTGCAAATGAGTACGTCCGCTCTTTACTATGCCCTCGTTCTCGGCTTCAAGCCGCAGAAACGTGCTGATAAGCAGGCGCACCGCGGGAAGCACCTTATCCTCGATCGCGCACACAGCCGATATGTGCATGGCGGTCGGGAAGGTATCGTTTGACGACTGGCTCATATTTATATCATCATTGGGATGAAGCAGCTTTTTGCCCGCAAGCTCGTTTCCTCTGTTGGCAATGACCTCGTTTGCGTTCATGTTGGACTGCGTGCCGCTTCCGGTCTGCCACACAACGAGCGGAAAATGCGGGAAAAGCTCACCCGAGATGACCTCATCGCAGGCAGCGGAGATCACCGCCAGCTTTTCGTCCGTCATTCTCTCGGGGACGAGCCTGTTATTCGCTCTCGCCGCCGCCTTCTTCAATATACCGAATGCCACAGTTATCTCCCTCGGCATAACCTCAAGTCCCACGCCGATCGGGAAATTCCGATGGCTTCGCTCCGTCTGCGCTCCCCAATACTTATCGGCAGGCACCTTGACCTCGCCCATGGAATCGTGCTCAATGCGGTAGTTCATTGTATTCTCTCCTCTCTCAGTCTTTGGCTCAGATGTTTATTCTGTCTATAACGTCTCTCAGACACTGTGCGCTGTGGCGGAACTTTTCTTCCTCCTCCGCCGTCAGGGGCGCAACTATCTTTCCGACGATACCGTCCTTGCCCACGATACAGAGTGAGCTGAGGCACACGTCCTCAACGCCGTATTCGCCGTGCATCATGGTGGACACCGTCATCGTCGTGTCCGCGCCGGTAAAGATACACTTGCAGATATGGCACACCGACACCGCAACGGCGTAGAAGGTAGCGCCCTTTCGCTCGATGATCTTTCCGCCGGATCTCTTTATGTAGGTCTCCACCTCCTCATAGTCAAGGGGCGGGATCAGCTGATCCTTTTCCGTGAGGCAATCGACATACTTGTCTATCGCGATATTGGAAATGGTCGCGTTCGACCACGGCACGAACGACGAATCGCCGTGCTCACCGAACACGTACGCATGAACGTTCTGCTGACTTATGTTGTAATACTCCGACAGCCTTGTGCGGAGTCTTGCCGTATCAAGTATCGTACCCGAGCCGATTATCTGGCGTTCCGAGAGACCCGAGGTCTTACAGAACTGATAGGTGAGGATATCGACCGGATTCGACACGATGATGTACACCGCGTCCGGTGCGTATCTCACAAGCTCCGGTATTATGGATCTTGTAATATCCACGTTGATCTGGGCAAGGTCTATTCTCGACTGCCCCGCCTTTCTCGCGGCACCCGAGGTAAGAATGACGATGTCCGAGCCGGCGGCATCTCTGTATGTGCCGGCGTAAATTGAGGCGGGGGAGCAGAAGGGTATCCCCTGTCTGATGTCAAGAGCCTCGCCAAGTGACTTTGACTCATTGATGTCGATCATAACTATCTCCGATGCGATCCCGTTTACGGCAAGCGTATATGAGATCGTGGAGCCGACACTTCCCGAGCCGATTACAGTAACCTTGTTGCTCATAATCATTTTCACTTTCATTTGAATTCGGCTGTAAAACAGCCGGATCGTATATCCGCCCGACACGCGGACGGATACCGAGGTCGCAGTATCCTGCATTGATCCGAGTAGGTCGGATCACACCGAATATGTCACAAAGCCCACACATATTCATTATATATTATATCCTGTGTATCCTCCCGTGTCAATTGCGGTTTTTTGGAAATATCGAGGGTTTTCGAATAATTGTTTGTACATTATTTTCGGGGCAAAAAGCGCAGAACAATATTTTTCGAAAATTTCCGAAAAGGTGTTGACAAACCGAGCAAGTTATGGTATCATAAGTGAGCGCTTGAAGAAAAGTGCCTTTGCGGGTGTAGTTCAGTGGTAGAACTCCAGCCTTCCAAGCTGGCCATGTGGGTTCGATTCCCATCACCCGCTCCATTTTTTATTACCCCTCTCCGGCGGAGGAGTAATACGGATCTGTACCTTTAGCTCAGCCGGATAGAGCAACTGCCTTCTAAGCAGTAGGTCGAGGGTTCGAATCCCCCAAGGTACGCCACACGGTGGGTGTAGCTCAGTTGGTTAGAGCGTTAGGTTGTGGCCCTAAAGACCGTGGGTTCGACTCCCATCACTCACCCCATAGTGAGCTTCATAAGGTGTATGCCCTATGAAGCTCGTTTTTTATTTTTCCGCGCGCCGTCCGCACTCTCGTATATTCACGCATCTCCAACGTAACGGTATTCTTTTTCTGTCAATTTCCGTCTGTCGGCATATTCTGTTAGAGAAGACGGTATCGCCGTCTGAGACTTCCCAAGAAAGGATCGGTCATGAAAATGGCGGAAAACAGACTTTGCGACAAGAGCTCTGCGAAGGAAATGGTATGTATTGATACATACCGCGTCCTCGACTCCTGCCGTGACAAGGATTGCTTTGAGGACGTTCGCGTGTATCTCACCTGCTACGGGCAGGAGATCATTGAGCGCACCTGTGCGATCCGAGCTAAAAGCGCAAAGGTACTTTGGTCATATATAGATATTGACGCCGTACCTTTTAACCGTGGGTTCTATCAGCTCACGATAAAGATATTCACAAAAATCGTATGTGAGGCCTGCATCGGCCCCGCAAATATTCAGGAATTCGAAGGAATTGCGGTAGTTGAAAAGAAGGTGATCCTTTTCGGCAGTGAGGGGAACGTGAGCGTTTTCAAGAGCGAAAAGGGCTGCTCCGGCTTTTGTCCTCCCGCCGACGGCAGAGGCAAATGCAAAAGCTCCACAAATCTCCCGATAGCTGTTCTCGAAACAGTCGATCCGATAATACTCGGCTCCAAGGTGGTAGAGCCGCGTCACGCCTGCTGCTGCCCCTGCACCGTAGACGATATTCCCGAGGGCGTGTGCTGCTGTATGGAGGCAAGCCTGTGTGACAGCGACACCTCAAACAAGCTGCTCATCTCACTCGGCTTCTTCTCCGTCGTGCGTATTGAGCGCCCCGCTCAATACCTCATCAATGCCGCGGAATATTCCGTGCCCAAAAAGGAATGTGCGATTCCGAAGGAGGACGATCCGTGCAGTCTGTTCCGCAATATGTCCTTTCCCGTTTCGGAGTTCAGCCCTCCCTCAATAAGCGGATATACGGAAAGATACGAGGGCGGAGCATCACCCTCATGCGGCTGCGGCGGCGACAAATAGCATAATAGCACAAGACGAAGCTCTCGGTGATCCCGCAAAGCTGTCGCGCACAATTCACCTTTCCTTCGGGAACGAGGAGGACACATGAAAACGATCGCAAGAATACAAACGGATTTCCCGACAAAATTCGGAATACCTCGGCAGAGCGGACTGACAGAGCTCGAAGCCGTAATAGTATTTGAGCCCGAATACCGCCGCCCCGAGGCACTGCGCGGGATCGAAGCCTTCAGTCATCTGTGGCTGATCTGGGAGTTCTCCGAGGCAAAGCGCGACGGCTGGTCTCCCACGGTGCGACCTCCGCGGCTCGGCGGAAACACAAGAGTCGGCGTATTCGCCACCCGCTCACCGTTCCGCCCGAATCCGATCGGGCTGTCCTCCGTGCGTCTTCTCGGGATCGAAAAGACCTCCGAGGGTGACGTGCTTCGCGTATCGGGGGCTGACCTCATGGACGGCACGCCGATACTCGACATAAAGCCGTACCTCGCATTCACCGACAGTCACCCCGATGCCTCGGGAGGCTTTGCAGACGAGCGGCGCGGGGATCACCTTGAGGTGATCTTTCCCGAGCGCCTTCTCGAAGCGGTGCCAACGAAAAAAAGAGACTCCCTTATTTTCCTCCTCTCCGAGGATCCGCGCCCGCATTACCAAAACGATCCGAGCAGAGAGTACGGTCTCGACTTTGCTGGGCTGAACATTCTGTTCCGTGTTGACGGAGCTGTTCTGCAAGTGACAGCAGTCGAAGCCCTGCCCCATCCGTAAAGCATCAAGGCGCAAAAAGTCCTCTCGCGCAGTACCGACGGCACACCGCCTTCGGATATTTGCCCGAGAGGACATTTCTTTTTCTCAAAATACTCGGGGAGCCGAGCACCGGTCACACGCCGCTCAAGCACAGCCTCGGCGCACCGTCATCTGCTCTCCTTTATCATATCCCACGGAGTGATGATGCCGGAAAGCGGCTCATCCTTCTTGCCGCT
Source organism: uncultured Lachnospiraceae bacterium (assembly GCA_964631595.1). Taxonomy (GTDB): domain Bacteria; phylum Bacillota; class Clostridia; order Oscillospirales; family CAG-272; genus UMGS1312. Next base: position 12,960 of record CAZVXL010000004.1, on the reverse strand, counting down.
CGGAGTCACGAAAAGCGCGGCGATCCTCCTGTGCTTTGGGCCCCGCGCAACGAAGCTCGCCTTAAGACTGCTGTACGGAGCATCCTCCGGCACAAAGCCGAACGTCTCCGTCATATGCCTGTCTATCGGCAAAAACTCCGAAAAATCGCTTATGTGGGAATTTTCCTCTATCCTTTTCGCCCCGTATTTCTCAAGCATCGAAAAAACAGTTCCCACGCTGAACACCCCGTAAAGCCTGCCGCGCTCAACGACGGGCACGTGGGAATAGCCCCGCTCCTTCATCGCCGCAACTGTCTTGTCAAGCAGATCGGAGAGGCGGCAGGTCACAAGCCTCGCGCTCGGCGTGGCTATCGTCCTTGCCATCGGCGGATTCTTCACATCCTCGATTATTCTTTCAAGAGCGGATATCACACCCTCCGACGGCTCAAACACCGCTTCCCCGTCTATACTTGCGTGGTGGGAGAGAATGTTCCTCATCTCGCGGCAGACGTTAAGCTCCTCACGCCACTTCTTTCCCTCGTCACTGTTGTAATACCGCATCACGGCACTGCCGGAGTACTGCTTCCCGTCGGAATATCTGCTCCAAAGCAGCTCCTCCAGATTCTTATACAGGTCTATAAATATATCCGCCCTCGTCATTTTGCCCTCCTCTGCGGCAAGCATTTATTTTATGCAACCGAATTAATTTTATTTTCTCCGTTTTCCCGAATTAAATCGGAGATATCGGGTGTTTTGCGTGCGGTGTACGCCACGCAATGTTATTTATCCGCAACCTATCCTCTTGCAAGCATCCGCCGCACCGCCGCTTCGCGCCGAATCCGCACGCCATATGAGATGTGCGCCGCTTCTTACCGATTTCTTAATCCTCATCTGCGGTGCATATGCTAATATGTCCCTGTTGATCTTGAGGTATTTATCCGGTTTGGCAAATTCAAATAAGCACGGGGATACATGGTGTTATGGAGGACAAAGCGGCGCCGAATACAGTAAAGCTGCGCGAAAAGCAGGTTACCGACAGCCTGAGCGTCAGCTACAGGCTGTACAGGGAATACGAGCTTGCAAGATGCTTTTATTCCGTGAGCGTATCAATTGCGGAGAGCGGCGAGACCGCCGTTGCAAGGGACATAGCCTCCGATCCGGAAACGGCGGAGCTTGTGCTTGATCTGTTATACCGCGGCGGTGTTACACCGTGCTGTACACTTGAGATAGTTGAGGATATAATAGCTACGGCGCTCTGACAGCCGTCACTCTCGGTGTCTCTCCGAGGTCGATAAAGGTATTATCCGAGACGAGCACGCCGTCACCCACGGCATCAAGTGATGCGGCACACTCCGAGGAGATGACCGAGCAGTCGGACGGCGGTGCCGTCCCCTTTCTTTTCGGGCCGTGTGCCCCGATAAGGTGTACCGTATCCGTGCCCGCCGCGCCGTCCGCTCCGGCGGTCGAATACTCCACGCCGTGTCCGCCGTATTCCACGGCAAAGCTTACAGTCGGATGCTCGGAGGCATCGGTCCACCCGACAGTCGGGGCGCGGAGCAGTCCGCGTCCGACGGACAGTCTCTCTCCCGATGCATACGTTCGCACCGTGATCCCGAGCTTCTCCGCCTCCGAGGTGAGCATATCCGAGATCGCGGCAGAGCTTTCGTTATACGGCACGGGAAGCCAAATGCTTTCGATATAGAAATCCCCCGAGAGTGTTGCAAGCGTCATGCCGTGGCTTTGATGAAGATGCGTGAAAACGAGCGAATCTATCCTACCGGAGGTACAGCCGAGAGCGGTCTCGGCAGCCGTCCGCGCCGCCGCGGGGTATGCGCCGATATCCACCAGCACCGTACAACCCTCGGACACGATACACACCGCCTCGTTTTTCCCGTCCGCGGCATAATATACGCCGACACCGTCACGCAAGCGCACCTCATGCACCTGTGCGGAAAGCAGTGCGGCGGACAAGGTCACGGAGCAGAAGCACAGCAGTATCCTGCGTATACGCGCTCCGGCAAGTGCCGCGGCGGCGACAAGGACGGCAAATGCGCCGACAAGCACACCGGTCACGCCTCCGCGAAGCGGCAGGACAAATTCCCACGCCTCGGCAAATGCCGACACAAAGCCGAGAAAATGCGTGATCGCAGCATCCGCAAGTCCCGCAAGCGGGACAAAAAGCGGCGGGATCCACGACACGGCAAGCATTGCGCCGAGCAGAGGGATAAAAAGCGTGAATACGGGCGCAAGCAGGAGATTCGCTACGGGGGATGCAAGCGACGTACTGCCGAATCTCAGTCGGGCTACGGGCAGTATCAGCGACGGCACGATAAATGCGGAGACGGCATCACCGACGGGCGCGGGCAGACGCGTCCGTCTTTTTGTTTCGATATCCCGTCTGAGTGCTTCAGAGGCAATGAGCCCGAGCATGGACAAAAACGAGAGCTGAAGTCCGCAGTCAAAGACCGAGTACGGATCCGCAACAGCTATCAGCATCACGGATACGGACAGCGACGTAAAGCTGTCCGCATCTCTTTTTATAGCCGCCGCCGTCTTTGCCGCGATATACATTATTCCGGCGCGCACCACGGAGGACGAAAAGCCTGTGAGCGCCATATAGAAGATCACGGCGGGACAGAGCACAAGAAGGCGAAGAAGCCCCTTCCCGCGCGGAAGAAATCTTTCGACGAGAGAAAACATCGACGTGAGGTGAGTACCGCTCAGCGCAAGCATATGGGTAATGCCGAGAGCGCGAAAATCTCTGTCGATGCTGTCGGGCAGATGCGCTCGGTCTCCGAGGATCAGCGCCGCCGCGAAGCCTCCGGCATCAGCCGACATCTCGGCGAGAAGTTTTGAGGAGAGCTTCTGTCTGAGCCCCGCAAAGAAAGAAACATCACCTCTGCCGAGGAGTGTTACCTCTCCCTCCGTCTCCGCCGAGACAAATATCCCCTTTGATGCCAAATATTCGGCAGAGTCGCTGTCGGGCGAGTGAAAATGCACCCTGCACGACACGGTATCGCCCGCTCTCAGCTCACCGTTATCCGACTCAAGTGAGAGGCGCATATCCCGTGTTTCAAGTATATACGAGCCGCCGAACGCGGAGGAGAAGCCCCTCTCCGTGACAGTTCCCTCGATCTCCCCGTCGCCTCCGACAAGCGATGCTTTCTTCGCGATCATCACGTCCACCGTATATCCCGCGAAAAGCGCCGCCGCCAAAAGCGCGGCAACGGCGGCAGTGACGGCACGATCCACGCGCACTCCGAGTGAGAGTGCCGTGACCGCCACAGCCGAGGCGGAGGCTGTGATCAGCACATATGTCCTGACATCTTCTCCGCACGAAAACAAAATGCAAGAAAAAATATAGAAAAATGCGGCAAAGGTACCGAGCGGTCTGCGCCTCAACGCATCCAAGGGCAGCTACCTCATGATACCGTTTAAGAAAAATATCAGCCCGTACTGAGCTATTATTATCGCAGGTATACCGAGCATAAACTTTATATGCTTTGTTTTATGCCGTATAAGAAGCATCGTCAGATACATGGCAATGCTTCCGCCTGCGGCGGCAAGGAGCAAAAGAGTCTTTTCGGGTACACGGCGTCTTCCGCGAAGCCTTGACACGTGCTTATCCCAAGCGGTCACCGCCACGGAGACAAGCGACACGGCAAGAAGATATATGACTATCGGCAAATAATCAGTCATATTTCGCACTCTCCGCCTGCGCCAAGCTGTCGCATCGCTCATTCTCCGAATGACCGGCGTGCCCCTTCACCCAAACGATCTCCACGCGGTGATATTCGCACAGCCGAAGGAGCTTCTCCCAAAGATCGGGATTCAGCGCCGGAGAGCCGTCGCTCTTGCGCCAGCCCTTGGCGCGCCAGCTCTTTGCCCAGCCCTTTGAGAGCCCGTCCGCGACATACTTCGAATCGGTGCAAAGCTCCACCTCGCACGGCTCCTTGATCGCGGAAAGTCCCTCTATCACCGCCGTTAGCTCCATGCGGTTATTCGTGGTATCCGCCTCACCGCCCGACAGCTCACGCTCATGCGTCCCGTAGCGCAATACGGCACCCCACCCTCCGGGGCCGGGGTTCCTGCGACATGAGCCATCCGTGTACAAATTAACTCTTTTCATTCCCACCGTTACCTTTCGCCGCTCATTTATTTACTTTTTTAATTTTATCACATTAAGCGCCGCAGTGTCAACATTTCCCCATTATCTTTACAAGGCTGTACCGTGTCCCCCCTTGATTAACTCGCGAAAACATAGTATAATATTGTATAATACAGAAGAAAGCATCAGGGTGATACCTCAATGAAAATAAACATCGTACTCCACGAGCCCGAGATACCGCAGAACACAGGCAACATCGCGCGCACCTGCGCCGCCACCGGTGCCGCACTGCATCTGATCCGCCCGCTCGGCTTTGCCATCGACAATGCAAAGCTGAAAAGAGCCGGTCTCGACTACTGGCACAGCCTTGACATATTCTACTACGACGGGCTTGACGATTTCTTCGAAAAGCATCCGAACGCGGAGTTCTTCTGCTTCTCCACCAAGGCTCCGAGAGCATATTCGGAGGCTCGGTTCCCCGACGACTGTTATCTCTTTTTCGGCAAGGAGACAAAGGGGCTGCCCGAGGATTTTCTGCTCAGGAATTACGATCGGTGTCTGAGGATACCGATGAGGGACGGTCTGAGAAGTCTGAATCTGTCCAACTCCGCGGCTATCGCCGTATACGAGGTATTGCGCCAGCACGACTTCGACGGCTTGCTTGAGGGAAGCGCTTATTTTGAAAAATAAGCCGTCGCGCCGATATATGCCTCATCGCATGACAAGCCCCGTCTCTCGGGGGCACGGAGGTTTTTATGAATCTGTTTCTCACGCTCGCCTTTCTGTTCTTCATAGGCTCGGTCGTAGGCTGGGTAATGGAGCTTCTGTTCAGGCACTTTATCGCCTCCGGCAATCCGGAGCGCAAATGGATAAACCCCGGCTTTTGCACCGGCCCGTATCTTCCCCTGTACGGCTTCGGGCTTTGCATTCTTTATGAGGTGGCACAGCTTGAGGCTCACTTCGATCTCGGAAGCTCCGTGCTGAACAAGGCAGCCGTATTTCTGATAATGGCTGTCTGCATGACGGGCATCGAATACATAGCGGGTATACTCTGCCTGCGTGTCATCAATATGCGTCTGTGGGATTACACCGACGAGTGGGGCAACATTCAAGGCATCATCTGTCCGAAATTCTCACTGATCTGGGCGTTTCTCGGAGCGCTGTACTATTTCCTCATCCACCCGCACATTCTCGATGCCCTGCGCTGGCTCTCGGGAAATCTCGCCTTTTCGTTTGTCATCGGCTTCTTCTTCGGAGTGCTTGTAATAGATGCCGCAATGTCCGTGCATCTTGTCGCCAAGCTGAGGCAGTTTGCGGAAAAGAACAACGTCATCGTCAAATATGAGGCGATAAAGACGGATATCCGCAAGAAATACGACGTGGCAAAGAAGCGCTACAATTTCTTCCGTCCGTTCAAGACGGATATTCCCCTGCTTGAGCATCTGGAGCAATTGAAGGATCAATTTGAAAAAAGAAAAGGCGGGCGCCGCTGAGAGGTGCCTCACCCTCGGTCACACCGACCGCCGTCCGATGCCGAAGCATCATACCCCGACGCGGTATCTTGCGCCTGTGCGGAGATCACCGACCCTCGCGCATCGAACCCTCTCCGCCCTCCTGCCGTCTTTTCATTTTCTGCCAGCTTACATATCCGTAAATATCATTGAAGAAAAATGCCGAGAAGCACACCGTGACCGATACGTATACGCTGTTTTCAAGGCTTGCAAGGCTCCACAGGATTATCAAAACGATATCGTTTGCCGCATATGCCAGCGCAAAATACGGGCTTCGGCGGAAGGTCAGATACACTGCAAGGAAGCTTGTCGTAACGGACATCGTGCTCGGCACGATATTCGCGGTACCGAAATATTCAAGTATCAGATAGAAGACCGCCGTCACGGCTGCCGCCGCCGCAAGCATGAATATGCATTCCCTTTTCCCGACGGAGCTCACCCTGACCTCGGAGCGGTTGCCGTTATACGGATTCCTCAGCCATGCTATCAGCGAAAAGACAGCCATCGGCAGGGTCATGCCGAGATATGTTATCATTTCGCCGTAATACGCGAAGGAGTAGGATATTATGCCGTAGAGCAGGCTGAACAGCACCATAAGAAGCTGACCGAGCGGATTTCCCTTGGCATTCAGGATCAGCGACGTCACACCCACAAGCGATGCCGCAAGCGTAAGATGGTTTTCCCCGTCAAACAGGCAGAATGAGCCCACGATCGCAAGCACCGACAGGAGCCACAGTGCCGCCTCGAATACCGAAAAATACTTTAATGATTTCATGCTTCCTCCCAAAAAACAAGCATTCGCGCACACATCTTCTGAGACCTAACGATGTGCAAACGAATGCTTTTTTGCATTTCACTACCCGGTGGCAGTTATTTATTTTTACATATTATATCTCCGATATACGAAAAAGTCAATACCCTCGAAGAAAAAAACGCCGAAACTACGTGCCTATCGGATTTATCGAAAAATCAGAGGATTGGGCATCTCCCGGATACCGGTTGATCGCGGTATCGCGGAAAAGGCAGACGAAATACGGTGGCTGTTCCCGAATTTGTCGGCAGATGAAATTGACGAAAAGCTTGCAAGAATTGAGGAAAGCAAGGGCGTGAATGAAGAAGAAGCACTTGAAAGAATGTTAATGGGCGAGTGAAAAGCAAAAGGGCATAAATGCAATGGCACAGGCGAGCGGCGATGCCTTGGCAGTGCGTGAAGCGAACGCGAGGATAAAGCGGTACAAGGACAAATACGCCGAGATCTCCGACATAACAGGCATCGCGCAGGACAGAAAAAGGATGACCTTGACAAAGGGTGCGGATAGTGGTAAGATTAGAGAGAAATCGGAGAATAAAATAACTCCGATAACCGAGAATGCCATTAAAAGTGTCAAAAGAGTTGAAATCAGCGGTTTTTCCGATGAACAAAATGCATATATTCAAGAACAGCACAAAGAATTATTGAAATATGCGAGATATAACAATAATAGCAATGAGGTTGCGTTTGTATTCCGTAAGGGGCTGACCGATAAAATGGTATTTAAGGGTAGTGATGACGTGATTGATTTTGGCAATGGTCTGAACGGAAAGGGTGATAACCTATTTATAATGCATAATCACCCGAGAAATAGCAGTTTTTCAAATATAGATATATTATTCTTCAAAGATTGCGATACTGTAAAAACAATGACTGTAATAAAAAACAACGGCAATATAGAATATTTGGTAAAAAGCAGTGAGTACGATGCTGTGCGATTTAGACTTGAGTATGACCGATTGAAAAGCAAAATTATCAAAAACGGAACAAATGCCGAGTATGAAAAATTTATAGAAACTCTTTTAAGAAAAAGCAAATCTGGAATTGAATGGAGCGAGAACAATGAATGATAGAGAAGACGATACTGTGATAAAAAAATTTTTGGAGAATATAACGAATAAACCATTGACAGAAGAAGAGCATCAACGGGCAATGTCTGATGAATTTTCATATCTTGATGACGAGGACGAAGAAGATGAAGGTTGACAAAATTCTTCCATGTATATGCACTCCTGATTATGACAATGCAAAATCAACATACAATGGGATGCCTCAATTAAAAGTCAGCGGTGGCAAACTGCACACATTCTTCACACCGTTTGTCCGAAATGCGGTAGAGGTGGGTTAATAGAATATAAATCTGCATATCTTGCGTTGAAAGCGTGGAACGAGTTGCAACAGACTCTTAAACGTTATGAACAATATTCTCCAAAGGTGCAAAATGACCGATAACCTTAACCACATTTACAAGATCCTCCGGGCGCTTGAGACGGCTATGGACTGCCCCGAATTTGACTTATCGCAGATAAGCGCGGAAAAGCTGGGTGTAACCTCCGAACGGTGGGCAAGGTACATTGAGATGCTGTGCGATGCGGGATATATCAAAGGCTCAAGAATAACGCTCAAGGGGCTTGAATACCTCAGCGAGAACAGCATTATGCAGAGAATGTACAAGACGGCGAAGGGAATAAAAGAATTAATCTGACAGAGAAAAAGACGGCTTATTTGCCGTCTTTTTCTCTGTATTTTTGCTCGATAATATCGGGACAAAAGGGCGGTATTTTTGAGTTTGACATAGTTACTCTTTATAACACTTAGCCTGCGCCGAAAGCATTTCCTTGTAGATTCCGCCATCGGTCTCCATGAGTTCTGCATGAGTTCTGTATTCGGCAATAGTTCCGTTTGCGAACACCGCGCGGTCTTGTCGGTGAAACGGGTGGACGAGAGACGTTGAGAGACGCAGATTGCCGTTCTGTTCTCGGCAAGGTAGTGGAAATTGCGGTAAATATTGTACTCAGCGATTTTTTGAAAAGCGCGAAAAACACTTGAAAAAACAGACGATAAGAATTATAATAGAGGGGGGAGTTAATGCAACTCTATGATATTCAAAAATTAAAGCCGCTTGATGAACGTATCGACGATAACCTCAACGATTGAAATCACGAAATAATCTTTTTTGAATGGAGAACGATTATGAAAGAGATAAGACTTATTTCTGCACTTGTCGCAGTCACGACTCTCATCGGAGCTTTTGCGTACACGGACGTTTCCGCAAGTGAGAATGTATACCGTTTGAAAGACGACGCGATTCCCGTGTGGGACGATGTCGGCGAGTATTACAAAGGCGCCGCCGCGGGTACGACCGCCGCGGAGTTTCTCGGGGATTTCGACGGTGAGTATATCATAAAGGATTATAACGGAAAGGCTGTCCCGGACGATGCGCCGATCGGTTCAGACTATACGATCGTCCTCGGCGATAATTCGCGAAGGATTGTCGTCGCAGGCGACGTGAATCGCGATGCATGTGTGAGTGTCGGCGATGTTACCGCCGTTCTCAAATATATTGCGAAATGGGAAATATCTCTGTGTCTCGAAGCAATTGATGTTAATCTCGACGGCAAATTGACGCTCGGAGATGCCTCGCTTCTCCTGAAATATCTCACCGGATGGGACGTGGAGCTCGGCTTTGTCTCGTGGAAACACGATGTGTCGCAGGTCTTTGCGCCTTATGAGGATAGTACGCTCGAGATGTACTTCACCCACAGCACGGTAAAAGAAAGCAGTACCGATTCAAAACCGAACGGAGTATACTCATACGATCTGTATATGGCGAAAAACGAGTATGAGGGATGCCATATCAATCTGTATTCGAAAAACGGTTATGACGGACTTTATGTTTATACGACGGATTTCACCGGCAAAACCGGTGATACGCTCGAGACGGAGCTTTTCTTTGAAGATTATATGCCGCTGGAAAGCGGAGAAGTGTATCCGGACAGGCTCCCGCCGATAGACGTAAAAAACGGATTTTCGATCTCCGCGGATACCGCACAGGGACTTTTTCTCAAAGTAAAGACCGATTTTGACACAACGCCCGGAATGTATCGCGCGCGTATTGATGTTAAAAACGGGCTCGGTCAGACTGTAAAACGGGCATATGTATACACGTATGTCTGGAATTTCGAAATTCCGGAGGAGCCGTCGACAAAGACCGCTTTCGGAATGAGCGCATACAGCATTCAGACCGCACATCGCAGATACAGCGGGGATTTCGATGACCTTTACGCAAAATATTACGAATATTTTCTTGAAAACAGGATTACGCCGTGGTGTATGCCGTACAGTCCGACAGACGATCGCGCCGACCAATATATGTCGGATCCGCGAGTCACCTCATTTCTCGTATACGGCGGATACGACGGAGATATGTACGGCAGAACCGGAAAGATCGACGACTCGGGTGCACAGTATCTCGAAGAAGCTTACGCGAAAATATCGGCAAATACCGATTATGCGAAAAAAGCGTTGTTCTATATGAACGACGAGCCGCGATTCGGAGATCAACTGGCGGCTGTTGCCGAGACAAAAAGTTTTCTCGACAGCTATTTTCCGAATGCCCGTATTCTCGTTCCGATGCACGTCGCATACGAAGAAACGGGAGATATGAGCGATGCCGCCGCCGGATTCGACAACGAAAACAAGTATCCCGAGTTTGACGGAATGGATACATACTCCGTTATCGAAAAATATTCGACTGTCATGTGCCCGAGCGTAAAACTTTTCCCGACGCCCGATATGACGTTTGACGGTACTCTATGGTATACGGAGGCGATCACCGAAAAGTTCGGTACACTTCGCGAGAGACTTCTGAAATCCCAAGACAACGGCAAGGAGGCTTGGTGGTACTGCGGCGGAAGCAGTTATATTTCTCTCGAGCGCACCGGAATGACGAACAGAACCCTGTTTTGGGGTCAGTATACCTATAATATCGACGGATTTTTGAGCTATGCCACTACGGAGTGGGGAAACGTTTCGGTAAGACCGAACGTGCCTCAGCGCCCGCTCGGCGGTAAAGAGGGTATTCTCGTATACAGCGGCAATATTTACGGAATAGACGGTCCCATCGCCTGCCTGCGCGCCGAGATTGTCCGTGATGGACTTGAGGATTACGAATACCTTGTCCTCTGCGAAACGTTGTTGGGCAAAGACACGGCACTCGAATACGGTGAGTCTATTTTCGCGGATATGGTAACGTTTGAAAAAGACCCCGAGGTGCTTGAAACGGTGCGCCGAAAGCTCGGATTCGCAATCGAAGCGGCACTATGCGGCGACAGATAAAAAACAAAGGCTCGGAAATCCGAGCCTTTTTCGCGCAATAAAAGCTCTCCTCTGTCCATTCGGACAGAGGAGAGCTTTTGGCGGAGAAGGAGAGATTCGAACTCTCGCGCCGGTTACCCGACCTACACCCTTAGCAGGGGCGCCTCGAATGCCGAAAAACACTTTAATGATTTCATGCTTCCTCCCAAAAAACAAGCATTCGCGCACACATCTTCTGAGACCTAACGATGTGCAAACGAATGCTTTTTTGCATTTCACTACCCGGTGGCAGTTATTTATTTTCGGTAATTGTACCACGAATACCCTGAAAAGTCAATACCCGAGGCAAAACTCCGCACCGCCTCACTCCGAAAGCTCTATTGCGGCTACCCTCGTATTCACCTCTCTCACCCTGCCGATATCAAGCTTAGGTGCTCTGTCATACGTATAAAGCCCGTTCTTCTCCTGCTCCACGTCATAAAGCTGTGTATAGCAAAAGCCCATTATATCGGGATTATCAAGCAGGACATTCGTAAAGGCGGCATATCTTCGGAAAAGCTCCTCGCTGTTTTTCGGAATGGTGCCGTAGCCCCAGCCGTCCTCGCCCTCTCCGAGCAAGCCGAAGCCGCCGTATTCACTTACGAAAACGGGCTGACCGCCGTATTTCTGGATATCGCCCTCCTTGAGCGCGATCTGATCTATGACGTACCCCTCACCGATATGAGCATATCCGTCGCAAAACTTCTCAAAATCGTCGGTGTAATAGTGTACGTCGTATATCTCCATGTCGCTTATATGGTAGTGTCCGCTCACCGCGATACACGGTCTCGTCGCATCTATCGCCTTTGTGAGCTTATACACTGCCTCGATGAGCCGTCCGTCACCGTTTGTTTCATAGTAATCCCACGTTTCGTTGAAGGGACACCAGCCGATTATCGACGGATGATTGAAGTCGCGCTCAAGCGCCTCCGTCCATTCGCAAATAAAGTTCTCCGCCGCCGCGATATCGGTATACGACATACCCCAGTTGCCGTGCTCGCCCCAAGCGATGAAGCCCGCCTTATCGCAGTGGTACAAAAATCTTTTTTCAAAGATCTTCTGGTGGAGACGCGCTCCGTGGAAGCCGGCATCGACGGAAAGCCTTATATCCTCGGCAAGAGCCTCGTCGGTCGGAGCGGTGTATATTCCGTCGGGATAGAAGCCCTGATTCATCACCAGTCTGAGAAACACGCACTCGGAATTGAGCATAAATCTCTTTCCGTCAATGCCGACGCTTCTCAATCCGAAGTAGCTCGCGACTCTGTCCTCCCCGAATTCAAGCTCCAGATCGTACAGTCTGCCGTGACCTATCTCCCAAATGTGTATCTCACTCAGCCCGAGCATCACGGAAAAGCTTCCGCCCGACACGGTAACGGATGCCTCTCCGACGAGAGCTCCCTCATAAAACGCCCTCACACAGAGCTCACCGACGCCGCAGGCAGTGCCCGTGATAAAAAGCGCGCCGTTGTCGATATCGGGATAATACCTTGCGGAGACGATGTAGCTTTTCGGAGTCATCTCCAGCCACACGGTCTGCCAAATGCCCGTAGTCCTCGTATAATAGCAGCCGTGCGACTCAAGCTCGGCGCACTGCTTTCCCGAGGGCTCACGCGGATCTCGGGTATCGTCCTCCGCTATGACCGTTATCTCGTTTTCACCCACTACGGCAAGTCCCGTGATATCAAGCTTAAAGGACGAATAGCCTCCGATGTGAGTCCCCGCCGGTCTGCCGTTCACATAGACCGCAGTCTTGAAATCCACCGCGCCGAAGTGCAAGAACAGCCTGCCCACGAGCTGATCCTCGGTAAGGGTCACGCTCCGTCTGTAAGCCACGGCGGCTATAAAGCCCTTATAGCCTATACCGGACAGCTCGCTTTCGGGGCAAAACGGCACGTTTATTTTTTTGCCGAAGCGCAGACTTTCGATATCCCCGAAAAGCTCGGGGCACTTCTCGGTGAAAAGCTCAAAATCCCACTCTCCGTTGAGATTTATATATCCCGCTCTTTCCCATTGCGGGTCGGGGTGCTCTGTACGGTATACCATATGACTGTCTCCTTTTCGGATATGCTCACGGCATTTTGATCTGAAAAAGCAAAAAGTCCCGATAAAAATCGGGACTTTTTCGGTCGCGGCTCTTTGCGCGACCCTTTGGCGGAGAAGGAGAGATTCGAACTCTCGCGCCGGTTACCCGACCT
>CAZVXL010000003.1:0-103725 GCA_964631595.1 uncultured Lachnospiraceae bacterium | reverse complement strand
TCTCACACTCTAACCCCTTTTAACCTACTAACTTACCGAAAAAGATATATACTATAAAGAAGTTCAAAGCACTGCTCAATATGGGTAACTGATATATGGCAATGGCAAACGGCAAGGTCAGAAAATGATCTTGCCGTTAATTTATTTGTGGTGTGTTGGTTTTACGGTACTCGATAACAGACCTTAATAATTCGGTTGAAATCTGACGATTTTTTAGGCATTTGACCACCACCCCAAATGCGAACTCCTTGCTAATACCCGTCTAATCAGAGGGGCAAAAACAGCGTAAAATTAGCAGAGATTTCGCAACACGGCACAACTCAAAAAGTGCGAAAAAGCCTTGAAAATAAAGGATTATTGGGTATCGGAAGTGACCTCCAAACCGCCTTTCGGGGTCACTCCTAAGGGTTAGTTGTGAGTTCGATTCTCGCAGGGGGTGCCAGAAAAGAGATCCCGATTTATAGGGATCTCTTTCGTTAAATGGATATAAGACTCCGACACGGCGTGTCGGAGTCTTGTTATTAATAATAAACCCTCTGAGGAGTAGCCGCGCGCTCGATTCTCGCAGGGGGTGCCAGAAAAGCAGACAGCTCACACTGTCGGTTTTTCGCTTTAATGATCATAGCGAAAAATCTTCCTCCGGCAGATCGGCGGCAACGGATCTGCGGTCAGTCCGTTACGGTATAGCCGGCATTGGCAAGAGCCTCCGCCGCTCGTCGGAAATTCTCCGATTTTGTCAGAATATAGTCGGTGTTAAAGGTCGAGACGGCGAAAATTCCTATCCCGTTTTCCGCTAAAATCCGTGAGATCTCGGACAGGATCCCTATCAGCGAAAAATCCAGTATTCCTTGGATTCTGAAAGCCCTCCAGCCGTCGTCACGCTCGGTTGCGTTGGGTGGCACGTCGGCGGTGGGGCAGACAAGAGAATTTTCCTCATCGGTCTTGCCGATGAATATAAAATCTCCGCAAAGATCGGTGAGCGAATAATCCGCCACCTTGCACACCGAAAAGTCATATTCGAGCATCTTTATTTCCATGATCCGATACCTTTCAAAGCGGTAATATACAGTCGCGGATGCGTCGTCGGGGAGTTCCGCAAAGGGAAGGGAGTCGCGCCGCACGGCCGCATTATCGAATAAGCTCCTCGACAACGGAGATTATCCTGCGGATCTCTGCCTCGGTGTTTGAATGATCGAGAGAAAATCTGACTGTCGCGGCGGCTTCTGCCTCCGTCAAGCCCATCGACGTGAGCACGTGACTTACCCCGACCTCCTTGGAATTGCACGCCGCGCCCGCCGAGGCGGCGATCCCGAACAGATCGAGTGAGCGCACCAGCGCCTCACCGTCTCCGCCGTCAAATCGCACCGAGACTATTCCGGAAACTCCGCCGCCGTTGATGTGCCCACCGAGAGCTCTCAGCCCGTCGGAGAGCATATTTTGCAAATGCAGAACGTGAGCAGCACGGCACTCGCTGTTTTCGGCAAATTCGGAAAGAGCCGCCGCCATTCCGACTATACCTGCGACGTTTTCCGTGCCGGCTCTCAGCCCGTGTTCCTGCGATCCTCCGCGGATGAGTGGTAAGGGTGAGGCGGCTCCGCCGATTATCAAAGCGCCGACCCCCTTGGGGCCGTGGAATTTGTGCGCGGACAGGGAAAGCATATCTACACCGAGCTCTGCAAAGCTTATCGGAATATGACCGACCGCCTGAACCGCATCGGTGTGCATAAGCCCGCCGTGGGCATGGATCGCTTCGGAAATTCCGCGAATGTCGAAAATGCTCCCCGTTTCGTTGTTGATCAGCATGAAGCTGCCACCGCAAAGCGTATTCGATGCGGATTCGGCGGCAGAATAAACGGCATCCGCCGAAACTGTACCGTCCCGTCCCGCATCCAGCTCCGTTACATCTGTCCCGCGATTCCGCATCGCCGCGGCGGAGCTCAGCACCGCGTGATGCTCCACTCCGGATACGAGAAGGCGCCGTCGCCCCATGATCTCGGAGAAGCGGTGCATTATAAGCATCGCTTGATTGTCCGCCTCACTGCCGCCCGAGGTGAATATTATCCCGTCCGGCTCGCACCTCAGGATCTCCGCGATCCTGCGTCGCGACTCCGCGACGGCACGCGATGCCTCCTCACCGAACGAGTGCAGGCTCGACGGATTTCCGAATTTCGCTCCGAGATAGGGAAGCATTGCTTCAAGCGCAGTAGGAGAGAGAAATGTTGTCGCGGCATGATCCGCGTATATTCTGTCTGACATATCTGACCTCAATTTATGCAAATGACGAATTACAGCCTGCCGAGCCTTTGCAGTGCGCGAACCTTGAGCACAGCCGCCTGTGTTTTCGCGTCCGTGATCTCTCCGGAGAGTACCATTTCCTCCAGCCGATTGGCAGGAATGGGGTAAAGCGTCAGGAATTCATCCTCGTCAGGCGACAGCTCATGCCGTTTTAGGTCGCACGCGGCGTACATATGTATCACCTCATCGCAAAATCCGACCGAGGAATGAAGCATACCGAGCGGTATAAGCCGCTCCGCTGTGAAGCCGGTTTCCTCGGCAAGCTCGCGCAGAGCGCAGTCTCGCGGATCTTCCGCCGAGGAATCGAGTTTTCCCGCAGGGATCTCGACCGTCACGCGCCCGAGGGCGTATCTGTACTGACGGACGGTCAGTATCTCACCCGCGGATGTGATAGGCACGACACAGGCGGCGCCTCTGTGCCGCACGACCTCTCTTGTTGCGGTGCCGCCGTCGGGTAGGAAAACGGTATCTCTGTATACCGATATTACACATCCGTCGAAAATATGCTCCGAGGACACCTTTTTCTCTGTTAGGCAATCGTCGTCAAAGCTTCTGCTGTTGTTCTTGTTCATACTTTATCTCCATTTGCCGCCTTTCTCGGCGGTGATGCTATAATTATAATCCAAAACATCTCTCTTGTCAATGCGCGCGTGTATCAAAACCTACATTATTATATATAGGGTTTAATATTCGTCGCCCGCGTCGCTTCCGCATCGGAAAACGGTGCCGAAATCCTTCCGAGAGTCTGCGATTCAGCTTAAAATGTGCAAATTCAGGGTCAAATTTCTTAATAAAACGGGTCGGGCAAGCGTCAAAGTGCACAAATGGATTTTGTTTTTTTGTGCAATAGAGTAAAATTTACTAAAACACTTGCAAAATACGATTTTTGGTGATATAATATCAGCATAAAGGTGGCATTGGCGGTAGCTATGCCTTGCCGCCGTATGCATGCATAAGCATGACAAAACTATTAATTAAGGGGAAGGCTATGAAGAAGATCATTTCTTTGCTTCTGACTGTTGTAATGCTGATCACCATGATCGTCATTCCGGCAGGCGCGGCAGATGGCAATGCCGCAATTTATTATAATGGCTTAACTCTCTCCGATCCTGACAGTAGCTGGTTTCAGCAGACTTACTGTTGGCTTAAGGCAGAGAAGCAGCCCTATATCGGACGTGTAAACGAGTCCGGTGCCGCTCATTACGGCGGATTCAACTATTATCAGGTCTTTGATTTCAAGATCGATAACTACACCTCTGTTCCCGATCTTTACACCGAGTTTGCTTTCGTATCTTGGCCCGGTGAAATGTCGGTTCACTACGGCTACAGCTTCACAAGAAAAGCTTTCGTTGTTTACGATCAGTATATCGTAGGCGGTAGCCTCAGCCAGTATCCCGCTACTATTCTTGCCGAGATGCAGTACGATCTCGCGCTGAACACGTGGCATGAGATGGGAATCAGATTCCTTGACAAGACCATCACCATCTACCTTGACGGCGTTGAGATGCTTTCCTGCGATCTCGCTGTAGCTTATACTGCGGCCGGCCTTTCCAAGTACATCGAGGTATGGGATTGGCAGATGAAAGAGAAGTCGGAATCTGCTGAAAACGACATGGCCTTCATAAGCGGACTCGGCGTTGAGTACCACATGGACAACATCGCTTTCTACTCCGGTGACTACGATATTGCCACCGGTACCGCAAGCGAGACATATGCTACGGACTCCGACTTTACGAGCAAGGCTTCCAATAACACCTTCTGCGGCTTTAGCGATGACAACAATCACTACTCCGTTGATCCCAACGGCGGTACCGAGAAGGTAACATATGACAGAGAAACGGCTGCCGCTCATGTACATAATATGCAGCATGATGCAAGCAAGGACGTTGCTGTCGGCTGTACCAATGCGGGCTACGATTACTACTACTGTGCAAACGGATGCGGAGCAACCGCACAGATGAACACGAAGGAGCCTCTCGGACATCTTCCCGGACAGCTCATCAAAAACATTATCACCGCTACCGAGACCGAGAGCGGTGTTGAGTACAGACAGTGTACACGTGCGGGATGCGGTAAGTTCTATACTATAGCTACCACACTCCTTAACCCCACAACCAACCCCAATAAGGCTGTTCATATGTATCCCGACGGAACGTCGTCTATGTACAACGGCTATCTCGGAGTAAGCGACCGCGGTATTATGGCTGCCGAGGACGGATTTACCGTTACCATGGACATTATGCCTCTCTCTCAGGTAAATGCATCCACAGCAAAGGTATACGGTAGCTTCATGGTTGGTAACAACGGTAATTACATCGCAGGCTACGACTACAATCTCGGCAAGTTCTATATTACCGATGACAACGGAAGCATCGTTTCCGAAAAAGCGGTAAAGCTCAATGATTTTGAGTGGAAAGAATGGGCATTCGTGCGTAAGGGACAGGACATTGCGCTGTACATCGACGGCGAGGTCATGGTCTCCGCTACCATCGACAGTGCTCTTATCGCAAAGGCGGATGGCATTGAGGATAAGTACGGATTCCTTTTCCTGTCTCCCTGCACCGAGATCCTTCTCGACAATATCATCCTTGCCGGCTCCGGCTACGATCTTGCGACCGATACCGGTATCGTATATGACGAGATGGACTTCAACGAGGGCGGATATACTCTGGTAGAAGGCTACTATATGTCTCCCAAGACCTCTGCCGTCGGCCTCATGGCATACAGCAATACATATCATGTAGGTTGGAAGCTTGAGTCCTACGGCCTCCCCGCAGATGAGCCCGTAAAGCTCCACGAGGACAGAGCACTCAAGGTTGACTGCGACTACTCTATCACTTCCGTAAACGCTTACTCACAGCTCAAGACCGAACTGGCTGAGGCGTTCGCCTCCTCCGGTAAGTTTGAGTATTCTTTCGACTTCTACGCATATGACTGGTGCACCGATCCCGAGATTCTCAAGACCGGTAGCGCCTTCATCGGCGGACATATCAACAACAACGGTGTCGGCAACGAGAACTCCAATGTCGGAAACGGCTTTGCAGGCTACGACTTCATCAAGCAGCAGGCTGTTATCGGATGCGTATCCGGTCAGGCGGGCGGACACTACGGCGAGAACACTCAGTATGCCGATTATGCAATCGCGAAGAATGAGTGGCACAACTTCAAGATCTCCTACAACCTTACCGGTCTCGGCGCAGACGGCAAGGCAAATGATGATACCAAGTATGTGATCTCCGTTTCTATCGACGGCAAGGAGATAATCTCCAGATCCTACGGCTATTATGATCTTGATGTAGAGTACTACATCTTCTTCCCGAACTTCGTTAAGGGATATCTTGACAACGTAACCGTTAAGGTAAACGACGTTGTGTACGAGAATTCCACCGATTATACCAACGACTACAGCCTTTCCAAGGGCGGTATGGAGTATGCTCGCGGAGGCGTAAACACTGCATGGTCTGTAGTAGCGGGCGGTGTTCCGACTCATACATACAATGATGTTGTAACTCCCGCATCCTGTTTGACCGACGGCTACACCACACACACCTGTGCTTGCGGTGAGAGCAGCTATATCACATACGATCAGAAGGCTACCGGACACTCTTGGAATGACGGTGTTGTAGAGACTCCCGCGACCGGAACTTCCACAGGCGTAATGCTTTACACCTGTACCGTATGCGGCGAGACTAAGACCGAGGTCATCCCGCTGGCGTTCTCCTACGGAGACGTTAACAATGACGGCGCATTCAATGCTTCCGACTTCAGCCTTTATATGCGTAAGGTCGGAGGAGCGAATGTAAACTTCAATTCCGATGCAGGTGACGTTCACTACAACGGATTTATCAACTCTACAGACTTCTCGTATGTAGTTCGTAAGTCTGCCGGTGCTAACCTGACCTTCGGTCCCGTAGCATAACCTGTTTCCCGATAGCTTAGAGTTAAGTTTCATCTTATTACCCGAATAAAATATTGCTCCGAGGGGGAGGGAACTGGGAAGCCCCTCCCACGAGGAGTATGTTTTAGAATAAAATTTTTTAGGAGGAAAGTTCATAAACATGAAACGCATTTTGTCACTTGTACTTTGCATGGCGATGCTTCTGTCATTGATTCCGATGGTAGTAACAGCTGACAGTGCCATTGATGCCGATCCCGAAAAGCTGGCGTCCATTACCACTGAAAACGTCGTGCGCTATACGCCCGACAAGGAAACATATAAGCCGGGCGAAATCGTTTATATCAATGTATCAATGGATTCCATTTGGGGTGATCCCGAGCTGGTAGGTCATATTCCCGGCTACGAGGATGAGATGCCCGGCGCATACGGTATGTCTGTTCTTACCGCTTGCGTAGTATTCGGATGCTTTGATTCCACGAATTATTCGAACCCCTTCACTCCCATGGCTGTTACCGATCTTGCTTCGAGCAGTACCATCCTTAATATGGACAGAGCAACAGTCGGTAAGTCCGCTCTCAGCGATGCTAAGAGAAACGGCTGGATGAACTGGTTCGCAGGCTCTCCTTCCTTCACCGAGGAGGAGGATGCTTACGGTATGTTCAACGGTTCCGGTGACCTCTGCACCTTCAGACTGAAGGTCAATGAGGATGCAACTCCCGGTACCTACTACATTCCCGTAGGTCCTTATGCCGCAATTGTTACCGAGAAGGACGATGCTATCGCCTTCGGTGACATCCACATGAACTACTTCGGAGTATGTAACTCCTTTAACGACTCTGTAGATCCTAACTTTGTAACCGCTGTTACCAACACCGATTACAAGGATCCCAAGCACGCAGATAACCCCTATGAGGGCTCCTATGTTAAGGTCGTAATCGAGGGTGACTACACCGAGGATGATAAGGCTGCTGCCGCTAACGTTGATACTCTCATCAACAATATCGGTGACGTTAAGTACAACGCCGGCAATGCCGACGGTATCCTTATCGAGGCCGGTGTCGATGCAGGTGCATACCTCCATGTAGCTCCTGTTACCGGTAACAAGTTTACCTTTGACTTCGACATGATCCCCGTATCCGGCGGAGATGAGTACAGCTATCTCGGCGGATGTACTGCTGCAAACGGCGAAAACCCGAAGCTTTTCTGGAACAACGCCGCAAAGCGGTTCATGATCGCAAGAACCAACAACTGGATGAACTCCAATTCTGTAACCGAGGTTCTCGCACAGAGTGATGTAATGGATCTTCCCACCGATGCACTCACTCATGTACAGTACGTTTACAACGGAAGCAACCTTTCCATCAAGGTTGACGGCGTAACCGTATGCTCTTGGTACGGAGCTATTGAGTACAACTTCTACATCTTCTATCCCAGCCAGGTTACCGCATATATGAGCAATCTCGTATTTGCAGGTGAGAGCTTTGAGACTGTTTCCTACAAGAACTTCGAACAGTGGAATGCAGCCGTAAGTGGTAGCTGGAACGGAGACTCTGCCGCTGTAATGGATTCCGACGCGCTCATCACCGCTGCTGAGGATGCTTACGCCGCACTTACTCCCGCACAGAAGACTCTCGTTACCGATGCTGCTACTCTTACCGCAGCTCGTGAAAAGTATGAGAGCCTTGCTGCAAACAGAGCCATCAATGCTATCGCCAAGATCGGTGAGGTCATTTACAACCCCTACGATGCAGCTTCCGATTCCGGTGAGAAGATCGCTGCCGCTGAGGCTATTTTCAACGCTCTGAGCAAGGAGCGTCAGGCTCTCGTAACAAACGCTGCCGACCTTACCGCCGCACGCGCTACCTACGATGCCGCTGTTGTCAACTTTGACAAGGCAAAGGCAGGCGAGGTTGATGCTCTTATTGATGCTATCGGCAATGTAACATTCGAGTCCAGAGAAGCCATTGAGGCTGCTGAGGAAGCTTATGCTGCACTTACCGATGCTCAGAAGGCTCTTGTAACCAAGTACGACGTACTTGTTGCAGCTCGCGCTGACTACGATAAGTATCTCCCCGTAATGGAGGTAGAGAATCTTATCGACGCTATCGGTCCTATCAAGTATCAGGGTACCGTAACTCACTTTGATTTCGTTGACAGAACCGACAAGGGTTACTACAACTTCCCCGACAAAGACGGTGACAACTGCTGGTGGGGCTTCTCCATCACTTATGATTTCATGTACACCGCATACACCGATAACGGTAAGGCTGCTAACATCGGCTTTATCAGAAACGGTGAGTCCTTCGCAGGCTACGACTTTAAGACCAAGTCCTTCGCGATCGGCTCCGGTGCCGGATTCTACAACAACTACAACGGCGTTTGCGACTTCGTTGCTCAGAAGCCGTATGACCTTGTTGCAGGTAAGTGGTACACCATGACCGTTGAGTACGTTGAGGGCTCTGCTCTTGCAAGAGTTTACCTTAACGGCGAGCTCATGGTTGAGGGCAATACCTCAAATCCGAGCTACAACTTCGCAATGTTCTATCCTCAGAACGTAGATCTGTACCTCGGTGAGAACACTCTTACCTTCGGTGCAACCTATCCTTACCCCTTCACCACCACTCCTTTCACAGGACGTGTAGGTGATCTTGGTACTTACACTCCCAACGTTCTTATCGACGTTGAGTCCCCCGCTTCCACCGGTGACAGAATCACTGCTGCCGAGGATGCATTCAATGCTCTCACAGAGGAGCAGCAGGCGCTTGTTTCCGAGGAGTATAAGACTATACTCACCGATGCACGCACCGCTTTTGATGCTAAGTATGCAGAGCTGAAGGCTGCTGCCGATGCAACTATTGAGATCATCGACGCAATGGTAGCCGGCACTGCTACTGTTGACGAAGCTAACGCTTCCTTCAACGCACTCTATCCTACCTCTAAGACTCTTGTAACAAACCTTGATCAGCTTCAGAAGGTTAATACCGATGCAGTTATCGCGCTTATCGATGCTATCGGTGATGTTACACTTTCCTCCGGTGATGCTATCACCGCAGCCGAGAAAGCTTACAATGCTCTTACCGCTGAGGAAAAGGCACTTGTTACAAACGCTGATACTCTTACCGCTGCACGCGCTGAGTTCAACGCAAACAACACTGCCGTAAACAACGCTATCACAGCTATCAATAAGCTTCAGACATTCCTGAAGTTCAACGCTGTAGAGAATGGCGGAGACGGAAACGGTTACTCTCAGTTCCTTGATAAGGCTGAGACCATGCAGGGCGGCAACACTGTTGCTCCTTACACCGTATCCTTCGATATCAATACTGTTGCAGCTGATACCGACTGGGCTAACTCCTACTTCGGTGGCTGTACCTCCAACGGTATCTTCCTCGGATACGATTTCAAGGGTCAGAGATTCGTGATCGCAAACGAGAACCCGTTCGGTGGTAACACTGCTAAGTTTGCAGATGAGAACATCTATGCAAGCGCAGATTACACCATCGACTTCGGCGAGTGGTACAGCATCGAGTTTGTACTCGGCGCTAACTATGCTGAGATCTTTGTTGACGGCGTGTCCGTTGCTAAGGCAGACAATCTCACCGCTGCGGGCTGGTTCATCTACTACCCCAGAGCTTGTACTTCCTACTATGACAACTACAAGTTCTCCTACAACGGTGTTGTAGAAGATACTGTAGCAAGCTTCACCGATGTCGGTACCGATACTTGGGTAGCACTGAACGGTGACGGTTACTCGCTGGCTGCTGCCGAGCTTGGCAGATTCAACCTTGAGTTCCTCGCTGATGCAGTTGCCGCTTACGACGCAGTTCCCGCTAAGGTTAGATATGGCGTATCCAACTACGATGTACTTGTAGCTGCTTCCAAGGCTGCCGCTGTTATCGAGAATATCGAGACAGTAGCAGGCGAGGAGAGCATCACCGTATCTTGGGATGCTGTTGATAACGCATACCGTTACTGGGTATTCCTTGATGACGAGTGTGTTGCAGGTATTGATCCTGCCGATGAGACAAGCGTAACCGTTAAGGCTTCCGCAGGCGCTCATAAGATCACCGTTGCTCTTGAGGTTTACCTCCCCGACGGAACTCGTTACTACGTAGGTCAGTCCGAGCCTGTACAGGCTACCGCCAATGCAGCTAACATTCCTGCTGTTAACAACATCGTAACAGTAGCAGGCGAGGAGAGCATCACCGTATCTTGGGATGCTGTTGATAACGCATACCGTTACTGGATCTTCCTTGACGGCACTTGCGTAAAGGGTATTGATCCTTCCGAGGGCACCAGCGCAACCATTAAGGCTACTGCCGGTGATCATCAGATCACTGTAGCACTTGAGGTTTACCGTGACAACGGTACTCGTTGGTACATCGGTCAGTCCGCTCCTGTAGCAGCTACCGCTAACGCACGCGT
Organism: uncultured Lachnospiraceae bacterium; assembly: GCA_964631595.1. Classification (GTDB taxonomy): domain Bacteria; phylum Bacillota; class Clostridia; order Oscillospirales; family CAG-272; genus UMGS1312. The sequence continues at coordinate 93,107 of CAZVXL010000003.1, read as the reverse complement.
TATTCCCTCTATCAAGAATCTCGTAGTTACCTCCGGTGACGGAGAGCTTACTGTAGAGTGGGATGCAGTTGAGAATGCATACCGTTACTGGATCTTCCTTGATGACGTATGTGTCAAGGGTCTTGATCCCGTAAATGACGGCGCCGGCGCAACCGTTAAGGCTTCCGCAGGTGAGCATACCGTAACTGTAGCACTTGAGGTTTACCGCGCTGACGGTACTCGTTGGTACATCGGTAAGTCCGCTACTACTACCGCTACTGCTAACTAAGATGTTGATGTTGCCGAGGTGAACGGCGATATCCGCAACGGAAGCGCATGGCAAATGTCAGGCGTGAGACGGAGCTGTTCCGTCCACCGAAATCGGTATAACATCCTTTATGGATAGCAAAAAAGAGCCCGAGGCAATAGCCTCGGGCTCTTTGGATTTTCTCCACCCACACGCGAACGTGTGTCTCATACAGCACCACGCACAGTATTACGTTCGTGTAGTCCCATACCACGCGCCGTCCACGCATAAACACACGGCGTGTCTCACAGCGTTCACGCTCGACCACGTGCTCTACGGCTCCCACGCGTGTCGCACGGATACTCACACGCCCTCACGTGCCACACGGCGTCCACGCGCGCCACACGGCGCACTCAAGCACCTTGGCGTCCCATTCAGTCGGTGTGTAAGGCATCGCAACGTCTTGCGTTTGCTGTGCGGCTACGTGCGTCCGTCCCGTCCCACACGTGTCTCACGGGCACACCCTCACGCGCCACACAGCGTCCACGCGCGCCACACGGCGTTCACGCACGACTACGCACACACCGCGCGCACGAACATACAGAGAAGCCCACGTATGATACCATACGTGGGCTTCTTCGGGTAGTCCGCGCTCCGCTCGTCATCAGCCCTGATTGCGGATCACTTCCTCCCACAGAGATTCGTAATACGAACGTGTCTCGGGGTCGAGATCGTGGAAATACTGCGCGTTGTCGAGAACTTCGTCCGACGGATAGATGATCTCGTTGTCCTTGAGTGAGTAATCCTCATTCTCGCGAACCGCCGTGTTGGGGGTGGCGTAGCAGATGTACTCGGCATTGGCAAGACCGATCTCGGGGTCGAGCATGAAGTTGATGTACATCATAGCCGCATCAAAGTTCTGGCACGATGAGGGAACGCACATGGAATCCACGAATACGTTTACGCCCTCCTTGGGATATACGAGCTCAAGATTGTTGTTGGTGTTCTTCATTGCGAGGAAGTCACCTGCGTAGTACGTGGCGATAGCCGCGTTTTCTCCGGGCATTTTAACGTAGATCTCATCCATTACTCTGCCTTGGATCACCGAATTCTGCTCAATGAGCTTCTTCTTCGCGGCATCCCAATCCGCCTTGTCCGTGCTGTTTACGTCCTGTCCGAGCAGGAACTGAGCGATAGCAAAGGCATCGCGGGGATTGTTGAACGTGAGAATGTCATCGGCATACTTCTCGTCCCACATAACAGACCAGCTGTCGGGAACCTCGTCCACCATCGTTTTGTTGTATATCAGTCCGACGGTGCCTATCGTATAGGGGACGGAGTATTCGTTGCCCTCATCAAAGAACATATTCTTGTATCTCTCGTCGATGTACTTGTAATTTTCGATTTTGGAGAAGTCAAGCTTTTTAAGCATATCCTCGTTTATGAGGCGCTCTATCATGTAATCCGAGGGGATTATTATATCGTAGGAGACCGCGTTGCTTTTCAGCTTGGAATACATCGCCTCGTTTGAATCGTAGGTCATGTAGTTCACCTTGATGCCGGTGCGCTCCTCAAATTCCGCGTTTATGTCAAGAGAGCCGTCACTGCCGTCGGAGATGTTTTCACCCCAGTTGAATACGTTGAGCGTCGTGCCGACAAGCTCGGGATTCGGATATTCCGACGGATCCTTTTTGCTTTGTGAGCAGGAGGAGAGCACGATCGGTGCCGTGAGCAGCAGTGCAGTAAGAGTACATACGAGATTTTTTTTCATTTAAGTGTTACCTTTCTTCTTTATTTACGGTATTACCGCATTAAAAAGGAGGACACCGTAATGCCTCCTTTTTGCAGATGAGAGTATCGGTACGGAGTGCCCGAGGGTCAGTACGTTTCCGTGCCGTTGCCGTTTCCGGCCTTCTTTTCGGATTTGACCTGCGCGATGTTTATGAGGATAAGCAGTACAAGGATCGTTACAAATATTATGCTTGACAGCGCATACATATCCGGCTTGACATTCTTTCTTGTCATGGAATAGATCTTGAGCGGAAGCGTCTGGAAGCCGGAGCCGCAGGTGTAGTAGCTTATGACAAAATCATCTATGGACAGCGTAAACGCCATGAGAAAGCCGGCGAATATGCCCGAGCTTATCGACGGAAGCACCGCCTTGAAGAAGGCATCGACCGGATGACAGCCGAGATCCTCCGCCGCCTCTACCAAATGCGGATCGGTCTGCCGAAGCTTCGGCAGGACGTTGAGGATCACATATGGCAGATTGAAGGTGACGTGGGATATGAGCAGTGTTATAAAGCTGAGGGAGTTTCGCTGACCGATGAATCTGCCGATAAATACGAACAGAAGCATCAGCGAAACACCGGTAACAATGTCGGGATTCATCATCGGAATATTTGTGATATTCAGTATGAGCCCTTTCGCAAAGCGATTTCGCATTCTGTAGATACCGACCGCCGCCACCGTTCCGAGCAGAGTGGCGATCGTAGCCGACAGGAGAGCAAGCACCAGCGTGTTTTGCAGAGCCTGCATGGTATCGCTGTTTGAGAACAGCTCGCCGTACCACTTCAGCGAAAAGCCGGAGAATACCGACGTGGATTTCGACTCGTTAAACGAGAAGAATACCATTACGAGAAGCGGGGCGTACAGGAAGAAGTAGATGATAAAGGTGAAAAAGCGTCCGAACAGCTTCATATAACGATCCCCCCTTCATCACCGGAGAACTTGTTCATTATCGCAAGGCTGATCAAAATGAAGATCATCAGCACGAGCGACAGAGAAGCGCCAAGATTGTAGTTGTAGGAGGTCTGTATCTGCCGCTCAATGGCATCACCGATGAGACCGATCTTGCCTCCGCCGAGCTTGTACGATATGTAGAACGTGCTGACCGAGGGAACAAAGACCATGGTGATCCCCGAGATCACACCGGGGAGCGACAGCGGGAACACGATGCGGCGAAGCTTTTGCCATGTGCCGCAGCCGAGATCCTCCGCCGCCTCGTAAAGAGAGCGGTCTATCTTGGACATTACGTTGTATATCGGAATTATCATGTACGGCAGGTAGTTGTAGACCATACCGAGAATGACTGCGCCCGAGGAGCCGATCATTTTGACCTCACCGAGCCCGACGGCTCGGAGAATGTTGTTTATGATACCGTTTCTTTCGAGGATTATCATCCACGAATAGGTGCGTATGAGAAGATTCATCCACATGGGGAGCATCACGAGCATCATCATCATGCGCTGAGCGGAGACTCTTGTTCTGCTCATAAAAAACGCAAACGGATACGCCATAACGAGAGATATCGCAGTGGCTATAAGGGAATACCATATTGATACGACAAAGGTCTCCTTATAGTCGGCAAGAGCCTTTATGTTTTCGAGTGAAAACGCTCCCGTGCTGTCGGTAAAGGCGTAGTAGATGACGATTATCAGCGGAACCACTATAAATATTGCAGACCACAGGCAGTAGGGAAAATTGAGAATGAAAGTGCCCGCGGACATTTTGCGCTTTTCGGAAAGGGCGGCCTTCATTTCAGTCCTCCTCCTCGCTGTCGTCTACCACGCTGAGCGCATCGAGCTCATCCGAGTAGGAGCTGTAGTCACCGTACATACCGGAGTATTTGGATTTTTTCATTATGTGTATGGCATCGGGCTCAACGTAAAGCCATACGTCCTCGCCCTCATTGTGCTCATCGGTGGTCTGTATCATCCACTTGAAGCCGTTCACGTCCACTATGATCTCAAAGTGAACACCGCGGAAGGTCACGGAGCATATCTTTCCGGGAAGCTGTCCCATCGCCTCGGGCACGATATCGACATCCTCCGGTCTGATAACAACATCGACCGGCTCGCCGTCACCGAAGCCCTGATCGAGGCAGGTGAATTCATGACCGGAGAAGCGCGCAACAAAATCCCTCACCATCACGCCGTCGATAATGTTCGATTCCCCGATGAAGTCCGCCACAAACGCATTTTCCGGCTCGTTGTATATGTCGGTGGGCTTGCCTATCTGCTGTACCTTGCCCTCGTTCATAACGACCACGGTGTCGGACATCGAGAGAGCTTCCTCCTGATCGTGCGTAACGTAGATGAAGGTGATCCCGAGCTCCTTTTGAATGTTTTTAAGCTCTGCCTGCCTCTCCTTGCGAAGCTTCAGATCGAGCGCGGCAAGGGGCTCGTCGAGCAGAAGCACCTTCGGCTCATTGATAATGGCGCGCGCGATGGCAACACGCTGCTGCTGACCGCCGGAGAGCTTTGTCACGTCCTTCTTTTCAAAGCCCTCAAGATTTACAAGCTTCAGGATATCGGTCACTTTGCGGCGTATCTCGTCCTTTGGCAGCTTCTTTACCTTCAGTCCGAAGGCAACGTTGTCGTACACATTGTAATGAGGGAACAATGCGTAACGCTGAAAAATGGTGTTTACCGGCCTTTTGTAAGGCGGAACACCACTCATTTCCTTTGAGTCAAAAAGGACAGAGCCGCTGTTCGGCTGAAGAAATCCCGCAATAACACGCAGAGTAGTGGTCTTTCCGCAGCCCGATGAGCCGAGAAGCGTTACGAACTCTCCGTCGTGAATGGTAAGGTCAAGCCCGTCAAGGACTCTTTCTCCGTTAAATTCAACGACAATATCCTTAAGACAGATAATATTCTTTTTATCAGACATTTTTTGCATCCCCCTTTGCGGTAAAAACCCGCCAAAGCTATAAAGCCCTGCGCGAACCCACCGAAGACTGATTGCAGCCCCCGCAAAGAGTTTTTTACATATCGGAGCATCCGATTGTAGCTTGCAATCTCACAGACCGAGTATACATGACGGTCACGGCTTTTGTTCAAAACTGTCTCGGTGAAACATCAGAGATAAAAGACACTCATATCCGATGTACGGATTGATGTTTTTCTCCCTCCCGAAGCGGGAAGGGGTCGACACAGATGCAAAAATATTACAATCTACATTATACAGCGTTGTTCGACATAAGTCAATACCGAAACCCAAATTTATAACGAATAGTGGGTCTGCGCGGCGGATGCGCCGAAATGCCGCAAGCTATCACGGAAAAGCACGCGCGGCGGAGGTGTCTCGGATGCACCTTTCGGAGATTCTTCAACAAAAAACAAAAAACTTAAATATATGTGTTGACAAAGGGGAAGCTTTGTGATATAATAATCAAGCGTTTGGCGGAGTAGCTCAGTTGGCCAGAGCATCCGGTTCATACCCGGCAGGTCGTAGGTTCAAATCCTATCTCCGCCACCATTTTGGCCCGTTGGTCAAGAGGTTAAGACACCGCCCTTTCACGGCAGTAACACGAGTTCGATTCTCGTACGGGTCACCAACCCGAACCACAGATCAGCCGCGATGCGTCGGTGTGGTTCAGCGTCTCACAGTGGTGAGGCGTTTTTCTTTTTTTGCGGACTGAACGGTGACGGCGATGACCCTCCGCGGTTTCTCCGTGCGAGGCACATTGATGCCCGTAATGCTTGAACTTTTTCGCCGTAGGTGATATAATACAAAATAAGCGGTCAATAATATAGCAAAAACGGATACTGATAATGGAAGATAAGCTGAAGACCGCCGACGGATTTTTCGGCACTGCCGCACTGATGGGCGCAATAACAGCCGCAGTAAAGCTGCTCGGGCTTGTTCGCGATATGCTGATAGCCACCTCATACGGTACGGGTGTCGAGGCGGCGGCATATGAAACCGCCTCCGGTATTCCGTCACTTATTTTCGATATGACCTTTGGCGGGGTGATCTGCTCTGTGCTGATTCCCGTGCTTTGCGAGATCTCCGTAAGGGAGGGCAGGGCATCGGCAATGCGCTTCTCACTCTCGTATATAAATCTGCTGATCCCTGCGGCGTTCGCCGCGGTGCTTGCGGGAGGCATATTTGCCGATGAGCTGGTACGCCTCGTCGCGCCCGAGCTCGGGCGCGAAGCACACGTACTTGCCGTGAGCCTTACGAGGATAATGCTCCCGATGCTCCTGCTTGCGGGGATAGCATATTCCTTTGTGAGCGTGCTTCAGGCTATGGGCGAATTTAAGACCCCCGCTCTCATGAGTGCCGTGTCGAACTGCATAGTCGTGCTCTATCTTTGCGTGGCAAATGATTCCTTCGGTATCTGCGGGCTTGCCGTTGCCTCCGTTGTCGGGTGGGCAGGGCAGGCGGCATTTCTGCTCCCGAGTCTGAGGCGACTCGGCTGGCGCTACAGACCCGTGGCGGAGCTTTCGTCGCCGTATCTCCGGAGGACACTGCGCGGCGCGCTTCCGCTGCTTCTCGGTGCATGGGCGAATCCGATCTGCACCCTTGTAGGCATGAGATACGCATCAATGCTTCAAGGCGGCGGAGGGGTGAGTGCACTCGGATACGCAAATCGGCTGTATACGATAATTGTCGGTGTATTTACCTTTGCACTGACGAATCTTTTGTTCCCGCTCCTCTCCGAGGCAGCGGCATCCGGACGGGGCGGGACTGACAGACTTGATGCGTTTGTGAGGGCTGTCGTTTATATCATTGCCCCGATATCGGTGGGGCTTACGGTAATGGCGGAGCCCGTGACATACGTTATCTACCGCCGCGGCGAGTTTACCGCAGAGGATACGGTGCTTGTCGCCAAGGCTCTTGCGGGATACTCTGCGGGAATGATATTCTTTGCCGTAAATGAGGTGTATGTGAAATATTTTTATGCCGAGGGGAATACGGTGACGCCTACGGTATCGGCTCTCATCTCGGCGGCGCTTGGAGCGGTGCTTGTGCCCCTTGCGGCGAGATATGCCGGGCTCGGCGGTATCGCAATGAGCTCGGGTGTGGCGGCACTGCTTGCCCTTGTGCTGAATCGCTCGGCGGTGCGCGGTGTGCGGCGTGAGCGGAAGGGGACAAATGCCCGCGATATTGCAAGCTCGGTATGCTCGGCGGTGCTTATGGGTGCGGTAATGCTTGTCATGAGAACATTTATCCGAGAGCCCGTGGCGGCGCTTTGCGGTATAGTTCCCGTTGCCGCCGCAGTGTACTTCCTTGTGACGCTTCTGCTTCGCTCGGAGGCGGCACTGCTCATAGCTTCGAAAATAATGTTCAGAGCCGGAAAGGATTGAATTATGAAAGGAACAAAAGCGCGGCGCTTTGCGGTATGCCTGACCGTACTGCTCGTTCTTCTGCCGATGGTGTCGGCAATGCTCCCCGTGACGGTGACCTCGGCACCCGCAAGGGGAAACGGCGGAGCGGTACCGAGCGAATATCTCGGCTCCGGAGTGACCGCTTGCACGGCTGAGGCGTGGGAGGCGCAGTCCGACAGCAATTCCTCGGTGATCACCGAGTCGGGCGAGACGGCTTTCCGTGTCACCGCGCGCAATATAAATGCGGGAGCTGCCGTGACGTTCCCCGACGGATTTGCGACGGAGGGGCGGCGTGAGGTCGGACTTGTGCTCAGCTCAACGTCAAGTGCCGTTTGCACTGTGAGCTTGCGCGTGTTCTTCGGTGATACCTCCGCCATCGTGACCACACGTCTCCCGTATAAGGAGAGCTATTATATGTATGTCAGACTTCCGGAGGGTACCGAGAGCATAAGCCGGATATCCGTATCCGCTTCCTTTAAGGATAAGAAGGGGGAGAGCGGCGGGCCCGATTCGCTTGTGATATACAGAGCGCTTCTTTCCGATACGGATCACGGAGAGACTGCGGAAAGGTATTCGGCGTTTACCGTGGACGGACTTTCGGAGGATATGTCGGTGATATCTGCCGCCGCAGTCTGCGGAAAGGGCTTGACGGCAAACGGTGAGGAAAAATTTGCTCTGAGAGTTACGCTTGAGGGTGACGGCGGCGGAATCACCGCCATGTTCGCCCCCGACGGTAAGAATTACGGTGTGTGCGGCTCATCTGCCGTGACCGAGGGCAGACGGGAGTATCTCTTTTACGCGGAAAATGCCGCGCCGAGCTCCGCATACCGACTTGAATTTACCGGTATCGAGAGCCATCCGGTGTATGTATACGGTGTCGATATCATAGAGCTTGAGAGCGGCGAGGTGACCTCGGTGCTCGGGGAGATATCGAGGTGTACGTTCACCGAGGACGTGCTGTCCGTTGCGGGAAGCATCACAAGAGATGCCGCGGTGAAATACATCGACGGAGAGCTGTGCCTTTTCGAGGTGCCGATGTGGGGCTCGCTCAAAGGCGCGATGGAGGAGGAGCCCTTGGCGGTGATGAAGATGACCACCTCCTTCAGCTTCTCTGCATCGGTAGCATCGGACGGCGTTGCGGTGAACTCATACACGGTGGCGATCCGCGACGGAGACAAGCTGTATCCGATAACAGAGCCAGTATTCGCAAGCGGCGGCATCTCTCATAACGAGCCGACCAAGAGTGCCGTCGGCTCCGTATTCGGAATAAGCCCCGAGGAGGCTTTTTCGGCGGGCTTTGACAATTACGTCATAGATGTTGCCGCCGCGACACTGCTCAGCGACAAGAGCGGCGAGAGCGGCACGGTGTTTACTCATTACGGCGTGTCGTATTATCCCGATAGAGCCGAGACCGCATTGCTTGATACGCGCATCCGCTTCCTTTCCGCCTGCGGTATCGGCGTGACCTTCCGAATGACCGATCTCGGAGAGGGGGATTTTTCGCCATCAAGCGAGACGGCTTGCCGAAGGCTTGCCGCCGCAGTCGCATATCTCTCGGAGAGATATGCACCTTACGGATTTATAGTGAGTCATGCCGATTCGAATAAGGTGTCGAAGACGGCGCACGAGCTTGCGGAGGTCATCAGACTGACCTATGCCGCGGCGCGCAATAACGAGACGGTTTACGCCGCGATACCGCAGACGGCGGAGCACGAGAGTCTTGCGTGGCTCATATCGCGGTATATGTCGCCTTATCCGAGATCGAATTGGGGCTTGCTTCTCAGCCTGCCTGCCGATGCAAGACCGATGTATGCGGAGGCTGTGTATGCCTCTGCCGCCGACGGCGGGAGCATTTCTCGGCTCATGATAGGGTGCGATATATCGGAGGACATACCCGATACCGAGGTCGGAGCGGGCTTCTCTTATCTGTTTGCTTCGTCGGACGGAGAGGTGATCGATGCGGTGCATCCCGAGTGGGAGCAGTATGAGGCGTATGACAGGTGGAGCGGCGAGACGAAGGACGTCACGCTGTGGGATTTCAAGAGCTCATACGATTCCGGCGGCTTCACCGTGCTTGACGGACTTGCCGCAATATCGACGGCGGGAAGCACGGCACTTGAGGAATACACCGGCGTGCCGGCGTGCCGCGCACTGATAACGGAGATCGGCGGAACATCACGGGTCATGATCGGTGAGCCTGCCTTCCCGATGTGCGTTACGGGTCATCCGCTCGTGAAATTCCTGATTGCCTGTGAGACCGCGGAGCCGTTCACCCTTGACATAGTCTTTGTGTCGGGTGCGGACAGAACGGTGTTTACATATTCGGGAAGCGGCTCGGGAATATACACGCCGATATGCGACCTGACGGGGATCAAAACGGCTGAGAGGATCGAGCGTATCGCGATAATCCTGAGATCCGAGACTCCCGTGAAGCTTGAAATAGCCTCGGTCACGGCGCTCGGTGACGGAAGCGGCCTCGGTGAGGAGACTCTTTACGTGACGGCTCCGACGGCGGAGGACATGGACGGAGATGTAAAGCCGATCGGACTTCGCGACGATATGCTTGCGGTGTATGTCGGCATCGGACTCTTTGCGGTCGTGACTGTCGCGGTGTTCGCACTCCTCAGCAGGAAAAAGCCGCAGTCAAAATAAAGAAAACTGAAAAAGGTCGGTATCGCACCACGGTGCGATACCGACCTTCGTTTTGTCGGGGAAGGCGGCTTGCCGTCTCTGTCATTCGCTTCTCAACGCTTCGACCGGATCCTTCTTTGCGGCGACCCTTGAGGGAATAACGCCCGCAATGAGCGTGAGGCACATACTTATAAGGACGAGTATCACGCCCGCCAAGGCGGGAAGGGCAGCCTTCAGCTCAACAAGCCTTGTGAGATGATGGATTATGGCGTTGATCGGAATACAGAGCAGTACGGAAAGACCGATGCCGATAGCTCCCGATACAAAGCCCACGATCAGCGTTTCGGCGTTGAATACATTCGAGATATCGCGCTTCGAGGCACCGATGGCACGGAGAATACCGATCTCACGGGTGCGCTCCAAGACTGAAATGTAGGTGATGATACCGATCATGATCGAGGATACCACAAGAGATATACCGACGAAGGCGACAAGAAGATAGGAAACGCCGCTGATTATATCGGTAATGGAGGACATGAGCAGCTCCACGTAATCGGTATATTCGATCATCTCGTCCTCGGAGACGGAGCTGTTGTATTCTGCAATGATCTCGGAGATTTTGTCCTTGTCGGAGAAGGTCTCGGCGTAGATGTTTATCGAATCGGGATCCTCGGGGGAGGCGTAGCCGAGCAGTGCGAGATTTTCTTCATATGATCCGTCGGAATATGCGGCGGGAACAAATTCGTCATACATCATGACGTATTGCTCGTCTGTCCACTCTCCCGAGAGGAGCATAGCCTGAAGCATCTCATCGGACATACCCACAAGGCTTGCCTCCGCCTGCGCGGCATATTGCTCGGTGAGCGCCTCGGTCATGCCCTGCTTTACGGATGCCATGAGCTCCTCGTCGCTCATACTGCTTATATATCCCATAACGGTGTCGGCATCCACGCCCATTTCGGCGGAATAGGTATCGACCACCGTTTTTTCGATGTCCTCTCTTGTAAGTGCTCCGAGCTGGGCGCTTATCACGGAATCAATGTACTCCTCGGAGGGGATCGCGGAGATATAGCGGAACACCTCCGCCGCCTCCACGGTGCTCAGTCCGCCGAGTCTGCCCGCGAAATCCGCCGCCTTTTCCGCATCGTCGGGAAGTACGGTGGTCTCGGTGATGAACGGAATTCCCTTGATCGCGTCTACGGTGGGATCGGCAAGCTGTGCCTGCATGATGTCACTGCTTTCAAGCCTTTCGATCAGATGATCCGTCAGAGCCTTCGTGTAGCCGATCGCACCCGTGAGGATCAGCCCGTCGGCATCCTCGCCCGGACGGATTATGCCGCAGATCTTGAGCTCTGTGCCCGCGTCCTCGGAGTTGTACAGGTACTCAAGTCCCGCCGCCGTCGAGCTGATATCATTGTACTGTATGCCGTGCGTGTGGTCTGTGCCGTCGCTTACGGGTGAATATTTGTCTGTCGGGAGCACGATCTTGTATTTCTTTTCGCATATCTCCTCGTAGCTCCACTTGGTCTCACCGAGGTTGTCGAGCTGCTCTCCCTTTACGGTGGAGTTCATAAGCTCGGCGAATGCCTTGGAATCCTTGAAGCCGAGAGCGTAAAGCATCATGTCGGACAGCTCGTTGTCCTTCGTCACGATCAGCACGACCTCGTTGTACTCCTTCGGCCAATCGCCGTAGACAAGCTCGTATTTGTCCGTGATCTCACTTGAGAGCTTTCCCGAGCTGTCGGAGAGCATCTCTTGGAAGACGTTTATTTGAGAGAACATGGAGTAGTCCGAGGTGAGCATCGAGGTGCCCGTGTCACCGAGGACATTGCCGATGAGCTTTGCAAGATCCGCTTCCATGATAACGCCCTCGGAATCCTTTGTGTATATCGGCATATCGAGGTCATATCCGTACTGTATCGCGGAGGCGTATTTCTGCACCTCGTCGTTTCCGTCGAGGTATTTCTTGAATTTTTCGAGATCGTTGTAATTCTTTGCGGTGGAGGTCATCGCGTTCACCATATCGTACATTACGGTGTTCGAATATACGGCATCGCGGTCGTGCTTCTCCGTGCTTGCCTCCACGTTCTGCTGCATCATTGTCTCCATCATCGCAAAGGTGTCGTTGCTTTCCTTCGTTATCGTGATGGGGTAGGAGGAGAGAGCCTCCTTCTGTATCTTGTTGATGTAGGTGTTGATACCGTTGGAGAGAGATAGTATGAGCGCAATGCCTATAATACCTATGGAGCCCGCAAAGGAGGTCATGAAGGTGCGCCCCTTCTTTGTCATCAGATTGTTGAGGGAGAGGGACAGCGCGGTGAAAAACGACATGGAGACCCTGCCGTTCTTCTTCGACTTTTTAGGAGGAGCTTGAACGGCTGACTCCGCGGACTCGCAGGGATCGGAATCGTCGGTTATGAGGCCGTCCTTTATCCGTATGATCCTCGTCGCGTATTCCTCCGCAAGCTCCGGATTGTGGGTGACCATGATGACAAGTCTGTCCTTGGCGATCTCACGGATGATATCCATGACCTGAACCGAGGTCTCGGAATCAAGAGCGCCCGTCGGCTCATCGGCAAGCAGTATCTCGGGATCGTTCACAAGAGCTCTTGCTATCGCCACACGCTGCATCTGACCGCCCGACATTTGGCTCGGTCGCTTTTTAAGCTGATCTCCGAGACCGACCTTTTCGAGAGCGGCAACAGCTCTGCGGCGCCTCTCCGAGCGGGATATTCCGGAGATCGTGAGTGCAAGCTCCACGTTCGCAAGCACCGTCTGATGCGGGATAAGGTTGTAGCTTTGGAATACAAAGCCTATTGAATGATTGCGGTACGCATCCCAGTCTCTGTCGCGATATTTCTTCGTGGAAACACCGTTTATCAGAAGCTCACCCGAGGTGTATTTGTCAAGACCGCCGATAATGTTCAGAAGCGTGGTCTTTCCGCAGCCGGAATGACCGAGCACGGCAACGAACTCGTTCTTTCTGAAGGTGGTCGAAATACCGCGGAGAGCATGAACGGTCTCGCCGTTCATCTCATAATCCTTTTTAATATTTCTCAGTTCAAGCATCTTTTGACCTTTCATTAAAGCAATATCTGCTTACCGGAAAATTATAACATCAAAAATAAATCACAGTCAACACGGCGCGCCTCGGATTTACAAAGGCTTTACAGACCGTCTACATTAATACGGGAAAAGTGCAAACGCAGGGGGCGTGGCGAAGCGGTGCGGCGTGCCCGCGCGGATACTGCAATAGCGCAAAATGATATCGCGACGACACCTCTTTTCTATTGAAATTGCACAGAAAGTGTGGTATAATGGTACTATGTCAAAACAAGAGATGCCGATCTCGGGTGAGACTTGGGGAAGCTCTTACCTCGACCGGTATCTCGGAATAATGTGAGGCTTGGAACATGACAAAGCGACTTTTATCTGTTTTTTTAACCTTCACAATGCTTATGGGAGCGCTGGCGTTTTCGGCATCGTCCGCAGGCGATACCTGTATCCGCTGTAATAACGACGGTATCGTCTATTCCGCAGGCTCGGATGCAATAAATAAGTATATTTCGGAAAACGGCGGCGGCACGCTTATTTTCGACGTGCTCGTCGAGTCCGTCGATACACCGGACAGCGGAAAGTACGCACAGCTCACGGTATTTTCGGGCGGTCCGGAGTACAATTATGCCGGATACAACTTCACAAAGGGAGCGTTTACCGTCGGCTCCGGCTCGGAATGGCCCACGAACAAGCAGACCGATACCTTCGACTGCTACGCCGAAAGAAGCTTTGAGTGGCAAATGTCACACTGGTATGAGCTTGCCTTTCAGTTTGACGGCCCCGAGATGACAGTTTATCTCGACGGTATTCCGATGGTCTCCGCCGAGATGGACAGCAGCTTTGAAACTAAATACCTTATCCTCTATCCTCAGCACTGTACGTTCCTCATGGATAATCTTCGCGTATGCGGCAGCTCGTACAATGTCAGAGAGCGCTACGGAGATGTCGTGGCAACGGAGGATTTCGGCGGGATATCCGCGACCTCGGAGGTGTCATCGTGGTACTTTGACAGCGGATATTCCGTGGCAAGCGAGGGACGTCCCATGCCCGAGCTCGGGGAGATGCTTCCGAGCAGAACGGTATCACCGTCCGTGAGCGGGGGATATCTCAAGTTCACCGAAAACGGCAAGACCGGTGTCGCATCGATAGTCTCGGATCTCACCGAGCTCGGCGGCTTCACCTATGCGGAGGATATAAGGGTCGACCGAAGATCAGCGGGCGCAAGCCTCGGAGTTCGCTTCGGAGGCGGATATATCGCCGGATATGATTGGGATACGGGCAAATTTTACATCTCCGCCCGCTCCGGCTACGGCTTTAATACCGCCGCCTCTGCCGTGCTTGCCTCTGCCGCGTATGCGCTTGAGCTCGGAAGAACATATGAGTTCGCGGTAAGACAGGCAAGGAGCGCTGTGTCCGTGTATCTGAACGGCGTTCTTATGCTCAGAGCGATAAACGACAGCTTTGATACGGGATATGACAGCCTCGCAGTGAGCCACTACAGACTCGGCGCGGCAATTGACAATGCGGTACTGGCATATTCCGATTACAATGTAAGAGAGGCGGAGGGCTCCGCCGCGGCGCGCCTTTCCTTTGATGAGAATGAGGCGTATATAAACAGCATCATAGGCTTCGACCTCGGCAATACGGGCTACAGCATCGGCACCACAGCATCCTCTCCGAGACTTGTCGTCGGGAACGCGGTCGCGGATTCGGGCAGTGCTCTCGTCGGAATATCGCTCGGCGGAGCGACCGGCTATTCGGGCTTTGAGCTCCGAGTGTCATATCCGTCCGGCTTTGCCGTAAAGAGCGTCGAGGTGTCGGACACCCTGAAGGGAGCGGGCTCGGTTTCACAGCTCTCCTCCGAGCCGCTTGTTATCGTGTTTGCCTCATCCGCCGATATCATAGGAGATGCGGAGCTTGCAAATATCGAGTTCACCGTGCCCGAAAATTCGGGCGATTATAAGATAGAAGCCACGCTTGTCCCGTATATAGGCGGAATTGCCGCACAGACCGTCGGGGGCACCGGCACGGTGAGCGTACCGAAGCCCGAGGTCACGGGCGGACTGCCGAGCGGGGTCACATATGACGGAACCACGGTAAGCTGGGACAGCTACTCCGCGGCGGTGATGTACGAGATATACCTTATCTACGACAGCGACGGCTACGAGAGCGTGATAGACGTAACCGATGCTTGCGAATATGAAATGCCGTTCGATGACTATGTCGGAGAGGTCGGAGTATTTCATATAGTGATCTCGGCGCTTGACAGCGGCGGAAACACTGTCTCCCGCTCCGATCGCTTCACGGTGATCTCGGAGGCGGACGGTAGACTGTTCTGCGGACTTGCCGCATATGCGGAGGAGCTTTGCGCAAGGCTTGCGGCGCATATCGCGGGCAATGAATACTCCGCCGCAAACAAAGCGAAGACGGATGCCATACTTGCGGAGGCGGCGGACAGTCTTAGACTTGCCTCGGATCATGAGACGATGCTTCGTGAGTACGATGCCTATATAACCGAGCTTGACGGCGTGCCCACCGGCACGGATCCGACGTACGTGGCGGGAGATGTAAACGGCGACGGAGCAATAAACAGTATCGACCTGTCCACGCTCACCATGATCGTGACGGGAGGCGGAATGGGATATAAGGGAAATCCCGACGTGACCGGCGACGGAACGGTGAACAGCACCGACCTCAGTCGCTTCATGCAAATAATCAGCGGAAAATAAGATCGAAGGTATATGATGAACATATTCAAGAGAAAAAGTCAAAAGAAGACCGAGACCGACGTGATCTCGGAGAGTGTCCGCGGTGACGTATCGAGCGAGGCTGCATCGGTAAATGAGACGCAGATATCAGCTGATACGGCATCGACCGATGCCAAGGAAAAAACGGAGAGCGCGGCGAAGTGCGAGAAGGGGATTTTCGCGCGCCTGCGCCGCTTCTCATCCGTCGTGCGGATCTGCTCACTGATTCCGGCACTGCTCATGCTTGTGCTGATAGCCGTCGCCGTGATTCAGTCCGGGGGCTCGGAATACAGAGCCGAGCTTGTGCTGTCCGTAGTCATCGCGGTCGCGGCGGCATTTGCCGGTCTGCTTTGCCTGAGACTCGGCAAGGTGAGCGGCTGGATATTGACCGCGCTTGCTCCCGCCGCCGCGTTTCTCTTGACGGAATTCTTTACTCACAACCCGTTTGACATGATAGCGACAGACGGTCATCCGGAGCTGTTCTTCATGAATCTGCTGTTCTACTACGCGGCGGAGCTGTTCGTTCTGTTCCTCACGGGAAGCATGAAGGCGGCTGTAGCCGTTACCGCCGCCGTTCCCATGCTGTTCGGAATAGCCAATTACTACACGCTTGAGTTCAGGGGAACTCCTTTGTTCCCGTGGGATATAATGTCGGCGGGAATAGCCGCGGATGTTGTCGATAACTATACCTTTATAGTGAGCTTCCGCGTTTGCTTTATCGTCTGCGCGTTTCTCTTTATCATCATGCTCGGACTTCTGTGTACTCCGAGGATCAAGCTGAAGCTTTGGTGGCTGCGCGCTCCCGTTGCGGCTGTGTCTGCGGTCGCAATTGTACTCGGCGGTCTTTATGTTCAGTCGGACGAGGGCGTGTCGGAGCTGGGAATGTACCCGTATCTGTTCACGCCGAAGCACGTGTACAAAGTGAACGGAGCCGCCGTGACATTTGCGTACACGCTCCAGTTTGCCGATATAGACAAGCCCGACGGCTACAGCCCCGAGAAGCTCTCGGAGCTGATGGCGGATTACGAGGCGGAGGAGGTGACGGAGGACACCGTCCTGCCGAACGTTATCGTAATAATGAACGAGGCGTTCTCCGATCTGCGAACTGCCGTGAATTACAACGCGGCTATGCCCGTGACTCCGTGCATTGATTCGATGCGGAGCGATACGGTGAAGGGAACGTGCCACGTCTCGGTCAAGGGTGGAAATACCCCGAATTCCGAGTTTGAGTTTCTGACGGGCTTCTCTATGTCCCATTTCAGCGTGGGAAGTATTCCGTATATGCAGTATCTTGAGGGCGAAACACCGTCCTTTGCATCTCAGCTTTCGGAGCTCGGATACAAAACAGTCGCAATTCACCCGTACGGGGCAAGCGGCTGGAACCGCGATAAGGTATATGAGTGGTTCGGCTTCGATCGCTTCTATTCGTCTGCCGATTTCACGGGAAGCGAGAAGATACGCAATTATTATTCCGATGCCGCGACCTATGAAAAGATCATTGAGCTGTACGAGGCAAAGGACGAGGGTGACAGGCTGTTTGCATTTGACGTGACGATGCAGAATCACGGCGGATATACCACAAAGCACAGCAATTTCACCCCGTCTGAGTATATCGCCGGATTCTCAAATACGGGAGTCACCAATACGTATCTGTCGCTCATAAATAAGTCGGACGAGGCGTTCGGAGAGCTTGTGGATTATTTTGCGACTCAGTCCGAGCCCACCGTGATCCTCATGTTCGGAGACCATCAGCCGAATGACAATGTCGTAAGGCCGCTCTGGAAAATGAACAATATCAGCGTGGAGAACGGAACTCTTGAGGAACAGCTCCTCAGATATACGGTACCGTTCGTGATGTGGGCGAATTTCGATATCGAGGAGGAAACGGGCGTAGATATAAGTGCAAACTATCTGTCAACGCTCCTTTGCGAAAAGGCGGGAATACCGAGGACTGCCGCGCAGATGTACCTTTCCGAGCTGTCCGAAAAATATCCCGTGATCTCTGCGGGACATTACCGTGATGCCAACGGAAGCTATTACGATGCCATCGCAATGGGACGCGAGAGTGAGCTGAACGATTACGCCATGCTCTCCTACAATGCCGTGGCAGACCGCAAGAACCTGCTCTCGGAGCTCTTTTCGTACGGTAAGAAATAAAAGAAAAAGCCTCATGTGTATGAGCGCCGAGATCTCGGCGTCTGCAAATGCACATGAGGCTTTTGTGCGGCAGTCACATATTTTCGAGCATATATGACACGAGCCTTGCAAATCTCTCAACAGACGAAAGAGACACGGTCTCGTCGGGAGAGTGCATATTCTTTATGACGGGCCCTATGGATATCATGTCCATGTTGGGCACTTTTTTTGATACGATACCGCATTCGAGACCTGCGTGGATCGAGAGAAACTCGGCTTCCTTTCCGAGGATACGGCGAGTCGCATCCGTGTAATATGCTCGGAGCTCGGAGCTCTCACGCCGTGCCCAGCCGGTGTAACGACCTCTCGGGGATACGGTGCCGCCGAAGCCCTTGCATATTTTTTCGACGGAAGCCAGTGCCAGATCGAGCTCACTGTCGCTTGAGGAGCGAGCGGACAGCACGACGGATATCCCATTTTCGTCGGCATTGACTATACCGAGATTTGCCGACGTGCGTACACAGTCCGGCATATTGGGCTCCATTTCGATAACACCGCACGGAAGCTCGGAGATGAGAGTGAGGAGGCTGTTACCGATCACTTTTCCGGACGGCGCGGAGGCGGTCACGGATATGCGGCACAGCATATCCTCATCGCAGAGGAACTGCATACGCTCGTTTGCGGCATCGCTCAGTGCCTCGGTGAAGATATCGGAGGCATCGGTGCGCACCACGGCTGTGGCGGAGTGGGGAATGGCGTTGTCCTTGCTGCCGCCGTTCATTGATACGAGAGCTGCCGTAAAGCCCGCCTCGGTCACTGCGGAGGAGGCGGCGGAGATGAGGTCGGAGAGCATAAGAAGCGCGTTTGATCTGCGTTTGTTTATGTCCTCACCGGAGTGACCTCCCGCAAGACCGCCGAGAGTGATCTTTATGTCATTTCCCGAGATCTGCACCGCATCCTCGGACAGTGGGATATCTATATCGCACCTGACGCCTCCGGCGCAGGCGACCGTAGCGACACCCTCCCCCTCGGAATCGAGATTGAGATATCTCCTGCCGGAGAGAGCGGCAAAATCGAATTTGTCCGCTCCGAGCAGACCGATCTCCTCGGAGACGGTGAAAACACATTCGAGCGGAGGACAGCGGAGCGTGTCGGAATCGAGCACTGCAAGGATCAGCGAAACACCGATGCCGTTGTCGGCGCCGAGCGTGGTGCCGTCCGCACGAAGGATATCTCCGTCATATATCAGCCTTATCGGATCCGTCTCAAAGCAGTGGTCGGAGCCGTCGATCTTTTCCGCCACCATGTCCATGTGCCCCTGAAGTATAACGGGGGCGGAATCGGAGCCCTGTGCGGGCTTTTTTATAAGTACGTTTCCGGCGCTGTCAACAGAGTGAAAAAGCCCTCTTTCCTCCGCAAAGCGCACAAGATATTCAGCCACACCCTTTTCGTTACCGGATGCACGTGGGATGCGCGAGATCTCCTCAAAAAAGTGAAGTACACTTGAAAGCTCAATATGATCCATCGTATTCTCCTTGTCGCCCGTTCGGGCACCGTGATAGATAAATGATAGCATAACATTCCCGCAAAGTCAACGGTGAGTGAGGTGCGCGGATATATTTTGCCCCGCAAAAGGGCAATATAAAGGAAAAAAATTACATTCGGGTATATGAATTTACCGGTATTTGTGATATAATATATGAAGAATTGCCTGCGTGGCATACGTAAGGCGGATATTTGTGTCCGCATAGGCTCAACGGAGGGGGAATATGGGCATCTTCAACAGGCTCGGCACGTCGGCTCATCCGCGAACTGCCGCGATAATTCTTGCGGCGGGCTCGGGACGGAGGTTTTCGGATATCGACGGCGAAAAGCAGAATCGGGAGCTGTGCGGGATCCCTGTGATAGTACGCACTCTGAGCGCATTTGAGCACTGTCCTCTTGTGGATGAGATCGTGCTTGTGTGCAGGGGAGAGGATGTGCCCGCGTACAGCGAATTTTCGGAAAGATACGGCTTTTGTAAGCCCATGACTGTTACCGAGGGCGGAGCGGAGCGCATGGAGTCGGCGCTTGCCGGAATCGAGGCGGTGTCGGATAAGGCGGAGTTTGTGGCTGTGCATGACGGCGCTCGGTGCCTGATAACTCCGACACAGCTTGAGAAGGTACTGCGTGCCGCCTATGACGGCGGAGCCGCCGCCGCAGGATATCCCTCCGTCGATACCGTGAAATATTCGGAGGACGGCACGTATATAGGCGAAACGGTGGATCGCTCCAAAATATGGCTCATAGGCACACCGCAGGTATTTAAGGCGAATATGTACAGAGCCGCGATATATATGGCAAAAAAGGACGGTGCCGTCGTCACCGATGACTGCATGATGGCGGAGCGGCTCGGCTTCAAGGTCAGACTTGTCGATATCGGCAGGGAGAACATCAAGATCACCTCTCCCGAGGATATACACATCGCGGAGGGAATACTCGGAGGCAGAGAGGACGGAGAGGCATGAGAATAGGTCACGGCTACGATGCCCACAGATTTTGCGAAAACAAGAGGATGCTCTTGGGTGCAACGGAGATAGCCTGCGAGTACGGCTTTCTGGCACATTCCGACGGCGATGTGCTGCTCCATGCCGTGTCGGATGCTCTGTTCGGAGCCGCCGGCATGAGAGATATAGGATATCATTTTCCGGATACCGATGAGAAATACAAAAACGCGGACAGCGCCGTCCTTATGCGCGAGTGTGCGGATACCGTTCGCGCGGCGGGGTTTGCGATAGACTATATAGACGTCACCGTTATCGCGCAGATGCCGAAGCTTGCGCCGTATATTGACGAGATGAGAAGGAATACGGCGAGGGCGATAGGCATTGATGTGTCCCGCATCAATATAAAGGCAACGACAGAGGAAAAAATGGGCTTTACGGGGCGCGGAGAGGGCGTGAGAGTGCACGCAGTGTGTATTCTTGCCGAATAAAGCTCTGCCGCCTCATGTGAGACGGCAGTATATGAAGCACCCGACAGAGACCGAGATATCCCACGTCCTTTTATTGAAACTTCCGTCGGCTCCGCCGTCGGTGCGTGCTTGCGGTGTTACCGCTGATAACAGGATATGCCGGATATTTCGGGGTGACACCGACGTGTGAGGGCTTTCGTGGCACTGTGTCTCGGTCTTGCACAAAGCAGTGCCGATTTGTATTCGATAATGTAAATATTCCGAAAGGCAAAACGAAAACATGAAAATAAAGATATGTCCTTCCGTGCTGGCGTGCAATATGCTCTGCATCGAAGATGAGATCAAAAGAGCGGAGGCCGCCGGTGCGGATATACTGCACCTTGATGTGATGGACGGGGTGTACGTCCCGAATATCAGCTTCGGCTTTGACGTGATAAGGAGGATCGGGAGCATAACGAAGCTCCCGCTTGACGTTCATATGATGACGTGCAGACCGTGGGAGTACCTTGATGTGCTGGCTCGGGCAGGCGCGTGGAACGTGACGGTGCACCTCGGGCTCAGAGATATCGAGGGAACAAGAACCGTGCTGAAGGATATAAGATCGCTCGGCATGAAGGCATCGCTGGCGGTGAAGCCGCAGGAGAGCGCCGAGCTTCTTCTGCCGTATTACGAATATATGGATATGGCACTTGTGATGACGGTTGAGCCCGGCTTCGGCGGACAGCGCTTTATGGAGGGAGTGCTTCATAAGGCGGAGGAGATAAGAAGTGCTGCAGGGCGCGATTTCCCTGTGCAAATGGACGGGGGCATCGGCTCCGGAACCGCATCGAAGGCTGCCGCCGCGGGAGCATCGCTCCTTGTAGTGGGAACAGCCTCTTTCGGCGCTCCCGATATGAGAGCTGCCGTGGAGAGTATCCGCGCGGAGGCGGAGGAAGCATACAGAGATTAACATACGGAAAAATTTTCCCGAGGGGAGTGTGAAATTATGACCGAAAAGAAGGAAATGCAGCTTGAGACGTTGTTCGAGAACAGAGATTTTTCGTCTCTCAAGCGTTTAATGGAGGATGAGGAGCCCGCCGATGTGGCGGCTGTAATGCAGAAGTGCAGTGATGAGGAAGCGCTCCTTTTGTTTCGCATAATCCCGAAGGATCTTGCGGCGATGACCTTTGTCGAAATGGATTCGGAGCTCCAGCGCTCCTTTATCGAAAAATTCAGCGACCGAGAGATCACCGAGATACTTGACGAGATGTTTGTGGACGATACCGTCGATATTATCGAGGAAATGCCCGCAAATGTGGTAAAGCGATTACTTTCCAACTCCACTCCCGAGGCAAGATCTATAATAAATCAGCTTTTGAAATATCCCAAGGACAGCGCAGGCTCTATTATGACCACGGAGTTTGTCGAGCTTCGCGCACATACCACCGTCGAGGAGGCATTTGAGAGAATACGTATCACGGGCTCCGATAAGGAGACCATCTACACCTGCTATGTTACCGATGACAGCCGCCGGCTCATCGGAGTGGTGACCGTTAAGGATATGCTTCTCGGGGATAACTCCATGGAGATCGGAGACATAATGGAGACCTCCATAATATCCGCAGGTACGCATATGGATAAGGAGGAGGTAGTAAAGCTCCTCGACAGGTACGATTTTCTTGCACTTCCCGTTGTCGATATGGAGGAGCGCCTTGTCGGTATCGTGACCTTTGACGATGCTATGGACGTCATGAGGGAGGAGGATACCGAGGATATGGAGATCATGGCGGGTATTACTCCGTCGGAAAAATCGTATCTTCGCACGGGAGTCATCGAGACCTTCCTCAACAGAGTTCCGTGGCTTCTGTTCCTCATGATTTCATCTACGCTTACGAGCAGTATTCTTCTGAAATTCCAGAACGCGCTTGCGGCACAGGCGGCGCTGGTCGCGTATATCCCCATGATAATGGGTACGGGCGGAAACGCCGGCGGTCAGTCCTCTGTTACGGTTATCCGCGGACTCTCACTCGGTGATATAAGGCTGAGAAATATACTGACCGTTATCTGGAAGGAGATCAGAGTGGCGGTCATGTGCGGCGCGGCGCTCGGAGCAGTTAATTTCGGCAAAATGCTCGTCTTTGACGGAGTGACCGTGCTTGTTGCCGCCGCCGTCAGTCTGACTCTTGTCGTGACCGTGATCCTTGCCAAAACGGTCGGCTGTGCGCTCCCGATATTAGTGAAGCGTATCGGACTTGACCCCGCCGTAATGGCGAGCCCCTTTATAACGACCATAGTCGATGCCCTGTCTCTGCTCATCTATGTCAATGTGGCGGGACTCATGCTCTCATTGTAGCCTTATACTTGACAAAAGGGTATTGTGATAATATAATTTACATTGGCGGACGGTCTGTGAGAGACTGTCCCGAGGAGACGCTATGTATATCGGAATAGATCTGGGTACCACGGGCTGTAAGGCGGTGCTGTATGCGCCCGACGGCGCCCGACTTTGCGAATTTAACAAGGAATATCCGCTTATTTGCAGAGATGGCTATACGGAGCAGGATGCCGAGCTGTGGTGGGAGCTTGTAACGGAGGGAATACGGTATGTTACAAGGGAGCATGACGGAAAAGAGGTACGCGGTATCTCGGTCAGTACACAGGGCATCTCCGTTGTCCCCGTTGACAGAGAGGGAAGGACTCTCTCAAATGCGATAAGCTGGCTTGATACAAGAGCGGTCGATGAGGCAGAGCGGCTGAAGACTCTTATCGGTGAAAGGAAGATATACCGAAGAACGGGAAAGCGCTGTATCCCCGATTATACACTGCCGAAGCTTATGTGGCTGAAGGCTCATGAGCCCGAGCTGTTTTATTCCGCGCACCGCTTCATGCTGCCGCTTGATTTTATCAATATGCGACTGACAGGTCGTGCTGTCTGCGATCACACGATAGCGGGCGGAACGATGGCGTATAACATAAACGAAAAATGCTATGACAAAGAGATACTTTCCGCCGCGGGGATCGACGCTTCGCTCCTGCCCGAGGTCGGATGTATGGGTGATGCTCTCGGTACCGTTTTGCCGGAGGCGGCTGCTGCTACGGGACTGTCCGAGCACTGCAAGGTATACCTCGGCGGTCAGGATCAAAAGCTGGCGGCGCTCGGCGCGGGTATCGACGGCAATTCCGTGACGGTATCCTTCGGCACCGCGACGGCGGTGACAAGGCTCACACGTGAGCCCAAGTGGGATACGGGCTTTTCCGTATTCCGCTTCAACGACGAGTATTATTCCTATGAGGGAGTCGTCAGCACGAGCGGAGCTGTGCTCAGATGGGCATCGGGCACCATTCTCGGCGGAAGATCCTATAAGGAGCTTGACAGACTTGCCGAGGCTGCCGGATCCTCGTGTGGCGTTACGTTTGACACTGAGCTGACCGCAGGCGGCACAATATCCGGACTTACGCTCGGCACGACGGAGGGCAATATTGTGTACGCTCTCTTTGAGGGCGTGTCGCGCGCGATAGCCGATCACGCTCACCGCATGGGAGACGTGGACAGACTTTGCGTATTCGGCGGTGGCTCAAAAAGCGAGATCTGGTGCAAAATACTTGCAAATGTATCCGGTCTTCGCATAGCGGTTCTCGATACGCCGGAAACGGCATCTCTCGGTGCGGCGATCCTTGCCTCCGAGGGTAGGCTCGGAGCGGCGGGAACGGTGCGGGAGTATATCCCCTCCGTCTGATATAAAAAATTATTTACTAAACATATAAAGGAGAAAAGCAATGTTTACTTTTAAGCCTGCGGATTTCGTTCCGTACAAGAACAAAGAGGTTCTGGAGAGATGCCGGAACATGAAGCGCGAGGACATGACAAAGCATCCGAACCCCAATTTCCGTATTCACATTGTTGACAATCCGGGCGGTATCTGGATCGGAGATATGGTAAAGAGGATACTCATTTCCGATATCATGGATCAGAAGTGCGTAATGATCGTGCCCAATCCGTGTCCCGTGATCTACTGCACGGTTGCGGAGATAATCAATCTTCACAACATAAGCTGCCGCAACGTACATATCTTCACAATGGACGAGTGGGCAGACGATCAGGGCAATATCGCACCCGCCACATATCAGTCCGGCTTCACCTATTCTCAGCTCAAGTATTTCTACGGCTCAATAAGAGAGGATCTCAGAATGCCTCTTGAGCAGGTGCACTATCCCACCACGGAGAATATCGGGGATTACTCCAAGATGATCACCGAGTGCGGAGAGGGCGGCGCCGATATCTGCTATTCCGGACCCGGCTGGGCGGGACATATCGCATTTATAGATCCCGATACTCCCGAATTTGCCTGCTCCGGACTTGAGGAATTCCTTGAGATGGATGCCCGCGTGCTCACTCTGAATCCCATGACCATTATGCAGAACTCCCTCCACGGAGTATTCGGAAATTCCGGCGATATAGCAAACGTGCCTCCCAAGGCGGCAACCATAGGACCTGCCGACGTAAAGAGAGCAAAGGCGCGTATGGAGACTCACGATCTCGTCACCATGGGACAGTTCTCAAGCTGGCAGAGAATGACCTCTCGCCTTGTTTGCTACGGTGAGGTGACTCCTCAGGTTCCCGCATCTATCCTTCAGCTCATGGATACCGACGTATACATGAGTGAGGATATCGCAAAGCCCTTCGGCTGCTTTGAGAAGGTCGGCTACTGATGGCTTCGCTCGAATATGTATCGGATTATACTGTCTACGGCAAGCTCCTCCTCGGTGATTCTGTCATCGAGGACGGGGCTGTTGCCGTTGAGGGCGGTATTATAAAATATTCCGGTGCCGCCTCCGGAGCGCCCGTGATCGGTGATACGGTGAAGGCGGACGGGATAATTGCGCCCGGCTTTGTCGATATTCACTGCCACGCCGGCGGAGACAGCTATGCCTACGAGGATCCGAAGGCAGTTGCAAGCCATCACCTTTTCGGTGGCACTACCGCAATGCTCATGACCTTTTACCGCGATCTCGGACATGAGAACACCCTCGGATACATAAACGCCGTTAAGGCTCTTATGAGCTCCGGCTCAAACGTGATGGGCGTTCACCTTGAGGGACCGTATCTCAATCCCATGTACGGCGCAAAGGCGGGCTTCGAGACACCTGTTGATGAGAAAAAGTATATGGAATTCGCAAGCACGGGCATTATTCGCCAGTGGACATTTGCGCCCGAGGTCGAGGGCACGGAGGAATTCCTCAAATACATCGTGTCCTGCGGCATAGTCCCCGCGATAGGACATTCCGCCGCCTCCCCCGAGCAGGTCTATAATGCATACAGGGGCGGCGCGCGCATCGTGACTCATTTGTACGATGCCACCGGCTCGTCGATCTCTCCCACAAGGTGGGGCGGAACGATCGAGACCTCGTTTAACTCCGCGGCACTTCTGTGCGACGGGATGTGTTACGAGATCATTTGCGACCGACTCGGTATCCACGTCCGTCACGATATGATAAAGCTCACGCTGAAAACCGTGGGAGTGGATCGCATTGTCGGAATAACCGATGCCTGCACGGGCAGTATCGACGATTCCGATGTCAACTTCCTCGGAGATGAGCTCATGGGCTCAAAGCTCACAATGGATGCCGTCGCGCGCAATTTCAAGGCTCTCGGTCTGTCGCTTCCCGAGGTATTCAAGATAACCTCGGAAAATCCGGCAAGGGCTGTTCGCATGAGCGATAAGGTCGGAAGTCTGAGAGAGGGCAGACGCGGAGATATCCTCATTATTGATGAGGATATCAACATAAAGAAAATATATAAAGCAAGATAAGCTTGCCTGAAGGAAGGAATAAAAAATGCTGAAAATCGGTATATCCATCACGGAGGTCTCTCCGAAGCTCGGAGTACAACTTGCGGGCTATCCTCACTGCCCCCGTCCCAATGAGGGAATACACGATCCTCTTTATGTGTCGTGTATGTATATCGACAACGGAAAAAAGAGCGTTGCGATAGTTGCGGGGGATATTTTCTGGTACAGTAAGCCGTTCGTGCGTGAGCTCCGCAGTCGCTTTGATTTCGATATCATCACCGCCTGCTCTCATACACACTGCGCGCCGCTTATCGGCAATGTGCATGAGCATGAGTACAACGACGGCGTGCGTCATGACGACGAGTACGAGAGCTTCCTGCTTGAGAGCATAACGAGGATCGTAAAGGAAGCAAGTGAGAATACCTTTGACGGCGAGATCGGTACGTATGTCGGAAGCTGCGGCGCAGAGCAGGGCATCGGCGGAAACAGACGTGAAAAGGGCGGACTTGCCGATCCCTCTTTGAATCTGATCGTAGCCCGCGACAGCGAAAAGAAGATCCGCGGTATCCTTCTGAATTATGCGCTTCATCCCACTTATCTCCATGCGGAGAACGTGCTCGTGTCCGCGGATTACCCCGGATTTATCAGACGTTATCTGAGCTTTGCCTGCCCCGATGCCGTGTTTATGTTTGCACAGGGCGCATCCGGAAACCAAAGCTCAAGATACCACCGTGTCGGTCAGAACTTCGAGGAGGCTTGCCGCGCCGGAACGACGCTCGGCTGTGCCGTATTCGCCTGCCTTGACAAGATCGAGTTCTCGGGAGATATCGAGATCGCTGTTGACAGCACCGAGACAGAGCTTCCCAGAAAGGAATGGCCCGACGAGAATGAAGCATATGAGGCAATGCTAAAGGCGCAGGCGCGCTTTGAGTCTCTCAGAAATGCCGATTATATCACCATGCGTAATGCCGAGCTCGATATGTTCGGCGCAGAGGATATATACTACCTCTTAAAGGAGGCACAGAAGGGCTACGTGGATCCGAACGTGCCCTGTGAGGTGCAGACAGTGATCCTCGGTGACACCGCCATCGTCGGAATACAGGGCGAGCATTTTGTTGAGTACGGACTCGGCATAAAGGCGGGCTCTCCCTACAAGAAGACCTTTGTCTTCTGCCTCTCCAACGGAAGTCTGCCGGGATATATCTATACACCCGATGCGGTGAATGACGGCGGCTACGAGGTCGGAAACTCCACCTTTACGGGCGAGGCGGGAGCCGTGGTCGTAAAGGTCGCAACAGAGCTTCTTAATAAATAAACAGCAAAGGCTGTATGGAGATTATTATGACTGTACTTGATATGTTTAAGCTTGACGGCAAGGTGGCGCTCGTTACCGGCGGCGCCGGTAACTACGGCCGTCAGATGACCGAGGCTCTTGCGGAGGCGGGCGCCACAGTCTGGACCGCATCACGTCATATAGATGCAAACGAGAAATATGCCGCAGAGCTGAGGGAAAGAGGCTACAGCGTTTATGCCGATGAGTACGATCAGAGCAGTGAGGAAAGCATAAGGGCATTGCTCTCCCGTATGATAGAGAAGCACGGCAGGGTGGATATCCTTGTGAATAATTCCGTGCTTCGCCCGTTCAAGCATTACGGCGATCCCGCCGAGGTCTTTGCCGAGAGCATGGCGGTCAATGCGACAGGTCTGTTTATGATCACACGCGCCTTCGGAGATCATATGGCGGAGATGGGCAGCGGTTCCATAATCAATATCGGCTCATATATGGGTGATCTCGGACTTAATGACACTCTCTACGAGGGCTGTCCCGAAATGAGCTCAAACGGAGCACCCGATTACTATTTCCATAAGGGCGGTATGCACAATCTCACAAGATTCATGGCGGCATACTACGGCCCGTCGGGAGTGCGCTGTAACTGCCTCTCCCT
The DNA here is from genome assembly GCA_964631595.1 of uncultured Lachnospiraceae bacterium. Taxonomy (GTDB): domain Bacteria; phylum Bacillota; class Clostridia; order Oscillospirales; family CAG-272; genus UMGS1312. The sequence continues at coordinate 64,528 of CAZVXL010000003.1, read as the reverse complement.
CGGAGGACTTTTCAATAACCAAAAGGAAGAATTCCTTGAGCAGTACAAAAAGGCGACCTTCCTGCGCCGCATGGCAAGCGGTACGGATATCAAGGGAATTCTCGTATATCTTGCCTCCGAAGCATCCGCATATACGACCGGAGCCGTAATACCGGTCGACGGCGGATATTCGGCAAAGTAAAAACTGATTAACGGAGATCGACGATATGCATATGAGAAAGAGCCGTGTTCTCCGGCAAATGAGAAACGGCAAGGTCGCCACCTGCGTGAAGCTCAACCTTGCCGACACACGAAACGCCGAGATTGCCGCAATGTGCGGATTTGACTGCATTTGGCTTGATATGGAGCACGTTCCGAGTGACTACTCGTATATCGAGAATGCCGTCAGAGCGGCGAAAATATACGACGTGGATACGCTCACGAGAGTATCCAAGGGCTGTTACAGCGATATCGTATGCCCTCTTGAGGGAGATTCCACCGGAGTTATGGTGCCTCACCTGATGAGCCTTGAGGAGGCAAAGCGCATAGTTTACTATACCAAATTCCACCCGATAGGCAGACGTCCTCTTGACGGAGGAAACGCCGACGGAAAATACTGCCTTGTGGATGCCGCGGATTATATAAAAGAAGCGAACGCAGAACGCTTTACCGTGGTGCAGATCGAGGATCCCGAGCCGCTTGCGGAGCTTGAGGAAATATGCGCTCTTGACGGAATAGATATGATCTTTTTCGGCCCCGCCGATTTCAGTCAGGGTATCGGAGACCCCTGCGGCAATGATCCCGAGATCGACCGTGTGCGCCGCCTTATAGCAAAGACGGCACGCGCCAACGGAAAATTTGCCGGCACCGTGGGCAGCCCCGCGAACTTTGATTCACTTGTGGAAATGGGCTATACCTTTATAAGCACGGGCGCGGATGTGGTCGGCCTGTGGCAGTATTACAGAGATCTTGCGGGAGGGGTCAGCGGACGTGATATCTGCGATGTGAAGTGATATGAAGTATACCGACATTAAAGGAAAAAAGCTGTCCGGTATGACTGTCGGCACCGTACAGCTCGGCATGAATTACGGAATTGCCAATGAGGGCGGAAAGCCCGATGAAGAAAAGAGCTTTTCCATGCTTCGCACCGCTCTTGAGAACGGAGTTACCTCCATTGATACCGCAAGAGTTTACGGCGATTCCGAGGAGGTCATCGGAAGATTTCTGAGGACGTGGGAGGGGGAGACCCCCTATATCACAACGAAAATACGGAAGCTTGAGGGCGACAGCGCCGGAGAGATCGAAAAATTCGTTGTGTCCGAAATGGAGACCTCTCTTGAAAGGCTCGGAGTGGACAAAGTAAATAACGTAATGCTCCACGTTGCGGGAGATATCGCCGCGTACGGCAGAGCGGGAGCCGAGGCAATGTATTCACTCGTTCGCCGCGGCTATACCGATTCGGTCGGAGCATCTGTTTACGGCGCCGCTGAGGTCGAGGAGATGCTTAAATATCCCGAGTATACCTCGACGCAGATCCCGATGAGCATATTTGACCAAAGGCTCATAAATTCCGGCACTGTCGAAAAGCTCCGTGAGCGTGAGATCACGGTGTTTGTGAGAAGCGTGTTTTTGCAGGGGCTCTTTTTCCTTGATCCCGATAAGCTGGAGGACCCCATACTTATCGAGCACGCATCGTCCGGAATACGTCTCCTGCGCTCTCTTGCCGCCTCCGAGGGAATGAGCGTTGCACAGCTTGCCATCGCTTTTATGCGCGATGCCGCCGGTGTAACGAGCCTTGTGCTCGGCGCGGACACTCCCGAGCAGGTGGCGTGCAATATCGCATATTTTGATGCGCCGAGCCTGTCCGAGACCACGCTCTCACGGATACGCACCGAATTTGAGCGTGTCGATATTCCCGAAATAATGAAGGTTCTGTCAAGATCCAAAAAACAGTAAGGAGAAATATTATGTTTCCACTTGGAGATAAGGAACTTCGTATAGGTATCCTCGGTATGACCGAGGGAAACGGACACCCGTATTCGTGGAGCGCGATGTTCAACGGCTTTGATCCTGAGTACATGAAGGAGTGCCCCTTTCCGGTAATCCCCGTGTATCTGTCAAAGCAGCCGGAGCATACCATCGGTATCCCCGGAGCAAGGATCACCTGCATTTGCTGTACAGGCTGGGGAGACAGAAGGAATGCGGAGCATATTGCAAGGGCATCAAGGATCCCCGAGGTGCTTGACGATCCGCTTGAGATGATAGGCAAGGTCGATGCCGTGATCGTTGCCACAGATGTGGGCGATGAGCACGTGGAGAGATGCCGTCCCTTTATCGAGGCGGGTATCCCCATGTTTATCGACAAGCCGCTGGTGAATAACGAGGAGGATCTCAGGACGTTCGTCGATTGGCACAATAACGGCGCAAAATTCCTTACCTCGTCGTCGATGCGGTACTGTAAGGAATTCGAGATCTACTATAAGAATCACTATGAGCTCGGTGAGCTTATGTATATTTGCTCACCCATGGCGAAGAAATACGAGACCTACGGAATACACGCTCTTGAGGCGATGTATCCCCTCCTCGGTAAGGGCTTCGTGTCGGTGAGAAATACCGGTACGTATGAGCGGACGGTGGTGCATATCAAGCACGCCTCCGGCTGTAACGTGAATATAGCGCAGGGCATCGGAATGTCCGGCGCCGGAATGCTGCTTATCGGAAGCGCCGGCTCAAAATACGTTGAGTGCGGGGATTCGTATTACGCATTCAAAAAGCAGCTTGATCTGTTTGTGCATTGGTTTCGCACGGGCGAGGAGCCGTTCCCGTTTGAGGAGTCGGTCGAGCTCATGAAGATGGTTGTCGCCGGACTTCGAAGCAGAAACGAGGGCGGCAGAGAGGTCATGCTTGACGAGATACAGGTGTGACGTGCGAGCGGAGACGCGGCGCATACCGAGACGTACAGATGTGCGGTCGGTGTGCCGGGAGTCTCGGACTGCCGTGCTTATGCGACCGAACGGAGCGCGTGGGCGGCACATATAAGTAAAAAATCATAACTAAGGAGCAAATTATGGCTATTCCTGCAATTCTTCCCAGAGTCGCCGAATTCGAGAACTTCGGTTTCGGTATGTTTATTCATTGGGGGCTGTATTCACAGCTCGGACGCGGCGAGTGGGTATGGAATCTTGAACATATGGAGAAGGAGGAGTATGTAAAGCTGTTCGATACCTTTACGGCGGATAAGTTCGATGCGAGAAAGATAGCGCGCACCGCTAAAAACGCCGGAATGAAATACATAACCCTCACTACCCGACACCACGACGGCTTTTCGCTTTACGACACCTGCGGACTCAGCGATTTTGATGCACCGCACAGTCCGGCGAAGCGAGATCTTATCGCGGAATTTGTAGAGGCGTGTAATGCCGAGGGGATCCGTCCGCTGTTCTATCATACCACGTTTGACTGGTATCATGAGCTGTTTAAAGAGGATTTCAAGGGATATCTTCAGTTCTTCCGTGACTCCGTGGAGGTGCTTTGCAAGAATTACGGAAAGATCGGCGGACTTTGGTTTGACGGCTTCTGGAGCAATAAGGGAGCCGATTGGGAGGAGGATGCCCTCTACGCCACGATAAGAAAATACCAGCCCGACGCCATCATTGTAAATAATACGGGACTTGATGCGCGCGGAGCAGCCGGACATATCGAGCTTGACAGCGTTACCTTCGAGCAGGGAAGACCGACTCCGCTTGACCGCGATGGTGCACCGAAATACCTTGCGGCGGAGATGTGCCAGACGATGAACGATCACTGGGGCTTCGGCGCAAGAGACCTGAATTACAAGTCGCTTGCGGAGCTTATAGAGATACTCTGCGCTTGCAGAAAGGTCGGCGCGAATTATCTGCTGAATATAGGCCCCGACGGACACGGTGAGATCCCGAAAATGCAGGAGGCGCTTCTTGAGGGACTCGGTGAGTGGGTAAGAACGTGCGGATACAGCTCAATGCACACGGGCAGACCGACCGGCGTGGTCGGCAAGAGTAAGAGTAAGGATTTCGCTCTTGCTTCAGACGGCAAGCTTTACTTCTATATCCATGATCTGACTATTCAGGGCGATGCAAGCGTAACTGTCGAGAGCAGCGGAATAGGCTGGAGAGAGTTCACGGGCGTGGATAAAAAGCTGAAGTCGGTTCGCTGGACAGATAACGGCGAGTCGCTTGAGTTCAAGCAGACGGGCGACAGTGCCGAGATCTTCGCCACAGGCTTTCCGTACGGCGCAAACTATGTGGTGCGCGTAGCCGAGGCTGAGGTCGAATAAGATCGCTCTGAGAGGCGCACAGCGCGTCACAGACAAAGTATAATACGGCGGCAAGGCTTATGCCTTGCCGCCGTGCTTTATGTCAATAAAAAAGCTATCCCCTCGGAGGTGTCCGAAGCCTTGCGGCGGCGGGACGATAACGGGGGATAGCTTATTCTTATTTCGGAGGCTTATCCGAGCTCCTTGCAGCGTTCTTCTGCCCAGATAACAACGGAGCCGAGCCACTGAGAGACCGATCTGCTTATAAGTCCCTCGTTCCCGAAAGCGGTCTCGGCATTCGCAAGAGAGAGACCGTGCCCACCGTTCGGATAGATGTGGAGCTCAAACGGGATACCGGCACATTTGAGAGCGTTTGCCATTATCAGCGAGCTGTCAACGGGCACACAGCCGTCACTGAAGGTGTGCCACAAAAACATGGGAACGGTGTCGGAGGACACGTTTTGGGAGGGATCGTATCCTGCGGCAAGCAGAGGAACCTTGTCGTCTCCTCCGCAGATGTTCGAATAGCTCTTGAAATGACCGGTCTTATCGTCGGGAGTGATGACCGGATAGCAGGGAACAGCGCCCGCGGGCTTGTTGGCGCCGCTCTCCATTCCGTCGAATTTTGCCATATCGGTATTCCAAAATACGCCGTATGCGGCGGCAAGATGACCGCCTGCGGAGAAGCCGAGCACGAATATCTTGTCCGGATCTACGTTGTATTCCCGCGAATTTTCCTTAACGTGGCAGACAGCCATGGAGACATCGACGAGAGGCGCGGGATATACGGCGTGCTCTCCGACGGAGTAATTGAGCACAAAGCTCTGAAAGCCCTTCGAGATGAGGCTCAGCGCAATAGGCTCACCCTCACGCGAGCAGCACATTTCGTAAGCACCGCCGGGGCATATGATAAATGCCGGACGAGGGGGTGTATCGGTATCGCCCATGCGAGTGCAGAATACCTCAAGCGTGACATCACCGTTTTCCTCTCTCAGAGGAATTATCTTGTGAAGCATGGTAAACTCCTTTCCGAGTACAGAAAAATGCTCCCAAAGGGAGCATTCAGTCTGATAAGTGAACTTATACTCGCTCTATTTTGCCGGAGCGCAGGCAACGGGAACAAACATGAACAGTGGTATGTGTTCCGTTTACAACAGCTTTAACCTTTCTAATGTTAGGCTTCCAAGCTCTGTTGGTTCTGCGGTGTGAGTGAGAGACGTTCTGTCCGAAGACTACGCCTTTTCCGCAAATGCTACATTTAGCCATATCAGTTACCTCCGTAAATGAGTTGAAAATTTACAAAAATCATACAGCAAATATTATATCACAGAGGTATCGAAAAAGCAATACCAAATCGGAAAAATATTTGACTTTGGTGAAATTTCTGTCAAGTTAAGTGTCGGTCGCACTACTGTCTGTCCTTGAATATGTAGTAGGAGCACAGTCTGTAGAGCGTATTGGCGACGTATTTGCGATTCTTGGTGGAATCGGCAGAGGTGAATACGTATTCCTCGTCTCCGTCACCCGTCATGATCATGCTGTCGCGGCAGAACATCAGCGCGCGAAGCAATCTCTCGTCGATGTGCCGGAATTCCTGCGAAAGCTCCGCAAACTCAGTCTCGTCTACGGACGTATCGATTCCGTAATACGCCGCGGTGCGATAGGTGAGCAGGGCAAGCTGCTTTAGCCGTACCTTGCGGGAGAGATCGTTTCCGAAAAGATCATCGTCGGTGAGGATGCCGACAGCGCGGCACCATGCCACCGCATCGGTATACTCCTCGGGGAAGGAGAACGGTATATCCACGGACGAGGCGATGATCTCGGGTCTGCCGGCGGCACGGTAGATGCCGTCGATGACCTCGATCACGGTCGCTTTTGTCGAAACGCCGAAGGAGTTCTCCGTGAGGGGGCTCATGATATCGTATTTCAGCATATAGTAGACGGCTGACTGCGTCATGATACCGACGTCGGTGTACTGCTCGGTCAGGTTGTCGATCGCGGCAGAGTCGGATTTCTTATCGTAAACAAAGGAATAGTAATCGTTGTAGAGTATCTCGGTGCTCATTTCGAGCTTCTTCTCTGCGAGCAGATAAAGCTCCTCGGCACGCTCCCTTGATACATCGTAATTTTCGTCGAACTGATATCTGATAATGGAGGAGTTGTACCGCACACCTTCGGCAATGTAGCTGCCGTCTGCGATGATGGCGATGTGCTCCGCATCGGGCGCGAGGATATCCTGACCTGCGAGGAGTCGGGAATCATAGGTGAAGCCGAACAGATTGAGCACGGTCGGAAGGATATCGACCGTAGAGCAGTAGGAGTCCACGTGAACCGGCTCGTGGAGATTCGGAACGTAGCAAATGAAGCTGTTCTTCTGCTTGTCGAAGATGTTTGCTATCTTGCGACCGGAAAGCTCAGCATACTCCTTGTCGGTAAGACCGTAGGGGTAGTGATCGGCGGTCAGCGTGATCACCGTTTTGTCTGCGATGCCAGCCGCCTCGAGGCGCTCCATGAGATATGTGAGAGCACGCTCAAGCTCCAAATTGCAGGCGATATAAGCCTTAACGCCGTCGGAGTAGGGAAGATCCTTGACCATATCCCAGTTTTTGGCGCTCATCGCATTGTCGAGCGTGTACTGGTAGTGAGCACTGAAGGTCATGTAGTATGCGGCAAACTGCTCACCGCTGTCGATGTAGTCATCGACCGAGGCGACCATCATGTCGTAATCCGAGGAGGGCCAAGAAATATCAATGTCAAGACCGCTGTTTGCGGCGGTGAACTCATATCCCATGTTGGGGTGAGTAAAATTGCGGTAATAGAACTCGGCAACGTAGTTGTGATATGCGTAGGCATTTGCACCTATGCCGCTGAAAAGATTTCCGTAGCAATACGGGAGATAATTCGTTGCCGACACGCCGAAGCTGGAGTCGGTCTTTTCACGCGAGAGATCGGGGAAAAGTCCCATGCAGAAGGCGTATTCACCGTTTGTTGTGGTGTTTGGGAAGGTGGCGTAGAAGTTATCGAAAACAAATCCGTTTGTCGAGAGCTTGTAGAGCGTGGGGGTGAGCTTGGGATCTATAAATTCGGGGGAGAATGCCTCGGCACAGATCGAGATGAGGTTGTATCCCTCACATATGCCGGTGTACTCGTGCTTTTGAGTTGTGGGCATATTGGAGAGCTGTGCGGTGAGATTCTTCAGAGTTTCATTGTCACCCGCCTTGTTGTAGAGCGCTTTGAAATCAACTGCGCTGTCTACTTGGGCTTCCTCGGAGACCTCGGAGGTGGAAAGTGCAACGGGAGCTATGACCTTCTTTTCGGGGAACAGAAGTCCCTTTGTCTCCTGTATAACAGTCATGTTGAGACCGAAATACTTGATGCTCGTATCGGTTGAGGTGCTTGAGCTTGAAAAGGTTCTGTATATTGACGGGATTCCGGAGAAGAAGTAAGCCATAACGCCGACGGTGCCGCAGAGGATCGCCGCAGAGGCGACCAGCGGATACAGACACCTGAGCTTTGCGGGACGGTTGAATTTCGGTCTGAGCAGGATACCGAATACAACAAGCAGGAGAAAGGGAATAAAGAGAAGCACGAGCCACCACGCGGCGGAGCGTATTCCCTCAAACATTCCCCCCGTAAAGTTCGTCACGGCTTGACCGCCGAGCTTTACGGCGGATACGGGGGCAAAGCCCTTGAATATCTGGAAATAAACAAGCTGTACCGAGAAGACCAGCGTGACCGCGAAGGAGAAAAGATATGTAAGTATCGCATTTATCCTCCGCGAGAAGACGGACGTAAAGAACGAGAACAGGCAACCGAGACCGAGGGAGAAGAATATCACCCACGATATGTTCCTGTTGAAGGATCTGTATGCGAATGTATGTGTAATGAGCTCAAGATAGCACAGCATCAGCGGGAAATAAAAGAACCGCAAATGCCGAAGCAGTTTCAGCGCTTTTTTTCTGAATGTTGACATCGACTCAAAACCTTTCGTTAAAATCGGCATAAAGCCTGTCTTGTGTGGCGACGGATAAGGTGCCGAGAACTGACATCCCGCCGCGTAATTCAAAATTATATCACAAAAACTGTCATTATTCAATGTATTAAATGTGAATTTTGCGAGAAGGCGCGAAAAGTGTCGGGCTCGTCGGGGCCTTGCCCGTGCGCGAAAGCACTGCTATGAGATAAAGCCGAGATGCTCAAGCAGTATTTTCAGACCCATGAAGATCAGTATTCCTCCGCCGATGCGCTCGGAGATCGTCTTGTACCTTGAGCCGAAAAGATTTCCGAGCTTGACTCCGACGGCGGAAAAGGCGAAGGTGACAATGCCTATCGTCAGTGCCGCCTTGAGGATCGGCACGGAGAGAAAGGAGAGCGTCAGTCCCGCGGCGAGAGCGTCAATGCTCGTCGCAAGCGCAAGGAGAAACATGGCGCGCATACCGAAATCGGGCGATTGCTCCTCCTCCTCAAAGGACTCCTTTATCATACCGATGCCTATGATGCACAGGAGGACGAATACCACCCAGTGATCGACGGCGGTTATGTATTTTCCGAAGCTCTCTCCGAGGAAGAAGCCGAGAGTCGGCATGATGGCTTGGAAGAAGCCGAAGTAAATGCCGCATTTGAGCATATGCTTGAAGCTCACGCGACTTACGGAGAGTCCCTTGCAGACAGATACGGCAAAGGCATCCATTGAAAGCCCTGCGGCAAGCAGAAGTATTTCAAAAAAACTCATTTGAACCTCCGAGGTTTATGTGGGGTCTGAGACGTCGCGGAGCGCGGTATGCTCTAAAGCGCGTCACGTCCTTTGCACTGCCGCATGACCTCGTATGCAAGTATCGAGGCGGCGGAGGCGGTGGACAGGGAGCCGGAGAAGCGGCGCCCGTAATCGAGCCGCACAACGCAGTCGGCAAGAGAGAGCAGTCTCGAGGATATCCCTCTTTTTTCGCCGCCGACGATGAGAAGCAGCGGCGTGGTGAGTCGGCAGTCGTACACGGATACGGAATCGCGAATTCCCGCGCAGACGATCGTGTATCCGATGCTTTTGAGGAAGCTTGCCGCCTCCTCCGGCTCGGCTACGTACATAGGAAGCAGCTCGGAGGCTCCGGCGGAGGCTCTGCACACGACTCCCGCGGCGCTCATCCAGTTGCGGGGGGACAGCACCGCACCTGCCGCACCGGCAGCGTAAATGCTCCTGAGAGCATAACCGAAGTTGTACGGATCCTCTATCCCGTCGAGCATTACGTAAAAGCCGTCGATACCGTCCGACGGCGGAGCGGAGGGAAGGCGCGATATGTCGGGAAGCTCTCTGTCCCCACATTCGAAGATAACGCCTCCGTGAGATGTGCCCGTGGCAACGGAGTCGATGAGCTCCCTATCACAGAGTACCGACTCAAAGCCTCTCTCTCGGCTCATTTGCTTTATAAAATCAAGCTCTCTTGCTTTCTTTTTAGTTTTCTCCCGATCGAACAGAACTTGCTTTATTTCTCTTGAATTTGAGCGTAGCACGGCTCTCAGGGAGGTCATTCCCTCGAAAATGAGGGAATCCACTTGTCCGGAAGCTTCTTTTTTCACAGTGCTCTCCACAAACAGAAGGGGATACAGCCTGCGACTGAGATCCCCCCGTTTTATTTTTATTTTCTTATTTACCGGCGTTCATCTTCAAATATGCGTTGATGAAGCCGTCGATCTCACCGTCCATGACGGCTTGGATGTTACCGTCTTCGTATGAGGTACGGGTATCCTTGGCGAGAGTGTAGGGCATGAATACATAGGAACGTATCTGTGCGCCCCACTCAATGTTGGTCTTGATGCCCTTGATGTCGTCGATCTTCTCAAGCTTTTCGCGCTCCTTGATCTCCATGAGCTTCGACTTGAGCATCTTCAGCGCAGTTTCCTTGTTTTGAAGCTGGCTTCGCTCTGTCTGACAGCCCACGACTATTCCCGTGGGAATGTGAGTTATACGGATCGCGGAGTCGGTCTTGTTGATGTGCTGTCCGCCCGCGCCGCTGGAGCGGTGAGCGGTGATCTCAAGATCCTCGTCGCGGAGCTCTATCGTGTTGTCGTCGTCGAATTCGGGCATTACCTCAACAGATGCGAAGGAGGTGTGGCGACGTCCCGAGCTGTCGAAGGGCGATACGCGGACGAGCCTGTGAACGCCGTTCTCACTTTTAAGATAGCCGTAGGCGTTGGTGCCCTCCACCGTGATGGTGGCACTCTTGATGCCCGCCTCCTCTCCGTCAAGCCAGTCTATGAGCTTGACGTTGTAGCCGTGCTTTTCGCCCCAGCGCGTGTACATACGGTACAGCATGAGAGCCCAGTCCTGCGCCTCGGTGCCGCCCGCACCGGGGTGGAAGCTGATGATGGCGTTGTTCTTGTCGTATTCGCCGGAGAGCAGTACCTCTATCCTCTGACGCTCCTCCTCGGCTTCGATCTGAGTGACCTCGGAGAGGATCTCGTCGGTCATGCTCTCGTCGTTCTCCTCAAGAGCGAGCTCTGCGAGAGTGATGGCGTCCTCCAGCTTTTGCGAAAGCTTTTCGTAATTTTCGATCTTCGAGCGCAGACGCTTTATCTCCTGCAATACCTTGCCGGAGCTCTGCTGATCGTTCCAAAATTCGGGAGCCTGAGTGGATGCCTCAAGCTCATCAGCTTTGGCTCTCAGCTCGTCTATTCTCAGTGCGCTTGCAAGCTCCGTGACGTTGTCTCGGAAAGCGTTTAGCTTGTGCATTGCTTCTTCTATGGCGATTATCAAGGTGAAATCCTCCGATGTAGACTTTGTGACTTGTATATGAGACCTACGGCAGCTCAGGAAGCTCGGTGTCGGCGCTTATGCGCTTCCTCGGCATCGGGACTCTTTTGAGCGGATCGTAGGAAAAACGGCGGCACAGATGACCTGCGCTGACAACACCGTGCCTTTTGCAAAGCATAAAATCGCGATCTGTCAGCGGAGATGCGTTTTCACAGTATACACAGGCGCGATCAAGCTCCTGCTCTTTCTTTCTTGACATAATATTACCTCTGCTTCCGAAAAGCTCTGTTGCCGGAACAGTCCGCGGCGAATGTCCGTAAAACGGTGCCTTTGCACCGCACGGGAAATGCGCGGAGCCGTTTTCCCGCCCTCCGTATATTATACCCTATTTTCGGCGGAAAATCAAGAGCCTTGGCGGATATATGCGAGTATTATACGTTCGGCACCTCGTCGGGGTGCTCGGCGTAATACGGATCTATCATTATTTGCTTGATCTTGGGGTATGCGGCATAGACTCCCATGAAGCCGCCGAGGGAGAACATTATCGTGAACGGGATGACTATTCCTATCGGCAGGAAGAAGATGCAAAGCCCGAGGGTGAGCACTGTCATGAGAACGATACCGACGAGAGCCATGAAATTGCGCTTGAAGCCGAGAATGGCGAAAAATGCCGCGTTCTTCAGTATCTTCGTAAGCTTCAGATCGAAGGTCACGATCATCAGATAGATGTAGAGCCGCATGAAGAAGTAGAGCAAAAGAGCCGCCCATGAGATTATGAGCATCGGCGTAACAAGACTGCTGTGATCTATATTCACGTTGAACCATGCGATATCGTAAACGAGGAGGAAGATCAGAAGGGCATCAATGATACCCATCGGCAGAGCTTGCTTTATATTGCGCTTTATGGCGTACTTGAAATCCGTCCACAGGAATACGGGCTCCTCACGCGCCATGTTTCTGAGGATATAGGTGGTACCGACGTTGGCGGGGCCGAAGGTGAATACCACAAGAAAGGAGAGGAGCATGAGTATTATCGAAAGGGTGGTGTGTGCATATCCGGTCGTGACTCTGCCGAAGATACCCATGAGAGATGCCACGGCGGGAGAGGACGGCTCAAAGAGAGACGTGCCGTATATGACGGGGAACATACTGTACGTATTGGCGGAAAATTCCGTGCGAACGTAGCCGGACATCTGGATAAGGAAGAAGATTATCGGGAAATTGGCGAGCAGATACAGCGCATTTACGGAGACGAGCCGCCCGAATTTCCGCTTGACCAGCTTAAAAAAGTTTATGAGCGACGGATCCTCCATGGCTTTTATTTCGTCCTTTTCGACACCGGGACCGTCCTTATCGTATACATTGCGGAATAATTTGAATTTCTTCTTTTTGTTTTCGGCGCCTTCCTCGATGTCTTCGTTTTCATCGAAATCGTTTTTGTAATCCTTCAAGCTTTACACCTCTTTTGCTTTGATATTTCCGCGATCTGCCTGCGGCTATATGATCAGTGAGAGAATAAACTCACATAAGACATATCCCCCATTGGTGCAAAGAAGCACCGATGCCTTCTTGAAAAACGTCCCGACGGTGCCGTCTCCGTTACCTCGAAGCGATATGAGGACGGAGGACATGACACAGCCCGCGACCGCGGAGATGATGTACAGTATGAGCTGTGCGAGCTCGGACGGAGTCCGCACAAGGCAGAGCGCGCCTCCTGCGATAAAGCCCTTTATACCTGCATAAATAAAGCCCGCCGGCATGAGCAGGGAGGAGGACGACAGGATAAGGAGCACTGCCGATGATATGAGAAACGGGGCGGATCGGCTCAGAACGGCTTCGAAATACGTGATAAGGTCACCGAGCACGCGTATGTCGGGGAGCCCGTCATACCGACCGTAAAATTCAAGACCCGAGAGCATACCCGTGTCCTCAGAGAGCTTCATGCCGAGTGCAGCGCATACGGCAAACAGCACGGCAAGAAGATAGAAGCATCGAAAGGGCTTGCGCCCTCCCGCACCGCGGATATCACAGCGCGGATCTGCGAGATCGTCCATGGGTATACCGCCTTTCGGAGTGAGTTATATAAAAATATATGCGGACAAGCGGTAATGTAGGACACACAGGTCAATTTTATCATGATTTTGTGAATATGGCAAGACGGGAACGGAGAATAAATGTAAAATATTGCGAAAATCGCTTTTTTCGGACGTAAATATCGCGTCCCTGCATAAAAGTGAGGGGTATGAACCGAGTCATACCCCTCACGATTGTTTTTTATCATTATCCCTGTGCGCCGAAGTAAACGTCCCAGCCTGCAAGATACTTGAGCATCAGCGTGATATCGGGGAGGGATACGTCGCCGTCGGCGTTGACGTCGCCGGCCTTGAGATTCATATCCACGCCCCAGCTCGCAAGATACTTGAGCATCAGTGTGATATCGGGGAGGGATATGTCGTTGTCGCCGTTTGCATCACCGTACAGCGATCCCGCAACGGCATATCTTCCGAGAGCGTTGATCTCGGTGCATACCGACAGGTATCCGTCGATAAGCTCGGTCGGAAGCTCCGTCACCTCGTTGCTGCCCGAGAGTCTGTATATCTTAACGTCATCACAGAAGCCGAACGGAATATCGAAGCAAACGGTAAACGGCTTCTTGGGCTCTGCGGGAGTACCGTCGGGTCTGCTTGCCTCGATCTTGAAAAGACCTCCGAGCATACCGTGACCGGCAAGAGCCGCTCCCGCCGCGGCAAGCTCTACGTCATTGATGACGTATTCTCCGCCGATGACGGTACCCTCGGCAAAGGTGTCTTTTTCGATGACCGCCACGCCGCCGAAGGAGGCGCAAAGAGCTTCCTCGGGAGCGGTAACGTCAAGCTCCGGAATCGGGGGGAGATCAATGGCGGATATCTCTTCGTAGGAATGAAGTCGGATACATACGGCTTCTTCGTTTACAGAGAACGCGCTTCTTACGGCTCCGACGATCTTCCACGGCTTGTATGAGAATACGATGTTGCCGGATTCGTCGTAATAATTTCTGCCGAGAGTGATGTAATCCACTCCCTCAATATCATCACTGTCGGGAGAGTAGAGAATAAAGTCGTCTGCGCTCTCGACCCAATCCTGTACAAGATAGCCGTATGCTAAAATACATCCGTCGCTCTCACGCACCGTTAAGCCGCAAAGCTCAAGGCTCGGTCTCACTCCTCCGAAGCCTCCGCCTACCTCGATCCTGTAGTACGGCTCGGCTTTGTCCGTTTTGTAATACGAGGATCCGCGCATATGCACGAGGAGCGCCTCGTTCTTTACAAAGTACCGCGCCGCCATGCTCTCGTAGATATCGGCAGGAATCTCATATACGGCAAAGCTGTATGTATCCTCGGGCTTGACACAGTACTCATCACATTCGATGATCACGTCGGAGGTGAGCATATTACGGACCGTGTCCATCGACGGTGCATTTCCCTCGGAGAAATATCCGGAGCAAAACTCCGCATAGAACAAATACGAATCAAAATACGATTCAATGATCTCGTACTCAAGAGACTCGGTAATGCTTGAAATATTCACCTCCGCACCGGAACCGATGCAAAGAGTGCCGAGAACACAGGTAAGCGCGAGAATAAGACACAGGATGTTTTTCAGTTTCATGATGTCTCCGCCTTTACAGATAAAAATTTCACCCATAATTATATCATATAAAATATCGTATGTCAATCTCGATCTCTCTCAAGAGATATCCCGCCGAACCTCTCTGAGACCTCCGCCAAGCGCTCGGCTGCCGCAGGCACGGGATAGCTCTCCGGAAACATACAAAGCTGCTCTCCGTAGGCTCCCGAGAGCTTGTCAAGCCCGATGCCGATGCTCCTTATCCCCTTTGACCAGTTGTGATTTTTCGCGAGAAGCCCGTCTGCGTGGAAAAATATCGCATTGCAGTCGTCCGTCGGTCTGATGAGGGTACACTGCCTCGTGTATCTGACAAAATCCTCACGCCTGACATTCACGGATATGCACGAGGTCTTCAGCCCGCGTCGGCGCAGTCTGTCGGAGACGGCTCTGCTCAGGGCGTAGAGAAATACCGAGGCATCGGCATGAGTAAGGATATCCTTCGGCGGTGTAACGCTGTTTCCAATGGATCTCATATCGTCCTCACCGTCAAGGCTCGGATCGAAATCGGAATCGTCCCCGTTCGCGAAGCGCCACAGAGTTCTCCCGTTTTTTCCGAGAATACTCTGCAAAACGGACGGCTCCTGCCGCGCGATATCCCCGATGGTGTGAAGCCCGAGCTGACCGAGTGTTCTGTCAGTCGCCTTCCCGACGAACAAAAGCTCGGAGGCGGGGCGCTTCCATATCACGTCGCGCATGAGCTCGGGCGGGAGCTGTGTCGTGGCATCCGGCTTTTGCATATCGGAGGCAAGCTTTGAAAATACGTAATTGAAGCTCACCCCGACGGAGGCGGTGATCCTCAGCTCTTTTTTTATCGTGCGCCTCAGCTCATCCGCCACAAATGCTCCCGCCTTTTGCGGAGTACCCTCGGGGAGCACCAGCCAAGCCTCGTCCATGCCGTAGGGGTATACCTCCGAGGAAAAGCGCCTGAATATAGACCTTGTGATATCGGTGTAGGCGTGATATTTTCTGTAATGCGGCGGAACGATGACAAGCCTGGGGCATTTCAGCCTTGCCGCGCCGATCGTCTCTCCGGTGGAGACACCGTATTTCTTCGCAAGCTCGTTTTTCGCCAAAACGATCCCGTGCCGCAATCTCGGATCTCCGCACACTGCCATGGGCACGTTGGCGAGCTGCGGCATATCGACAGTCTCCACCGAGGCAAAGTAATTGTTCATATCGCAATGAAGCACCGTTCGCACGACAGAATACCTCCGAACACTTGTTTCTAATGCGTATTGTATCACGCGAACATAGGTTTGTCAATACCGAATTTGCTTTTTGCCTGAATCCGTCCCGCCGCCGTCGCTCATCATTTTGCGAAATATCCGCCTCACAGTGACATTATCCGCCCGTGCTCCGAATATATAATAAAGGTCAGAGGTGATTTGCAATGACGTATGTTCTTTATGCGGACATCCTGTTTTTCGTAAATTTCAGTATGGATCTCATAGCACTGTACCTGACCTCTCGTCTTACCTCCGGTCCGCCGACGGGAGTCAGAAGCGCTCTCTCCGCCGCACTCGGCGGGATCTACGGAACTGCGGCGACGGCGCTCGGGACGGACGGTATTCTCGGTGTTGCCTCGGCGGGTGGCGTGGCTGTGCTTATGATGCTGACAGCCTTCGGCTTCGGCGATGTGCGGCTGCTTCTCAGGCGCTCCGCGGTCTTTTGGGGAGTATCGGCACTTCTCGGCGGAGCGATGACGGCACTCTGCTCACTCGGGGGAGGAGCCACCGTGCCGAGCAGTCCGCAGAGCGGCACGGCGCTGCTTTTTGTCGGAAGCACGCTGTGCCTCCTGCTGATAAGGCTGATCGCGCGTCTGAGGGGCAGACGGTCGGTGCGTGTCCGCGTCTCATTCGGTACACGCACGGCGGAATTCGATGCCCTTTGCGACAGCGGTAACCTTGCCGTGGAGCCGCTTTCGGGAGCTCCGGTGATCATTGCCGACCGCTCCGTGCTTCGCCGTATCGTGCCGGAGCTTTGCACCGATCCGGCGGAGCTTACCGATACGGTCGCGCCGAGGGTGCGAATGATCCCGATAAAGGGGGTCGGAGGGGACGGGCTTCTTACCGGCTTTATTCCCGAGACTGTCTCGGTTATCGAAAACGGCAGGGCAAGAGAATGTGGGGCGGTGATAGCCGTGTCGGACACGGGCAGTACCTTCTTCGGCGGCTATCCCGCAAACGCGCCGACGGTATTGCTCCGATAAAAGCTTAAAAGGAGATAGGCAGATGAAGCTGTACATAAAGCTTGATTTTTTGAAGAAATTACACCTGTGGGTGTGCGAGGCGGCAAGGCTGCTCACGGGCGGCGGAAGCGAGGGAAACGTATTCTACATAAACGGCCCGACGGCGCTTCCTCCGCCGCTCGGGGCAGAGGACGAGACGGAGGCCATAGAACGGCTTGAGAAGGGAGACTCGGAGGCGCGCTCACTGCTCATAGAGCACAATCTGAGACTTGTGGTCTATATCGCAAGGAAGTTCGAAAACACCGGAAGCGGGATCGAGGATCTCATTTCGATAGGCACTATCGGGCTTATCAAGGCGGTGAATACCTACAGGGCGGACAAGAATATAAAGCTTGCGACATATGCCTCACGCTGTATCGAAAACGAGATCCTCATGTACATGAGAAAGACAAGTCCTCTGCGCTCGGAGATATCCATAGATGAGCCGCTGAGCGTGGATTGGGACGGGAACGAGCTTCTCCTGTCGGATATCCTCGGCACGGACGGAGATGCGGTCGGCCGCAATATGGAGAAGGACGAGGACGAGAGGGAGATACGCGCGGCGGTGGACGGCCTTTGCGAGCGCGAGCGCGTGATAATAAGATTGCGGTACGGGCTTGACGGCGGCGGAGAGCGCACGCAGAAGGAGGTGGCGGATATGCTCGGCATATCGCAGTCGTATATCTCACGTCTCGAAAAGAAGATAATAGAAAGGCTGAAGGAGTCGATAGAGGCGCGGATATAGATGCTTTTCGGGAAATGCGGCAAGTGTGCGGCATACGGAGGGGCGTAAATTTATAGCTTTCGATGAATTGACAACACGGCTTTGATGTGATATAATTAAAATGTTATACTGTAAATAAAATAAGCCCCGAGAGATACGGGGCGACCGGAGGATTTGATATGAGTAAAAAGCTGAGAGCCGGTGTTATCGGTGCGACCGGAATGGTCGGACAGCGCTTCATTCTGCTTTTGCAGGAGCACCCCTATTTTGAGCTTGTGCGCCTTGCGGCAAGCAGCCGTTCCGCAGGCAAGACCTATGCCGAGGCATTGAACGGAAGATGGAAGATGAAGACCGCCATGCCCGAGAAGGTTGCCGGCATGCCCGTATACGATGCTTCCGAGGTAGAGACTGTTGCCGAGGGACTTGACATTGTGTTCTGTGCTGTCGATATGCCCAAGGACGAGATCAAAAAGCTGGAGGAGGCATACGCGAAGGCGGAGGTGCCCGTAATGTCCAACAATTCGGCAAACCGCTGGACCGAGGACGTTCCCATGATCGTTCCCGAGGTAAATGACTCTCATCTTTCGGTGATAGAGGCTCAGAGACGCCGTCTCGGAACAAAGAAGGGCTTTATTGCCGTAAAGCCGAACTGCTCCATTCAGAGCTATGTTCCCGCGCTCACTCCTCTTATGGAGTACGGCGTGAAGGAGGTTGTTGCCACTACGTATCAGGCGATCTCCGGTGCAGGCAAGACCTTTGCCGACTGGCCCGAGATGAATGACAACGTGATCCCCTATATCGGCGGCGAGGAGGAAAAGAGCGAAAAGGAGCCTCTCCGTGTTTGGGGTACTGTGGAAAATGGCAAGATCGTCCCCGCGACATCTCCTCTGATCACCACGCAGTGCATCAGAGTTCCCGTGTCCGACGGACATCTGGCGGCAGTGTTTGTGAATTTTGAGAGAAAGCCCTCAAAGGAGGCTATCCTTGAGGCTTGGAAGAACTTCAAGGGCGCACCCCAGCTTCTCGGCTTGCCCTCGGCACCCGAGCAGTTTATTACGTATTTTGAGGAGGACAATCGTCCTCAGACCGGTCTTGACCGCGATATTTACGGCGGAATGGGAGTCAGCGTCGGACGTCTCCGCGAGGATACCATGTTTGACTATAAGTTTGTTGCGCTGTCGCACAATACTCTCCGCGGTGCCGCCGGCGGAGCTATGCTCACAGCCGAGCTTCTGTACCGCAAGGGATACCTTGACTGATATGAATAAGGTATTCGGCTGTGCCGAATACTAAGGGGGATGAGAGGACTTTTCCGCACATCCCCCGTGTGTGTTAATGGCGGGATATCTCGGGTGCGGGATGCGTGAAAATTACAAATGCCGGAGGCAATTATGAAAATAGCTATTGACGGACCGGGCGGAGCCGGAAAAAGCTCCGTGGCAAAGGCTCTTGCCGCAAAGCTCGGGCTCGTATATGTTGATACGGGGGCGCTGTACCGCGCGGTCGGACTTTATATGAGACGCGGAGGCGTTGATGTCGCATCCGCGGATGATGTGGGGGCTGCTCTTTCGGGAGTGAGACTTGAGCTTCGCTGGACGGATGACGGTCAGCGGGTGATCCTCGGTGATGACGATGTGAGCGAGGCGATCCGTACACCAGAGGCGTCGATGGACGCCTCGGCGGTGTCGTCGATCCCCACTGTGCGCCGATTCCTGCTCGACCTGCAAAAGGACATGGCAAACGGCGGCAACGTCATAATGGACGGCAGAGATATCGGTACGGTCATAATGCCCGATGCCGATCTGAAAATATTCCTCACGGCTTCTCCGGAGGCAAGGGCGCGCCGCCGCTTTGCGGAGCTCAGAGCCAAGGGAGAGGAATGTACGCTTGAGGAGGTGCTTTCCGATATCGTGAGACGCGATACGCAGGATTCGGAGAGGGAGATAGCTCCCGCGATACCGGCGGAGGATGCGATAGTTTTCGACAATTCCGAGATGGGACTTGATGAGACCGTCGATAGGATAGGCGAGCTTGCGATGAACGGGAGAGACGGCTGATATCGGCTGTACGGAAGGAGACTGTCGTAATGAGTGAGTTCTATAACGGAATATACAGGCACTTCTCGGGAGCGGTAAAGTGGGTGTACAGAGCAAGTGTGTATGATGCGGATAAGATGCCGGAAAGCGGCGGATGCATAGTCTGCTCAAATCATACGGGCTTTCACGATGTGATAGTTCTTGCCGCCTGCATGAACCGTCAGCCGAGATATATGGCTAAGAAGGAGCTGTTCAAGATACCGCTCCTGCGGCGGCTCATAACAGCTCTCGGCGCATTTCCGATAGAGCGCGGCAGAGCCGATGTCGGGGCTCTGAAGACCGCGATATCGCTTGTGAGATCGGGTGAGGCGGTGACGGTGTTCCCGCAGGGAACACGCCAAAAGGGAATCGACCCCGCAAGGACAAAGCCCAAAAGCGGTATCGGTATGATAGCGTATCATACCAAGGCACCGGTGGTTCCGGTGTACATACGTACAAAAAAGCATCATGTTTTTCCCTTCGGACGCACCGAGATCATTTGCGGAGATCCGATACCCTATGAGGAGCTCCCGCTTGAGCAGGGCGGTAAGGAGGAGTACGCGAGGGCGGCGGAATATATCTTTGACAGGATATGCAGCCTCAGAGATACACATAAAGAGGCGGGAAAGTCATGAGCGGAGTGTATATCGCCGATCATGCGGGCTTTTGCTTCGGTGTGAGACGCGCCACGGATGAGATCGAAAAGCTCCTTGAAAAGAAGGACGGCAGGATATGCACTCTCGGAAGACTTATCCATAACGACGGATATGTCGAATATCTCCGCAGACGCGGGGTGGAGGAACTGTCGGGCGACGATATAGAGCGTATCTGCGCCGATGCCGCCGCGGGGCAGAGAATAACCGTGGTCATACGCGCACACGGTGAGGTCAGAGAGAATCTTGTGAAGCTTCGGGAGTGTGCCGAGCGGCATGAGGGGTTGCGGATACTTGACTGCACCTGCCCGTATGTGAATAAGGTCAGACGTATTGCGGGAGAAAATTCCGGAGAGGGTAAGCTCTTTATCCTCATCGGTGCGAAGGAGCATCCCGAGGTCATGGGTATCATGAGCTGTACCGAGGGCAACGGGGTGGTCGTAAATGATTCGGAGGAGCTCATGAGGTATCTTTCCTCCGACGAATACGTGAGATCCGCCGAAAAAACCGTTTCGATAGCCGCACAAACGACCCAAAATCTGAACGAATGGAAAAAATGTTTAGAAATTATCGAAAAAGTATATACAAATCCGCAGATTTTTGATACAATATGTAATGTTACGGAAGAAAGGCAGCTTGAAGCGTATTCTCTTGCCGCAAGATCCGACGTCATGCTTGTCATCGGAAGCCGCGGAAGCTCAAATACGATGAAGCTTTACGAAATATGTGCGGGCGTGTGTCCGAGGACGTATCTTGTCGAGGATGCCGCGCATATGGAGGGCGTGACCGTTCGTCCGAACGATAAAATTTCGATTACTGCCGGTGCATCGACACCGTTCAGTGTAATACAGGAGGTAGAAAAAGCCATGAATGAGCAGATGACTGAAAACTTTGCAGAAATGCTCGAGCAATCAATGAAAACATTAAATACAGGAGACGTAGTTGTCGGTACCGTTACTTCTATCGGACAGAACGAGATCCATCTTGATCTCGGCGCCAAGACCACCGGTGTTATCGTACACGATCAGATCACCGATGATACCTCTGCGTCACTGTCCGAGATGTTTAAGGTGGGAGACGAGATCGAGGCCTTTGTCATTAAGGTCAGCGATGTGGACGGAATCGCCACTCTCTCCAAGAAGCGCGTCGATTCCGATAAGAACTGGGATAGGATCGTTGCCGCATATGAAAACGGCGATATCCTTGAGGGTAAGATCGTCGAAGCCGTTAAGGGCGGCGTGATCATCTCTCTCAGCTCCGTTCGCGTATTTATCCCCGGAGCACACACCGGTATTCCGAGAGACGGTGATCTTTCCACACTTGTCGGAACAACTCAGAGAGTTAAGATCATTGAGATCAAGTCCGAGCGCAAGAAGGCATACGCTTCTATCCGCGTTGTTGCAAGAGAGGAGCGCAAGGCGAAGGAGGAGGCCTTCTGGAGCACCATCGAGGAGGGCATGGAGTTTGACGGCGAGGTAAGAAGCCTGACAAGCTACGGCGCTTTCGTGGATCTCGGCGGTGTTGACGGTATGGTTCACGTGACCGAGCTGTCTTGGAAGCACATCAAGCATCCCTCCGATGTCGTTAAGGTCGGAGAGGTCATCCACGTATTCGTAAAGGGCGTGGATAAGGAAAAGAGAAGAATTTCTCTCGGCTACAAGACCGATGATACCAATCCTTGGGTCATCTTTACAAATAAGTACGGCATCGACTCCGTTGCCGAGGTCAAGATCGTCAGCCTGATGCCCTTCGGAGCATTTGCCGAGATCGTTCCCGGTGTTGACGGCCTGATACATATCAGCCAGATCACCGACCACAAGATCGGCAAGCCCGACGAGGTTCTTTCCGTCGGACAGACTGTCGAGGCTATGATCACCGATATTGATGAGGACCGCCATAAGGTCAGCCTCTCTATCAGAGCACTTATGCAGCCTGCGGCTGTAGTCGATGAGGATCTCCCCGAGGACTCCGACGATTCCGATGAGGATGCCGCTCCCGCAGTATACTCCACCGATGATCCCTCCACCTATGCCGATTTCGAGGCAGAGGACGCCGAGTGATCCGAATATGAAACGATCCCCCGAAGCACGGCTTCGGGGGATTTTTGTAAAGGGATGATGCTATGTCGGGCGACATCTTCAGGCTCTCGTTGACGGAACAAGGAGCAAAAAAAGGCTCACCGCGCGGTGAGCCTTTTTGCCGTCAAAAGCGGCGCTTGCGGGCAAATATGCCCCGTAATGATGACAGCCTATTTGAGGCAGACCGCCCCATGCGGAACGTGCCGTGACGGACTGCCGAATACGTCTCAGTCCGCCTTGTAAATATACAGCCTGCCGCTTTTGTCGCAGGTCGCAAGAAAAATGTCCCTCGGGTCGCCGCCGCCCGATTCCTTCAGCTGCCGCTTCAGCCAAGTCACATCGAACCCCATGCGCCTCAGATTGTCCTCAAGTATGCGCCCGTCCATTATCACCTCTGTCTCCGGCGAGTCCTGCTCTGTCTTGATATCGAGCTCCTTCGGCGTTACCGGGTGCGTCTCGGCGGTCGGCAGAACGGAGAGCTTGCCGTTGTATTCGAGGATCGCGGTCTGCACCGAGTTAAGGTGGAAGTACCCCGCCTGCCTGCACAGCATCAGAAATTCGCCAAGCTCAAGCTTTGCCTTCTTCATGCTTTTGCGGTACAGCTTGCCGCCGTCCATTATCACCGTCGGAGTGCCGTTGATGTATTTCCGCAGCCGCGGCAGCTTCTTCGATGATGTGCTGAGAATAACGGAGACAGCACCGTAGACGAGCATTGCGATAAGAGGCTTCCACGGCTTCTCGAGCTCCGTCGCAAGCTCTGCCGCGATCGAGCCGATGGTTATCCCCGTGATGTAATCGAAAAAGCCGAGCTGAGCTATCTGCCTGTGCCCCATGATCTTTGTTGTTGCAAACAGCACGATTGCCGAGAGCAGGGAGGTGAGGGCAACGTATAAAATATCCATTTTCACTCTCCGTTCGTTTTTATTTATTATGCGGCGCGGCGCTTGAAGTTATGCAGAGGCTTTTCCTGTCTCCGAATTGTAAGATAATTTTGAATGAGCGCGGTTTTGTCTTGCGATTTTCGGCAAACCGTGATATAATTATTATGTAAAAGTGTGCGTGGGAGGTGACGGCGTGGTCAGCATAACCGATGTGTATTCGGGCTCAAGAGCGGCGAAGAAGGGAATAGCCGCGGGAGATGTGCTTGTCAGCATCAACGGACATACGGTGTCCGATGTTATAGATTACAGATTTTATCTTGCCGAGGAGTCTGTCGAGCTTCTTCTGCTTCGCGGCGAGGAGCAGTATACGGTGCATATCGTCAAGGCAATGTACGATGACATCGGGCTTGAGTTTGAAACCCCTCTCATGGATAAAAAGCACAGATGCGAGAACAAGTGTATATTCTGCTTTATAGATCAGCTTCCCGAGGGTCTTAGGGAGAGCCTGTACTTCAAGGATGACGACTCTCGCCTCTCGTTCCTTCACGGGAATTATATAACTCTCACAAATCTTGAAAGACGCGATATAGACAGAATAATCGAGATGCGTATCTCACCGGTTAACGTGTCGGTGCACACGACCAATCCGGAGCTGCGCGTCAAGATGATGAAGAACAAGCGCGCCGGAGAGGTGCTGTCATATCTGAGGCTTCTTGCCGATGCGGGGATAAAGCTCCGCGGGCAGATAGTGCTCTGCAAAAACGTCAATGACGGAGATGAGCTGAGACGATCGCTTGAGGAGCTGGAGCTGCTGTATCCTGCGATGGACAGCGTGTCGGTCGTTCCGGCGGGGATCACGCGATACCGCCGAGGGCTCTATCCTCTTGAGGAATACACTCCGGAGGAGTGCGCCGAGATCATACGCCAGGTCACGGAGTATTCCGACGGCTGCCTTGAACGTCACGGCGAGCGCATATTTTATGCGGCGGATGAGCTTTACGTGAAATCCGGCACACCGATACCGCCGCCCGAATTTTGGGGAGAATATACGCAGATAGAGAACGGCGTGGGAATGCTCTCGTCGTTTGATTCCGAGCTCAGCCTTGCTTTGCCGACGCTGTATGAGGATGAGCTTGAGACAAAGGCGGATGTGTCTATCGCCACGGGCGAGGCGGCGTATGAGTTCATTTGCCGCGAGGTCGAAAAAATATGCTCCGTATGCAAGAGAGTAAAATGCAGGGTCTATAAAATAGAGAATCGCTTCTTCGGCGGAGGAATAACCGTTACGGGACTCCTTACCGGAAAGGATCTTGCGGAGCAGCTCGGCGGAGAGCCCCTCGGAGAGAGACTTCTTCTTTCCTCATCAATGCTGAGAAGCGAGGGCGATCTTTTCCTGTGCGGCATGACGCCGTCGGAGCTGTCCGAGAAGCTCGGCGTGCCTATCGTGTTCACCGATAATGACGGTGCCGACTTTTTGTATTCCGTTCTCGGGATCGAGTGAAAGGAGAAAGGTATGAGATCATATGTAAAAGCGACGGCGGCGTTTGTTGTTTTGGCGCTTGCCCTGACGGGTGCTGTAGGATGCTCACGAAAGAGCCGCTCCGACGGAGCATCGACGGAAAAGAGCAATGAGAAGACCTCGGGGATCACTCTTGCCGATACGTCGACATCTCCCGTGTCCGAGAGTGAGACGGTACGGCAGACGGAAGCCGAGCCGTCGGAAAACGGCTCTCATCTCTCACCGTATACGGAGAGCTTTGTTCGAGGAGAATGCTCGGTCACGCTCATGTATCCGCGCTACGGCGACGGCGAGCATGAGCTGTTTGATATCAGTATGCACAGCTATGCCGTAAATAAGCTGTCCGACAGCGGAGCGGTCTCCGATGAGAACTCGGTGTATGAGATAACGGCTTGCCTTATAACCCATGAGTCCGCCACACTTGTTTCCGCGGTGCTGACGGGGCATATAATAAACACTGTCTCCGCAAACGAGAGCGGCTTTGCGTATTCGGTCAATGCGGATCCGAGAACCGGCAGAATTTACGCCTCGGATGAGCTGATAGATGAGCTTGAGGCTATCGGCCCCGCGATAGCCGACGGACGGTTTGTGCAGAGGCTCGGTACTCCGGGAGTGCTCGGTGAGATCACAGCCGAGGATATGACCGGAGGCTGGAGAAGGGATTACGGGATATTCCCGAGCATCTACTTTACAGAGGACTGCCTCGGTGTGCTGGCGGAGCTTCCGAATGTGCTCGGCGGCTATGCCGGCTTTGAGCTTCCTCTTTCCGAGGCGGGGAATATGATAAACGATGCCGCAAGACTTTTGGCGGCAGGTGATTGAGAGGTATAAAAATGTCAAAGCAGGTAATTGCCATAGTGGGTCGCCCCAACGTGGGTAAATCGACGCTTTTCAATAAGCTTGTCGGTGAGAGACGCGCTATAGTTGAGGATACCCCCGGAATAACGAGGGACAGAATATACGGAGAGACCGAGTGGCGCGGCAGACATTTCGCCGTGATAGATACCGGCGGAATAGAGCCCAAGACAGACGATCTCATTTTGAAGAAGATGAGGGCACAGGCGCAGATCGCAATAGATACAGCAGACGTTATCCTGTTTATGTGCGATATACGCGCGGGGCTTGTCGCGGATGATCTTGATATTGCCGTAATGCTCAAAAAGAGCGGAAAGCCCGTTATCCCGTGCATAAACAAATCCGACAGGATAGGTACGGTGGCACCCGAGTTTTACGAGTTTTACGAGCTGGGCTTCAAGACGGATCCGATAGCGCTGTCGGCACTTCACGGAAGCGGCTCGGGAGATGTGCTTGATGCGGTGATAGACGCACTGCCCGAGGCGGATGAGCATGAAGAGGACGACGACCGCGTGAAGGTTGCAGTGATCGGCAAGCCCAATGCCGGAAAATCCTCCATTATAAATAAGATAATCGGTGATGACAGGCTCATCGTTTCCGATATCGCCGGAACGACGCGCGATGCCATCGACACGGTGTGCGATAACGAATTCGGAAAATACTGCTTCATTGATACTGCCGGAATCAGACGGCAGAGCAGGGTGGAGGACAGAATCGAGAAGTACAGCGTTCTTCGTGCGAAGATGGCTGTCGAGCGTGCCGACGTGTGCGTTATCATGATAGATGCCTCCGTCGGTATCACGGAGCAGGATGAAAAGATAGCGGGAATAGCGCATGAGGCGGGAAAGCCGTCGATAATCGTCGTAAATAAGTGGGATCTGGTGGATAAGGATAACTCCACCGTGAACAGCTTTACGAAAAATGTGTACAACGCACTCGGATATATGACCTATGCCCCGATACTTTTTGTATCGGCAAAAACGGGTCAGCGCTTGCCGAAGCTTTTCGAGCATATCAATTATGTGCATCAGCAGTCGCTGCTGCGTATTTCCACGGGAATGCTCAACGACGTGCTTGCCGATGCCGTGGCAAGAGTACAGCCGCCGTCGGATAAGGGTCGCAGACTGAAGATCTACTATATGACACAGACCGCCGTTGCACCGCCGACCTTTGTCACCTTCTGTAACAGCGCCGAGCTGTTCCATTTCTCGTACCAGCGGTATCTGGAAAATTGCCTCAGGACCACCTTCGGCTTCAGAGGTACTCCGATAAGGCTCATCGTCCGCCAGAAGGGCGACGACGGCGAAAAGTGATCATTCCTATAATTTAAGGGGGCTATTCTGCTAATATGACCTATTATGAGATAATTTACAGCGGATTTGCGGGCAGATTTCTCTACAACACAAGCAGCATTGCCGACAATGCGGCTGTATATTATGCGGTATTTCTTGCACTCATGCTTGCGTGCGCTGTCGCGGCGTACTTTATCGGGTGCCTGAATTTCGGCATCATTATTTCAAACGGTAAATACCATGAGGATATACGGACAAAGGGAAGCGGAAACGCCGGAGCCACCAATATGCTCCGTACATACGGCACAAAGACCGCGCTGTTTACCTTTATCGGAGATTTTCTCAAGGCGGCGATAGCGACCGCCCTCGGTATATGCGTTCTCGGCGGTATCGGCGGATATACCGCCGCATTCGCCTGTATGCTCGGACACGCTTTCCCCTGCTTTTACGGATTTAAGGGCGGAAAGGGCGTGGCTGTCAGTGCGGGAGCCGTGTTTATCCTTGATTGGCGCCTTTTTCTGATACTCATTGCGGTGTTTGCTCTGATCGTTTGGTGGACAAAGTTTATCTCACTCGGCTCGGTCACCGTGTTTTTCCTTTTCCCTCTGCTCCTGTCCCGCATGAATGAGGGACGTATGCCGAGCATAGTGGTGCTGCCTGCCTTTATGATGGCGGCTCTCGGCATATATCTGCACCGCGCCAATATTAAGAGGATATATAACGGCACGGAATCAAAGGTCTCCTTTAAGAAAAAAAAGAATGAGGATGAGGACGGAGATGGAGAATAAAGCACTGCTTGCCGAATATGCGGAGAGAGCGGCGACCTGTGGCTCGCTCCGTTGCATTACGTTCTCCTCCCCGAGATCGAAGGAGAATGAGATACGAAGGATCAGAGGTGAGCTTCGTCTCATCGGCGGAGCGCGCGTGCTCCAGCTTGAATACGGACTTACGGAGGGCAGACTGCGCCACGAGAATGTTCCGGTCGAAGACGGCGGAGTTGCCGCAAGGCTTCTTGAGCTGACAGAGCTGGGCTTTGCAAGGATCGAGCTGTATGTCGAGGGAGGCACGGCATCACTTCTGGTGTCGAAGAAGGGAAAGGAGGCCCTGCTTTGCCCTCGGAACTTTGATGAGCTTGTGAAGAATGCGGGCAACGTCTCCGAGATCCGCGGGAATAACAGAGAAAAGAATTATATGATCCCCGAGGATGCACCGTTTCTCGCGATCCTCGGAATATCGGATAAAAACGGCAGAGTCCACGATAAGCGGCGCGCGAAATTCCGCCAGATAAATCGTTTTGCCGAATACGCCGTCGATCAGCTTCGGAAGGTAACCGATGACGAGATCAGAGTAGCGGATATGTGCTGCGGAAAAAGCTACCTCAGCTTTGCCCTGTACTATGCCGTTACGGAGCTGCTGGGTAAGCAGTGCAGAATGGTATGCGTCGATCTGAAAAAGAGCGTCATTGAGGATACGGCTGCCGCGGCGAAGGCTTGCGGCTTCGACGGAATGAGCTTTTTCTGTGAGGATATTTCTAATTTCTCTGTGGACGAGCCGCCGCATATGGTAGTGTCGCTTCATGCCTGCGATACGGCAACGGATATCGTGCTTGATTTTGCGATACGGAGCGGCGCGCTGACGGTGTTGTCCACACCGTGCTGTCACAGAGAGCTGTCGGAGCTATTTGATTGCGGTGAGCTTGATTTTATTGCCGAGAGCTCTGTTTTGAAGCAAAAGCTCTGCTCTGCGGCAACAGATGCTCTGAGACTTCTCAGGCTGAGAGCCGCCGGATACAGGGCGGATGCCGTGGAATTTACCGATCCCGAGGATACGCCGAAGAATGTGATGCTTCGCGCCTGCCTGTCGGGAGATCCCGACCCCTCGGCGGCGAGGAGATATAACGATGCTTACAGATTTCTCACTGGCACCGATGCGCCGAGCATTCCCGAAAAGCAAAAGGATAAATTAGGCAGATAAATTTGCAAAAACTGTTGCAATTTGATCTGTAATATGGTAAAATAATAAACAGCGGAGAGATCCGCTGTAAACGGAGGCATAGCTCAGCTGGTTAGAGTGCTTGCTTGACATGCAAGAGGTCACTGGTTCGATTCCAGTTGTCTCCACCAAATAACAAAGCCCGCCTATGGCGGGCTTTGTTGTTTGACGAAGCTGAGTCGAACGAACCGGCTCCTTTGCGAAGCAAAGGATATCTTCCGCGATAGGCATAGGTAATATTTTGCAAAAACCTCACCGCGGAAGTGGTTCAGATTCCGGTTGTCTCCTTCAATAAACAAAACCACCCATAGGGTGGTTTTGTTTATTGAAGGAATATAAGTAGATGAGAACCGCACGGATTTGCGAAGCAAATACGTCGGCGTTTGCGAACGGGGGAAACGATGGCTTTGCGGAAGAAATCCACCTTCGGTGGATGAAATCGCTTTGCGATGAGATCCGGAAAGGACTTGAGGCTCCGGCAGAGAATGCCGAGATGGACGACTAAAGCATCGTGTACACACCCGCACTCAGTAAATTCCAAGCGTGTATGACAGCCGCCCGGATAAACAAAATATCGGATAGCTGTAAAATAACGATCCGCTGTGACTGATACATAAAAGCACCATGGATCCGCCATGAAAGGGAAGCGGCTTTCAAAAGCCACTGTATTCGGTCGTAAATACTGTGTAATGTATACGCATAAACTCCCGATTTTATCGGGAGTTTATGCGTTTTTGTGTTTCCTATGTATAGGACTTTTACTTGTATTGATCAAGAGTGGTTCGTTAATATTTTTTTAATTTATACATTGATATACCGTGTAGTTTATTTGCTTCATCCGTACATAAAATATTAAATTATAAGACTTAATTATATTGACAAACATATAATTTTAATGTATACTGTAAGAAAAATGTCGAAATATTTGTTTTTGTTTTTTATACCAATTATAATTAATAACTAATCATTGCTATACCGGATATATTCTATGTGGATGAATTAATATTTGCGTAATATTTTCGAGTCGGTTGAACTATTGATCGAACTTACGGTTGAAGAATATAAAATACGGATTAGCTGTAAACATCCGATACTCCGACTTTGTTTTTTTAGGATTCTCGTTTTTGAAGGGAATCCGATTTATAAAAATGAGACCATGCAACTTTACGGCATTATCAGGAGGAACTAATGAGAAAAAAATCAAAGACTTTTTATCGGGCTCTTTCATCGCTGTTGCTGATGTTAATAATGATTGGGACATTAGCCACGATCCCGCTGAGGGTAAGTGCGGCAGATGTGACCAAGGTTGAGAAAAGCTATGATATAGCTGTGGTTTTCGATAATTCCGGATCTATGTACTATCAAAGCTATGGCTGGTGTAGGGCAAAGTATGCAATGGAGATATTTGCCTCTATGCTTAATTATGATAAAGATAAGCTCTATGTATACCCTATGTGGGAGGTGACTACGGACGGCTCTCAGCCCAGCTCCGGAGGAAGCTACGCTCCTATAGAAATAAAAAGTAAAAGCGACATAGATAAAATCTCGAACCTTTATACTGTAAATCCGTCAAATACACCATTTGCTCCGATCACTGAGGCGTACGAGTACCTCAGCGGGTCTTCGAATGCGAATGAAAAATGGTTGATAATTCTGACGGACGGTGCTTTTAATCAGGATGCCCGCGGTCAAGGAAGTAATTTCGATCTGCAAGCAAGAGTATCGGGGTTGGCTTCGGATGACGTTAAAATTCAGTATTTGGGATTTGACGGGGCTATGGAGTTGCAGGCTGATGAGGCAAATAATTTCTTTGCCAAGAAAAGCTCGGATGTAAGCCTTAAAGATGATTTGATAGACATTTGCAATTTGATCTTTCAGCGTTCTGTCCTTCCGAGTGACCGTTTGAACGGTGAGGTATTAAATCTTGATCTATCAATGAAAAATGTAATCGTATTTGCTCAGGGAGAAAACGCAAAGATCACTTCATTGAAAGATTCAAACGGAAATGAGGTCGCGATCTCATTAGATAGCGGGCAGCGTAGATACAGCAACATTAAGGCAACAGGCTATGCACAAGCTTTAGTTGATACTTCACTTGCCGGACAGGTAGTGACATTTTCCGGCTGTCCAAAGGGTGAGTATACATTATCATATAGCGGCGCCGATACGATCGAGATATTTTATGAGCCAAATGTTGATGTGGATATATCATTTGTAAACAGCGACGGTCAAATAGTGGATAATTCGGATGATTTTGTGTCCGGAGAATATACGGTCTCCAGCAAGATAGTAGATGCTTCGACAGGCGAAGATGTGACTTCTCATGAATTGATGGGAAAAGATGTTGAGCTAAAAACATACGTAAAGAAATCAAATGATTCCGGATATACCGAATATCCCGAAGAAGCGACAATAACTTTTGAACCAAATGAGTCTGTTGACATTTATATTGAAGGCAAATACCTCGAGAAATATAAGATCACCAGTAAAGATGATTCGAGATTTGATTGGTTAACAGGTCTATATGTCAAGAAGTCATCGGTTGATATCAAACTAAGCGTATCGGCGGAACAAACATGGTACAAATTGAAGGATCATGATGAATGGAAACCTGTAAAAATTTCTTTGTTGATCGATGGTCAGCCTTTGACCGAAGAACAGCTGGCAAGCATTGATTTGACCATTACAGCATCGGGTGATTTGAAATACCGATGTGAGCCGATTCAAGGTGAGTCCGCTTATAATGTTTACATAGCTCAAAATGAGTCGGGAGAGTATACGGAGCCCAATACAGGAAAATACAAATTATCGGCAACTGCCACTTATGTAGATGAATATGACAATGAAGTCAAGGCGCAGGAAGTGTCTGTTGAGTTTGAGATAGGAAAGTATGGAGCGTTTTTGTCTTGGCTTATAAGAAATCTTTGGTGGATACTTTTGATCTTGGCTTTGTTCTTGATTTGGCTGTTCTATATGCTCCAAAAATCCTTGCCTAAGATGATCGTAAAGGATACAGCCAGTTTTACGTCAATATCGACGGGCGAGTTGGATTCGGAGTTTGTTGAGGTTTTATACGCACGTAAAGGAAAAATCTTGACGATCAATGGTCCTTCTGCGGTTGATTTCGGTGAACAATGCTCGGTTACATTTGATTTGCGAGCTGTGGATAATCACTTCACTAAATCTAATCGCAGACGAGTGGCTGTGATAGGGATCGATTCACCCTGCGATGAAATGAAAGTGGCCGGAACAAAGTATATAAACTACGATGGGCAGTGGATGAAATCTACAGATGTAAGAAATGCCGAAAGAGGACAATCAATCGCTCCGATCAACCAAGAATTAAGTTGCGCTCCTCGGTTTGAACTTTCCAGATCTGACGGAGTGGCTACACTGGTATGTAAAATAAAAACAATAAAATAATTATTCTGGGAGGAATATATCATGTCGGTTAAAAAAGAGAACATTCAATTTAATGTTACTAAGGAAACTTTGTTTGTTGGAGTCGGCGGTATTGGCTCCGATATTGTTACTAAGGTCGCAGAGCGTTGCAGAGGTTCGGAAATCGACAATATTAAGTTTGTTGTCATGGATACCAATGCAAATGATCTTAAGTGGATCAAAAATTCCAAAGCGAATGTAATTCGGATACAAACATCTTCAACACAAAGCGTACTCGATTATTTGAAAAACGACGATGATGCTCGCAATAACTGGTTCCCGAATAATACTACACTCTATTCTAAAACTGTATCGGAGGGTGCAGGTCAGGTTCGCGCTATATCGCGTCTTGCATTAAATGCAACGATCAAAACCGGTGAAATTCAAGGATTATACAAAGCGATTGACGACCTTTTCCTTAAAGACGGCGGTGAGTTTAAGCAGACACTCAGAGTTGTTATCGTTTCATCGGCCGCCGGCGGTACCGGCTCGGGTATCGCTATGACTGTTGGTATGCTGATTCGTGAGTACTTGCATAAGCATTATCGCGAGAAATCTGCGATCATTCGCGGCTATTTGCTCCTCCCCGGCGTTATGGATACCGTTATCAGTACGGAAACCGAAAAAGAAAGCTTGCGTAGAAATGGTTATGCAACGATCAAAGAAATCAATGCATTCATGATCAAAGCAAGCGGATTTTGCGGTGTCCGCAAGGATCTGGAAAGATATAAAGATCTTTATATTGATATTCCGACAACAACCAAAGGTGTAGATAAGCTTGAGGGATTGCCGTTTGATTTCTGTTTCCTTCTTGACAGAGTTGATAAGAGTCAGGAAAGTATGCTGACTCTTGATCAGTACAAAGAATTTGCCGCACAGAGCCTTTATGAGCAAAATATCGGACCTATGGAAAAGGATGCTTTCGGCATGGAGGACAATATTATTAAAGAATTTGCCAATGGAGATAATTTGGGACGTAACCGATTTGGCGGTATCGGTGCTTCTGTTTTGAAGTATCC
Source organism: uncultured Lachnospiraceae bacterium (assembly GCA_964631595.1). Taxonomy (GTDB): domain Bacteria; phylum Bacillota; class Clostridia; order Oscillospirales; family CAG-272; genus UMGS1312. The sequence continues at coordinate 31,091 of CAZVXL010000003.1, read as the reverse complement.
TTATGAGGATATTCTTGAGTATGTGGCATATTCAAGAGCTATCTCTTGCATCGGAGACGGTGAAACCGTAGGCGAATGGCTTAAGTATGATAAAGCTTTTGAAAAAGAAAAAGCCGAGTTCAAAAAGAGAAGAGCATATTCAACTGAAGCTGCACCGACTCTTTCGGGAGTTTATGTGGATCGTATTAATAAAGGAAAATCGCGTTTTGATACCGATATAAAGCGGAACCTTGCAAATGATGTTGATAAGGTTCAGGCTGAGATGAATGTCAAAATGGGCGCTTTTATGGCTGCTTTTGATGCCGAAATTCGTAAGTCATTTGAAAGTAATCCTCAAGTTAAGAATCTGAAGGAAAAGGCAGAAAAGCACGGTGAGCCAAAGGATTATGAAAACAATGAAGCTTTGAGAGGAAAGGCGGAAGCCAATCTTCGCGAGGTCAGAAATTATGAAAACGAGATCAAGAAAAATGCTGCATCTGCGGCAAAATCTGCGGCTCGTTCCATATTGTTTGATGCTCCTTCTATTCAGGCAGATGTTGAATCTTTCCATATTGAAAAACTTCTTGATGGCAGTGAGGGCGTGATGCATCCTAATGCAATGCGCTATGTTTTGTACACGTTAAAAGATAGGTTTGAAGAAGCTCATAAGACGGCCGAGGCAAATGTAACCAAAACATTTAATGAACTTCTTATTTATTCACCCAGCGCAAATGACAGGGATTATTTTGATGTTCGTGGCGGATTTACAAGTAAAAATGTTGAGGTTAATTTTGATGCTGTATGTAAGCTTGAAAAGAGTGAGCCTTCATTTTTTGAAAAAATCGGCGGATACAAAGCTTTGTGGACAAAGTTGAATGAGTTGTTTGCGGCTTATTCTGATTTGGTTAAGGAATATTGCGAAAGTACCCTCAAAGAATCGTCTTATAAAGTTGCTAAGGATTACTTGCAGCAACTTTGCGATGAGTTTGAAAAATTCTATGCTTCTTTTGAAAGTAAGGTAATGTTGCTTTCCAAAGCACAGGATGAAATCGTTGATAAGCTTAAGTTCAGCGAAGGAAACAGCATTTCCTATGTTTGTGCTGACCGTGCTTGCTTAGATAGATTGACACAAATATGCCCGACGAGTGGCGATAATTTGATGTTGCCCTCTGATTTATGTGCTAGGATTTTCGATGCGATTAAGACCAATGCTGAAAATAAGCGCGTTGCCCGGTATGATCCCGTCCTTGCAAAACCGTCAATAGATATTTTCGACACAGTTCTCATTGATTACTTCAAGGAGTCTGTTCGCGAGGAGTGTGACGGTGTTCTTAATATGAACATTATTTCCGCTATTAAACAAGAGTGTGCATTCAAGGAATATTTTAAGGCAGTCGAGAATGCTGACGAAGACGAAATTGTGTTTGCTCCCGAAATATCTGATTCTAAGAGAGATGAATATATTAGGGATAAGATCAAGTTTGGAAAAAAACTTGCATCCCCCGGAATTGGATACGCAAACTTTAATGAACCCAGATTGGTATCTCTTTGTGCATACAATAAAAAGTTGGATGAATTGCGTGATACCGATATCAAAAAATTGGCAGCGCCTTTCAAGATTTCATTAACAGGAACAAATACAATTTCGAAATACGAAATGCATTTCTTCAATGCTATGTATAATATTACACCTGATATGTTGTCTCGTTTTAAAAGCCCTGACGAATATAATGATGATGCACAGTATAACGAAGAGGCGGGTATTTACTATCAGGCTTATCACGATTACATCAAGAATATTGGGCCTGATTCCACCAAGAGCTCAACTATTTCTTTGCATATTGATAAGCGTTGGGATTCACTTACCGAAATGCCCGAGATATCTCTCAGTGCTCATTATGACGAAATGGTCAAGATCCATTCTGCATTGGTGTATGGCGTTGTGCACGGTATGATCATTACTCATCCGTCCTCGAGATATGATGCTCAAAAGCGTATCTATGCTCTTGAGGATACAGAAGGCGATAGAACATCACTTGTTGTTTCCAACAACACGGAGTGTGATGAATTTTACGAGGTGTTGGATTCTCTTTATAGAGACAGAGCTTCTGTTGCGAAAATTTATGAAATGCAGGAAGAACGTTGCAAGTATGACATTGACTCTAATCATAGATATGCAGAAAGCACATTCGTTCGTGACACATCCAATTTTAAGATAGGTGATGGCCATGCGGCTCCTACCAGTGTATTTGAAATCCCGCTGGCATATTATAATTCCTTGCCTCGCTCCAAGATGGATGATAACGAGCTTTCGATCATGATCGACAGTGTTATCGCTGTTTTGGAAAAAGAAGTGGGTAAATACGAACAAGAAGCCGATCGCGATCCGTTCCTTGCGAGTCGATTGGAGGCTCAGTTCAGGTTGTTTATTGATAATTTCAACAATGATGCTTACAACGAGAACGATACTATGAGAAAGAATACCGAAATCACCGATAATCGTGTTGTTAATATGGTTTTCCGTAAGGTGAGCAATAAGATCAAGAAGCTCAACACATTTAAGTTTGATGAAAAAATCGAAGAACTGCGTTCACTTATTAAATAATATAAAACTAAAGTTTTTAGGGGAGGTAATATGATGTTTACGGTGATTTTTGCCGAAAAAGAAACAATAGAACTCTTCGAAGAAACTAAAATGTTTTTTGGACCGCTATACAATTCGGAGCAGGTGGCTTTTTGCGAATGGAATAAAGACGCAGCTGACATTGATACTATGGTGCCGGATATATATAGTTTGATTGAGCATCAGGATGAGTGGCGTGCACTTATAATTTGCAATAATGGCTGTGAAAAACTAAACCCGTTTGATTTTACCGAATATAGCGAATCCTTCTATTCGAGAAAAGACAGAAGCTGGGATTGTTTGAAAAGTAGGCGCGAGCAAAGGATATCGGCCTATGAAAAAGCTGCTTCAAATCCATTAGTTAAATTCACGGTTGCATTAAGCGGTAACCTTGGATGTAGATCTGTGATTCCCAATGATGAGTATTCATTGTTGATTTCAGACCGTATGCCAACATATAAGTATATGTTGGAGAAGCAACTCAATGCTTTGAATTGTTTGGAAACAGCGACAAGACTTGATAAGTATCAGCGCGATGCTTTGAGAAGGTTCATTGCAGAAGATAAGATCGATCTATTGATCTCTTTTATTAAGTTGGGTGATGTATCGGGAATCATTGATTTGATTCCCGATGCAGAAATACTCGATTTTATCAAATTTATTGGTAATGATCCGATGTATTTTGATCCGGAATACACTGAGTGCTTAATTGAAAACACGAAAAAGCAAGAATTGCTAAAAAACATTGCCGACAACTTTTCGTTGAAAGATAAATTGCCATTAGAGGTGATTTGTATTTCTCCGAGAATATTCGACTTCGAAAAAGTTGAACAAGATATTAAATGGAAAAAGAAAGACGAGAATTCTTCGTCAAGATTTACTGAGTTTAATCTATATAGTGATAAACTTAAATTTATTCTGTTTGATATGCTTCCGAAAGATAATAAGCAGTATAGATTTAAGCAGATCGAATTTTTCTGCCTACTACTCGTTATTGCGAATAATGATACGCCGAAAGGTATAATAAATCCCAATAATGTATATAGGGCTCAGATTGAATTCAATTCCGAGATCATAACAGAGATCTGTGAAAAATATATTAGCAAATTAAAGTCCACACAATTATCGTTAAAAGATATCAATTTACAATTGGATCGTGACAGCGAAGCGTTTGTTGATGATCGTACGGCTCAAAGACTTTTTGAATCAGATATCAATATACCGGTTAAAATAAATTCCCAAACTGACGAGAATGAATTGTATGCTGAGTATAAAGGAATCGGATTGTCTTCTGACTGTCCTATCGATGAGACTGTTTATTGGTCGAAGCAATACAGAAATATAAGTAAGCGCTTTGTAAGATATTTGCGGGAGCCCAGAAGAGCCGTGAAAACTGCAGTTTTTGAAGGGCTTCGTGAAAACAATTTCATTGATGATGACAGGACTTTATTACTGTCTGAAAATCAAATTGAAGATGTGGGCTACCATATTGATGAATTGGAGCAAAAAATGGTAGAGGTTGCTGCGACTCATCTGTTTGATACAAAGAAATTCACAGAGCAAATACAAAGATCCAATAAAGAAATCACCGACATGATCTCTCAGAGAATGACAAAAAAGAAAACTGTATTCGTCGGATTGTCGGCTTTGCTTGCATATTTCATAGGATTTTTGCCGTTGATATTTGGTAACTTGAATACAACAAGATCGTTTTTGTTTTCGTTAATGCTAACAGGAGTTACAATGGCAGCCTTTTTCGCTGTTGGCTTTGTTTATTTGTTTGTTCTCAGAAAAAAACTTGTCGATCGTTTTAAGCATTTCAATTATACGATGAGTGGAATTTGCCTTCAGATCAATAGTGCTTTGTCGCAACTGTCCTATTATTTAAGTTGTGTTTGCAATCTTATGAGAGATTTTTCTGTCTTAAAGAAAAAAGATTCGGCTGTTACTAAAACAAAACGAATACTTTCTTATCATGATATGCAAATATCTGATCGCATTAAGAGCATTTATGAAATGTTCTCTAAATATGTTGATTTTGAAAAAATCCACATCAGTGAATGTGCTCCATACGAATTCGATTTTACAGTGTTGAAAGATTACGAGTATGAAATGCCGAGTATATATTCTAAAAAGAAGATTGATTTTCTCCAAGAGGGGAACAAGGTCGTTATTCCGGTTGATTATGTGGAATCAGTAATGCTTACAAGGGAGGAGTTATATGATTGAGGTAATTCTTAATATTGCAAAAATGATATCGATGATCCTCCCTTTTGTAATTCTTTGTTTAGCCGGCAAGAAGTTGAATCTTCCGAAGATAGATCGAAGCAAACAGTTTTTTATGCCTGTTATTGCATTGGTTTATGCTATCGTTGGAATGCTTCTGATGGATTCTCTAAACGAGTGGCTTATAAAGCTTATGAACAATTTATCCAAATGGATATTGGCATTATCCGGATCCTCATGGATGCCGACACAAGCCGGAAATGTGATCGGACGGATTGGAAGGTTTGTGGGATCATTGATAGCAGGGCTTAATTTGAATTTTTGGGTCTTCTTTGTTGCAAATACGGTTATGATCTTGGCTTACATGGTGCTCAAAAAGATTTGCATTCAAATTATGTCTAAGGCTGTAAAAACCGACGGAAAGCTTCACACAAAAGTGGCTGGGAATTTTTATGAGTATTTTTCGGACAAGAACAAGTGGTGTATTAAGGAAAGCTATGTTCAGGTTCGGAGTATGTTCAATTTTTTCTATAACAGTGCTGTAGTATTATCGGTACTGTTAATGATCGCAAGTCGGCATTTTTACTACGAAGGACTAATGAAATCGGTTTTTTATCCTGTTTTCGGTATTTTTGTTATTGGAGAACTTGGATTTTATCTTGACGGAGCAACAAAACGAGAGTATTCCAAGTACATTTTAGGTGAAGATGAAGATGCATATAAAATTGTCAACTATTCTTTACTGCGGAAGTTTTTGCGATCTGTTTTCGGTGATAAACTGCTTGCGGAAAATACCGGTGTTAACAATGCACTTGCTTATGATGTTACGACTGATGAAATTATTCGTGAACTTGAAAAAAGCGAGGACCCGAAGGTCGTTTCCTTTGCTTCTTATTTTGATGCATTGAACCGAACCGGATATTCGCTTGATCATAACTATCTCTATTCTTCTCTCGATATGTTGAACGGAAAAAGCATTTTATTCAATAATCCGTTTTATAACGATTTGATACCGTATGCCTTTTATCCGATGAACCGTGTTCTTTTGAGTCATCAGAAGGTTTTAATTGTTTTGGGACGACATTCCATTGAAGATGATATTAAAGATTGGGTGGAAAAGGGTGTTGAATCGGTGACTGATATTCCGTATATGTGGAATGTTGGCGTTTTGACATCCGAAAAGCAAGATATTGATATAGGTATCGTTACAAGATCTGACGTTTTAAATATTGAACTTCAAAATGCAAATTCTGAATTTCTTGAAAATGTGGGATTTTTTGTAATAATTGAACCATCCAAGCTGATTTCAACTGCACAGATAGGTCTGAATCTGCTTGTCAAGAAGTGCAAGACCGAAGTAAACAAAAGTGTAGTATACTGTATATGCGATAAGAACTGCGATGGCTTGGTTGATGCGATGTCACATGCGCTGATGACAAGTATAACGGAGGTGTCGGCTACCAAAAAGCATCTCGGGACTTCTTCGTATATGTGTTGGGAAGCAGATGAGGATTATCTGCATCATCGCCTTGTGCCTAATATTTCAAGATATCTTGGAATGGGTACTGAGTTATCATTTGCCGCACTGAAAAATCAGGTTTCAAAAACAAAATGGTACGGAGGCGAAGCTTTTCCTGTAACTGATATTCGGTGGATCGACAAACAATATTATTATGATCTTACGAAATATGCCGGCTTGCCGACAAGTCAAGAGATCATGGATGAGAGATTTGTTACGACTTCTAATTTTTGGAGTGCCGAAGTGAAAAAAAACAATTATATGACTATTGAAGATGAGTCGTATAATATGTTTGAGATACTTCGTGATTTTTCCACCAGAACCACAGAGCAAGGCTTTATTAATGTAATCTCTTCGGAATACCTTTTAAGGGATTATATGGCGGATAATGCTTCTGTTTTTGAGACCGATGCAAAGGCGATTCCGTTTATTGTTGCGGATTATACAAGAAGTAATCGCAATACAATTCTCCGCCTTGTATTGATGATGAGTACTTTCCCCGTTTGCTCTGATATTTTGGATAAGGAACTGTCATTGCTCGGAGTTGATGTTTTTGACTTAAAAAAGCAGCTTTGGTTCGAACTGTATAACTGTTATTCGGAAGTTTCGAAAAACACTGAACTTCCTGACGATTATCGTCAGGCTGTCAATAAAGTTTATTCCAAAGCACTCAAGCTCGGGGATACCGAATGGACGCATGATATAATTAAAGTGGAAGAGACATTTAATTTGAAGATCGGTAAATTGGAAACAACATATTCTATTGTTGATCGCGAGTTTTTGAGCTTGTGTGTGTCAGAACTTCGTTCTGCCGGATACATTTCCGAAGACGAAAAAGGAGAGCGATATTACCTTGGTTCCGAACTTTGCGGGCAAATTTATCAAAAGTATTTGCCGGGTCAGTTTTTTACGTTTGGCGGCAAGTATTATGAAATGCAATATTTAACTGCCGACGGTCAGGTTTTAGTGCGTAGAGCTGCCGATCATATTGTGGATCGCCCTTCATATAGGCAAATACGCGAATATGTTATTCATGGTATAAGACAGTCGGATAAGATCGGGGCACAGCAGAATATCGCGGGAATGAAAGTTGTCAAAGAATTTGCCGATATCAGTGTTGATACTACCGGATACTATCGTATGAAAAAGTACAATGATTTTGGCACTGCAAAGCGAATTACCTTTGAAGGAGAAAAAAGCGGAATACCGAGACGTATCTATCGGAATAAAGAGATTCTTCGTATTGAATTGCCCGAGTTTAACGGACGATTAAATGATAATGTTCGATATACAATTACTGTTTTGTTTAATGAGGTATTCAGAACTATTTTCGCTGAAAATCAGCCATATATTTGCGCAGTTACCGATCATTCTTTTCTGACCGGAACAGATGTGGACGAACCATTGACGTATTCATTGAAAAGCGACAGCTGCCAGCTTCAAAAGAATGCAATATACATTATTGAAGACAGTCAGCTTGATCTTGGATTGACGGTAGCCGTGGAAAGAAATCTTCAAAGAATTTTCAGCATTATTCACGATTATCTTGACTGGCATATGGAAATGCTTGAATCAAGTCTTGACCCGCAACCGGATCCTCAGCCGCCTGTCGTGTTTACGGATCCGGACGATGCTGTTAAATCGAAGAAAAAGGGCATAAAGGGAATATTTTCGGCAATAGGTCGAGGATTTAAGAGGATATTTGATAAGGTTAAGGGGTGGTTTAAGAAAAAACCAAGGAAGGATAAAAAAACGCATGGTGAAGAGCAGCCAACCGATGAGGTTCCTACAGATATTTCCATGACCCCGCCAGCAAAGACGGAAGATGAAAACCCCATAGAGAATGAAGCCGGAACTCAAAACACCGGAGAAAAGACCGGTTCGGAAAAGAAGAAAAAAAGAATCTTTGATTGGCTTAAACGGAAAAAGAAGCAAATTGAAGATACTTCCGATTCTGAAGATGATATATCTCCGGAAAACACAAATGATGACGGCACATCGGAAGATGATACAATAGAGACTGCTGAAACTTCTGAAACGGATGTTGTTAAGGAGCCTGTTGAAATGGTCGAATCACCGATGATGAGCGATGCTTTTTACTCTGTGGAAAATGACACCGATGCTACTCCGGCTTTTTATTCCGAGCGTAGACCTTATCATGAACGTTACTATATGCTTTACGGTAAAGAGTGTGAGCCTGCTTCCATAGACCTTTCGGGAACACTTGATTATCTCTCGGAAATGGGTATGCAAAAAAATTCACTAAAGCAAGTAAGAGAGAGCAAGAAGATTGCCGAATTTGTTGAAGCAACTTATAAGCCCGGAAAACCTGATGTGAGATACTGCGATTTTTGCGGGACGGAAATTTTTGGAGTTGAGTATGAAACTCTTGCGGACGGTCGCGACAGATGCTTGAATTGTGGAAGAACAGCGATTAAGACCGGAGAAGAATTCCGCAGAATTTTTGAGGATGTAAAGAGAAACATGGAGTCTTTCTTTGGCATTCGAATTAATGCGGGTATTAAGGTTGAAATGGTCAACTCAAAAATTCTTCATAAGCGCTTGGGAAAGGCGTTTATTCCCACACCTAAGAGTGATGGACGGGTTCTCGGTGTTGCAATTAGTGATAAGAACGGATATACATTGCTGGTAGAAAACGGGTCCCCACGTATGGCATCCATGCTTTCGATGGCTCACGAGCTCACGCATATTTGGCAGTATATTAATTGGAATGATAAGGCTATCCGTAAAAAATACGGAAAAAAGATGCGTTTGGAGATTTATGAGGGTATGGCAAAGTGGGTCGAGATCCAGTATGCTTACCTGATCAATGAGCCTGCAACAGCAAAAAGAGAGGAAATCATCACTTCGTATCGTGATGATGAGTACGGTCATGGCTTTTTGCGTTACCGTGCTAATTATCCGTTCTCTTTGGGTACTGTTATTACAAAGATAACACCTTTTATGAATGTGGATACTCCACTTGCTCCGGAATTCTGTGGCTCATTTGCAGTTGCGATGCCCACGAACGAAATCGACCCCGGGGATACCGAAAGTGAGACTCCCACATCGGGTACAGGTGTTACTGTTCCTATAGGTCCAATTAAAGGAACAATTCAGCGTGATCCCGATTCGCTCAACAGATATGCTTACAGCCTTCTGAATAACGATGAAAAAGCGGTTTACGATACTGTGCTGGAGACGATAAATACTTTTAGCACTGAAATAAGTGATTTCAACGCTTCCGTAACAGATGCTCAAATCAAAAAGATTATTGATTATATTCAAAGGGATCATCCTGAAATATTCTGGTTTCAGCACGGAACGACGTTTTTCTTTGATAGCGCGACTCATGTTGTAAACAAACTTGAATTCAAGTACTGTATGACACAAGATGAGGCTGAAAAACGTCAGGATAAGATCGATGTTGCAACAAAATCGTTTTTGACTTCAGTTACCGATACGATGAGCGATTATGAAGTTACACTTCGTATTTACGAGAACATTATCCAATTGGTTGATTATGATACGATCGGTTTGGAACGGCAAAAGAAAGACACCGTATCTCCGGAAGTTCCTGATGATTTGCGTTCGATTTACGGCGTGTTTGTTAACAAAAAGGCCGTGTGTGCAGGATATGCTAAGGCTATGCAGTATTTGCTTAATCTTTGCGGTATCGAATGTACTTATGTGACCAGCGATACTCATGCTTGGAACCTGATCAAATTGGAGGGGGATTATTACCACATTGATGTTACATGGGGTGATGGTTCTGATACCAAGAAAGATAAGGCACGGACTGATGCGGTCAGCTATGATTGCTTTTGTATAACGACCGAGGAATTGACTCGTCTTGAAGCTCATACACCTGAGAGTGACTTCCCATTGCCCGAATGTACGGCAACAAAATGCAATTATTACAGACGGCAGGGGGTGTATTTTGAAACGTATGATTTGGAACGGATAAAAAGTATCGTTTGCGAAAGTGTTAAAAGAAATAAGCTTGATGTGTCTTTTAAGTTCAGTTCTGTAAAGGCATTCAGTGAAGCAAAGAAACGGTTGGCGGATGATGGCAGGTTTAGAGAAGTTATTCAATTTGCGGGTTTGAAAGCAAATGTGAAGTTGAATTCAAATTATGCGTATTCAGCTCACGATGATAGATCAACAATAACATTTTTTATGACAAAGTTATGATGCTATTGTGTTTTTGCCGAATTCTATAATTGAATCACGATAGAAACAAGATTACTTCTTTATTCATTATCCCCGATAAAGTTCTTTTATTGGGGATAATGAGCTTGTCGAAATCCGGATATTAGCTTTTTGTCAAGAAGAAATAAATATTTTATACTTGCCTTTTGGCGCTTGCTTGAACTGATAAGTCATAGTGAAATTTCAAATATTTGCTGAATTGATCGTCTTTTGACGGATACTCTGTTGTAATTGGAAAGATATAGATCGGTTGAGTTGCTATTGCATGAATACTTGGAATCTGTACGGTACAGTGTTGTTGGAGGAAATATGAAGTGGATCGTATTTTTTGCTGTTTCAGCAATATGCTTTTTGGGCTCTGTCGTTTTTGCGGTAGTCAGGATCAAGTCTACTTACAAGAGAGGAAGATTACTTGATCCTTCCAAAATACTGTTTATCGGTGTTGCCCTGTCATCTGTCATATTGTTTATACCGATTTACATGAATGTTTTTGATGCTTATGAATGCGGAATTGTTGAAACGATCCTTATTTCAGTTCACAATATGATCAGACTTTTTATTGTGGATGGAGAATTTGAATTTATAACATCTAATTTGAGTGCATCGCAGGGCTTGATCTTTAAAGGATACACAACACTTTTTTCGATTTTATTCGTTCTGGCTCCGATGTTGACATTTGGCTTTGTGCTGTCGTTTTTTAAGAATATATCGGCGTACAAACGTTATATCACTCATTATAATTCGAATGTTTTTATTTTTTCGGAGCTTAATGAAAAATCATTGGCATTAGCGGAAAGTTTGCGTAAAAATGATAGGAAAAACCGTTTTTTGTTATTTACCGATGTATATGATAAGGAAGAAGAACAAAACAGCGAACTCATTGAAAATGCAAAAGAATTTGGAGCTGTATGCTTTAAGAATGATATTACTACTGTTGATTTTTCGTTTCACAGTAAGAATAAAGATTTGAATTTCTTTGCTATAGGCGATGATCAGTCTGAAAATATAAGTCAGGCACTTGGAATTTTTGAAAAATTCAAATATAGAGAAAACACAAATTTGTATGTTTTTGCAACTCAGGCGGAATCGGAAATGCTGTTGGCAAGTATTTTCAACGGAATGGGGGATGGTATTAAAATAAAGGTGCGCCGCATAAACGATGTTCAATCGCTTGTTATGCGTAATCTTTATGAAAACGGTTATGAGAAAGTGTTTAAAAGTGCTTATGATGACGGTACAGATACCAAAAAAATCAATGCTGTCGTGATTGGCATGGGACAGCACGGAACCGAGATGACAAAGTCACTGGCTTGGTTTTGTCAGATGGATGGTTATCAAGTCGAAATCAACGCTTTTGATATGGATAAAATGGCAGACGATAGGTTTGCTGCTCTTTGTCCGGAATTAATGGATTCAAAATATAATGGAGTGTATGATATTGAGGGTGAAGCAAAGTACAAAATTGCAGTTCATTCCGGAATAGATGTGGAAACAAAAAGTTTCTATGATACGGTTTTGGCTTTGCCGATAACAACATATGTTTTTGTGGCGCTGGGAAACGATGAGAAGAATATTACTACAGCCATAAACCTTCGTGCTGCTTTTGCCAGAGTAGGATATACGCCCGAAATACAAGCTGTTGTATACAGTACCGACAAAAGGGAAGCGCTTTTCGGTATTACAAATTTCAAAGGGGAAAAGTATAATATTGATTTTATCGGGGATATGCGGTCATCTTATTCCGAAGATGTTATTCTCAGCTCGGATATTGAAGAAGAAGCGCTGAAGCGTCACTTGAAGTGGGGTAATGAAAATGAGTTTTGGCAGTATGACTATAATTACAGGTCGTCTATCGCATCAGCTATACATCGCAAGATGAAGATACTATGCCGCATACCGGGAATCGAAAAAGCCCCTAAAGACCGTACGCAAGATGAATTGTGGCCTTTAAGAATTTTGGAACATCGTCGTTGGAATGCGTATATGCGTTCGGAGGGGTATGTATACGGCGGTACAGTGGAAAAATCCGGAAGAAACGATTTGGCAAAGATGCATAACTGTCTTGTTCCATTTGCTGAACTTCCGTTAAGAGAGCAAGAAAAAGATGATGATTAACAAATGAAAGGAGAGATCGTTATGGCAAACCAGATCACAGAAAAGATTCACAATATTGAAATTGAGGGGTATGTGAATATGCAAACGAAGTTTGAGGCATATATAGGCAATGAACCTTATCTTTTTGTAAGCTATTCTCACAGGGACACTGAAAAGGTATATCCCATTCTGGATGCCTTAAATGACCGTAAATACAGGCTTTGGTATGATGAGTCATGTGAAACGGGCAATGATTTTAGGGATGAACTTCGCCAGCGTATTGAAGGCTCCGAGGCTGTTTTGCTGTTTGTTTCAGAAGCTTCAATGAATTCTCCTTTTTGCGGAATGGAGATAATTGTAGCGCGTGAGAACGGCAAGCGTTTATATCCTATTTATCTGGACAATGCGGCAGTGCCTCCGGCATTTCAAATACTGCTCGCAAATACTCATCATAGCACAACGGATAACTGTTTGCTGCTTTATATTTGTTAAGTCGGAGCCGTTAAAACTGTCCGATGAAAAGATAGTATTAGACCCGAAGAAAACAGTCTTGTATTTGATATTGTTTGCACTGTCGATTTTGATCGTTTTTCGCGGGATTCCTTACTTGATAGGTTTGATAGTCATTCCGGCGGTTCTTGTTTTCGCTGATAGAAAAGCCTTAAAGATGGTTGATTACGGATTGCTGTTTACATTTGTGTTCTTCTTTATCTTCGCCGGTAACATGGCGCGGATAGATGCAGTCCAAAATCTGTTTTCAACTCTTTTGAATAAGAGCACCTTGTTGTTTAGCGTTTTGTCTTGTCAGTGTATCAGTAATGTTCCGTCCGCAATACTGTTGTCTCAGTTTACAAATAATTATGCGGATCTACTTGTCGGTGTTAATATAGGAGGAGTAGGTACACTTATTTCTTCTCTGGCAAGCTTGATCACGTTCCGTGAGTACGTAAAGCATAATCCCGATAAAACAGGATACTATATCGGAATGTTTTCATTGTTTAATTTCGCTTTTTTGATCATACTTACCGGATTTATGTTTTTAATTAAACTGTTATAATACGAGGAGATGTGTAATGGGATTGAATGAAATACTGTTGATTTGTGCTGCATTGTTTCCCGCTTTCACATTATGTATATACGTTTTTAAAAAAGATCGTGTTGAGAAAGAGCCGATCGGACTGTTAGTGTGTCTTCTTCTTTTGGGAGCAATGATCTGTCTTCCGGCTGCCGAAATCGAGTCAGTGCTTTTTGACTTGATTCACAGAGCTTTTACCCCGTTTGCTGTAGAATACGAGGATGGACTTTACCTTGTCGGAAATACTTACAAGGTATATACTGCATGTAAGTATTTTATTGGTGTTGCTTTGGTTGAGGAGGGGGTGAAGTTTCTTGTCCTGTTTTTTGTCACTCGAAAAAACAGAAACTTTAACAGCTTGTTTGACGGATTGATATACGCGGTTTTCGTTTCACTTGGTTTTGCTGCATTGGAAAATGTATTTTATGTTTTGGAAAACGGCTGGATAAACGCATTAATGCGCGCAGTGATGTCTGTGCCCGGACATATGTTCTTTGCTGTTTTAATGGGGTATTATTATAGCTTTTGGCACATATATGAGAAAGCAAAGCAACAGGAACGGGCTTTGAAACAAGCGGGAATTGTGAGTAAAGATGCTGTGGAGTTTTCCGGTAAAACTTATTTTTTACTGAGTTTATTGATACCGGTATTAGCTCATGGCTTGTATGATTATTGCTGCGCAATCGAAACAACGGTAGCGACAGGTGTTCTTTGTGCATTTGTTGTTTTTCTCTATATATATTGTTTCAAGCGAATTAAGAATATGTCAAAACATGATATGGAAGATACGACATATTCCGCCGCTATGATACTGAAAAAATACCCGTATTTGGCAATGGCAAATACAAGTGAGAATGAAAAAACTTTGATAAACAATTAGGTGAAAAAATGAATGTAATGAATCATGTTTTTATAAGTTATTCTTCCAAAGAATTAGATGTCGCATTAAAAGTCTGTGAGTATTTGGAAAGTAATGGTTTCAAATGTTGGATAGCACCCAGAAATGTGGAAGCCGGCAGTAACTATGCGACACAGATCGTTAATGCAATTAAAAAATGTGATTTATTGGTTCTTTTGGCTTCGGAAAATACAAATAATTCCGGCCATGTCAGCAATGAAGTGAGCATTGCATTTGATAATAAAAAAATCATTATTCCGTTTAAAATTCAAGATTTTGTGTTTACGGATGAATATCTCTATTTTCTCGGCAGAAAGCATTGGATAGAAGCTTACAATGATATCAATAATGGCTTAAATACTTTGGTCGATACGATTAGATCTTTTGCTGATAAAGAGAAACCTATCACTGTATCCGAAATTTCTTCAACTGTATTGCAACCGGAAATTCATGAGCCCTCTGCGCCTGCCGACCGTGTTCGGAAATTTGATTTTTCGCGCGATGAAATAGTAAGTATTATTATCGAAAAGAGCAAAAAATATCCATATAATTTGTATGATAAGGTACGGGATGATGAGGGATTTGAATTTGTTCTTTCAAATGCTCAAAGATTATTCAAGGAAACTGTATCTATATACAAACATAAAGAAACACTTGATTCGGGCGCGGACTGTGTTAAGATTCTTGTAGAGGAAATGTCTTCTGCCGCAGATTCAAGTGTTCAAGTGCATGGGTTGCCCGGCAGTGCTAAAAATATGATCCTCCAGCTTGCGTTTTATAAAATGCTGCAAAACTTCAAATCCGGTGTATCAAATGCATTACCGTTTTATGTGTCGGCTAGTTATTATGAAAAGCTGCCCTATAACAGTAATAATGTTCAAGAGCAGATGACCGAAATTTTACAGAAGGAGTTCTGTGAATTTTTTGGGTATGTAAATGACAACCATGATGTAAAACCGGTTCTGTTTATCGAGGCGATTCGAGAGCATAATGTTTCCAAAATTTCTCCCGAAAGTATTGTTTTGAGTTTATGGAAAGGCCTTCCCAAATTTAATAGAGTTTGCACTGTTGACAAAGGACTGATTAAAAACCGTTCTAAGTTAAAGCGAGTTATTCCGATACTGGGCGATGGAAAAGGATACATATTTGTTTTGAATCAGGTTCCAATCGAGGCTAAAGCATCTGCTATTGCGATAATCGAGAGTGTTATTAAAATATACGATTACGATTTGAATGCGGAAGAAGTGTATAATTGTATAAAGGCACTGAAATTTCCGATGATAGATATATTTATTGTGAGACTTATTGCGAAGGAAATGCTTTCTTCATACAGTATGTCCGATCTGATTCTAACTGATGTGTATGAGAAATTGGCGCTGTCGGAAACATATGGTGATGAGGACAAGCTTGTTGAAATTTCGCAAGAGTTATATAATTACGTGTTTATTCAATCCGGCGTCGGGAACAGTATTGAATATAATGGGGCAATGTGGTCTTTGCCTCATAAACACAATACATATCTTGAGTTTTTGATAGCCTACTATTTTGTCTATAGGATCAAGAATTATCATAAGTTTGATGAGCATAGCTTTTTCGGAACAATGCTTACGGCAACAGCCAATCATTTTCTGGTATCGTTTCTTAAAGATAACTATGAGCTGCAAGAGATGTTTTTGAGCTTTATTAAGGACAATTACGAGGCTTTTGATATTCGACAAAAAAGCAATGCGGTATATTGGTTGGGACGTATATCGTTCAGTAATCTTGCTAATGAAGCGATCGATATGCTGGCTCGGGAATTTGCTAAATATAAGCCCCTTGTTAAGACTAACAATAAGTTCAATCAAGAAAATTGCGATAATCATTTTTTGTTTAGAGCAATATGTACAGGATTGCTTTTTCAAGGTCAGGCTAATATGATGGATGAGTATCTGTCTGTTGTTGTAGCCAATGATGTCGCAAATGCTATCAATCGTGGCGCAACAATCGAATACTTTGGCGATGATTATCAAATGGCGGCACACGATGCTTACTACTTTGATACAGATCTATCTGCGGGAGAACAAGCTATAAAGATATTGAATAGTCGAATAGAGGTCGGCCTGTATAATAATACCGGTAAGTTTGTTGAAAATAACCTTGTCAGTATGCTGACCTTGCTGCAAGCGAGAATTCAAGATAAAAAATGTGCGGTGAGGTTTAATATATCTTATTACGTTAACAAAGCTCTTGAGTATTTGAGGGTTTATCAAACAAGACCGCAAAATATTGTTTCGGGCAAGTTGTTGTATTATTTCAGAAGTGTTGAGGAAGATCTGAATCTTTATCTGAAAGATAAAGCGTTTGATGTTTCTACAAGGATATACAATCAATACAGAGATCTCAAACAAATAAAACGGCAACAATGGCTGAGGTTCGGTGTTGAAGATCCGGAGAGCATAGCGGAACATTCGTACAGCGCTTGGCTAGTGGCAATGTTTTTCTTGCCGGAAGAGCACAGTATGGAAGGCTATTGTAAGAAAGAAATACTGGATATGCTTTTGGTACATGATATGGCTGAAGCATCAATAGGAGATCAGACGACCAGCTTGATCGAACCTCAAAAAGAGCTTAGAGAACAAAATGATGTTTTAAGAAAGCTTTTCTTAAAGGGAACTTATCCGAATATTGCTAATTTGACTTATTATTATAATATTTGGACCGGTTATTATAACGGCACAAATACGAATGCACGAATAGCAAGAGATATTAATCTTGTGCAAACAGTATACACGTTTTGCGAGTATTGCTGCAAATCGCCGGAGAAGTTTTCTAAAGAACAGGTGAAAATGTGGATCAACGAAAAGGCAAGTCTTAAGACGGATATAGGCTATCAGTTGTTTGAAAGGCTGATAGACTGTAACTCGGATTTTAAATATGCTTTTGAATTATTAAATACAGGGGAAACGGCTTATGAATAGAGATGTTTTTATCAGTTATAAAGCTGAAGAAATAGAGGAAGCAAACTGGGTGAGATCCGTTCTTGAAAATAATGGAATATCGTGTTGGATGGCACCGGCGTGTATACCGGGAGGTTCGAGCTATGCAGTGGAAATACCGCGGGCGATAAAACAGGCAAAGGTTTTTGTGCTCATATTGTCCGCAAAGGCTCAATCATCGCAATGGGTTTCCAAGGAAGTGGATATGGCAATCACTCAAAGAAAAATAATACTGCCGTTTATGCTTGAAAACTGTGCATTAAGGGATGATTTTGACTTTTATCTTACAAATGTTCAGCGGTATACAGCATACGAAAACAAAGCTCTTGCCGCAGAAAAGATGATCAAAGAGATAAAGGCGATACTGGGAAGTTATGAAGCTGTGCCTTTTGTGGGAGATACAAGATCTATTGATGAGGAAAAATTCCGTAAAAATGGAAAAATACGCATTTTGTATTCATGGCCGATGATTATTCTGGCATTTTTCATCTTTTGGCCGTTGGGCGTGATTTTGTTTATCAAAAGATTTGTCATGAGAAAAAAACAAGTGAAATAATCTGTTTGCCGTGTTAAAGTACGTATTCGCATGAGCGGATTTGACCTTTATTTCCCCCAATCTCTCTCGCCGGTATCGCGCCGATTTTTTGAGAGGGAATCTATAAATTCTTGACTTGCGGAAAATAGTGTGATATAATAAAATCACGCGTACAAGTGTTCATGTTTTGGCTTATCAGACATTCTAATACAGAGGTATGTGGCTTTATGAAGCTCGTTAATATTCACTGCCATATGCTGTACGGAGTGGATGACGGAGCTGCTGACGAGAAAATGATGCAACGGATGCTTGATATCTCCTACAGGAGCGGAGTCAGGACCGTCTGCATGACACCGCACCATAATCCGCGGTATTTTCACTCCGTACCCGAAAGAATTGCCGACAGCTACGAACGGGCTGTTCGGTATGCGAGGGAGAAGTATCCGGATATGACGCTTTTTCTCGGGCAGGAGCTGTACTGCTGTCATGATTCCGTTGCAGATCTTATCAATGGAAAATGCCTTACTCTGAATAAGACCCGAAATGTCCTTCTGGAATTTGATCCGTATGCAGACGGAAACGAGATCATCGGAGGAGCATCGCGCCTGCTTGCAAGCGGATTCATACCGCTTATAGCTCATATCGAAAGATACAGCGCGATCACCGCAAAGCCGGAGCTCATCAAAAAGCTGAGAGCGCTCGGCGCGGGTATTCAGGTGAACGCCGCCGCCGTAATGGGAAAGTACGGCTTTTTCGAGAAGCACTATGTCCTGCACCTCATAAAGAAGGGCTTGGTCGATGTGATAGCGGATGACTGCCACGATGTGACAGATAAGCCGCCGTGCCTTGCCGAGGCGTACAACGCCGTATGCCGAAAATTCGGGGAGGATGTCGCAATAAAGCTTTTTGTCAGGACTCCGTTGTCTATTCTCGGACAGTAGCCGCGCGGCGGTCGCGCGGGACAGGTCGATCGTCGGTCTGTCGGGCTTTGATGAGTCGCATATAACATCGGAAATTGTACGGATTTTCAATCGAAAGCTTTTGCTGTGTACGGCAGTGCGCGGCGAAATGTCGGAGAGGCGTTGCGGATAAAGCCGCGCCTCGGCGTGATCGGAAAGGATCAGGGTGATGGAAGAAGAACTCAAAAACGGAGGCAGGGCTTCAACTAAGAGTGTGAATCTGAAGTCCTTCATTAAGAACGATTACTTCATGAAGGAGGCATACAAGACCTTCCGCACGAATCTTCAGTTCTGCGGAGACGACGTGCGTGTTATCGCCGTAACAAGCTGTATGCCGAATGAGGGAAAGAGCACCATTTCGCTTGAGCTCGGAAAAAGCCTTGCGGAGCTCGGAAAGAAGGTTCTGCTTATAGACGGGGATCTCCGTAAATCAATGTTTGCGAGCAAATATGCCGATATATCCGGCGTGGAGGGACTCAGCCAGTTCCTCTCCGGACAGGCAGTGCTTCAGGATGTGCTCTACGCGACGCAGTACCCGAATTTCTATATCATATTCAGCGGCGTATTCCCGCCGAATCCCGTTGAGCTTTTGAACAAGCCTAAATTCAAGGATTTTATCACAAACGCGAAAAACACCTTTGACTATATCATAATCGACTGTCCGCCTCTCGGAAGCGTTATAGATGCCGCCGTTGTCGCGCGTCTTTGCGACAGCGCTATAATGGTCATCTCGGCAAACTCGGTAAGCGCAAAGCTCGCAAAGAATGTAAAGGCACAGCTTGAAAAGAGCGGATGCCGTATCCTCGGCGCAGTCCTCAATAATGTGGAGTATAGATCGAACCGCTACTATAATTACAAGAATTACCGCTCGTATTACAAAAAATACGGCTACGGCAAGCGTGCGTACGGTAAATACGGCTACGGCGGATACGGAAGCTACGGAGCCTACGGCAATTACGGTGAACACGGAAGCAATTCCGGTAAGGAGTGATCCATCGGAGCTCCTGTCCGTCGCTCGGGCGGGAGCTTCGAGAAAATACAGATCGTTTCGTTCTTGACAAGAGTCGGAAACGGTGGTATAATTGCCGCGGTGATATGCTTCGAAGAAATATATTGCGTGCTTCGCACGTCCGCTGTGTGATGCACGGCATCGAAAAAACATTTCAATATTCCAAAAGCAATGACGGGAAGTAAGCTCGGAAAACGGTCTCCAGAGAGCGGCGATTGGTGGAATGCCGCGGCAGGTGTCGGGCTTTGTCATCCCAAAGCCGCAGAAAAAAGGGCTTTGCTCCGAGAATCTGCCGTATTCCGCGTTAAGGAGCTAAGAGCTGCGCCCTTGGGCGAAGTCAGGTGGTACCGTGCATTTGCACCCTGATTTTGCGGGGCTTTTTTATTTTCGTAATAATAAAGAAAGGATAAAAACATGAAAAAGGAATTACCCAAGACATACGACCCCTCGGATTTTGAGGAACGGATCTATGCCGATTGGCAGAAAAACGGATACTTCTCTCCGAACATGGATGCGAAAAAGGAGAGCTATACCATAGTGATCCCGCCTCCGAATATTACCGGTCAGCTCCACATGGGTCATGCGCTTGACAATACGCTTCAGGATATCCTTATCCGCTATAAGAGAATGGACGGCTTCTGCACACTGTGGTTGCCCGGCACAGATCATGCTTCCATTGCGACCGAGGCAAAGATCGTAGAGGCAATGCGTAAAGAGGGCATCACCAAGGACGACATCGGCAGAGACGGCTTCCTTGAGAGAGCATGGGCGTGGAAGGAGCAGTATGGCGGAAGGATAGTTGAACAGCTTAAAAAGCTCGGCTCCTCCTGCGACTGGTCGCGAGAGCGCTTTACTCTTGATGAGGGATGCTCCGATGCGGTCAGAACCGTATTTATGAAGCTCTACGAAAAGGGGCTGATCTACCGCGGAAACCGTATGGTCAACTGGTGTACATCATGTATGACCTCCATTTCCGATGCCGAGGTGGAATACGAGGATCATGCCGGAAATTTCTATCATATCCTTTATCCCGTAAAGGAAACGGGAGAGATGCTGGAGCTTGCCACCACAAGACCGGAGACAATGCTCGGAGATACCGCCGTTGCCATAAATGCGGACGATCCGCGTTATGCACATCTTCACGGCTGTCATGTCATTCTGCCGCTTATCAATAAGGAAATACCGATCGTATGCGATGAGCACGCCGATATGACGAAGGGTACAGGCGTCGTAAAGATCACTCCCGCGCACGACCCGAACGACTACGAGGTCGGACAGCGTCATTCGCTTCCGACGGTACGTGTATTCACCTATGACGGAAGAATGACCGGCGCCGAGGATAAGGCTGCCGCAGATAAGCTCATAAACAGCGGAGCCGCCGCTGTCGGTGAGCCCGAGGTGCTTGATTGCGGCAAATACGCCGGAATGACCGCGGCAGAGGCAAGAAAGGCTATCCTTGCCGATCTTGAGAAAGCCGGACTTCTCAAAGAGGTAGAGCCGCTCACGCATAATGTCGGTACCTGCTACCGCTGTCACCACGTGATCGAGCCGATGATCTCAAAGCAGTGGTTCGTTCGCATGGAGCCGCTTGCAAAGCCCGCGATTGATGCCGTCAGAAGCGGTGAGATCAAATTCGTGCCCGAGAGATTCGAGAAGAATTACTTCCACTGGATGGAGAATATACGCGACTGGTGTATCTCACGTCAGCTTTGGTGGGGACACAGGATCCCCGCGTATTACTGCGACAATGAGTCCTGCGGAGAGACCGTGGTCTCTCTTGAGGCACCTCATGCTTGCCCCAAGTGCGGAGCTACCATGACGCAGGATCCCGATACGCTTGATACTTGGTTCTCCTCGGCACTTTGGCCGTTCTCAACTCTCGGCTGGCCGAATGATACCGAGGATCTGAAGCGCTTCTATCCCACCTCAACTCTTGTTACGGGATACGATATCATCACCTTCTGGGTTTCGAGAATGATATTCTCCGGACTTGAGTATACGGGCGAGTCTCCCTTCAGCACCGTGCTCATCCACGGACTTGTAAGAGACGCACAGGGACGCAAAATGTCGAAGTCTCTCGGCAACGGTATAGATCCTCTTGAGATAATAAAGAATTACGGCGCCGATGCGCTCAGATTTGCGCTTGCGACCGGTAACAGCCCCGGAAACGATATGCGCTTCTCCGACGAGAAGATCGAGTCGGCGCGTAACTTTGCAAATAAGCTTTGGAACGCGGCAAGATTCGTTATGATGAATCTTGAGATCGAGGATATCACTCTGCCCGAGCCCGAATCACTTGCCGCAGAGGATAAGTGGGTGCTCGGAAAGCTTGCAGCTCTCATTCGTCAGGTAAGATACAACCTTGATAAGTACGAGCTCGGAATGGCTCTTTCCGGAATCTACGATTTCGTTTGGGATGTCTACTGCGACTGGTATATCGAGCTTGCAAAGCCCTCCGTGGCGGAGAAGGGAACACCGAGAAGCCTTGCGGCGCAAAACGTGCTTGCTTATGTGCTTCGCGAGACCCTGAAGCTGCTCCATCCCTTTATGCCCTTCATTACCGAGGAGATCTACCAAAGCCTCCCCGGAACCGAGGGTACGATCATGCTGTGCGAATATCCCACCGGTGCCGAGATCCCCGATTTTTCGGCGGATATGTCGGTCATGGAGCGCGTGATAAACGCCATTCGCGCGGTCAGAGCAAGACGTGCCGAGATGAATGTTCCTCCGTCGAGGAAGGCGACTGTTTACGCGGTCGCATCGTCCCCCGAGGATTTCGTGGGAAGCGAGCCCTTCTTCGTAAGACTTGCCTCCGCATCGTCGCTTGAGATAGTTGACTCATACACCGACGAGGGCGCGGTGCAGATCGTCGCAGACGGAGCAACGCTGTACATTCCTCTTGCCGATATGGTTGATTTCGAGGCGGAGAGAAAGCGTATTTCCGGAGAGATCGAGAATCTCAAAAAGGAGATAGCGCGTGCCGAGGGCAAGCTCTCCAACGAAAGCTTTGTCTCCAAGGCTCCCGCTGCCGTGGTCGATGCGGAGCGAGAGAAGCTTGTGAAATACAAAGAAAAGCTTGCCGCCTCCGAAGCTGCCCTTGAGCAGATAAAATAACCGAGAATAACCAAATGCCTCCGACGGGACTTGCCGTCGGAGGCATTTTATATTGCGATGCTCCTTATTCCGGAGTATCGGTACGCTTGGAGGGGTCGCTTATGTGCTTGATATCGTAGGGAGTGGTCTGATATACGAAATAATTCAGCC
The DNA here is from genome assembly GCA_964631595.1 of uncultured Lachnospiraceae bacterium. Classification (GTDB taxonomy): domain Bacteria; phylum Bacillota; class Clostridia; order Oscillospirales; family CAG-272; genus UMGS1312. Next base: position 7,720 of record CAZVXL010000003.1, on the reverse strand, counting down.
AGTTTGAGAACAGCAGATTTGCCGAGGAGCGCCACGTGACCGCGGGCTCACGCGTGTCGTCGTCATCGGGATAATAATTGCGCGGTACGTCGATCGCAAGCCCCGCGTTCTTGTCCCTCAGATACTCAAGCTCAAGGGTGCGGGCATCGTATTCCGAATGACCTGTGACGAAGATGTGCTTCCCGTGGTCTGCCGTTACCGCGTAAACTCCAGCCTCATCGGAGGAGGCGAGGATCTTCAGCTCGGGACACGCCTCAATATCCTCACGGCGGCAGGTGGTGTGACGTGAGTGAGGAACCATGAACACATCGTCAAAGCCGCGGAAAAGGATAGACCGCTTGTATTCCACGTGATGCGGAAAAACGCCGAACAGCTTCTTCTCAAGCGGATGCTTCTGTATGCCGTAATGGTAGTACAGACCTGCCTGAGCTCCCCAGCAGATGTGGAAGGTACTCGTAACGTGCGTTTTCGACCATTCCATTATCTTGCAAAGCTCATCCCAATAGGCGACCTCCTCAAAGGGCATGAGCTCCACGGGAGCGCCGGTGATTATCATTCCGTCAAAGCTGCGATCCTTTATGTCCTCAAAGGTCTTGTAGAACGCGAGCATATGCTCCTCTGAGGTGTTCTTGGCTTTGTGTGTGCCGGTCTTGATAAGCTCCATCTGAACCTGAAGCGGCGTGTTTCCGAGCAGTCTTGCAAGCTGAGTCTCGGTCACGATCTTCGTCGGCATAAGATTCAAAATTGCGATCTCCAAGGGACGGATGTCCTGCGTGACGGCGCGATTCTCGGTTATAACAAATATGTTTTCTTCTCTGAGCGTTCGGGTAGCCGGAAGCTCGTCGGGTATACGGATCGGCATTTCAGCCCTCCTGTGTAATGTAATTAGGCTTCAAGAGCCGCCTTGATGTCATCTAAGATATCGTCGATGTGCTCAATGCCGACGCTGAGGCGAACGCCCTCGGGCTTGATACCGCAGTCCTCAAGCTGCTTGTCGGTGAGCTGACGGTGAGTCGTGCTGGCGGGGTGGAGCACGCTTGTACGTGCATCCGCAACGTGAACGACTATTGCGGCAAGCTTCAGAGAATCCATGAATTTCACGGCGGCGGCTTTTCCGCCGGCAACTCCGAAGGAGATAACGCCGGAGGCGCCCTTCGGGAGATACTTCTTGGCTGCCTCGTATTCGGAATCGCCCTCAAGCGCGGGGTAGCTTACCCACGAAACGGCGGGGTGATCCTTGAGCATTTTCGCTACGGCGAGAGCATTTTCGGAGTGGCGCTCCATTCTGAGCGCAAGCGTCTCCATGCCGAGATTGGTCAAAAAAGCGTTCATGGGAGCGGGAGTGGCGCCCATGTCGCGGAGAAGCTGTACTCTTGCCTTGGTGATGTATGCCGCCTTGCCGAAATCCTTGGTGTATACCACACCGTGGTAGGAATCGTCGGGCTCGGTCAGCTCGGGATACTTTCCGCCGACGGTCCAGTCGAAATTACCGCTGTCGACAATGGCTCCGCCTACGGCAACGGCGTGACCGTCGAGATATTTCGTGGTGGAGTGAATAACGATGTCGGCACCGTATTCAAAGGGACGGCACAGCACGGGGGTCGCAAAGGTGTTGTCAACAATGAGCGGCACACCGTTCTTGTGCGCGATAGCGGCGAAACGGTCGAAATCCAGAACCTTGAGAGCGGGATTTGCGATGGTCTCTCCGAAGACGCAGCGTGTGCGGGAGTCAAAGCAGCCTTCGATCTCCTCGTCGGACATGGAGGGATTCACAAAGCGCACCTCAATGCCCATTTTCTTCATCGTAACGGCGAAAAGATTTACGGTGCCTCCGTAGATCTCGGAGAGGCTTATGAAGTTGTCGCCAGCAGAGGCGATATTCAGAATTGCAATAAGGCTTGCCGCCTGACCGGAGGAGGTGAACATTGCACCGATACCGCCCTCCATTGCCGCAAGCTTTTCCTCAGCCGCTTCAAAAGTGGGGTTGGAGATACGTGTATACATATGTCCCGGCGCCTTGAGATCGAACAGATCTCCGAGGTGCTCGGATGAGTCGTATTTATAGGTAGTGCTTTGGTATATGGGCAGAACTCTGGGCTCACCGTTGCTCGGCTTGTAGCCCTCTTGCAGGCATTTTGTGTTGATATGCATTATGCGATCCTCCAAAATTAAGCTTTACAAGCAATATTTTATCACATAACCGAACGGAATGCAATAACTAATACACACAACTACCACTTGATAGCTGATAATATTTGTGGTAAAATGAGCATATACGAGCTTAACTGACAGGAGAGATGAATATGTCTAAGACCTTCGGACAGAGCCAAAAAACACTTTTGCTTGCAAGAATCCTCATGGAGCGTACCGACGAGGAGCATAAGCTCACGGCGGAGGAGCTGTCTCAAATACTGCGCGATGAATACGAGGGAATGGATGCGGAGCGCAAGAGCATCTATAGGTATATCTCCGCCCTAATCGACGTCGGAATAGACGTGGAGCACGATTCGGAGGGATATTACATCGCCTCAAGGGAGTTTGAGATAGCGGAGCTGAAGCTTCTCTGCGATGCGGTGCAGTCGTCGCGCTTTATAACGGAGAAAAAGAGCCACGAGCTCATCGAGAAGCTCGGCACGCTTGCGAGCGGCTATCAGGCGAGCAGACTGCAAAGGCAGATATATGTATCGGGCAGGATCAAGTCCATGAACGAGAGCATCTACTACAGCGTGGACAGCATCCATACGGCACTGCTTGAATCTCGGCGCATCTCCTTCTGCTATTTCGACTGGAACCAAAAGAAGGAGAAGATATTCCGAAACGGCGGAGAGAGGTACACCGTCGAGCCGCTGGCTCTGTGCCGCGACGACGAGAACTACTACCTCATCGCCACAGATGTGAGCGTCGGAAGAATCAAGCACTTCCGCGTGGATAAAATGGAGAGGATATCGGTGGAGAAGGAGCCTGTCAGTATCAGCGGAGATGCGCGCGGAGAGATGGTGGGCTACAGAGACAGGCATTTCGGAATGTTCGGCGGCGAGGAGGAGCTTGTCGTGCTCAGATGCAAAAACGAGCTTGCCGGAGTGATACTTGACCGATTCGGAAAATCCACACCATTTCACCCGTCGGGTGACGGACACTTTACGGTGTCGGTGCATATTGCGGAAAGCGTGCATTTTTTCACTTGGCTGCTGAATTTCGGCGGAGGAATAACCGTGGTATCCCCCGATGGTGTGAAGAACAGATTCTGCGGATTTGTAAAGGAATCGTATAAATGGGTATGTGATGCGGAGGGCTGAGGCTCTCCGCATCGGTCATTAAGACGGCTTCCCGAAGCCGTTGCCGGTCACCTCGGAGGCTTCGCTTATCACGATGAAAGCGGACGGATCTATCTCAAGCACGAGCCGCCGCAGGGGAAATTCCTGCTGCTTGCCGACAACGCACATGATTATCCTCTTTTCCTTGCCGGAGAAATAGCCCTGACCGCAGAGGAGAGTCACTCCGCGGTCGATCCCCCGAGATACCTCGGCGGCGATACGGTCGTGGCGGTCGGAGATAACGAATACCGTCCTTGCGCGTCGCGAGGTGCTTTGGATCATGTCAAGCGCCGCGGAGTAGGTCACGGTGCATAGCGCGGAATACATTATTCCGACAAGACTCCCGAGAACGGCGCCCGAGATGAGGATTATAAGAGAGTCAAGCACGAGCAAAAGCCTGCCCGTGGGAATTGCGGGGTGTCTTCGGTGAATGAGATATGCGGCAAGATCCGTGCCGCCGGTGGTGAAGCCCGAGGTGAGCATCAGACCGGCACCCGCTCCCATGGCGGCACCGCCGATGAGGGCACAGAGAAGCGGATCCTCGGAGGCTGACGGCATAAAGGACAGCGCATCTGCCGCCACCGAGGAGGCGAGGGTGCCGATCACCGAAAAGAGCATACTGCCGATGCCGCTCTCCTTTATACATACCGCAAGGATAGGCAGGTTTATGAGAATGATCCCGAGCCCCACGGGGAATCCCCAAAGCTTGCCGAGCACGGTGGCGATACCCGTGACACCTCCGGTCACGATGCCGTGCGGCAGTAGAAACATATTGACCGAGGAGCCGAACAGAAACGAGCCGAAAAGCAGAGATAGGTAGGAAATACGCGGTCTTGAAAATAATTTCTTCATAAGGCCTCACATGAGTGTATGTGTATCATATATTGCTCCCGTCCGTCATAGACTTTAACAGAGGTCGGACAAAAGCTAACCGAACAGGATCAAAAGAAGGGTGGAGCAAAATGACGGAAAGACGGTTTTTGCCGGAGGGATATCTTACAGGCACAAGGGAGAATACGGCGCGCATATCAAGCCTTCGCGAGCTTGAGAGAGCGTATGAGCACGGCACCGTGCTTGAGGGAACGGTACAGCGGTGTGACTGCACCGATATGAGCCTGCATATTCCGCTCGGTGACGTGATGGGCGTGATCCCGAGGGAGGAGGCGGCATTCTCCGCTGTGGGAGAGACAAAGGATATTGCGATAATCACACGGGTGGGCAAGCCCGTGGCGTTTGTGATAAAGGAGCTTAGGCGCAGGGACGGTATCACTGTGGCGATCCTGTCGCGCAGAGCCGTGCAGGAGACGTGCATGAGAGAGCACATTTCACGCCTGCGCGCCGGAGATATCATTCCGACGAGAGTCACGCATCTTGAGCCGTTCGGCGTATTTCTGGATATCGGGTGCGGCATAATATCGCTTGCAAGCGTTGATTCACTGTCGGTATCGCGGATATCTCACCCGTCGGACAGACTTTCCGTGGGCGATAAGCTCATGAGTGTCGTGAGATCCGTTGACAGGGATACGGGAAGGATATACATGAGCATGAGGGAGCTGCTCGGCACGTGGGAGGAGAACGCATCGGCATTTGCTCCGACTCAGACGGTGACGGGCATCGTGCGGTCTGTTGAGGATTACGGGATATTTGTGGAGCTGTCACCGAATCTTGCGGGGCTTGCCGAGTACAGAGCGGGAATATCGGCGGGAGAGGGCTGTGCCGTGTACATAAAGAGTATGCTTCCCGAGCGCATGAAGGTAAAGCTCGTGATGGTGGATACGTCGGTCGAGCATATCGAACCGAAAATGAAGCTTTACGTGGATACGTCGCGGGTGAGGCATATGGATAGGTGGAGATATTCGCCGGAATGTTGCCGAAGGGTGATAGAGACGGTGTTCGAGTAGCCGATGCGGGCGTGAGCTTTCGATCGTGATAAACTTGTGATAAAACAGAAGCGGACGGATGCGGGATCAGCCCGCATCCTGCTTTTTTTCACCGTCGGAGCGAAGCGCTCTTATCAGATACAGTATGATCGGCGCGGCGATCATTCCGACAAAGCCGAACAGCTTCAGACCGAAATATACGCCGGCAAGCGCGATAAGCGGATGAGTGCCGATGAAATTGCCCATTATCCTCGGCTCTATGAGCTGTCTTACGGTACACACCACCGCGTATATTATAAAAAGCCCTATCCCGAGCCGACAGTCACCGAGCAATAGCGCGGCGCACCCCCACGGTATCAGCACAGTCCCCACGCCGAACAGCGGCAGAAAATCCACAAGAGCTATCACGACTGCAAAGAGAAGGGAATATTCGATTTTTATTACCGTAAAGCCGAGATACAGCTCCGCAAAGGTGATAAGCATGATGAGAAGATACGCGCGGATATACTCCGACAGCGCATGGCTCACACGTCGGTAGCCCGCGATGAGCCTCTCGGCGGAGCCTGTCGGGAGGAACGATCTTGCCGCTCTTGCGATACCGTCGTGATCGAGCATGAGATAAAACAGGGAGATGAGACAGATGCCGGAGGCAAAGACGGCGGAGGGAAGTCCCTTGATGAGTGCCCCCGCCGCGGCGGTGAGTGATGAGGTGAGCGCGGAGGTGCCGCTCCTTATGAGCTCAAGCGTCAGCTCGGTGAGATCTACGGCACCCTCACCCGATATCGGCAGACTGTCGCGAAGCCTCTCGGTGAGATTTGCGAGCCTGCCGAGCGGACTGTCGGGTGACGATGCGCCCTCCGATAAGGCTATTATGAATTTTGTTCCCTCGTCGATCAGGCGCGAGCCGGCTGCCCACGCAAGAAAGCAGAGCAGGGAGAAAAGCGCGAGAACGATCATGACGGAGATGGGCTTTGCGCCGATGCCGATGTGCTTTTTGCACCACTCGGCAACGGGACGTATGAGAGATGAGATCACAAGTGCCGCGATGAACGGGAGCATGGGCGGGAGAAGGTATTTGAAGCCGATAAACGCCGCCGCGCTCAAAAGAACGGCGGCAATACTTGCCTTGCATAAGCTCCACCAAGCTTCGACCTTCATTTTCACAAAAAACGCTCCTTTTCGGGATCATCATAATAGTATGGTATGCCGTAACGGATGCCGTTATTCGGAGGATAAAATATAAATTTACAAATTTTATTTGACTTGTGAGCGATATTCTGTTAATATATTAGGAGTGAAACGAAAAATATGAAAAGGCGGATCTGAAAATGAAAAAGATTTTATCCCTTATGCTTTGCGCGGCAATGCTTTTGTGTGTGGCTGTCGGATGCGACAGCAAGAAGGAGGATGAGAATACCGAGGGAGTTGTTTCCGGTGAGATAGTCCTTGAGCTCTATCCCGAGATCGCTCCGATAACTGTGGAGAATTTCGTGAAGCTTGTAAACGACGGCTTTTATAACGGACTTACCTTCCACCGTATAATATCGGGCTTCATGATCCAAGGCGGAGATCCCAACGGCGACGGAAGCGGCGGATCCTCCGAGAAGATCAAGGGCGAGTTTACGGCGAACGGCGTGGAGAACACTCTCTCCCATGAGAGAGGCGTTATATCAATGGCACGTGCCACCGACATGAATTCCGCATCGAGCCAGTTCTTTATCTGCCATGCCGATGCCACGAATCTTGACGGGCAGTATGCCGCCTTCGGCAAGGTCATCGAGGGAATGGACGTGGTCGATGCGCTTGCATCCGTCGAGGTCGGACTCAATGCCTACGGAACCGAAAGATCCGTGCCCGTGGTAAAGCAGTATATAAAGAACATGGAAGTGCTTGAAGACGGCGATACCGTAAAGGTAAAGATGACTGTGGGAAAATAAGACGGAGGGGAAATTGAAAATGGCTGAAACAGTTAAAGTAAAGATAGAAATGGAATCCGGAAGCACCGTAACGCTTGAGCTTTATCCCGACATAGCTCCGATAACGGTGGAGAATTTCGTGAATCTCGTAAACGAGGGCTTTTATGACGGGCTCATCTTCCACCGAGTTATCCGCGACTTCATGATCCAAGGCGGAGATCCCACCGGAACGGGAATGGGCGGCTCGTCGAACAGGATCAAGGGTGAGTTTTCGGCAAACGGCGTGAAGAACGCTCTCTCCCATGAGAGAGGCGTTATCTCAATGGCGCGCTCTCAGATGTTCGACTCCGCATCGAGTCAGTTCTTTATCTGCCATGCGGATGCCAAATTCCTTGACGGACAGTACGCCGCCTTCGGAAAGGTAATTGACGGAATAGAGACCGTGGATGAGATCGCAGAGATACCCACCGATCCCATGGACAGACCGATGGTACAGCAGACCATAAAGCAAATAACCGTCATCGACGAATAAGATACGAACGACCGCCTTGCCGCTTAGGCAGGTGTTCATAAAACAGTTTTAGGCTGGAATTATGAAATGAGCATCTGT
>CAZVXL010000002.1:0-113141 GCA_964631595.1 uncultured Lachnospiraceae bacterium | reverse complement strand
ATACGTGTGAACAAGTGCCTTTATCATTTGATAGGTCGGGCGAACGTTATCGAAGCCGTGGAGAGGGATCGCGTTCTGCACTCTCGGGTCGTGAGCATCAAAGGTAATGATGTTCGACACGCCCATATTCACAAGCTCCTGAAGCGCCATCGGGCAGTCAAGAGACTCACGAGCCGTGCGGCGGTGCTGTCTGCCCTCGTAAAGCATGGGCATGATGACGTTGATGCGTCTTGCCTTTCCCGCTATCGCATGGATCACGCGCTTCAAGTCCTGAAAATGATCGTCGGGACTCATGGGCACCTCCATGCCGTGCATCTTATACTTTACTCCGTGGTTAAAGCAATCGGACACTATAAACACATCGTGTCCTCTCATTGATTCATGCAACAGCGCCTTCGCCTCACCCGAGCCGAATCTGGGGCAATCGACCTTGGAAATATACGTTTTGTTGCGGTCTCCGAGTCCCGCGGTCAGGTAGGCATCGACCTCCGCCACAAAATCCTCGCAGCCGCGCATACCGATGATCAAAAGCTCGCCGTTTGGGTTATTCATATCTGCTTGTCCTTTCTTTATCCGACCGATGAGGTCATATCTGTTTCGGCTGTACCGAGCCGAGCCGCATAAAACAGGAAAAGCCTGTCGGTCAGGGCAGGCTTCCCCAAATATTTATTTCGTTATGGTAACCTTATTGATAACGCCGGCAACATCGGGGTCGATACCGCGCACGATAGTCATTTTGCAGGCAAGCATCTGGAAGAACATGACCTGCATGAATACAGATGTAAGCTCGCTTCCGGTGCTCGGCAGAAGCACCTTGGTGCAGTTTTCGAACACAGCATTCTCATCATCGGTGAGGACGACTACGTCCGCCTCAACGCCGTGCAGCTTTCCGATGATCTCGTTACAGTCGTCAAATACCTTACCGGCGGGAGCAAGGACAAACACAAGGTCTCCCTTATGGATCTGAGCGATCGGGCCGTGGTGGAAATCGGAAATGGGGTAGCCCTTCATCTTGAGCTTGTTTGTCTCAAGCATTTTAAGCGCACCCTCAAGAGCTATGGGATAGGATATTCCACGTCCGAGAAGCACCGCACCGGAGATATCGCTGTACTTCTTCGCAAGCTCCTCGATCATGTCGGGCATGGTGTCAAGGAAGCACTGTGCCACCTCGGGAAGTGCCTTCAGCTCCGCAAGAAGCTTCTCGCATCCGCACCACTTAACGGCAAGAGCCGCAAGGAGGTACATCTGGGAGGTAAAGGTCTTTGTTGCGGCGATAGAGACCTCGGGGCCTGCGCCGCAGAAAAGATGATAATCCGCCTCTGCCGCAAGGGGAGATCCCTCGGCATTGGTGAGAGCAACGGTTATCGCGCCGTCGCTCTTTGCGCTCTTTATCACCTCGATAACGTCCTCTGCCTTACCGGACTGAGATACGCCGATAACGAGCATTCCGGAGAGATCGACGTGAGCTCCGTACTTTGTGAATACGGAGGGAGTTCCGAGAGTACAGGGTATTCCGCACAGGATACCGAAAAGATACTGTGCGTAGATGCAGGCGTGATCGGAGGTTCCTCTTGCGGCAAAATAAATGCCGTGAACTCCCGCCGCCTTTGCGGCATCAACGATCTTCTGAACCGTTTCGCAGTTTTTCTCACAGATTCCCGCCAGTACGGAGGGCTGTTCTCTGATTTCTTTTTCAAGATTTATCATTTTTACACATCACCTTTCAAAAAGCAGAATTTCCGCATTATCTTTCTACAAGGATATTATATAATATACGGTAAAAAAAATCAAGGACAAATCGCTTATTTTAGTAACAATAAAATCGGTGCGGTGCTGTTTTATATGGATAATCCGCACAAACGGGACGGCACGGACGCCGAAAGACATCCGTGCCGTCATATCAGATGACAGTTATATTCGGTACAAGCTCCGCAAGCCGTGCGCGAAGCATCTCCGTTTCCGCCGCCGTCGGCTCGCGCCGAGCCTCAAACGGAAAAGGAATCCCGAGCTCGCGGTACTTGACCGTACACAGCTTTTTGAAGGGCAGAAGCTCCACCGTATCAACGCACCCGTACCCCGCAAGCTCACCGAGCGCGCGTATATTGTCGTCATCGCCGTTCAGCTCGGGAATGATCACCTGTCTCAGTGTCGTGGGTATCCCCTCTCTGTTGAGATACCCGAGAAGCTCAAGCGGCTTTTCGATACCGCACCCGACATACCTGCGATACCTTTCGTCATCGGTATACTTGATATCAAGGAGCACGCGGTCTGTCACGGACAGCACTCTCATCGCGCTCTCCGAGGCTCCGGTGCAGCCTGAGGTATCAAGGCAGGTGCCTATTCCCCTCTCGCGGCAGAGGGTGAATACCTCCTCGGCAAACTCCGCCTGCATCAGCGGCTCTCCGCCGGAGAGGGTCACTCCGCCGGTCTCTCCGAAATATTCCCTGTAGCGCTCTGCCTTATCTGCGATATCCGCCGCCGTATACGGAGTTCCACCGTCCGGCTCCCATGTATCCGGATTGTGGCAGCAGCCGCAACGGAGCGGACAGCCCTGAAGAAATACGGTGAATCTCACACCCGGCCCGTCAACGGCTCCGAGGCTCTGCACGGAATTGACGTATCCGATCATACGGACTCGTGGAAGGTACGGCTGATCACTTCCCTCTGCTGTTCTCTCGAAAGCTTATGGAAGTTGACGGCGTATCCGGAAACTCGGATCGTGAGATTCGGATATGCCTCGGGATCGTTATACGCCGCAACAAGCGTTTCGCGGTTGAGAACATTGACGTTTATATGATGAGCCTTCTTTGCAAAATATCCGTCAAGGATCGACACAAGGTTAGAGACTCTCGTCTCCTTGCTGTTGCCGAGTGCCTCGGGGGTTATCGAGAACGTATTGGATATACCGTCTCTGCAATCGTCATAGCTTATCTTAGCAACGGAATTGAGCGATGCGAGAGCGCCGTTCTCCTCTCGGTTGTGCATCGGATTCGCACCCGGTGCAAATGCCGCGCCCGCTTTTCTTCCGTCGGGTGTCGCGCCGGTATTCTTGCCGTACATCACATTGGAGGTGATGGTCAGCACGGACAGCGTATGCTCGGAATTTCTGTAGGTGGGAGTTTTTCTCAGCTCACAGATCATCATATGAGTCAGATCGCGTGCGATGAGATCCACTCTGTCATCGTCGTTTCCGTATTTCGGGAAATCTCCGCTGCACTCGAAATCGGTAATATATCCGTCGGAGTTTTTGATCGGACGGACGGATGCGTATTTTATCGCGCTGAGGGAGTCCGCAACGACGGACAGTCCGGCTATGCCAAATGCCATGAATCGGTGCACCTCCGTATCGTGAAGCGCCATCTGCACCTTTTCGTAGCAATACTTATCGTGCATATAGTGAATGACGTTCATGGTATTCACGTAAAGCCTTGCAAGCCATTCGACGTAGATGCCGAAGCGCTCGGATACCTTTTCGTAGTCAAGGGATTCTCCGTCAAGCACATCCATCTGCGGGCCTATATGTATTCCTCCGGTCGTGTCATAGCCGCCGTTGAGCGCTATGAGCAAGAGCTTCGCAAGATTACAGCGGGCACCGAAGAACTGCATCTGCTTGCCGAGCTTCATCGCGGAAACACAGCACGCAATGGCATAGTCGTCCCCGTACACAGGGCGCATCACGTCGTCGTTTTCATACTGAATGGAATCGGTATCGACGGAGACCTTGGCGCAGTATTTCTTGAAGCCCTCCGGCAGAGCCGCCGACCAAAGCACGGTGAGATTCGGCTCGGGAGATGAGCCGAGGGTATAGAGCGTATTCAGTATGCGGAAGCTGGATCTCGTGACAAGCGTTCTGCCGTCCTCGCCCATTCCTCCGACAGCCTCGGTGATCCACATGGGATCTCCGCCGAACAGCTCGTTGTACTCGGGTGTACGGAGATGGCGCGCCAAGCGAAGCTTGATAACAAAATCGTCGATAAGCTCCTGTGCTCCCTTCTCGGTCAGAATACCCTTTTCGATATCACGCTCGATATAGATATCGAAGAAGGTGCTAACTCTGCCGAGTGACATTGCGGCGCCGTTCTGCTCCTTGATCGCGGAGAGATAGGCAAAATACGTCCACTGTATCGCCTCACGCGCATCGGCAGCGGGGGCGGATATATCGTAGCCGTACATTGCCGCCATCTCCTTCATATAGCCGAGGAAGGCGATCTGCTGATAGAGCTCCTCGTTGAGGCGAATGGCATCGGTGTCGAAATTGCCCGAGGTGAGCGATGCCTTATCGTGCTTTTTCTCCTCGATCAGGCGGTCAACGCCGTAAAGTGCCACGCGCCTGTAGTCACCGATGATCCTGCCGCGTCCGTATGCATCGGGAAGTCCCGTGATGACATGGCACTTTCTCGCCTGTCTCATCTCATCCGTATATGCGCGGAAAACACCGTCATTGTGCGTGGTGCGGAAGCGGAATTTCTCCTCGATCTTATCGGAGAGCTTATAGCCGTAAGCCTGACACGCCTGACGTGCCATTCTGATGCCACCGAAGGGGCTCACGCCGCGCTTCAGCGGGCGGTTCGTCTGAAGTCCGACGATCAGCTCCTTATCCTTATCGATATATCCCGCGGAATAGCTGGTGAGGGATGACACGGTAGCCGTATCTATATCAAGAACTCCGCCGTACTGTCTTTCAAGTGCAAGCAGAAGCTCCACCTTCTTCATGACCTCACCGGTACGCTCGGTAGCTCCTTCAAGGAAGCTGTCATCTCCGGTATATTCTCTGTAGTTTTTCTGTATGAAATCTCGGACGTTTATCTCGTTTTGCCAAGCGCCCGACACAAATCCGTTCCAATTCTTATGTTCCATAAATCAAGCTCCCTTCATTCATCCGACTCACATAAAAAGCGACCGCAAAGCGGTCGCCCAGACGGTCGGCATAATAGAATCTACACTTCCCCGCGGTTACCCGCTGATCCGTCAGTCATGTAGAACTGTAATCCTATTATACACTATACAATGTCGCTTGTCAACGGGTTGTATGATTTTTTTCGCGTGACACTTCATATTGTGCCGCATACTTTATCGGAAAATATTGATATGCTCCGCGATATGTGGTAAAATAAATATATACATTCCCTTCGGAGGCTCCAATGAAAAAAACCTTTACCACCGTAATGCCGGATAAGATCGGCGCTTTTCTCAAGGCAGACAGATGCCTGTCAAGGCTCGGGCTCAACATCACGCGGGTCAGCTACAACAAGGCGGTCGATGCCCATATGCTGTTTATCGAAGCGGAGGGCTCAGAGGAGCAGCTGAAGCTTGCCGGAGAGGAGCTGTCCCGTCTCGGATATTTGGGCGCGATGAACAGCCTCGGAGGTGTGATCCTCATCGAATTCAAGCTCCTCGACGAGGTGGGTACACTCCTGCCCGTGCTGGAGCTTATCGACGATTACAATTTCAATATATCCTATATCAGCTCTCAGGAGAACGGCACCGCTTACCAATACTTCAAGATGGGGTTGTTTGTCGAAAACGGGCGTGAGATCTCGGATTTTATAAGCCGCGCCTCCATGCTCTGCCGTCTCAAGGTCATCGACTACAAGAGCAGTGAGAAGATACTCGACAACACCGTATTCTATCTGTCCTTTGCCAACGATATTTCCGAGCTGATGGAGCTTGACGAGGAGAAGCAGAAAAAGCTCATCGTAAATTCCAACAGGATCATGCAGCTCCTTGACGAAAGGAACGCCCCCGTCTACAAGACCTTCGATTACATCAAGCGGTTCGCTACACAGCTTGCACAGTTCCGCGGAGAGGGCTTTGCGCCGAGAATATCGCGCCGTATGTGCGGCGACCGTGAGCTTCTTCTGATAGAGCCGCCCTGCGGCAGCAACATCTGCGCGATAGATGCGGGGGATGCGCTCTGCTTTATTGATTCCGGCTTTGCGATATACCGCAAGGAGCTGCTCGCCGTTCTGCGGCGTGAGATACCCGATTTCGACAGCAAAAGGCGCGTACTGCTGCTGACCCACGCCGACGTGGATCACGCGGGATGCCTCGATCTGTTTGACACGGTGTACGTGAATCGCAAATGCGCCGACAATTTCGAATGTGAGAGAGAGGGCAAGCCGGCGCTCCGCGAAATGAATCCGCTTCATGCGCCGTACGTCAAGATAAGCAAGCTTTTGTCTCATTATGCTCCTCCGAGCAAGGAGCTCATTTCCGTGGTCGGCGGTGTCTCCGAGGCGCAGACGGAGCTTTTCGAAGCTGTCGGCAGAGTCACGGTAGGAGAGCTTGAATTCGAGCTGTACGAGGGCGCGGGGGGACACGTTGCCGGTGAGACTGTCATTGCAGAGCGCGGGACGGGTCTTGTATTCACGGGAGATATTTTCGTGAACATCAAGGGCTTTACCAAGGAGCAGTCCCGCTTCAACCGTCTTGCCCCGTATCTCATGACCTCCGTGGACACGGATCCCGAGCTTGCAAAAAGGGAGCGTGAGGCTCTGCCGGCACTGCTCGGGCGCGGCAAGTGGACTGTGGTCTGCGGGCACGGCGGCGTGACCGAAATGGAGATAACCGAATAAAAAAGCTCCGTCGCGGAGCTGTCATGCCTTGGCACGGCAGTCACAAGCGACGGGGCTTATTTTTATTATCGGATCACTTACGGAGTCTTGCCTCAAGTGCGGCAAGCTCATCCTTCAGCTCTGCGGGAACTCTGTCACCGATCATAGCGTAGAATTCCTTGATGTTCTCGACGTCCTCAAGCCATGCATCCTTATCCACGGAGAGGAGCTCCTTCATGGTATCCTCGGAGATGTCAAGTCCCTCTATGTTAATGTCCTTATAATTCGGAACATAGCCGATAGCGGTCTCAACGGCATCCACCTTACCCTCACAGCGGGCAAGCACCCAGAGAAGCACACGCATATTGTCACCGAAGCCGGGCCAAATGAAGTGTCCCTCATCATCGGTGCGGAACCAGTTTACGTGGAAGATCTTCGGAGGATTAGGAATCTTCTTACCCATATCAAGCCAGTGCTTGAAGTAGTCTCCCATATCGTATCCGGTAAAGGGTCTCATTGCCATGGGATCGCGGCGAACGACACCGACTGCACCGGATGCGGCGGCGGTGGTCTCGGATGCCATGATAGAGCCTACGAAGGTACCGTTCTGCCAGCTTGTTGACTGATATACAAGGGGAGCGGTCTTTGCACGGCGGCCACCGAAGATGATAGCCTCTACGGGCACACCGAGCTTGGAGTCAAACTCGCTTGACAGGCACGGGCAGTTGACAGCCTTTGCGGTGAATCTTGAGTTGGGATGTGCGCCGCAGGTGCTCTTGTCCTTCTTATCGTAGGTTCTGTAATCCCACTTATTGCCCTTCCAGTCAATGGCGTTTGCCGGAGGATTATCGTTAAGTCCCTCCCACCAAACTGTGTTGTTGTCAAGATCGTGAACCACGTTAGTGAAGATAGTATCTCTCTGTGTGGTGGCAAGAGCATTGGGGTTGGACTTGCTGTTTGTTCCGGGAGCAACTCCGAAGAAGCCGTTCTCGGGGTTTACAGCCCACAGACGTCCGTCTGCTCCGACGCGGAGCCATGCGATATCATCGCCTACGCACCATACCTTATAGCCCTTTGACTTGAAGATCTCGGGGGGAATGAGCATGGCAAGGTTGGTCTTACCGCAGGCAGAGGGGAACGCCGCGGTGATATACTTGATATTTCCGTCGGGATCCTCGATGCCGAGAATGAGCATATGCTCTGCCATCCAGCCCTCCTTGCGACCGAGGTACGATGCAATACGAAGGGCGAAGCACTTCTTACCGAGAAGAACGTTTCCGCCGTAACCGGAGTTTACGCTCCAGATGGTGTTATCCTCGGGGAAATGTACGATGTAACGGTTCTCCTCATCAAGGTCTGCCTTTGCGTGAAGTCCCTTGATAAAGTCGCCGTTCTCTCCGAGAGCCTCAAGCACGGCAGTGCCGACTCTGGTCATGATGAGCATATTAAGAACTACATAGATCGAATCGGTGAGCTCGATGCCGTACTTTGCAAACTCCGAGCCCACAACGCCCATGGAATAAGGGATAACGTACATGGTACGACCCTTCATGGAGCCCTTGTACAGCTTCGAAAGCTTTGCATAGCACTCAGAGGGCTCCATCCAGTTATTGATATTGCCCGCGTCCTCTTTCTTTGAGGTGCAGATAAATGTACGTCCCTCAACTCTTGCGACATCGTTTACTGCGGTACGGTGCAGGTAGCAACCGGGGAGAAGCTCTTGATTGAGCTTGATCATCTCGCCGGTGGAGCAGGCTTCCTCTCTGAGAGCCTCTGCCTGTGCCTCTGTGCCGTCGATCCACACGATCTTATCCGGGCAGGTCATTGCCGCCATTTCATCGATCCATGTGAGAATTTTCTTATTGTTGGTCATTTTCTACCTCCAGAAAATCTAAATCTCTCTATCGTACATTATAACCCAACCTCCGTTTTTTTTCAATGCTTAAATCGGCAAATTTTGTAAAGTTTCAATTAGTTCACAATTAACGCACAATTTTGCGGTCGCGCCGTCGGTGGGCTCACCCACGTCTTTTGTACAGAGCGGCGAAGGCAATTCCGAGGACGAGCACAGCCGTGCTTGTCCCGAGCAGCAGGAGAGGCTCCTCCTCACCGTGCACCTCGGCGGCGCCGTCCGCCGCGACACCGCCATGGCTCGGATCTCCGTCGAACGGCTCACGTTTTTCTCCGTTCCCTTTCCATGTGCCGCTCTCCCCGCCACCGAGGCTCGGGCTCTCCTCTGCCGTTTCCGCCGCCGAGTCCTCGCCATCATCGGGCGCAACACCGTTGCCTGTGACGTCGGGCATTTCGGCAAAGTTTCCGTCGGGTCTTTGCGGCGCATCTCCCGCTCCGCCTGCGGTATTGTTCATATTGGGAGCGCCGTCGCCCACGTCATCGGGCATTTCGGCAAAGTTCCCGTCGGGTCTTTGCGGCGCATCTCCCGCTCCGCCTGCGGTATTGTTCATATTGGGAGCGCCGTCGCCCACGTCATCGGGCATTTCGGCAAAGTTCCCGTCGGGTCTTTGCGGCGCATCTCCCGCTCCGCCTGCGGTATTGTTCATTGAACCCATATCGCTTATATTTATCCCGTCCGCTCTGACAAGCGTTCCCGCCTCCTGCGTATCATGCGTTGTGCCTATCTTTCCACCAAGCTGCGCCTCGATGCTCTCCGCACGGAGCAGACAGAATTTCTTCAGCGTCTCGCTTCCGAGTTCAAATTCACCATAGGTACAGAATTTCGTGGGGTCGCGCTCAACATACGGAGCGATCATTTCCGTGAGCCTGTCAAGCATTCCTTCAAAGCTGTCGCCGTCAAAATACTTGTCTATGAGCTCCGACAGACACTCATGATACCGCTCGGTATATTCTTCACTTGCGAATATCCAAGAAAGCATCGGTCTGTCCTCGATGTCTCCGCCGCTCACGGGTGTGTCAATCGGATAATTCACAAGCTTCTCGGCACTCTCCGCCGAGCCGAAGCCGCCGAAGGCAAGATTATAATCCCACGGGATCATTTGCAGTACGCCGTTCTCCTCGTAGAGGTAGTAATTATGGATCATGGAGCCCGTGTAGCTGTCGAAATTCAAAACAAAATCGTGGACTGCGAAGTAACGTATCACCGCATCCGTATCGACCGCGTTCTCGACGTCATCTCCCTCCGACAGCCTTTTCAGCGCTTCTGTCAGTCGCGTCTTATCCGCATCTGTCACGTCTGTCTTCGCGTTATCGAAGATATTCGGGTAGCTCTCCGCCTCGTCGTCGATATATTTCAGCAGAACATCGTCACTGCTCATCAAACCGCCGAGGTTTTCGCGCATTCCTCCGCCGAAATCGGGTATTTCTCCGTCAAAATCGGGCATCTCACCGTCAAAGCCGTTCGGCATCTTTCCGTCGAAGTCGCACATTCCTCCGTCGAAGTCATTCGGCATCTCACCGCCGAAGTTTTCCGGAATATCACCGGCAAGCTCGTTCATATCAAAGCCCGCGCCGTTACCGCGACCTCCGCCCATATCCGTGCTGTCTGGCTTATACAGCTCTCCGTAGCCGCTCCCGAAATTGCGTCTCAAAAAGCCCTCCTCAACGCCCTCGACCGCAAGATAAAGTCCCCAATCCTCGCCGTTTACCGTAATATACGCATAGCTGCACAGCGGTGATGCCACGCCCATATCTCCCATCATACGGTAGCACAGGTAATCCTTCATATAAGTGTTATCCTGAATGATGTTATTGAGGCAAAGCTTATCAAGCCCGTAATAGCTCTTGCCGTTCTCGTAGTGATCGAACTCTATCTTAAAGCTGTAGCGGTCATTCCCGTATGCCTCGACCTGTGTAAGAGAGGTATTTCCCTTTCCGCGAATGGCGACATTCCCGTATGCCTCATTATCTATCACAACGGTGCAGGCGCTGTATTCCTCGCTCCGACAGTTGCCGATAAAGCTTTCCCAATCATCCATCACGATATCAATGCTGTGGACAGCCGAGGTATCAAACAGCTTCTCCGCGTACTTTACGGCGGTATCCGCCCACTTTATGCCGAAGCGCTCGGCACACGAAAACAATGCCGCAAGGATCATCGTTACGGCAAGAACGGCACAGCATATCACGTCAATGTGCTTATGTGTAGACATACCGCTCTCCTTACCCCATATATTCGCCGTTGTAGCTGACAAGCACCGCGCTTGTGACTCCCTCGATATCCGACAGAGCATTTACAAAATCGGTATTGCCGTCCTTCATTCGTATCTCGAAATTCAGCTCTATCCTGCCCTTTGTGACAGTCTTGCTCTTGACGGTGCATCTTTGAGTGCCGGCTCGTATCAGCTCGGTCGCTCTCGCCTCAGCCGCGGCATCGGTGCAGGAGATCACCGCGATATACGGGGAGATGTGCGATTTTCTGTTGACAAACATCAGCAGTATCACGCCGATCGCCACACTACCCACGATCGCAAGGGGAATCATTCCCGCGGCAAGCACTATTCCCACCGCGATCGACCAAAACAGGAATGCGATATCAAGCGGCTCCTTTATTGCGGTACGGAAACGAACTATGGACAGCGCGCCGACCATACCGAGAGACAGCACCACGTTCGACGTTACGGCAAGGATAACAAACGTGGTTATCATCGTCAGTGCGATGAGGGTGGTTCCGAAGCTTGAGGAATACATCACGCCCTGATACGTTTTCTTGTATACAAGGAATATAAACATACCTATACCGAACGAAAGCACAAGTGCGACAAGTGTATCGACGATGCTCACGCTTGTGATGTTCTCCAGAAAGCCCGATTTGAAAATATCGTTGAAGCTCATAATCTTCTCCTTTTATTCAGCCGTATATTCTGCACACGGCGTATTTTGAAAATGAGCCGACAAGACGGCTCCTTAGTCCGACCGCAGCTCGGACGGCATCGGGGAGGTATTCATCCCACTTTACCTCAAGTATGATCGGCGCATCCCCCGCGGGGACTGTCACAGCGCTCGTATCAAGCAGATCGGTACAGCCGAGTCCGGTGCGAATATCGTAGTCAAGTGTAACTCTGACATTGCCCGCGGGATACACAAACGGCTCTCTTGTGTAATCCACTATCGTTTTGGGGCGAAGCCCCCGACAGATCATCTTGCGACACAGCTCTCGGACAAGCGGATCGTCGGAATCACCGAGCTTATCCGCCCTGCCCTCGGCAAGCAGTGCCGCCTGCTCCCTTGTCAGCCGTGTGCCGCTTTTCAGGCACAGCCCGTTTATTTTGCTCTTTTTCTCAAGCCTTATAAAGGACGTATCCCCGTTGTAATACCGTATTCGGAATTTTTCGCGGTCATTTACTCCGTCAAGCTTCTCTCTGAGTGCCCTGTCGTACAGATCGTCGAAATACAGGCTCCGTATGCGGCACACTCCGTCAATGGCATACGGATCCGTGTACATAACGACTCTCAGTCTTTGTCGAAGCTCAAGCATATCACCGAAGCTTATCTCGTGCTTCCACTCATGACGGTATTTCATCTCCTATCTCCTTTCCGTGCTCGGGCGCAAAAAAGCCTCCCGTACATTTACGCTGTAATTGTACAGGAGGAAGATTGAAATTTTATTGAAACGAAAAGCCCTCACGCGATCGGGATACGAGCCCTGAATTCCACAAGCCCGTTTTCGCAAATGACCTCTATGTGACCTCTATGCGATTCGACAACAGCCTTCGCTATCGCAAGCCCGAGCCCATAATGCCCGTCCTCGCCGCTCCGCGCATCATCGGCACGCCAAAAGCGCTCGAAGATCTGCTCTCTCTGCTCCGGCGGAATACCGTCCCCTTCATTTATGACCGACAGGCAGGCATACCCGTGCTCCCTTGTGAGAGAAAGTCGCACCTCACCGCCGTCTCTGCTGTGGCGAATGGCATTGTCAAGCAGGACGGACACAAGCTGCTTCAGCCGATCGGCGCTTCCGACTACGGTTATTCCGCTGTCTATTCGGCATTTGAGCACAAGTCCCCTCTCAAATGCGACGCTCTCGAACGGAAGCGCCTCACCCGCAGTCTCACGGCTGAGATCTATGCGCTCGGCTCGGTGGGCAACACTCTCCGTTCTCGCAAGCTCAAGGAGCTGTCCGACAAGCACGCCCATGCGCTCGTTCTCGTATCGGATATCGGCAAGCCACCTGTTATCCCCGATCTCTCTCGACAACAGCTCCGCGCAGGCTCCGACCACGGAAACGGGAGTTTTCAGCTCATGTCCCGCATCGGATATAAAGCGCTTTTGCTTCTTATAGCTCTCCTCAAGCGGATCCACTATTCTTCTCGCAAGGAATACGGACAACGCCAAAAAGATCGCCATCGCGACCGCACCGAAGATGAGCGTATACCTGAGCAGGGTCACGGCGCTCTCGTTTATGAGAGTATTATCCATGAACGCCACAAGCTCATATCCGCCCTTATCCTTCTTGTAAAATGCAAGACTATTCCTGCTTCCCGACTCTTTCCCGCCGTCGACTATCTCTTGCGCCAGCCGAGCAAGCGTGTCATCGTCGTACACCGTCGACTGGGCGTTGCGTATCTCAAGCACCTCGCCTCCGTACGACAGCGCCACCGTATAAAAGGTGGAGAGGCGGAACATCGGTGAATCCTCAAAATCCCGTCGGAAGTCTCGATCACCCGCGCTCGGTGCGGGCTCGGGCTGCGGCAGAGAAACGCCGTCCGTTCTCCGAAGATCGTACATATCGGCGTGAACTCTCAGCATTTCACGGTTCTGCTCCGTCATCTCAAAATAGCTTGAGGCATAGATCACGCCGAGCGTGCCTCCCCACAGAAGCACAAGAACGAGCATGATCGACGCCACTATTTTTATTCTCGATCTCTTAAACACCTTCGCACCTCAGCTCATAGCCTATCCCTCTGACAGCCTTTATTTCCGTCCTTGCTCCGACAAACAGCAGCTTTTTGCGCGTAAAGGACATATAGACCTCCACGTTGTTGTACTCCACCTCGCAATCAAAGCCCCAGATCCTTACCGCAAGCTGTTCGCGGGTGAGTATCCTTCCGCCGTTGGCGACAAGGTATTCAAGTATCCGATATTCCTTTTCACCGAGTCTGACGCTCTGCCCCGTTGCGGTGCAGGAGAGGTTGAGGGTGCTCGCATCAAGTGCGATATCACCGTAACTCGGGATACCCTCGACTCCTCCGAGCTTACGTCTCCCGAGAGCGCGAAGCCTCGCAAGCAGCTCCTCCGTCTTAAAGGGCTTTGTCAGATAATCGTCCGCGCCGCTGTCAAGCCCCGCCACCTTGTCATCCGTATCCGCCTTTGCCGTCAGCATCAGCACAGGTACCGTGATCCCCTCCCGCCGAGCCGTACGCACTATCTCAAGTCCGCTCATTTCGGGGAGCATGACGTCAAGTATGACTATATCGTAAATATTGTCGAGCACCGCACTCAAGCCGTCATTTCCGCCCCGGCAGTGATCGACCTCGTATTTCTCAAGGCGCAGTATTTCGCAAAGCGCCTGTGCCATTCTGATCTCATCTTCAACAAGCAATATCCGCATGATACACCTCCGCGCGTATTCGGCGTGATGCCGAGGGCGCGGTATACACCGCCCCATTATTATTGTAACGCAAAAGATTGAAAAAACATTGAAGCCGCCCGTCATCTGCAACGGTCGCAGATAAGATGCTCGGCGGCGGGCAAAGTCCGCGGCAAAAAAGACCGCAGACAAGCAAGGTCACAGCCTCGTTTTGTCTGCGGTCATATTAGCGCTTTATCTTATAAAGCAATTACTTCAGAACAACGTCCCAGCTTGCAAGATACTTCATAAGAAGTGTTGCATCGGCAAGTGAAACATCTCCGTCGTCATTTACATCGGCAGCATCGGCATTGATGGTAACATCCCAGCCGGCAAGGTGCTTCAGAAGAAGCGTTACATCGGCAAGAGAAACGTCTCCGTCATCGTTGACATCTCCGGGGATGGAGGCAATGGGATCCACATATGTATCCACATAGCTGTCGCCGCAGGTGCCGCAGGTGTGGGTGGTGTAGCCCTGCTCGGTTCTTGTCGGAGGAGTTACAACATCAGTGTAGCTGTGTCCGAGTGCGTCTACATAATCATCAACGTAGCTGTCGCCGCAATCGCAGGTATACGTGGTGTAGCCCTTATCCTCACAGGTAGGTGCCGTCACAACGGACGTGTACTTGTGAACGCCGACGATATCGGACTGAAGTGCGATCTGCTCACGGATATAGGAAAACTCGGTGTGAGTACCGTCCTGCGATGCAAGAGAAACGGGCAGGTTGCCTGTCTGAACGGCACGGTCGATGGAAAGACCGATCTCGTATGTGCTGTCCTCGGTAGCGGGCTTTGCAAGGTTGAAGGTCACGCTTGCGATCACATTCTTACCTGCCTTGAACGCGGGGGTATCAACGGTAGCCCATGCCATGGGGTAAGGAACGGTGGTAAGCTTATCACCGGAGATCGTCAGACCGCCCTGCACCTTCCAATCGGGCGCGGAGGCAAGGGACATAACGCTTCTGTCGTAGTCAAGGTCAACTCTGAAGGCTCCGAGCTCATAGCCGGTAGCATCCTCGGGAAGTGTAACGACGATATTCGCATTGACGGTGGTATCACCGACTCTTACGTCATCCGCCTCAACCGCGAAGGTCATGGCAGTCTCGTCGAACAGATCGTAATCGGAGGTGGCAAGGGTAATGTCGTCAAATGCAACGTAGCACTTGCTGTTGTAGAGAATAATGGGGCTGTTACCCTCGGAAACGATATCGTCCGCGATGTACTCGATAACGGGCGCACCGTCGATGTAGCAAACGATCCTTCCGGGCACGACTCTCCAGCCCATGGTGAACCACTCACCCTCACCGATACTCATTCTCATATCTGTCTTACCGACGATCGCTCCGGCTCTTATAAGAGCAACATATCCCTCATCGTCATTGTAGACGTACTGATATACGGGACCGGAATCTCCGTCGTTTCCGCCGTCAGCCTCGGATACATAGTGGAAATCGTCGATCCACCAGAATCCGACCATATGGGAGCCGTCACCGTCATGCTCTCTGAGATTTACACGGGCAGACATTACAAAATCGGAATATCCGCGGGGAGTAGGTGTAAGATCGTACATGTAATGGCTCTGAGAAACAACACCATCCTTATAAGCCGCAAGGCAGGGGTTGTCGGGGTCGGTGCTGTCATCAAGGAAAAACAGGTTTCCGTCGGTGAGCCAGTCATCGGAGCTGAAGCCTTCGGAAAAATCATCGTACCAAAGGATCTCACCGGAAGCGGACGTGCCTACGATAAGACCTGCGAGCATAACTATGCTCATCAAAAGCGCTGTTAGTTTTTTCATCACAGTCTCCATTTAATTTATTTGCTGTATATACAGCCTTCTTGCCAAAATTATATCACGTACAAACGGGAAATTCAATACTTATACATAAAATATATTAAATTTCACACGATTTTTTCGTTCATGTGCCATGGGAATACGCCGCGCCGTTTACGCGTACCGACAGGTACATCGACAAAATACCGCTCAGGACGTGCCGCCGATTTTATATTCTGCACAAAAATGATCTTTTTCGAAAAAATTGCAAACAAATTTGAGAACAGATGTTTACTTTTCGGTGCTTTCTGTGTTATAATATATCCAGAAGGTATGCAGGGCGGCTGTCTGCGGCTCGGCTGTGCGTCGGCACCGTCGATCTGGCAGGCATCTCACTGTCACGCGCTCCCCTCGGAGCGGATGCATACGCAATACGGAGGTTTACCATGCTAACAGATAAAGAACAGCAGATCCTCAATTATATAAAGGAAACGATCGAATCGAAGGGCTATTCCCCGACGGTACGCGACATTCGCAGTGCGCTCGGGATCAAGAGCACGTCAACTGTTTTCTCTTATCTTGAGCGCTTGGAGAGCAAGGGCTTCATCGTCCGCGAAACGGGCAAGAGCCGCACGATCCGCGTTGACGACGACGGCGGCGGAGTTCCCCCTCTATGCTTGAGGATCCCCATTATCGGCCGTGTACGCGCAGGTCTCCCCATTCTTGCCGAGGAGAATCACGACGGATACGTGAATTTTGTTCCCGACAGGCGAACCGCCTCGGATCTTTTTGCTCTGAGAGTTGTCGGAAGCAGTATGATCGAGGTCGGAATAATGGACGGGGATATAGTTATCGTAGAGCAGTGCACCACTGCCGAGGACGGTGACAGGATCGTCGCTCTGATAGGCGATGAGGCAACTGTCAAGGATTTCTACAGAGAGGAAGACGGCTTCCGTCTCCAGCCCCGAAACAGAGATATGCGCCCGATCTACACGAAAGAGCTCTCGGTACTCGGCCGTGTGATCGCAAGCGTTCGCTATTATTAAATTCTTCACAAAGGAAGCGGCACATTTCATGAACATTGGATTCGACAACAACAAATACATCAGCCTTCAGTCCGACCACATAATGCAGCGCGCGGAAAACTTCGGCGGCAGGCTCTATCTTGAGCTCGGCGGCAAGCTTTTCGATGACAATCACGCGGCAAGAGTTCTGCCGGGCTTTCTCCCCGACAGCAAAATACAGATGCTCACCGCTCTGACAGACAGAGCGGAGATTCTTTTTGCGGTATCCGCCGAGGATATCGAAAAAAACAAGATCCGTGCCGACACGGAGCGTACCTACGGTGAGGAAACGCTACGCCTTGCCGCCGAATTCCGCAAAATGGGCTTCAAGGTCAGCGGAGCTGCGATAACGAAATACGCCGGTCAAAAAAGCGTGGATGCGCTCCGCAAGAAGCTGAACGAGGCGGGGATCCCCTCATATCTGCATTATCCGATAGAGGGATATCCAACGAACATACCCTTCATCGTGAGCGACGAGGGCTACGGAAAATGCGAATACTTCCCTGCCACAAGACCAATCGTCATAGTCACCGCCCCCGGTCCGGGAAGCGGCAAGATGGCGGTATGTCTCTCCCAGCTTTACCATGAGCACAAGCGCGGCATGAAGGCGGGATACTCCAAGTTTGAGACCTTTCCCATATGGAATCTTCCGCTCAAGCACCCCGTAAACCTCGCATACGAGGCGGCGACAGCCGATCTGCGGGACGTGAACATGATCGACCCGTATCACATGGACAAGTACGGCATTTATGCGGTGAATTACAACCGCGACGTGGAGGCATTTCCGCTTCTTTCCGCCATTTACGAGAAGATATCCGGAGAATGTCCCTACAGCTCACCCACCGATATGGGCGTGAACATGGCGGGCTTCTGCATCACCGACGACGAGGCGGTATGCACCGCCGCGAAGAACGAGATCATTCGCAGGTATTTCACCGCCCTTGCGGACAAGGCGAAAAATCCGAATGATACCGCCCTTGCGGATGTGGTATTCAAGCTTGAGCTGCTCATGCAGCAGGCGGAGGTATCGCCATCCGACAGGCTTGTTGTCGAAGCAGCGAGAAAAAAAGCCGAAATGACCTCGGCACCCGCCGCCGCCATTGAGATCGACGGAACGATACTGACCGGAAAGACCACGCCCATTCTCGGAGCTTCCTCCGCCGCAATGCTCAATGCGCTGAAATATCTTGCCGATATTCCCGACGAGGTACAGCTTCTCTCCCCCTCCGTGCTTGAGCCGGTAATGAAGCTCAAGGTAAATCAGTTCGGCTCAAGAAATCCGAGACTGCACACCGACGAGGTGCTGATAGTGCTGTCCGTATGTGCCGTGACAGACGAGGTGGCAAGAAGGGCGCTCGATTCCGTGCCGAAAATGAAGGGCTGTGAGGCGCATCTGACCGTAACGCCCGCGCACGTTGACAGATCCGTATTCAAGAAGCTCGGATTGAACTTCACCTACGATCCGATCAAGGAAGCAAAATAAAGGTGCTCCGCCGAGCCCTGTCGGCAGTGCATACCAATACGAAAGGCTTCGATCCGCGACACCGAGAGGTCGCAGATCGAAGCTTTTTTGCGCGTGGCTTATTTTTTTTGCGTTCGGTACTTGACATCCCGCGCCTCTGAATATATAATGTGGATAATTCCACAGAAATAAGGTGATTTTTATGCCTACAAATTCAAAAAAATACAGCCACGTATTCCTGATCGGCGTTGACGGTGCGGGAAGCTTCTTCAAGGACACCGACACACCCAATGTTGACAGGATATTCGCAAACGGTGCCGTATCCTACGATACGGTAACCGCATTTCCCGCGATAAGCGCGGAGTGCTGGGGCGCCATGCTCATCGGAGCGAAGGCAGAGACTCACGGTCTCACAAACGATATCGTTTCCTCCACGCCCTATCCGGCGGACTCGGATCTGCCGACAGTATTCAGAAGAATACGTGAGAGTATGCCCGACGCCTCTCTTGCTTCCTTCTCCGACTGGAATCCCATAAACACCGGCATTATCGAGGGCAATTTGGACGTTGTATTCGGCACCGGCAATGACGAGCAGGTCGCGGACGAGATCGTCGAATATCTCGACAAGGGTCTCCCGACCTTCCTCTTTGCTCAGTTCGACAGCGTTGACGATCTCGGTCATATGTGCGGCTACGGATCAAGCCGTCATCTGGCTCAGATAACCTACGTCGATACTCTCATCGGCAAGGTGTACGACAAGCTCGTCTCTCTCAATGCGCTTGACGATACTCTTTTCCTTGTCACCGCCGATCACGGCGGAACGCCCGAGGGAACTCACGGAAATCACACCGACGCCGAGAAATACATATTCTTCGGTGCGGCGGGCAAGACGGTGAACAATTGCACCGTCAGCGGCATGAACGTTCATGACACAGCCGCCATCGTTCTCCACGCGCTCGGACTTGAGGTTCCCGAGACAAAGGCGGACGGCTTTTGCGGCACCGTTCCCAACGGACTGTTCGCAGAATGATCCGCGCGTCTTTCCGAGGCGCGCAAGGCTCGGAGCGGCGTTATCACAAGCACTCATAAAACAAAAAAGCATCGGTACGGATATCTCCGTACCGATGCTTTTTATCTTGTGACTAACCGCCTCATACTCCCGTTAAGGGGCGCTTCGGGATCCCCGCTCCGCAAGCCTTGCGGTCTTACCGCTACACCTCATCTCTGTAATACTTGGTTATCAGCTCGGAAATGTTCTTTGCCACCTCACGAATTTCAAAAACCTCATGCTCCCAAATGTATATTGCAGAGGCATCGGTTTTACCGTTTTCAAGGACGCGGTAGCAGTAATAATCGCCGCAACCGTTCGTCGCAAAGAAGACGAAGCGGTTGACCTTTTCTTCAAACTCGTCCGCTTCAAGAAACTCGGGAAAGATCTCGCGGCTCATTTTCGCATTGGAAACGATCTCCTCGGCAGAAAGCAGAAGAAAGCCGTCACCGTTCGTTTCCCGCAGCAGTGCCTTTAGCTCCTCGGGAAATTCGAAGCCGACGTATTCCTCCGCTTTTGTTATTTCGTCTTCGGGGCAAGGCTCTCTCAGCTTTACCCAGCCGTTTTCCGCCGTCAGCCCTTCTATCAGCTCTCTGTACATGACAAGTCTCCGTTACACACCCCGTCAAAAGCCCGAGGCGACTTCCGTCTGCCGTTTTCGTCAATGATGCCGCGTTTTATTTCATGACAGCGCCCTTATCCGCGCTATCGACAAGCCTTGCGTATCTTGCAAGCCAGCCCGTTTTGATATTCGGCTCGGGCATGACAAGCTCGGCGCGTCTGGCATCAAGCTCCTCCTCGGACAGCTCCGCGCTTATGGAAGCGTTCGGGATATCTATGTGAATGATATCGCCCTCTCTCAGCAGTCCGATATTTCCTCCCGCCGCCGCCTCCGGAGATACGTGTCCTATAGCCGCACCTCGGCTTGCTCCGGAGAAGCGACCGTCGGTGATGAGTGCGACCGTCTTATCAAGCTTCATTCCGGCAAGAGCGCTTGTGGGATTGAGCATTTCTCTCATGCCCGGGCCGCCGACAGGTCCCTCGTAGCGTATCACCACAACATCGCCGTGCTCGATCTTTCCGCCGTAGATGGCGGCTATCGCCTCATCCTCGCTGTTATACACTCTCGCAGGCCCCGAATGAACGAGCATCTCGGGCGCCACGGCGCTTCGCTTGACCACGCAGCCGTTCGGCGCAATATTGCCCCAAAGTATCTGAAGCCCTCCCGTACTGCTGTACGGATCGTCCGCGGAGCGGATCGCGCCGCCGTCCTTTATACCGATTCCGGCTATATTCTCGCCCACCGTCTTTCCGCTTACGGTGAGGCAGTCGGGATCTATCAGCCCGTGTCTCAGAAGCTCATTCAGCACTGCGGGCACTCCGCCCGCGGCGTCAAGCTGCTCCATGGAGGTGGGACCCGCCGGTGCAAGATGGCACAGATTCGGCGTGACCGCGCTCACCTCATTGAATATCTTCAGATCAAGAGGTATGCCCGCCTCGTTTGCTATCGCAAGCAGATGGAGCACGCTGTTGGTACTGCATCCGAGTGCCATATCGCAGGCAAGAGCGTTACGGACGGAGCGCTCGGTTATGATCTGTCTTGCCGTGATACCCTTTTCCACCAGACCCATTACAGCCATTCCGGCGTGCTTGGCAAGCATGATCCTTTTACTGCTCACGGCAGGGATCGTGCCGTTTCCGGTCAGGGCGATGCCGATAGCCTCGCAGAGGCAGTTCATGCTGTTTGCCGTATACATTCCCGCGCATGAGCCGCAGCCGGGGCAGGCGTTCTCCTCGCACTCGGTCAGCTCATCCTCGCTCATAAGCCCTGCCTTACACGCTCCCGCCGCCTCGAAAAGGCGTGAGAGAGTCACCGACTCGCCGTGATATCTGCCGGCAAGCATGGGACCGCCCGAGCAGACCACCGCCGGAATATCCATTCTCACAGCCGCCATGACCATTGCGGGGACGATCTTATCGCAGTTGGGGACGAGCACCAGTCCGTCAAGCTGATGAGCCATTGTCATCGTCTCCACGCTGTCGCATATAAGCTCACGGCTGGCAAGCGAATACTTCATACCGATATGTCCCATCGCTATTCCGTCGCATACGCCGATAGCGGGAATAAGGATCGGTGTTCCTCCCGCCATACGCACACCCGCCTTTACAGCCTCCGCTATCCTGTCAAGGTGTATATGCCCCGGCACGATCTCGCTGTGTGCGCTCACTACTCCTATAAGAGGTCTCTCAAGCTCCTCCTTCGTATATCCCATTGCATAGAACAGGCTTCTGTTCGGCGCACGCTCTGCGCCGCATTTGACATTTTCACTGCGGTAATTCATATGATATCCTCCCCTGTTTGCATAAAGCGGCGCACGGCTTACCGTGCGCCGCTTCCGTGGCTTCGGTTATTTCTTGAGCCAGCTCATCATACTTCTGAGCGAAGCGCCCACCTTCTCAAGAAGATGCTCGCTCTCCTTGCGGCGTGTTGCAAGGAATCTCGCCTTTCTGCCCGAGGAGAACTCCTGCATGAACTCAGAGGCAAAGGTGCCGTCCTGAATCTCGGACAGAACCTTCTTCATCTCCTTACGTGTATCCTCGGTAATGAGTCTCTTACCGGTTCTGTAATCGCCGTACTCGGCGGTGTTGGAGATCGAATATCTCATCATCGCAAAGCCGCCGCTGTTGATAAGATCCACGATGAGCTTCATCTCGTGGATGCACTCGAAGTACGCCATCTCGGGCTCATAGCCCGCCTCTACGAGAGTATCGAAGCCCGCCTTCATAAGCTCGGTCACTCCGCCGCAAAGCACTGCCTGCTCACCGAACAGATCCGTCTCCGTCTCCTCGCGGAAGGAGGTCTCAAGAATACCGGCTCTGCCCGCTCCGATACCGGAGGCATAGGCAAGCGCATAATCCTTTGCTCTGCCGCTGAAATCCTGATGCACTGCGATGAGGCTGGGCACGCCCTTGCCCTCGACATACTGACTGCGTACCGTGTGTCCGGGTCCCTTTGGGGCTACCATTATAACGTCAATGTCCGACTGCGGCTTTATGAAGCTGTAGTGGATATTGAAGCCGTGTGCGAACAGAAGCACGTCTCCCTCCTTCATAAAGGGAGCTACCTGCTCATTGTAGATATCCGCGGCAAGCTCATCGGGCACAAGCATCATAACAAGGTCGGCTGCCTTTGCGGCGTCGGATACCTCCATTACGCGCAGTCCCGCTTCCTCTGCCTTTTTCCAGCTTGCGCTTGAGCGTCTGAGTCCGACGACAACGTCAACGCCGCTGTCATGCAGATTCTGCGCGTGCGCGTGTCCCTGACTTCCGAAGCCGATAACCGCAACTGTCTTTCCGTCAAGCATTCCGAGGTTGCAATCGGAATCGTAATACTTTGTGATCATATTTTTATCTCCTTGCCTATTTGATTTTATATGTAACGGGACCGCGCTCAAGAGCGGTAACACCGGTACGGCACATTTCAAGTATCTTATATTCTCCCTCGATGATCTTGAGGAAGCCGTCTATCTTCGAAGGCTCGCCGGTCAGCTCCATCACCATGCTTTCGGGTGAGAGATCCACCGTCTTTGCCTTATATATATCGGCAATATCCTTTATCGTCCGTCTGTTTCGCTCATCCGCCTCCACCTTTATCAGCAGAAGCTCACGGAGCAGGCTGCGCTCGCTCTCCAGCTCGAATATCGCCTTCACCTCGCAAAGCTTTTCCGTCTGCCTTACGATCTGATCGAAGGTGGCGTCGTCGCCGTTCACTGTAATGGTTATACGCGACACCGTTTCGTCATCCGTTGCGGACACCGTAAGACTGTCGATATTAAAGCCTCTGCGACAGAACAGCGCGGACACTCTCGCAAGCACTCCGGCGTTGTTCTCAACGAGTACACTGAGAAATTTCTTCGGCATACCTCTCCTCCTACTCACAGATCGTATCGGCAACAGTTCCGCCCGTCGGTATCATAGGCAGTACCTGCTCCTCACGGTCGATAATACATTCGATCCACACGGGCACGTCGGACTCAAGCGCCGCCTTGAATGCCTCGGTGAATTCCTCCTCGGTGCGGCATCTGTAGCCCTTTGCGCCGAAGCCCTCCGCCACCTTGACATAATCGGTGTGTCTGTCGGGCTCGCTTGCGGAATATCTCCTGCCGTAAAAGGTCTTTTGCCACTGGCGCACCATTCCGAGTGCCGAGTTGTTCATTATCACCGTGACTATCGGAAGTCCGTAGCTGACTGCGGTACACGCCTCATTCATATTCATATGGAATGAGCCGTCGCCCGTAATATGTATTACCTTTCTTCCTCTGTTCGCAACTGCCGCGCCTATTGCCGCGCCGTAGCCGTAGCCCATCGTTCCGAGTCCTCCGCTCGTGAGGAAGCGGCTTGAGCTGACGTGGGGTAGATACTGGGCGCACCACATCTGATGCTGTCCGACGTCCGTCACAAAGACAGCCTCCTCGCCCGCAAGACTTCCCGCGGCTCTGAGCACGGATGCGGGTGCAAGCGCGCCCTCGGTACTGCTCGGCTCGCGATCCTCCGCCTGCCAAGCGCGTATCTCGTCATGCCACTCGCTTCTGTCCTTCCGCTCGGCAAGCGGCAGCATCGCCTCAAGCAGCTTTCCGATATCGCAGCAAAGGTGGACATCGCAGGTCACATTCTTATCCATCTCTCCGGAATCTATGTCGATCTGGATCACCGTCGCGCGCTTTGCGAACTCATTCGGCTTCAGTGCGACTCTGTCGCTGAATCTTGCGCCTGCGGCTATGACCACATCGGCACTGTCCACCGCAAGATTCGCGCTTCTTTTGCCGTGCATTCCGACAAGTCCGAGATTAAGCGGCTCATCGTATCGGAGAACTCCCGTGCCCATAAGAGTATGAGTCGCGGGTATCCCCGTCTTTTTTATGAATTCAAGCAGTGCTCCGTCCGCGCCGGACAGGCGTACACCGCCGCCGAAATATATGAGCGGACGCTTTGCGGAATTTATCAGCTCCATCGCCTCACCGAGCTCGGGGATCTCATCGCTCCGCTCCGGCACAACGGGAGAACGGTGCGTATATTCCGCGATATCAGCCGTCACATCCTTCGGCACGTCAACGAGCACGGGGCCCGGTCTGCCGGAGGCGGCTATCACAAATGCGGCTCGAAGCGTATCCGCAAGCTCGGACACGTCTCTTACAACGAAATTGTGCTTTGTTATCGGCATTGTGATACCGGCGATATACACCTCTTGGAAGCTGTCCTTACCTATAAGGGAGGTGGCGACGTTTCCCGTGATAGCCACCATGGGAATACTGTCCATATACGCCGTGGCAATGCCCGTGACGAGATTGGTCGCGCCCGGACCGCTCGTTGCGATGACAACGCCCGTCCTTCCGGTTGAGCGCGCGTAACCGTCCGCCGCATGAGCCGCTCCCTGCTCATGCGCCGTTATGTAATGGCGGATCCTTTCTCTGTACTTATACAGTGAATCGTATATGTTCAGAACCGCTCCGCCCGGATACCCGAACACGGTATCCACGCCCTGCTCGATGAGCACCTCGGCTATTATATCTGCTCCGTTTAACTGCATTTTATTCTCCATTCGCCATACGCAGAACTATACCTCGGACATTTCGAAAGACTCCCGAAAAACAAAAAATCCCCGTCTCCCGATAAGAGACGAAGACAAGCTCCGCGGTACCACTCTCTTTGACAATGCCCACTCTGACGGCACATTCATGCCGCGCTCCGATAACGGCGGAGTACCCGTTCGCCCTACTTACCGCTCACGCGGGGTTTCAGTTGACCGCTAATGGGGAGACACAACGCTGATTCCGACACTGTCTTACACCTACCGACAGCTCTCTGCAGTCAGGATTTTCAGGTCTTATACCCCATCACTGCGTTTAACAGTATTATTATTTATATTTTATCTCCTTGAGTTCGGATTGTCAAGTGACGAACACATCAAAACATATGTGCGATATGCGCGATGTGTTTGTGCAATATGTTGATTTTTCGTCATTTCTCGGATTTTTCAATTTCTTTTTCACTTTATCCGCTCGATTATGATAAAATATTGTCATACTATTTGCATACGGCTGCCGTGTCAGCCGACAGGGGGATTCCATGTATTCTGAAATTTTGAAAAGGCTTGCGGGGCTCGTCATCTTCGACAATCTTAAAAAAGATCCCGCAGTAGAGGCTCTCACCGAATATTTCAAGGCGTATCCGCACGATGCGGGTGCCGCCGCCGAGCACTACTCACGCTTTGTCCGTGAGATAATCCCAAGCGGAGGAGATCTTTCCGAATACCTGTACCGCCTGCTCATATTCGACGACAACATTTACGTGCGTATGTACCTCAAGGGTCAGTCGGAGGCGCTGGAAGCACAGCTCAAATACGAGCTCTCCGCGATAGGTGAGCTGATCTCATGCCTGCCGCAGGAGCCCGTAGTCGGGCTCACGTTCCCGAGCATCTCCGCTTCGCAGATCGACCTTGCCGAGGAATACCTCAAGGCACTGCCCGACATTCGCAAAAGAGGTGTCGGCGTATTTGCAAGCTCATACATGTTCCGCGTCGGAGCCGACGGAGAATTCATACCGGTGCGCTGTGAGGGCGTTGCCGCTCTCTCCGATCTCATCGGCTACGAGCGTGAGAGAAGCCGCATACTCGGGAACACAAGGGCGCTTCTCGACGGCAAGCACGCCGCAAATATTCTGCTCTACGGAGATGCCGGAACGGGCAAAAGCAGTACGGTCAAGGCTATCGCAAGGGAGCTTGCCCCCGATGGGCTCCGTCTGATCCAACTTGAGCGGGATCAGGTGTCGATGCTTCCGACGGTGCTGGAGAGGATATCCGAGGAGCCGCTGAAATTCATCATTTTCATAGACGATCTGACGGTTTCTCCGAGCTCTGCAGAGCTTTGCACGCTGAAAACGGTGCTTGAGGGAGGAGCCGGCACGGACAGAGGCAACAGTGTCGTATACGTCACCTCAAATCACAGACAGCTTGTCAAGGAGAGCATCTCCGACAGAAGCGACGGGCTTCACGTCCGCGACGATCTTCAGGGTGTTACGGGGCTGTCCGCAAGATTCAGTCTGACGGTCACATTCCTCGCCCCCGACAAGAGGCTTTATCTTGAGATCGTTGAGGAGCTTGCGAAAAAGCACGGCATTCCGATCACCGACACCCTTCTCACCGATGCCGCGGCATACGCCTCCCGCCGAGGCGGTCAAACTCCGAGATGTGCGCGGCAGTTCATAGAGCTAACCTCCTCGGGAATAGACCCCATAAGATAGCTACGCCCGCAGGAGCGCATCGCAAAGCACGTCTACCTCGCGCGGCGTATTGAACACACCGAAGCTGACGCGCACTCCGCCACCGTCTCCCGTACCGAGAGTTTTATGTGCAAGCGGAGCGCAGTGAAATCCGCTTCTCGTGCATATCCCGCGGTCGGCAAGAGCCTTGCCGAGCTCCGAGGCGCTCATGTCGCGCTTATTCAGCAGCATGAGAGATGACGGTCTCCTCTCGCCGTACACGGTGAAGCGCCTGTCTGCGCCCACCCTCGAATACAGCCTTATCCACAGCTCCCTCTCCATAGCGGCGATATTTCCTATCCCCATATTTCGAACAAAGCCTATCCCCTCCGCGAGTCCCGCCGCGGCGGGGGTATTTTGCGTTCCCGCCTCGTACCTCTCGGGAAGCAGTCGCGGCATTTCGGTAGCCTTTGAATCAAAGCCGCTGCCGCCCTCGGTCACGCTTATGCCCTCTCTGTCGGTCGCCGTTATCATCATGCCGATGCCCTGCGGCCCGTACAGTCCCTTATGCGCGGGTACGCAGAGAATATCAATACACTCTCCCCTCATGCTGATATCACGGTGCCCCGCCGCCTGTGCGCCGTCGGCTATAAACAGAATACCGCGCTCTCTGCACAAAAGTCCTATCTCTCTTGACGGCAGTGCGGCGGAGCAAATATTTGAAGCAAGTGTACATACGACCGCCGCCGTATTCGGGCGGAGCTTCTTTTTTATTTCCTCCGTGACGTGCCTTGCACCGCCGCCGCTCCCGAATATATCATACGTGATCGTGCCGCGCCGCGCAAGCTCCGCCACCGGTCTGAGCACGGCATTGTGCTCCATATCGCTTATCAGGATATGTGCACCGTGCGGGATATACCCCTTCAGTGCCGTATTTATCGCATATGTCGTATTATAGGTGAACACCACGCTCTCTGCCGAGGGAGCGCCGAGCATTTGCGCCGCCGCTTCCCTGCACTCGTACAGCTTTTCCGCCGCGGCAACGGCAAGCGGATGAGAGCCCCTGCCGGAATTGCCGCAGTATTCGCGCATACATCTGCTCATCTCCTCCGTCACCTGCGGCGGCTTCGGAAACGTGGTAGCCGCGTTATCGAAATATATTATATCCTTCATCCGCCGATGATCTCCCCGTAATCGAGCTCATGCCTTGCAAGTATCCTCTGCACCGCCTCCGCCCGCTCACACGGGAACGATACGCCGTATGCACAGCCGCGCCTCGTCACACTTGCATCGAGATTCACTATCTCGGAGCTGATCCCCGCGGCAGAGAGCAAGCGCCGTGCCTTGATGGCGTGTGTCATTGATTTTTTTGCCGATATACAGATCATATCCTTTTCCTTCCCTCTGCGTTATCCTTTTCGGTCTCAGTTCAGTATATGACCGAGAGGGGGCAGATGACAGAGGTGACGTCATACGAAAAAACGCCCCGCCCGAGCACAGCCGTGCTCTGACGGGGTTATTCACGAGATCCGCTATTTTATCATAAGTCTGCGTACCGCTTCCGCATCGGGGGTCACAACGGCACTCCAGTTTTTGGAATACGTCACAAAGCCGAGCTTGGACGAGGGCGGCTTCTTCACGTATCTCACTCTTGTGTAATCCACCACAGCCGACGCGCCGTCGGCAGCTCTCGAATACACCGCCGCTATCATCGCCGCCTCGGTGAAATCAGTCTCAGGAGGCTCCTCTCCGCTTCCGCATCTGAGCACTACGTGAGAGCCCGACATGTTTTTCACATGGAACCACCAGTCATCGCGATCCGCCGCGCGGAACGTGACGTACTCGTTTGCGATATTGTTCTTACCGCACATGACCTCATATCCGCCGGAGGTCCTGAAGCGAAGCACTGTCGGTGCGGTGTTCTTCTTTTCCTTTGCCGCTCTTACTCCCGCGCCGTAGCCGCTGAGTCTCAGCTCCTGTCTTATCTCCGAGAACTCCTTTTCGGTCTCGGCTCTCGACAGGGCATCTCTGACCGACGAAAGATACAGCAGCTCGTTTGCGGACTCCGCAAGCATTTTTTGCAGGATCTCGCCAGAGTTTCTTGCCTTGGTGTATTTCTTGTAGTATTTTTGCGCGTTTGCCGACGGGCTGAGCCGCACGTCAAGCGGTATTTCCACCGTCTCGCCGGTATTGTAGTCCTCCACCGTCGCCGCAGCCGCGCCCCTTTTCAATCGGTATATATTCGCCGTGATGAGGTCGCCGTAAAGCCTGTACCGATCCGCCTCGCCCGCCGCCGCAAGCTCCTCCGTCTGCACCGCTCTTTTTCTCTCAAGCCTCGCCTCGGCGTTTGAAAGAAGCCTCAGAATATCCGAGCCGCTCTGTCTGAGTCGCTCCGCTCTCGCCTTTTCGCTGTAGAAGCAGGTCAAAAGCTCACCGAAGCTCGCACATTCCTCCTCGGAAAAATCGGCACCGTATCTGCGCTGAGGCACAAAGGAAAAATCCACGGGAGTTCCGTCGGAGCTTCTCGTGATATACGGGCGTCCCCCGTACCCCTTGAGGATATCCGCAAAGGCGATTACGGCATCGGCAAGCCTATCGCCCGCATCAAGGACAGTCGCATCGGCATCTCCCGTTGCCTCATACACTATCTGCGCGGCATTTCCCGCCGATATACCGGCAAGGGACGATGTTATAAGCCTTGCGGCACTTCTGTCCCCGTCCGCCTCGGAGATGAGACGGCGTAGCTCCTCCTCCGTCACGCTCAGTGGGTCAAGCTTATCCTGACTCGGCGGTACCTCGTACCTCATTCCCGAGAGCACCTGCCGTCTTGTGCTTTGTGAGAAGTCCACGAGCCTTGTGGCTCCGAGTATCTTTCCCTCACCGTCGGTGAGTATCATATTCGAATACTTGCCCATGAGCTCCACGTAGATATACCGCTTCGTCTGATAGCCGAGCTCATCGTACACGTCAAAGCCGAGTCTCGCCACCCTGTCAAAGCCTATCTGCACCGCCTCAAAGAGGCGCGCACCCGACAGATGCTTCCGCAGAAGCATACAAAACATCGGAGGATTTGCCGGATTCTCCGTTTTTTCCTCCGTAATGCATATTCTCGGCGCGGACGAGCCCACATTAACGAGCAGTCTCCTCACGCCGTCCTTTTTTATCTGAAAAACTATCTCACCCGAGAGCGGCTCATATATCTTTTCGATCTTGCCGCCCTTCAGCTCATTCTCCGTCTCATGCAGAACAAATCTGAGCATTCCGGCATCAAATGCCATTTTCCATCACTCTTTCTCTTTTGAATCGATTATTTTTCCGGCGTAGCAGATAATGCTGTACCGTCTGCCGACAAGCGTCATTGAAAGCCGCTCGGCTATTCCCGAGGATGCTCGGTTGGTCTCGGCACAGTTATACGCCACACTGCACCCCTGCCCGCAAAGATGAGCGGCAAGCGCTCTTACCGCCGCCGTTCCGAAGCCGCGCCCGCGGTACTTTTTCGCCGTTTCCACATATATCTCCACCGCATCGTCATCGGCGTAATCGTTGACACCCGCCACGGCGCATATCGCCCCGTCGCACATCACTGCGGCGCAGACGTCCGTCTCATCGGCGGGATCGGGCTCGGGACGGTGCAGCACCAAGCACGGTATTCCCGCCGTCTCCCGCTCGGAGTGAATTATAACGGCGCCGCCGTCAGCCTCGGCACAAGGCTCACACCCGTCAAGGCGATACTCAAGTATCACGCGGCTTCCCTTTCTGTCGATGTCATAGCCGAGTCTCCGAACCGTCGGTTCGATCTCATCGCACAGCCTCCGCCGCGCCTCATCGGTCAGAAGACCGCCGTGCTCTCTTTCTTCATAGCGCTTGCAGATATCCCACACCGCATCGTAGGCGGTGATCTGCGCCTCTCCGCCGTCCTCGGGCAGATACACGCTCACGGGAACAATGATATCGAAATCGCCCGACATAGCCGCGCGCTCAAGCTCCCTATCCTCATGAATCAGCATAATGCCTCCAAGTGTCTCTCACGCAGGTGACGCCGTCACCGTGCCCGTCTTTTCCGCTTCCTCCTCAACGCCGAAATCGACAGCCTCCGAGCCGCCTATTATAAAGAAGGTCTCCTTCCCCGCGGCGCTTATCATTTCCCGAGCAACGTCATCCTTTCCGATGCTGCCGTCGCTGCCGGTCATGGCACGGTATTTCCCAAAGCCGTCAAGTCTGTCCGCCGCCGCGATCCTGATGCCGTCGAATATCCTCGGGATACCGGAGCTGTCCCGCAAAACGGTCTTCCCGTCCTCAAGGCTCTCGCAATCGCTGTAGAATACCCTTGTCACAAGCACGCTTCCGTATATTTCGCGCGCCGCCTCAAGAAACGGCGAATCCTCTTTACACAGATGCTCCGGCATGAGGGCAAAGACAGCGCCCTCTCCGGCAGGAGCGTACTTTCCGAGATTCAGCGCCGCCGTGCTCGCCTCAAGCGTTCCCGCCGCGGCAAAGGCGCTCCTCTGTGCGTGATAGTCATAGCTGCTTCCGAGAAGCTCTCTCAGCCTTTCTGCGTGCTTCTCGAAAAGCGCGGCATACTCCGTCTCCGTCCTTGCATCCAAGACCTCCGTATGCTCGCCGCTGAAGCCGCCGGGAGTTGTGATAAGGTCGGAGCTGAGACTTTTTATCAGGTCGCCGAGAGACATACTTCCCTTGATGCCGCACATTTTCAGCTTCTTGTCGGGGGAGAGGCGGCTGTTGAGGGTATACACCTTTCCCGCAAGATCTATGAGCTGATTCGGCAGCGCACCCAATTTCCGCTCGTTGTCGCAGACGGCGGAAAACTTCTCGTAATCGCCCGTCTCCGCCGCAGAGGACATGGAGTTCACCTTCATATTCTGCGTATAGAGCGCCACTGCGGAGATATCCGTGAATTTCCCGAGAAACTCGAGATAATCCGATGCCAGTCTGTAGGATGCCGCGACATTTGTATCAACGGACAGAACTATAAGTCCCGCCTCCTCCGCCTCCTTATGAAGCGGAAAATACTCTCCGAGAGATGCATCTGCGGTATTGACTGTCTCGGAGCGTGCAAGCAGGATATACGGAAACAGCCCCGCAACGCCTGTCGGAGTCATAAAGAACACGGCAATACATTGCAGCAGCAGGGCGATGACGGTGAAAAGCACCGCACCGCGTATCAGCTTTTTCGAATAATTTCTATTTGTGCAAAGCAAAACAATACTCCCGTTATTTGATAGTATTATTTTACTTCACAATCATCTGTTTGTCAACGGCTCGGTGCCTTTACGGACGATTTTTCGCAGAGCGGCTCGCAAAATCGCACATCTCCAAAAAGCGCAAAATATTTTTCGAAAACCTATTGCAATTCGCCGCCGTTTATGTTATACTCTGTAGAGTAATGTATATTTATTAGCATGGAATGAGGTGAAATCATGAAAGCTGGAATCCATCCCGATTACAAGGAAGTACAGGTTCGCTGTGCCTGCGGTGAGACCTTTACAACTCGTTCTGCAAAGGCTGACAGCAACGGCGAGCTTCGTGTAGATATTTGCTCCAAGTGTCATCCTTTCTTTACCGGTAAGCAGAAGCTGGTAGACAGCGGCGGACGTGTAGATAAGTTTAACAAGCGCCGCAACATGGGCAAATAAGCTTATTTTTGAAAAGTGTCGGACAAGACGTCTTCGCCTTGTCCGATTTTTTCGTTTCGCTGTGCGACGGAGCGCCTGACGGTGTTCTCCGCCCCGATACCGTGTACATACCCCAAACAAGCCCCCGCGATCGCTCAAAAAAAGTAATTTTCGCTGTTTTTGCGTATATTATAAGTAGCAGTTTAGCATATTCCCTATTTTATACGTAATTTCCGTGGGAGGTGTACCATGTCGGAGCCCTGTGTAAGAGAGCTGTATCTTGAGAGAGAGAAGCTGTTTCTCTCACCCTACGCATTTTCGTCTGCCGCGACTGCGGGACGGGAGCATCCCTGTGAGCCGTGTCCCAACCGCACCGATTTTCAGCGCGACCGCGACCGCATCATCCACTCCAAATCGTTTCGCCGTCTCATGCGGAAAACGCAGGTGTTTCTCTCACCCATAGACGAGCACTACCGCACAAGAATGACACACACTCTTGAGGTAACGCAGATCGCAAGGATAATCGCACGCTCGCTCTGTTTGAACGAGGATCTGGCGGAGGCAGCCGCTCTCGGTCACGATCTCGGTCACACTCCCTTCGGTCACGCCGGAGAGGAGGTCATGCAGAAGTGCTATGACCCAAGCTTTACCCATTACAAGCAAAGTCTGCGTGTCGTGGAGCATCTCGAAAACAACGGCGCCGGTCTGAATCTCACGTGGGAGGTGCGCGACGGCATTGTAAATCACACGGGAAGCTCGCTTGCCTCCACCCTTGAGGGCATAATCATAAAATACGCCGACAGGATCGCATACATAAATCACGATATCGACGATGCCTGCCGCGCCGGAATACTCGACAATTCCGACATTCCCGCGCACATACTTGAGGTGCTCGGCAACACACATTCCAAAAGGATAAACACGCTTGTGAGCGACATAATAAAGGAAAGCACGGGAAGAAACGAGATACGCATGAGCGACGCCGTCGGGGACGCCATGATGGAGCTGAGAGATTTTCTCTTTGAGCGTGTCTATCTCAATCCGGAGGCAAAGTCCGAGGACAGCAAGGCAATGGAGCTTCTCGCAAGGCTGTACGAGCATTTCGTGAAATTTCCCGAGCAGATGCCGGGCATTTACTACGAAAACACAAAGACCGAGCCTGTGGAGCGCTGTGTCTGCGACTACATATCGGGCATGACCGACAGGTACGCGATAGATCTCTACAAGGAGCTTTTTATACCGAACGTATGGGTCGGAACAAAAAATTAGATCGGAGAGGGGCGGGTGTGCCCCGCTTCCGTGATGCAATGAGAGGAGAGGAGGGTATTTATGGTAAGGCAAGCGGTAATTGAGGAGCTGAAGAATCGTTGCCGCATCGAAGACGTGATCTCCTCATACGTCACGCTCAAGCGTGCGGGTGCAAATTACACGGGACTCTGCCCCTTCCACTCGGAGAAGACTCCGTCATTTACGGTATTCTCCGCCACCTCATCGTTTTATTGCTTCGGCTGCGGTGCGGGAGGCGATGTGATAAGCTTTATCATGCGCGCGGAAAACCTCGACTATCGCGAAGCGCTGGAGTTCCTCGCGAAGCGCGCGGGGATCTCGCTCCCCGACAGCGACACGCACCAAAGGGACGGCGTTTCCCGCAAGAGGCTTTACGAGATGAATCTCGCCGCCGCAAAATTCTTCCGAACAGCTCTTTTCGAATCGGACGAGGGCGCCGCGGCGCGCGAATATCTGACGGGCAGAGGACTCTCGCAGGCGGTGATACGGAGATTCGGGCTCGGATACGCGGATTCGGGCTTCGCCTCGGTGAGAGATCATCTGAGAGGGCTCGGATTCACCGACGATGAGCTGACAGCGGGCTTTCTGTGCAAAAGAAGCGAAAAGAACAATTCTCTTTACGATATATTCAGAAGCAGAGTCATGTTTCCGATAATCGACACCGCAGGAAACATAGTTGCCTTCGGAGGACGCGTCCTCGACGGCTCTCTCCCGAAATATCTCAACTCCGCAGACACCCCAGTATTCAACAAGCGGCGCAATTTGTTTGCCCTGAACTACGCCAAGAGCGTTTGCTCCGAGCAGATAATCCTGTGTGAGGGGTACATGGACGTTATCGCGCTCCATGAGGCGGGCTTTGAGAACTCCGTGGCGACTCTCGGTACCGCGATAACTCAGGATCAGGCAAGGCTGCTCGCAAAGCACACGGGACGCGTCATAATATCCTATGACAGTGACGATGCCGGTCAAAGAGCCGCGGACAAGGCGTTCCGCCTTCTCGGTGAGGTCGGTCTCGATGCGAAGATACTGCGTGTGGAGGATGCCAAGGACCCCGACGAATACATACGCAAATTCGGAGCCGTAAAATTCGACGAGCTTCTCGGCAAAAGCAGGACAAGATTCGAATTCACCGTAGGCAGGATCCTGTCGGAGCACGATCTGACAAATGACGAGGAAAAGCTGAAGGCGATACGGCGCGTAGTTTCGTTTATTGCCGATATGCCCTCGAGCGTTGAGCGCAAGATCTATTCGGCAAGGCTCGCAAAGATCATGGGTATCGACGAAGGCGCGGTGGAGCGCGACGTTGCGTACGCTTTGAAGAAAAAAGTCGCGGAGCAAAAGAAGACCGACCGCGAAAAGCTGGTGCGCGAAACCCTCGGGCTGTCCGACCGTGTGAATCCGGACTTTGCAAAAGCGCCTCTCGCCGCAAGGCTTGAGGAGGCTGTGCTCGGAATACTCCTGTCAAGGGAGGAGCTTACCGCTCACTCCGTTGACGGTGTTGCGCTCTCGGAGGAGGATTTCCCGACCGAGCTCGGCAAGAGGCTGTTTGGGTTCATCACCGAGGCAAGCGACAGCGGAGGCTTTGAATTCGGTCAGCTCTCGGAAAGCTTCACTCAGGACGAGGTCTCAAGAGCGATGAAAATGTCGCTTGCGCGGCAGAAGCTGACAGACAACAGCGATGCCGTTTTTGAGGAAAACGTTCGCCGCATGAGAGCCGCGACGGAGGATGACGGCTCATC
This sequence comes from uncultured Lachnospiraceae bacterium, assembly GCA_964631595.1. Lineage (GTDB taxonomy): Bacteria > Bacillota > Clostridia > Oscillospirales > CAG-272 > UMGS1312. The sequence continues at coordinate 77,786 of CAZVXL010000002.1, read as the reverse complement.
TGTTGAGGATATTGCGCGCATCCTGTCGAAAAAGCGCAAAGATGCGGACGTCCCGAAGCAATAAGGCAGTTAATAATTTAAGCTACATATAACGAAAGGATCAAGGAATGAAAAAAGGCAAGACAGGCGATATCATCGCAGAGGACGAGAACACGGTAAAGGACACCGTATTCGATGAATTTGACGAGTCGATCCCCTCGGAGGAGGACGATGCGGCGGCGGCAGAAGCGGCAGCTCTCATTGCCGAGGGCAAGGCCGACGGTATGCAGAACGGCAAAAAGGTCGATGTCAAGGATCTTATCGAAAAGGGCAAATCAAAGGGCTCCCTTTCAAACTCCGATATCATGGAGGCTCTCGAATATGCCGAGTACGACATAGACCAGATCGAAAAGATCTACGAAACTCTCGAAAGCAACGGCATTGAAGTCACGAATTACATGAATCCTCCGGAGTTTCAGGAGATCGAAAGTGAGGTAGAGCAGCTCGGAACAGCCGAGGACATGGAAAAGATGCTCACTCAAGAGGGACTTGCCATTGACGATCCCGTGCGTATGTATCTCAAGGAGATCGGCAAGGTGCCCCTGCTCGACGCCGACCGTGAGCTGTATCTCGCGGAGAAGATGTCGCAGTGGAAGGAGGACGGAGACGAAAAGGTCAATGCCGCCGCCGAGCGCGCCAAGGACGAGCTGGTGGAGGCTAACCTCCGACTTGTCGTAAGCATCGCAAAGAGGTACGTCGGCAAGGGAATGTTCTTCCTCGATCTTATCCAAGAGGGTAATCTCGGTCTGATGAAGGCTGTGGAAAAGTTCGATTACACCAAGGGCTACAAGTTCTCCACCTATGCAACATGGTGGATAAGGCAGGCTATCACCCGCGCCATCGCGGATCAGGCACGCACGATCCGTATTCCCGTCCACATGGTTGAGACGATACACAAGGTATCAAGAGTTTCGCGCCAGCTTCTGCAAGAGCTCGGTCATGAGGCATCCGCAGAGGAGATCGCGGAAAACATCGGCATGAGCGCCGACAAGGTGCGTGAGATCATGAAGATCGCTCAGGATCCCGTCTCCCTTGAAACGCCTATAGGTGAGGAGGAGGACAGCCATCTCGGAGATTTCATTCCCGATGACGATTCTCCGGCTCCCGCCGAGGCCGCGTCGTATGAGCTTCTGAAAGAGCAGCTCAACGAAGTCCTTCACACGCTCACTCCCCGTGAGGAGCACGTGCTGAAGCTCCGCTTCGGTCTCGACGACGGTCGCACCCGTACTCTTGAGGAGGTCGGCAAGGAATTCAACATCACCCGTGAGCGTATACGTCAGATCGAAGCCAAGGCTCTCCGCAAGCTCCGCCACCCGAGCCGCTCCAAGAGACTGAAGGATTATCTCGACTGACAGAGCCTCTCTCCAAATTGTAAATAAAAATATTACGGTGTAAAACTATTACAAATCTCTATTGACATAAAACGCCAAATGTAGTATCATTATATAAGCCCTTATGCGTAATTCCGATAAGTCGGATACGCTAATCCTAGGAGGTTACAGACATGAAAAAAAAGCTTTCATGCTTTCTTGTTGCAGTTGCCATGCTCGCGGGAATGACTGCCTGCGGTGACGGCTCCGCAACTAACGATCTATCCGAAAATGCGAAATACAACATGACGCTCACCCTGTGGCTCCCCACTTCCGAGGACACCACCGATGCAGCCATCGCTCAGGTTGAGGCCGCCATTAACAAGATCACCAAAAAGAATTACAAGACCGCCATCGACATTCATGCGATACCCGACGATGAGTACGACGAGGCTATCCACCAGAGAGTGCTTGATGTAGAGAAGGCGGAGAAGCTCAGTGCCGAGGAGGAGGCCGAAAGAAAGAAGGCCGAGAAGGAGGCACTCAAGAGAGGCGAGACCATCGCCGCAAAGACCACCGAGGCTACCACCGTTGCCGATACCGTTATAGGTGATAACGGAGAGGTTGAGGAGGTATATCCCGCAGCTACCGCAAATCAGCTCGATATCTTCTGCATCCGCGGCTACGATGAGTTCGCTTTCTATGCGGAGAACGGATATCTCTCCCCGATAGATGAGTATCTGAGCGCTTCGTCAAAGCTTATCAAATCATATGTTTACCCGACCTTCCTTGATTGGGGCAAGCTTCCCGGAGATCCGACCACCTTTGCGGTTCCCAACAACCACGTGATCGGTGATTATACATATCTCCTCGTAAACAAGGAGCTGTGCGACAGCCTGTACTTCGATCCGAGTGAGCTCACCACCCTGCTCGACTGCCAGCCGTTTATCGAAGCAGTCGGCGCTTCCTCGAATGTGACTCCCCTGCTGAATTCGGCTTGGGCTTCCGGTATAAGATTCTGGAACAGCAGCAACGATACCGAGTCCTTCTCTCTCATCGCATCTCTTATATCCGATGAGAACGATCCCACGTCGCGTCATGCCCTCAGAAACGTGCTCGGACTCAAGCAGTTCAACAAGACCGTAGTCATGATGAAGGAGCTTCAGGAGAAGGGCTACATCGCCGCAGATTCCTCCGCTGTGACCGAATTCGGCGTCGGTGTTGTCACCTGCGACGGAAGCGAGATCGGCAAGTACGCGGACGATTACTACATCAACGTGATCGAGCGTCCCCGTGCGGAGACCGCGGACGTTTATCAGTCCATGTTCGGCGTAAGCCTGTATTCTCTCGACGTCGGTCGTTCCATGGAGATCATTACTCTTATCAACACAGACCCCACCGTCCGCACGCTTCTTCAGTACGGCGTTGAGGGCAAGCACTGGGAATACAACACCGAGCTTACCGTATCCGGTGAGCAGACGATCAAGATCATAAGTGACGATTACAAGATGAATCTTGTTGACACCGGCAACGTATTCATCACCTACCCCGGCGAGGATCTTCCGATGAGCTACTGGGAGACCGGCAAGCAGCAGAATCTCGATTCTCTCATCAGCCCGTATCTCGGCTTCACGGACTATTTGAACGATGACAACAAGGATATGATGGTCGCTCTCGATGCTTATTCCGCATCAATTTGGGCGCGCATAGAAGCCATGTCCGCCGCCGAATACGATGAATCTGTCAAGGATCTCAAGGACGAGGTAGATAACAATCTCGTATACGCGGAAGCGGCAGATGCCGAAAATGTCGACACCGTTATCGCCCGCTACCTTGCATTCTATGAGGATGTACATCAGGGCGATCCTGTCAGCTGACATACTCGTTTGACGATTACTTAAAAGGAGCAGATACGCAAATATCTGCTCCTTTATACATAACAGCACATTAAGAAAGGATAACTTCATCATGGAAAAAATCAAAATCGGATTTGTGGGAGTCGGCTGTATCAGCGGGATCTACCTTGAAAATCTGACGAAGATGTTCAAGGAGGTCGAAGTCATCGGTGTCTGCGATCTCATTCGGGAGCGCGCAGAAAAGGCTGTTGCCGAATACAACATTCCGAAGCTTTATGAAGATATGTACGAGCTCTTTGCCGATCCCGAGGTTGACATCGTTCTGAACATCACTCAGCCCGTCAACCACTATCATGTTACCAAGGAGGCTATCCTCGCGGGCAAGCACGTTTACTCCGAGAAGCCGCTTGCGATAGAGATCGAGCAGGGCGTTGAGCTTGTGGAGCTTGCACGGGAGAAGGGCGTTCTCCTCGGCGGTGCACCCGATACCTGTCTCGGTGCGGGAGTTCAAACCGCGCGCAAGCTGATAGATGACGGCTTTATCGGAGATGTCATCGGAGCCGATGCACACATGATCTGCCGCGGCCCCGAGAGCTGGCATCCCGATCCCGAATTCTTCTACGAGGTCGGCGGCGGCCCCATGCTCGACATGGGTCCCTACTACATGACCGCGCTTATCAATCTTCTTGGACGTTGCTCCGCAATCGCGGGCTTCTCGCGCAAGACCTTTACGAAGCGCCTTATCACAAGTGAGCCCAAGTGCGGCAAGCTGATGCCGGTCGAGGTCGATACCTTTGTGACGGGCTCCATGCTGTTTGAATCCGGCGCTATCGCAATGATGCACGCATCATTCGACTGTCTCTGCACCGGCGACGAGCACTCGAAGATAGAGATCTACGGTACGAGAGGCAATCTCCGCGTATCCGATCCCAACGGCTTCGGCATGCAGGGCGTTTTCCTGCTCAGAGAAGGAGATAACGAGTACAAGCGCGTACCGCTCCTGTTTGAGTACGGCGAAAACAACAGAGGAGTCGGTCTTTCCGATATGGCGAAGGCTCTCCAAACAGGCAGACCCCACCGTTGCAACTGCGAGCAGCAGCTCCACGCTCTTGAGCTTATGAGAAGCTTTGAGCTTGCATCAAGGGAGCGCCGTGTTATTGAGATCAAATCACCCTACACCCGACCCGCACCGATGGTATACCCCGACATCAAGGGTATTCTTGACTGACAGAACACAAAGCGTAAAATCCCGAGCTCTCCTGACGGAGGCTCGGGATTTTGTTTTCAGCGCCGCCGAAGCTATGCCGCATCGGCAGAGTACGGTCTCATCGAGCCGAGAGCTCAATCTCCGCTCTGCGTGACAGCCTCCCAGATGCGCCTTGCCTCCTCGGGCTTCTCTATTCTGTGCCCATGCGTGCACATCTCACCCGTATCCACCCAAACGCTGGTAAAATCGGCATCAAAATGCACGTACACTCCCCTGAGATATGACGAGAGCACGTCATGCGTGTCCTCATCACTCTGTAAAACAAGCGTGTGAGCGACACCACCGCCGTCGTTGAGGTCTCTATCCTCCCTTTCGGATATTTTTATCTCGCAAAGCTCCAAAAGCAGCTCCTTTTCGACAGCTCCGAGGGAGCTGTAGCCGTCTTCTCCGTCGGAGGACCAAGCCGTCACGGTGTCATCCGCCATGTGTTCAAGTGAGTACCCCTCGATATTCGCAAGCCTTACCGAGGCGGGATCGGTGAGGAAGCACACTGCCACCGCCGCCGCCGCGATCACCGCCAAGGCGGTTATCAGGGTCGCGGGTCTCTTGTAGCCGAGCACCGCCTTGATCCGCGTCTTCACACCTGTCTCTCCGAAGGCAAGCGGGCAGGAGGAGACGGTGCTTCGCGGAGCGGAGCAATTTATAAGCGCCTCCGAATAAGGCTTCTTCACGTCCTCACCCAGAGTCTCTATCACCCTTTCATCGCAGGCAAGCTCTATATCTCCGCAAAACAAAATGTACGATACCCACATAACGGGATCGAACCAGTACAAGGTCAGGAGCAGGAAGCCGAGCGGCTTCCACAAATGGTCGCACCGCTTGAGATGCGCTCTCTCATGAGCGGTAACAAGACCGATATCCTCACTGCATATATCTGTCGGAAGGTATATACGCGGGCGGAGAATGCCGAGAATGAACGGAGTCCTTATACGGTCGCACATATAAATGCCGTCGGCATACGGCACCGATTCACGCACCCTCGCGTGAATACGCAGATATGAGGATATCGCATAGATCAGCATTACCGCAATGCCGATCATCCACACGGCGGAGGCGATAATGACGGCGGTCTGTGCCGTGCTCGAGCCTGTCAGCCTTGATAAATACCCTCCCGATTCAGCCGCACCGCCCGCTGTGCCGAGTGTCTCGGAGCCTATAGGGACGGCGTTGGAAGCCGAATACGCGATATACCGAGGAAAGGTCTTCGCTCTCGGCACAAGGCTCAATGTACTCTTAACGGAAAACGGGCATATCAGCCGTATTCCCACAAGTCCCCACATAAGCACGGATACGGATCTCGGCGCTTTTCGGAAAACAAGTCTCAGAAGAATCACCGCAAGCGCAAGCAAGCTTGCCGCCGCGCTCATATTCAGTATTTTTATAAAAGCGGCAGTCATTTCATTCCCCTCCGTATTCCGAAACCATTTTTCTCAGATACTCCACCTCATCCGCCGTCAAGCTTTTTCTCGCCGTGAATGAGGCAAGAAACGCGGGGAGCGACCCGCAGAAATTCTCATCCACAAACCGCTCGCTTTGCACGGAATAGAACTCCTCCCTTGAGATGAGTGACGTCACCGTTCCTCCGCTGTTTCGGAATATGCCCTTTTCGCAAAGCCTTTTGAGCACGGTATAGGCTGTCGATTTCTTCCACGAAAACAGCTCCTCGCTCCTCTTGCAAAGCTCTGTCGATGAGATCGGCTCATTTTCCCAAATAACGTCGGCAAACCGAGCCTCGATCGCACCCATTTGATAATCGCTCATACGCTCCTCCTGTATTCTACATCTTGTAGACTGATTATATTCTACATCATGTAGACCTGTCTGTCAAGAGCTTTTTTGAAAAAATTGCAAAAATCGTTCGGGCGCATCACAGAGAGCGAAGAAGTGCGAAGCTTTGCGTATCGGCGCCGCAAGGCACGTACCACGCAGAAATTTGTGCATAATTATTGACTTGCGCCGACAATGGGGGTATAATTAACCAAAACAGCATACGGAGGCTTATATGTCAATTATGAAAACAGCTCCTGCGGTATTCGCCGTAGGCAATACATATCAGATCATGGTTCCCGTCACCGGAGCATCTCTCATGTGGGTGAGGATCGGAGACGACTGCTACTATGACGATTCAAACGGTATAATCCGTTCCGCGGTCACCACTCATCGCATGACGGTACCCGCCGAGAAGCTTGATTCCGAGGGCAAGTACACAGTCTGCTACAGGGCGGTAACGGAGAGAAAGCCGTATTTCTCCGACACCGATCCCATCGCGGAGGAGGAGTATTCCTTCCGTCCCGTGACCTCCGGCAGAGTGGTCGCCTATCACATTGCGGATGCCCACAACGATGTTGACGGGCCCGTTTCGGCGGCAAAGCTGTTCGCAAAGGAGGTAGGTGAGCCCGATCTGCTCATCCTCAACGGAGATATCCCCAATCACAGCGGCGACATTTCCTACTTTGACACGATATACGAGATCGCCGCGCAGATCACCCACGGAAGCATTCCCGTAATATTCTCCCGCGGAAATCACGATACGCGCGGTATCTATGCCGAGCATATCGCGGATCACACACCCACCGAGCACGGAAATTCGTATTTTACCTTCCGTCTCGGCGGAATTTGGGGAGTTGTGCTCGACTGCGGTGAGGACAAGCCGGACAACCACCCCGAATACGGCAATACTATCTGCTGTCACGAATTCCGCAAGAGGCAGACAGCCTTCCTGAGGAGCATTATAGAAAACTCCGCCAATGAATACGCTGCCGAGGGCATTGAGCGCCGCGTCGTTATCTCCCACGTTCCCTTTTACAGAAGATTCAATCCCCCGTTCGACATCGAAAAGGAGATCTACACCGAGTGGTGCTCACTGCTCGAAGAGCACATTCATCCCGACATCATGCTCCACGGTCATGAGCACATGCTTGTGGTCGATATGCCGCACTGTGAGGATGACGTGATGGGACTTCCCTGCCCCGCTGTCATCGGCTCCGTTCCGGTTCTCAACAAGGTGCCGCGCTTCATCGGCTCAGGATACGTATTTACCGATTCGGGAGTTGAGATAACCTTCAACGACGGTGAGAAGATCTTTGAGCAACACACGCTTGCACTGTAACGCAATATCCCCTCTCGGCAGGTCTCCGAGAGGGGATATTTTCATACGTTCTCGTATTTTTTCGACGGCGCAAGGCTGTCGATCCTTCTGTTATCATCGTGCTTTATCGGTACCCACGTAACATTCTTGAACACCGCCACGAGATAGACGGGCACGGATATCATCGTATACCACGGGAACAAAAGCACGTAAAGGAGCAGCTTTGAGCTTGTGCATCTGATATGACGTCTCTCGCGAACCGCAGTCATCGCTCCCGCGAGAAGCTCGGAGAGGTACATTGAGCCGAGCGTGGAGAGAAGATTCAGCGCCATGCCGCCGTAATCGTTGGTATTTGTGATAATGCCGAGTGCGAACGCCGTTACGGGATAGATTATTCCGAGTATCCACGAAAACAATCCGTACGGGAAATAGTGCGTAAACATATCGTAGCAGGTGAAGCTATGATGAACGAAGATGCCATTAAATGCCTGAGCTCCGTGCAAAAAGAAGTTCGTGAGTCTGCCCTTCGCCCAGCGCACACGCTGATTGAACACCGTGACGATATCGTGCGGCTGTTCATCGAAGAATTCCGCAGCCTCGCAGTATCCGACCTTTACCCCTTTTCCCGCCATGACGAGCGTTATTTCATCGTCCTCGGTAAAATTGACGTAATTCCAGCCGTCCCGAAGCAAGCCGCTGTCTATGAGATAGCCCGTACCGGTAAGGTGTGTACCGACTCCGAGAACGGAGCGCGGTCTGTGTCTGCCGAGTGAATTGTGGCAAAAATGAAGTCCGTATGCGGCGGAGATAAAGTTTGTATCGAAGTTTTTGGTGTTTCTGTACGAGGTCACTATTTTGAAGCCGTCCTCGTATGCCTCGTTCATTCGTGAGACGAAATCGGGCGCAAGCAGATTGTCCGCATCGAAAATGAAATATCCGTCGCAGTGGTCTATACCGAAATCACGTCTGATATTCTTAAAGAGAAATTGCAGAGCATAGCCCTTGCGTGCTCTCTCTTTGTCGGATCTCTCGTACACCACCGCGCCGAGGCTTCGGCAAAGCTCCGCCGTATTATCGGTACAGTTATCCGCCACAACAAATATATTGGCTATCCTTCCGCCGTAATCCTGAAGTCGGATACTCTCGATGAGATTTCCGACAACGCACTCCTCATTCCTCGCGGCAATTATAAACGAATATGTATTGAGCTTATCCGTGGCGGGATATTTTTTCGCTTTCACGAAAAAGCCCAATATCTGATAGAATGTCTTATGGAGCATCATGACGGCGCCGACAAAAAGAATCGCGGAGATTATATTATTAAGAAGCTGCATTATTCCAACCGTTATTGTTATATTTCGGCGCACACACGCCGTACAAACATAGTATCACATACTGCCCCGTATGTCAACCTACAGTCTGTAAATTTCACATATCCAAAAGGAGCGATGCTCGACGGCGGTTTCACCGCGCTCCGCATATTCCGCCGCTCATATTACGCCGAGAGAAAAAGCGCCGACGTGAGATCAAGATGTACCTCACATCGGCGCCGATTATTTTACTTTAGGAAAGGTCAGGCGGTTTCGCCGGAATAACGGCTGATGATCTCATCCTGTGCATCCTTACCGAGAAGGACGAACTGAGTCGAGAAGCCGCCGACACGCACGATCAGATTTCCGTGACGCTCGGGATGCTCCTGTGCATCAAGAAGATCCTCAAGATTAGCCGTGGTGATCTGCGCCATCTGTCCGCCGGTCTTCATGAACACGCGGATCGTAGCGGCGATGCTCTCACGAAGCTCGGGATTTGAGAGAAGCTTTGTCGTGAGGATCACGTTGAGGGTAGTTCCGCCGACGCCCTTATTGAGCGGGAGCTTTGCAACGGAGTTGAGCATTGCGGTCACGCCGCACTTATCCGCACCGGGACGGGGCCCCATGGAGTTTCCGAGAGGCTCGCCCTTGAATCTTCCGTCGGGAAGTGCTCCCGTGGAATTACCGAAGGAAATTCCGCCGGTAAGAAGTGAGCAGGCACCGGTATATACATCGCCGCGCACGGAGGAATACTTTCCGCACTCGCTCCAGAACAGATCAAGCACGCGGGCAGCCATTGCATCTGCCTCGGGATCATCGTTACCGAACTTGGGAGCCATATTGAGAAGCATCTGACGCTCCTTCTCATAGCCCTCGAAGTTAGCCTGCAATGCGGCGATAAGAGTCTCCTTGGAGATCTTCTTCTCCTCGAACACAAGCTTCTTTACAGCGGTAAAGGAATCTGCTGCCGCCGCAACGCCTGCAGTCTCGACTACGCCGAAATTGTAAAGAGGGCCGCCGCAGTCGTGAGGTATACCTTTCTCAAGACATCCGGTGGTGAAGGGAGTCTTTACAAGCTTTGCAAAGTTTGCTCCTCTCATCTCCTGTCCTCTGTCACACATATAGCAGAACACGCGGGTATAGTACTCAAGCTGAGTCTTGAAGGCATCGAAGAACTCCTCGAAGGTATTGAAATCAACAAACTCGGGAGTTACGGGGCCGACTCTCTTATCGGGATGAGAGGTACTGCGTCCGCCGTAAAGAGCATACTCGAATACCTTTGCGACGTTGAACACGCCGTCCTCGCAGCCGAAGTTGGACTTACCGGGGATCTCTATCTCCTGACAGCCGAGAGTTGCGTAATCTCTTGCATCCTCAAGCGGCACGCCGATCTCCATAAGTCCCTTCACTACAGTGCTGTCGCTTATGATGGTCGGGTCGGACATACCCTCCGACCAAAGCTGAACGATGAGGCTCATGAGCTCTGCGGGAGTATCATCGTGGATACGCACACATATTCTCGGGTGTGTATCGTGGATATTTCTGAGTATCTGGAGTATGAGATAGGAGAGCTCGTTTGTCGCGTCCGTACCGTCGGAGACCTTAACTCCTCCGAGGGTGAGGTTATGAGCGCCGTGCTCCCAGATCTTGAATATAATGGAGGTTATGGACTCCTCGGGGGTAATGACATCGCCCTCGGCAACAGCCTTCAGGAAGTACGGGTACAGATACTGGTCGGTACGTCCGACGCAGTCTACCCAATCCCAGAGGGAGAGAGTCCACATGAGCTGTACAGCCTGATAAAGAGTCTCGGGCTTCTTGTGTGCCACAAATGCACAGTTTGCCGAGATATCCTCGTAATACTTCTTCTGCTCGGCATTTCTCTCCTCAGCTGCAAGTCTTGCCGCCTCGTCGGAATACAGCATCAGCCATTCGGACATACCGCGAATGATGATACGGCACGCCTCATACAGATCTCTTGTCGCCTGATCGCGGTTATTCAGAGCATCGTATTTGTCGATGAGCTCGAGCATTCCGTCAAGGCCGTTATCAAGAAGCGTATAATAGTTGGGTATGGTGTGTCCCTGATATCCGCCGGCATGGAACACGTCGTCGTGTGCCACTACGGTATAATTCTCGGGGCTTCCGAAAAGGATATCTCCCGCCTTATGGAGATAGTTCCAGTTAAGGGGATTCATGCGGCGGTAGAGATCGTTCTTATCATCATCGCTGAGGCTCTCGTTGCTGAAAACGCTCTCTGCACCCTGAATACCCCAGCTGAAATGCTCTCTTATGGGGAACAAAGGTCTTGTAACGCCGACAACTGCCTCATCCGGCAGGATCTTCACGGGTGTTACGAGCCACGAGCGAACGATACCGTACGCCTGTGCTATGACCGTGGGCGCATCGGGATGCTCAAGAAAAGCATCAAGGAAGGGATTCTTACCCTCTCCGCTTACGATGCTTGTATCCGTTCCCTCTCTTGCGCCCTGATTTCGAACTCTGCCCTTGACCTCGTCTCTGACTCTTGTCATACGGGGAGTAAACTCAAGTCTTTCCTCTGTGCTTCTGTAATCTGTCATGGATTCCTCCGATCTTCCGCCTTGGCGGAGCAATGTGTATTTCTCAGCTGATACGGCAGCCTTTACCGGAAGAGGCGGCAATCTCCTTGCAGTACGCCTCAAGTCTTTCTCTGTCGGGGGCTTTGCCGTCGTACGCGGCATTCTGCCCCAGCTTTTCGGATTTCGATACGCCGAGACGGTGATACGGCTCAAGCTGTACCTCTTTTATGCAGGAATACATTCCCGCAACACGTCCGATACCCTCTATGTGCTCGGGTGTTTCATTCGCATTCGGAACAATGGGACAGCGCAGTGTCACATTTGCCGAAAGCTCACTCAGAAGTCCGAGATTTTCAAGAATTACCGACTGTCCCGAGCCGCAGAGCCTTTTGTGCATTTCGTCGCCGGTAGCCTTATAGTCAAAATAGAAAATGTCCGTGTATTCCGCCGCCTCGGTGATGACCGCAGGAGATGCCGCGCCGCTCGTCTCGATGCAGGTGGAAACTCCGCGCTCCTTTGCGCCCTTCAGTATCGACAGCGCAAACTCGGGCTGGTAGAGAGGCTCGCCTCCCGAAAGGGTAACTCCCCCTCCGCTCTCATTATATGTATTGAGATCAAGCATCACCTCGGCAAGCACCGCCTCGGTATCCATCAGTCTTCCCGCCATGGAGAGCGCCTGTGAGGGGCACGCCTTCGCGCATTTGCCGCAGCCGACACAGCCCTCTCTGATATATCCGTGAAGTCCGTCTCGCATAAAGTGGCGACGGTGCGTACAGGCATCGACACATTCGCCGCAGCCGATACATCTTTTCGGATCGAACATTACCTGAGGCTCCCGACCTATTCCCTCGGGATTGTGGCACCAAATACAGCTCAGCGGGCATCCCTTGAGGAAGACAACAGTCCTTACGCCCGGCCCGTCAAAAAGCGAAAAACGCTGAATATTAAATACTGTTCCGAGCATAAGCCCTCCAAGAAGATAACACGTTTTTGTTACTACATTATGGTAGCACACCCACGGTGTTATTGTCAATAGATTTTGCAAAGTTTCATGCCAATTTTAGGAATAATTCTTAAATTTACAAACTGTTCATATACGTCTCGCGATGCGCAGGTGTTCCGTTTCCGAAAAGCGCGCCTCGGCTACGCATCAAGAGAGTAAAAGCCTCCGCTCACTTCCCTGTCGGCAAAGCAGATACCGTGCGTAAAATCGGGGAAATCCACAGCCGCGCCGCCCTCTCTCAGGGACATCTCGGAGAGAGGAGTCACAGCCATCCACGTCACGGTATCATACGTATCTATCGGCGGGGCGTATCCGTTTTTCAGTGCCTCGAAATAGGCATCGAAAACAAGCCAGTCCATTCCGCCGTGACCGCCCCTCACGCCGCTCTCCGTAAAGCTTTTCCAGACCGGATGCTCCCACCTCTCCCGCAGAGTCTCGATATTGTTGTAAAAATCACGCGAAAAGTGGTCGTACTCACCGTTATCAAGGAACACCGCGTTCATCATCTCGGAGAACATTCCGTCCGTGCCCTTCAGCATGAATCTTCTCGAATAGTTTCCGGGTAGAGTGGTATCAAGCGTGAGCGATATCAGCTCGCCGCCGCTGCACACTATCTCGGTCTTCACGATATCACCCTGTGCGAAGCGGAAATCTCTGAGGGTGGGATCCGTATCGCTGTGCTTTTCGGCATAGTCGTTCAGTCCGAAGGCACCCGAGGATGCGGAGGACAGTCTCACCATGCGGTTACCTCGGTTTATCCCGAGTATCTTCGCTATCGGTCCGAGCTCATGCGTGGGATAATTCTCACAGCACCTGCTCTTATAATTGCGGAGCCTGTAATGCCGCATTTCCTCGCCCCTGCATATCTCATCGCGAAGATCGTGGCAGTAGCCGCCCTCCGCATAAACTATCTTTCCGAAAATGCCGGCTCTCGCCATATTCATCGCCATCATCTCGTTTCGGTCATAGCAGCAGTTTTCAAGAAGCATACAGTGTATTCCGGTACGCTCATACATGGCGACAAGATCAAAGCAATCCTCAAGACTGTAGGCTCCGCCGACCTCCATGCAGACCTGCTTCCCGCACTCCATCGAATAGAGCGCCGCGGGGATATGATTCTCCCATGCGGAAAAGATGCAGACGACATCGACGTCATCGCGCTCGATGAGACTTCTGTAGTCCTTCTCCGCCGCCACGCAGAGACCCTTCTTTTCGCGGCAATAGCCGATCGCCTCGGCAATACGATCCTCGTAGAGGTCGCAGACCGCGACAATCTCTGTATCCTCCCTTTCGGTGAGGATCTCTTTTATGTGCATCATGCCCCTCATTCCGAGGCCGATGACGCCGAGTCTGAATCTCGTATCGGTGCTCACTTCATTTCCCTGCCGAATCTTGTTGAATGATAGTCTCTGTCGATGCAGATAACGGCGTTATATGTGCCGTCAAGAGCCCCGATCTTATCCGACAGTAGCTCGGACAGCTCCGTATCGGTAAGCGGCATATCGTCACCCACTGCCACATCGAATATGAGATTTGTGTGCGTAACGCCCCACACCACGCGAAAATCGTGCATCGAAGCCGAAAAGCCGGTCTGCTCCGACACGTCAAGGACTATCTGTGCCACCGTCTCGCGCAGAGCGTTTGTCCTCGGATCCGACAGACACACGGGATCCATATGTATGACCATGGATATTCCCTGATCTTTCATGAGCTCCGCCTCGATATTGTCTATCATATCGTGCGTCTCGAGGGGATCGCGCTCCGCGTCCACCTCGACGTGGACTGTGGCGAACACCTCTCCCGCGCCGTAGCTGTGGATCACCAGATCGTGTATACCGAGAACGCCGTCATATTTCTTTATGCCGCCGATCACTCTCGAAACAAGCTCCGCATCGGGGGCTGTTCCGAGCAGTGTTCCCGCCGATTCCATTATCAGCTTTACGCCAAGCACCACGATATACGCGCCGATAAGCATACCGAATATGCCGTCGGTGCGACTGCCGAGATACGGAGTGAGGAGCATACCGAATATGACCGCGCAGGTCGCGGCAACGTCTCCGATGCTGTCGGCGGCGGAGGCTCTCAGAGACTGGGAATCTATCCTTTTTCCGAGCACTCTGTAGAACACCGCGAGTCCGACCTTTGCAAGCGCCGTACAAGCCATGACCGCGACAGCCGTCACGGAATATCCCGTGTCCGCATTCCCACCGAAAATATTACCTACCGCACTTCTCAGTGTCTCGATGCCGAGCACCGTAACTATTACGGCAATAAAGAGTCCGCACAGATATTCCATTCGTGCGTGACCGAACGGGTGCTCCTTATCCGCGGGCTTTGCCGCCATGACGTAGCCGGCAAGCACAAGCACCGAGGACATTGCATCGGACAGATTGTTAACGGCATCCGCCGCCACGGAAACGCTGTCGGAGGAACGACCCACGATAAGCTTTACGGCAAACAGCGCAAGATTCACGCATATTCCGATGATACCGGCGACCCTACCTATTCTGAAGCGCTCCTCCGGCAAGATCTGTTCATTTTCTCTCATGGCTCAGTCCTTTATAAGTATCCACTCATTTGCATAAGGGAGCTCTTTTATGAAATCGCAGAAGGTATGCCACTCGCAGAGCTTATGGTTCCTGCGGGCATAGTATATGTTGATGAGATTCTCGTAATTCATGCTGAGGGTGCGCGTTTGCTCATAGCTTGACGGCAGGAGAGATATGATATCGTACCATGCGCTCTTGTCCTTGGTCTCATTGAAGCGGACACGGCACTCCTCAAGATACACGAGCAGAGTCTCAAGCGCCGCCATACCGCCCTCTGTCAGATGATCCGTGCTGAAATCGCCGCTCTCAAAGCTTTTTGCGTGTATCTTGTGCATGGTGCTCGTCGAATTTGCCACCGTTCCCACCTTATACGTGTCAAACTCCTTCCACCAGTATATCGGGGCGCAGACGTCGCAGGAAACGAACACCTGACGGAGAAATTTCCTGTGATCGCTTCCGGACACGGCAAGTCGGTGTCCGAGATCAAGATCCGCCTTCCCGAGGCGGAACACACCCGTATCATCGGTATAGCTGTCGCTGAGATGCCAGCTGTTCATCGGGTTTCTCGCCCCGCGTATGGCTCCCTCGATATTCATTACTCTGACATTGTCTACGCTTAACATCGCCCATCCTCCGAAATCTGTTTGCTATTACATACATTATACTCCATGCCGAGTCGGATGTCAATTGAGAAAGAGCAATATGCTCTCCCGCAAATATGGCTTTGATGCTCAAGAGTCATTGACAGAGACGACGAAAAATGATATAATACAATGAGTATTTTTGCAAAACGGAGGGGCGTGATACGGTGAAGACCAAGCTTTCCGTTGCCGATATCGCCGTGTGCATTGCCGTGCTTGCGGTCGCGGCTGTCCTTATCCTGTATCCCTCTCTCGGAAATCACTCGGACACGGTATACGTGCGTACCTCCTCGGGCAGCTTCACCTACCCGCTCTTGAAGGACCGTACCGAGGTCATTCATTCCGAGGGCTACACGCTGACGCTCCGAATAAAGGACGGGCTCGTATGCATCTCGGAGAGCAGCTGTGAGGACGGGCTTTGCGTTGCCGCCGGCATGACCGACGATCCCTCCCGTCCCATCGTATGTGCTCCAGCAAGAGTGCTCGTCCGTGTCGGAGATATCAAATATGCGGGAGGTGAGGAAGATGCCGACTGCATCCTCGGGCGCTGACAGGCTCCGACGGCTTACGGCAAGTGCCGCATTTCTGTGTCTCTCACTAATGCTCTCATATGCCGAGAGCATACTGTTTCCCGCGGGGCTTCTTCCGATCGCAGGCGCAAAGTTCGGGCTTGCCAACGTCGCCGTTCTGCTCTGCACCTCCGTTATGGGCAGACGATGCGGAGCGGCGGTATCGCTATCGCGCGTTCTGCTGATGTTCATTCTGTTCGGGAATATCACATCTGCGATGTATTCCCTCTCCGGTGCGCTTCTTTCCTTTATCGGGATAGCTCTCTGCCACTCCTCAAAAAGGCTCAGCTTCTTCGGCAAGAGCGTGATCTCCGCCGTCCTTCACAACACGGCTCAGGTGATCTGCGCCACGGTGCTTCTCGGGCTTCCCGCCGCCGCGCTTCTGGGCTGGATGCTGCTTGTCGGTCTGCTCTGCGGCGGCTTTACCGGAATACTTCTGAATCTCTCGTACCCGACCGTGCTCAAGGGCACGTCCGTGCTCACGGGGCATGGGAAATAATGCTCACGCATAGGATACACTATCCGAAAACATATAAACGGAGAAGAAAAATGAAACGAACAGCCTGCTTTATTTTGGCACTGATATGCGCCGTCGCCGTGTGCGGCTGCTCATCCGGCGAGGATGAATACTCCTTTGCAAGAGACTACGTTGCCATGGACACGGTCTTCTCTCTCAAATGCGGCAGCATCACCGAGATCTCCGACGAGGTCAGCGATCCCGAGGAGCTTTTCGATCGCTGTGAATCTCTTACCGCAGAGATAGAGAGAGCGCTGTCCTCCACCGAGGTCGGCTCGGAGGTGTACAGCTTCAATTCCGATGTAAACGCGCTTTTCGATGCCGATCCGATATTCACCGACGTGCTCTCAAGCGCCGTGGAGATATCTGCCGTGACGGGCGGCGCATACGATCCCGCTCTCGGCACGCTCACCTCTCTTTGGAATGTCAAGGACGGCGGCCCCGTTCCGAGCGAGGAGCAGATAAGCATAGCTCTTGCGGCGGCGGGAACGGACAACATTGAGCTTGACGGGGACACGGTACGCAAGAAGAACAGCAAGACAAAGCTCGATCTCGGCGGCATCGGCAAGGGCTATGCCGCGCAAAAGCTTGCGGAATACCTTTTCGATTCGGGCGTGTCCTACGGAATAGTTTCCGCGGGGCGGACGGTCGGCGTATTCGGTGACAAGCCGAACGGCAGTCCGTTTAAGATCGGCATTGCAAATCCGTTTGACACCGACGGAGTTGTCGGATATCTGTACACGGAGGGCGGATTCGTTTCCGTCGCCGGCGACTACGAGCAATTCTTCATTGAGGACGGCGTGAGGTATCATCACATCATTGATCCCGCCACGGGACGTCCCTCCGATTCGGGGCTGTCAAGTGTTGCGGTGATGTCGCAGAACGGTGCCGCCGCCGATGCTCTGTCAACCGCTCTGATGGTCATGGGATATGATGCCGGAATCGAGTTCTACCGCTCGGGCGAGATCGCCTTTGAAGCGGTATTCATAGGCAGTGACGGGAAGATCATGCTCACCGACGGTCTTGAGGACGGAAAATTCGAAATAAGCAAGGACTACTCCGAGGAATCAGTCGCTCTTACAGCCGAGACGGACGGGGCGGACGGCGCCGCTGTTTCCGACACCGTTATCGGGTAGCTCAGCGGGAAAAGGAAATCTTATGAACAGTATACTTGAATTTCCGAAGAACATCTTCGGATATGCGGAAAGGGTCAGGGCGCTCTTTGCCGCCGAGGGCAAGGTCGGTGACTGTGCTCCGGGGGTATTTGTAAAGACCTTCGGCTGTCAGCAGAACGAGGCGGACAGCGAACGAATGGCGGGGATCGCCGTATCAATGGGCTACCGCAAGGTGGACTCTCCCGAGGAATCAAAGCTTATCCTTGTCAACACCTGTGCCGTCAGAGAGCACGCGGAAAAGAAAGCACTCTCTATAATCGGCTCCTACAAGCACATTCGTGAGGCAGACCCCGAGGTCATCATCGGCGTGGGCGGCTGTATGGTCACGCAGGGGCACCGTGCGGACAAGCTGAAATTCAGCTACCCGTATGTCAGCTTCGTTTTCGACACCGG
Source organism: uncultured Lachnospiraceae bacterium (assembly GCA_964631595.1). Lineage (GTDB taxonomy): Bacteria > Bacillota > Clostridia > Oscillospirales > CAG-272 > UMGS1312. The sequence goes on along the minus strand of CAZVXL010000002.1, from coordinate 59,508 downwards.
CTCACTTGCAAAGCTTGCCGAGCTGATATGGGGTGCGCTGACCGGAGCGCCGAGGCGCATCGAATCCTGCATGGGTGAATTCGCCATTACTGAGGGTATTCCCTCCGCGCCGGAGAAGGCTCACCGAGCGTGGCTCTCCGTGATGTACGGCTGCAACAACTTCTGCTCCTACTGCATCGTCCCGTACACAAGAGGACGTGAGCGAAGCAGAAGCCCCGAGGCTATCCTTGCGGAGGCGGAGCAGCTTATCGCAAACGGGGCGCATGACATCACCCTTTTGGGGCAAAACGTCAATTCCTACGGAAACGGCACGGATTTCGGCATGGACATTGCCGATCTCATACGCGCCATATGCCGCATCTCCGGAGATTTCAAGCTCCGCTTTATGACGAGCCACCCGAAGGATGCCTCCGACAGGCTGATCGCGGTAATGGCGGAGGAGGACAAGGTGATCCCCCACTTTCATCTGCCCGTTCAGTCCGGCTCAAACGTCATACTGAAGAAGATGAACCGCAAATACACAGCCGAGGATTACATGAGGATCATAGAAAAGCTGAAATCCTCCGTGCCCGACGTCAGCATAACCTCCGATATCATCGTCGGCTTCCCGTCCGAAACGGATGCGGACTTTGAGGCGACACTTGATATAATACGTGCGGTGGAATACGACATGATATTCTCCTTCATCTATTCCCCGCGCACGGGAACTCCGGCGGCAGAAATGGACTGCCAGATACCGAAGGCGGTATCAAACGAGCGCTACAAGAGGCTGCTCTCCGTTCAGGATGAGATATCCCTCAGACGGAACAGGCGCTTTATAGGTCGGGAAATGACAGTTCTCGCAGACGAGGTCAGCCGCACGGACAGTGCCATGCTGACAGGCAGGGGCGATCCCGTCAGACCGATACACTTTGCGGGCTCTCCCGATCTGATCGGCAAGCTCATTCCGGTGCGTATCACCGCCGCAGACACCTTCTCTCTCCGCGGAGAGATCATCTGATCAAAAATTGCTTTTATGCGAAAGGATAAATAATTATGGAAAACATTCTCAGTGAAAAAATCGTCGAAATGATCCACGCCCTCGGTGAGGAGATCAAGAACGATCCCAGATGCGCCGCTCTCAAGGCTGCGGCTGCCGTCTACAATGAGTCTCATGAGCTCAATGCACTCATCACGGAATACAACGTACACCAGACCGCTCTGTCCGAGGAATATTCCAAGGAGGAGCGCGACGAGGACGTTATCCGCAACATCGAAAACAGGCTTGAGGAGCTTTACACTCAGATCACGGGACTTGACGTATACTCCGACTACGCAAGAGCCAAGGAGGAGTACGATTCCTACTACAACGAGATCGTATCCGAGCTTGAGTATGCGATAACAGGTCACAAGCCCTGCGCTCACGACTGCTCAAGCTGCGGCGGCTGTCACTAAGTAAAGGCAGCTTGCCCGAAGGCACTCTCACAAACAGTTAAAGGGGGCTTTACTCTTGGCTTATTCTCCGATGATGCAGCAATACTTCGAGGTGAAGGACAAGTACAAGGATTATATCCTTTTCTTCCGTCTCGGGGATTTTTACGAAATGTTTTTTGAGGACGCCCAGCTCGTTTCACGTGAGCTTGAGCTGACTCTCACCGGCAAGGAATGCGGTGAGGGGCGCGCGCCGATGTGCGGCGTTCCCTTTCATTCCAGCGAGAGCTACATCGGAAGGCTGATCGAAAAGGGCTACAAGGTCGCGATCTGTGAGCAGACCGAGGATCCGTCCGCCGCCAAGGGGCTTGTCCGCCGTGAGGTGATCCGAGTGGTAACGCCCGGCACCGTCATCGAATCGGAATTGCTCTCGGAGGGGGCGAACAACTACCTCTGCACGGTCTTCTTCTCTCCGTCGGGAACGGGCGTATGCTTCACCGATATTTCGACGGCGTACATCACCGCCGCATTTTTGCCCGATGACAGAGACTCCTCCCTTCTTCTTTCCGAGCTGTCCACCTTTTCGCCTCGGGAGATAATACTCTCCGAGGATGCCTCCGAATGTCCGCCCGTTGCCGCTTATGCCAAGCGCCATGAGGGTGAGCTCCTGCTCCAAAGCAAGCCGGAGCTGTTCTCGTCGCGCGAATCGGCGCGTGATGCCGCAGAAAGATTCGGGACTCCCGAGGGTACCGACGAGGCTCTGCTGACAGCCGTCGCCGCGGCGCTTGACTACATACGCGAAACTCAGCTCCGCGAGCCCGATTTTCTCAGAGAGCTCGTTATCTACGAGAGCTCGGAGTATCTTGAGATGGACACCGCCACAAGGCGAAATCTTGAGCTGTGCGAAACAATGCTGACAAAGGAAAAGCGCGGCTCACTTCTGTGGGTGCTTGACAAGACCTGCACCTCCGCGGGCGCGCGTATGCTGAGATACCGCATAGAGCATCCGCTGACAAACGCGGCGCGCATCACGGAGCGCCAGCGCTCCGTTTCGGCGCTTTTCGACAATTTTATGCTTCGGGAGGAGCTGAGGCTGAAGCTTGAGCAGGTGCTCGATCTTGAGAGGCTGATGACGCGTGTTACCTACAAGACAGCCGGCGCAAGAGAGCTCCGTGCGATCGCTCAGACAGCATCCGTGCTTCCCGAGGTCAAGGAGCTGCTCGCGGGCTCGGGCTCTGCCGAGCTTCAGGCTCTCGGGGCTTCCACCGACAGTCTCTCCGATATCTTTGAGCTTATAGACGGCTCTATTGTTGAGACCCCGCCCTTTCAGACGAAGGAGGGCGGCATCATCAAGGACGGTTATTCCGCCGAGGTGGACGAGCTCCGCTCGATCCTGAGCGACAGCAAGGGCTGGCTTGAGAGGATCGAAGACGAGGAGCGCGAAAAGACCGGTCTGAAAAATCTGAGGATCGGCTACAACAGAGTGTTCGGCTACTATATTGAGCTTCCCCGCTCCGCCTCCGAAAAGGCTCCCGAGGGGTATATCCGAAAGCAGACTCTCTCGAACAGTGAACGGTACATAACCGAAAAGCTCAAGGAGGCTGAGTCCACCATTCTCGGTGCCTCCGACAAGATCAAGTCGATCGAATACGAGCTGTTTGCGGCAGTGCGCGACAAGGTCGCTCAAGCCGATGCGCGGATCAGGCAGACCGCCGCCGCCATCGCAGAGCTTGATTTCTTCATCTCTCTCGCCTCCGCCGCCGCGTCCGGCGGGTACGTCTGTCCCGAGATCACCACCGGTGACACTGTCGATATACGAGACGGACGTCACCCCGTCGTGGAGCAGTTTGTGCGCGATTCCTACTTCGTGCCAAACGACAGTCTTCTCGACTGCCGCGACAACAGACTGCTGCTCATCACCGGCCCCAACATGGCAGGTAAATCCACATATATGCGTCAGACGGCTCTTATAATACTCATGGCGCAGATAGGCTCATTCGTTCCCGCCTCCTACGCCTCGATAGGTATCGTGGACAAGCTGTTCACGCGTGTCGGAGCCTCCGACGATCTTGCCGCAGGTCAATCCACCTTCATGCTTGAAATGAAGGAGGTGGCGCACATTCTGAAGAACGCCACCAAGCGAAGCTTTATAATTTACGATGAGATCGGCAGGGGCACGAGCACCTATGACGGCATGAGCATCGCAAGGGCCGTTGCGGAATACACAGCGGGTAAGGCTCTCGGCGCAAAGGCTATGTTCGCGACACATTACCATGAGCTGACCGAGCTTGAGGAAAAGCTTGACGGTGTGGTAAACTACAACGTCGCCGCGAAAAAGCGCGGTGAGGACGTGACCTTTCTCCGAAAGATAGTCCGAGGTCCCGCCGACGACAGCTACGGAATCGAGGTCGCAAGGCTTGCCGGAGTTCCCGAAAAAATAATCAAGCGCTCAAAGGAGATCTTGCGTGAGCTTGAATCCGATGCGCCGAGTGCGGACACCCACGTGGCAAGACGGAGTGATGCCTCCGAAAATCTCAGCATATTCGATACCTTTAACGACGAGATCAAGGGTGAGATACTCGCCGCAGATATCAACACGCTTACGCCCATTGAGGCAATGAATTTGATCTATGACTGGAAAAGAAGGCTGTCCTAAGCCTTAGCTCGCTTTGACGGGAGGTGATGTAATGGCAGGCAGGATCAATGTGCTCGGCTTCGATATAGCAAACATGATCGCCGCGGGAGAGGTCGTCGACAGACCCGCTTCCGCAGTGAAGGAGCTTGTGGAAAATTCGCTTGATGCGGGTGCCACGAGTATTACCGTTGAGATACGCAGGGGCGGTATCGGCTCGATCCGCGTATCCGACAACGGCTGCGGCATCGACTCCGAGGACGTGCCCTTGGCTGTTCTGAGGCACGCCACAAGCAAGATAAGCACAGCCGACGATCTCTCCGCCATATGCACTCTCGGCTTCCGAGGCGAAGCGCTTGCGGCGATATCTGCCGTTTCGCATCTGCGTATCATGACAAAGACCGAGGATTCCTACATGGGCACGCTCCTCGTCTGCGACGGCGGTGAGATCACCGAATACGCGGAAACGGGCTGTGCGGTCGGAACGACCGTCATCGCGGAGGAGCTGTTCTACAACGTGCCCGCACGGCGGAAATTCATGAAGAAGGACTCCACCGAGGCGGCGGCTGTAACCGCCGTCATGGAGAAAATGGCGCTGTCCTCACCGAACGTCTCCTTCAAATTTATATGTGACGGCGAGGTGCGCTTTGTTACTCCCGGTGACGGCAAGCTCTACGGCGCCGCATATGTGATATTCGGCAGAGATGCCGCCTCGCGGCTGATCCCCGTTGACCGTGATGAGAACGGAATAAAGGTTTGGGGCTTTACCTCCGAGCCCGACTTCGTGCGTTCCAATCATAATATGCAGTACTTCTTCATCAACGGAAGGTACATTCGCAGTCGCACGGTAACGGCAGCGGTAGACGGCGCTTATTCCTCAAGGATCCCGAAGGAGCGCTTCTCCTTCTGCATACTCAACATTGAGATCACGCCGGGGCTTGTTGACGTAAACGTGCACCCCTCAAAGCTTGAGGTGAAGTTCACAAGTGAGCGGCTGATATACGAATCGGTCTACTATGCCGTGCTTGCCGCGATAACGAAAAGCGGAAGTATGCCCGAGCTGAGCATCCCGCAAGCGGCACCCGTGCAAACGCCGACAGCACAAACACCGGCAGTGAAACCGCAAATCACGCAAGCGGCACAAGCACCGTCCGTGCATACCGCGCCCGAGCAGATACAGCCATATCCGCAGACACCGGCGGCGCGCACAGCTCATCAAAGGTCTGCGGGAGAGACGATCGGAGATCCGATGCGTGCTCCCGAGCCGAGAATCGCGGCGACCCCGAGCGCGGACAGCGTATCAATTGCGCCGCCGGTCAAGGACAACAGATCCTCGTGGGTAGACGATCTTGCCGCATCCGAGCTGAGAAATCCGTTCCGGTCCGCTGCACCGTCAACACAGCTCTCTATATCTGAGCCCTTAAAGAGCGGCGACCGTGCCGCCACCCCCGTATCCAACGAGGGGCACGGCTCCGATGAAGAAAAAGTCGCTCCCGCCGCAGATGAGATCGGTACGGAGTGTACGGAAGCGGAGGCGCCTCCCGAATATCGGGTGATAGGTGAGGCGTACAACTGCTACATCATAGTTGAGCTTAACGACAGGCTCGTATTCATCGACAAGCACGCGGCGCATGAGCGCATAATTTTCGATGATCTGTGCCGCAAGCTGCGTGAGGGCTCATCTCACGGGCAGATGCTCATGTTCCCGATACGGAGAGCGGTCACACCTCCCGAGGCAGATGCCCTTGAGGAATACCGCCCGTCCTTTGAAAAGCTCGGCTTTTCGTTTGAGCACGACAAGCCACGCGGTGAGGTGATAATTTCCGCAATTCCCGAGGAGGTGGGCAGAGAGGCCGCACCCGATATGCTGATCTCTCTTGCCGGACAGCTTGCCGAGGGAATAGGCACCATTGATGCCGCCGGAATAGAGTATTTTGAGAAAAAGCTGTTCCAAGCCTCCTGCAAGGCGGCTATCAAGGGCGGGAGAGTTTACAGAGGCGGTGAGGTGGAGCATATCTGCCGAAAGCTTCTCTGCCGTCCCGCTGATTCGAAGGCAAGTGCAATAAAGACCTGTCCACACGGCAGACCCGTAGCCTTTGAGCTTCGGAAAAATTCTATTGAAAGGCAATTTTCACGCCTGACGTGATACTGATTCTATGTTTACTTTAATAAAGCAAGAGGGCAATGCCAGACGCGGACGTCTTTTAACTCCGCACGGAGTGATCGAAACTCCCGTATTTATGAATGTCGCCACCTGCGGAGCCATCAAGGGAGGGCTCTCCGCCTTCGATCTTGAGGAGGTCGGCTGTCAGGTGATGCTGTCAAACACATATCATCTGCATCTTCGCCCCGGTGATACACTCGTGAGAGAGCTCGGCGGAATTCGGAAAATGTCTGGCTGGAAGGGGCCGCTTCTCACCGACAGCGGCGGATTTCAGGTGTTCTCACTCTCATCTCTCCGCAAGATCAGGGAGGAGGGCGTATATTTCGCCTCTCACATCGACGGAAAGCGCATCTTTATGGGGCCCGAGGAATCAATGCGGATCCAGTCAAATCTTGCCTCAACGATCGCCATGGCATTTGACGAGTGCATTGAGAATCCAGCGGAATACAAGTATACGAAAAACTCCTGCGACCGCACTGTGCGCTGGCTCGAAAGATGCCGCGCGGAGATGGACAGGCTCAATTCCCTGCCCGACACTCTGAATCCGCAGCAAATGCTGTTCGGAATAAATCAGGGCAGCACCTATGAGGATCTGCGTGTCGAGCACATGAAGCAGATCCGTGAGATCGACTGCGACGGCTATGCCATCGGCGGTCTTGCTGTGGGTGAGTCGGCAGATGAGATGTACCGCATCATCGAAGCGGTGGAGCCCTATATGCCGAAGGACAAGCCGAGATACCTTATGGGTGTCGGCACTCCGCAAAATATTATTGAGGCGGTACACCGCGGTGTTGACTTTTTCGACTGTGTAATGCCGTCAAGGAATGCGCGCCACGGAAACGTGTTCACTTGGAACGGCAAGATGAACGTGATGAACGAGAAGTACAAAAACGACTCCAGACCCATAAGTGAGGGGTGCGGCTGTGAGGCCTGCCGCAATCACAGCAGAGCCTACATTCGCCATCTCATCAAAGCGAAGGAGGCTCTCGGAATGAGGCTTGCGGTCACGCACAATCTGTACTTCTACAACGAGCTTGTAAAGAAGATCCGTGAGGCTCTCGACGGCGGGTATTTCGAAGCCTTCTACCAAAAGTACCATGAGCTTCTTGCCACCCGCACCGATGACTGACATAAGACAAAAAGCTGTAAGGGCATAGCCCCTACAGCTTTTTACTTTGATATATCTCCAAGGTGAGTATTACTCCCGTCCCTCGGCAAGTCTCAGATATCTTTCGTATGCATCGTCCCACATATCGGAGCTTCCGCTCGGCTCATACAGGCGCACCTCGGATGAATCCGCAAGAGCGGCACGCAGCTCGCCCCTGTTTGCAAATTCGCCTGCCGCATAAGCCTGAAGCGCGATGTTTCCGAGTGCCGTTGCCTCTGCGGGGCCTGCCACCACGGTCTTACCGGTGCAATCCGCAGTCAGCCTTGAGAGAAGCTCCTCCTTTGTTCCGCCTCCGACTATGTATATCCTGTCATACTTCTTTTTACAGAGCTGTTCAAGCTTTTCCGCCGTATGCCTGTAGCAAAGCGCAAGGCTGTCGAAAATACATCTGACGATCTCACCCTCGGTCTCGGGCACGGGCTGTCCCGTTGTTCTGCAATATTCCGCTATCCTTGAGGGCATATCGCCCGCAGGTGAGAACTCGGGAGAATCCGGCACGATGATGGATCTCAGCGGTACTGCCTCCGCCGCCGCGCGGCTCAGTGCATCAAACGAAAGCTCCTTGCCCTCGCGTCTCCACTGCCTGCGCGACTCCTGCTCAAGCCAGAGCCCCATAATATTGCGGATCAGTGTGATCCTGCCGAAGGCGGCGCCCTCATTTGAAAATCCTCCCCGAAGTCCGGCATCGCATATCACGGGCTCGGGAGTCTCGACGCCCATTATAGACCATGTTCCGCTGCTGAGGAACAGATAATCGTCCTCGGGACACGGCACTGCAAGCACAGCCGAGGCTGTATCGTGCGACGGTGCGGCAACAACGGAGACCTTACCGAGTCCGCACTCCTTCGCTATATCGGGGAGGACGGTGCCGCGCACCTCACCCGAAAACGATATCCTGCCGAAAAGCTCGGGGGATATTCCGATCGCCTCCAAGACCTCCTTCGAAATGCTCCTCGCCTCGGCATCAAGTATACCGCCCGTTGAGGCGATGGTGTATTCACAGCCCACCTCTCCGGAGAGAAGATACGAGAAAAGATCCGGTGTCATGAGCACGGATGCGGCATTATCCGGAAGCCACGGTCTCATGAGCCTGTCGGAAGCAAGCTGGTACACCGTATTGATCCCCTGCGGCATGATACCGGTGATACTGTAATGGCGCTCGCGGGACAGCCTTTGCGAAACGTATTCCTCCATTCCCGCCGTGCGGCTGTCTCTGTAATGGCACGGATTTGTCATCAGCGCGCCGTTTTTGTCTATATATCCGTAATCCACGCCCCATGTGTCTATCGCCACGGATTCGATGCCGCCGTCCGCGGCAGCCGCCGCAAGCGATGCCTTGATCTCGTGAAACAGGCGAAGGGTGTCCCAGCACATAATTCCGCCGCAGCTCACGGGATCGTTTGAATGGCGGTGTACCTCTCGAAGCCCGAAGCGCTTGCCGTCAAACTGACCGACAATGCCTCTGCCGCTTGAAGCTCCGAGATCAACTGCAAGATATTTTTTGTAGTTCTTCATATTACGCTCCCCTGCCGCCCAAGGCGGCATATCTTATTTATCTACTTCAGCTCGACCACGGTGACACCGTAATCGCCCTCGCCGTACTGTCCCGCGCGGAAGGTTTCTATCCGACGGTCGCCCTTGAATCTCGACCAAAGCGCCTTGCGGAGCGCTCCGGTGCCCTTTCCGTGAAGCACCGTCACGGATTTCACATGAGCGACCTGCGCCTCATCGAAATACTTATCCACCACAAACCAAGCATCGTCTCCCGTCATTCCGCGAACGTCGCAGGTGGGAGAGAAATCTCTCGATACCTTTGCGCTGTATGCGCCGAGCGGATCCTTCTTTTTCTCCGGCTTTTTCTTCTCGTCAAGGTAAAGCTTATCGACACCGACTCTTGTTTTCACGTTGCCCATCTGCACAAGGCAATTTCCGTTTTTATCGGGATCGTTCAGCAGAACTCCCTCCGTTCCCATCGTGCGGTGTATCACAAAATCGCCTTTTTTGAGCGGGCGCGGAAGCTCGTAATCCTCATCATCCACATAGACGGGATTCACCTCATCGTCCGCTTTTCGGATACTTGACCTGATATTCTTCTTCGCCTCCGCAAGCTCCTGACCGAAATTCCGCTTGTCCTGCGCCTTCTTCACCTTGTCAAGCTCCGCGAAAACATAATCCGCGGAGGCTCTTGCGCCGTCAAGGATCTGCTTTGCCTTATGCTCCGCATCCGAGCGGAGCTTTTCGGATTCCTCAAGCATACTGCGGTATTTCGCCTCGCTCTCGGCGCTTATCCTATCCGCCTCGGCACGCTCTGCATCGACCGCCTTTCTTTCTCTCTCCAGCTCAAAGCGCATGGAGTCAAGCTTTCCTATAACGTCCTCAAGCCTTCTGTTTTCGGAATTCACAAGCTGTCCGGCGCGGTCTATGATGTCGGCACCGAGTCCGAGCCGCTCGGAGATGGCAAAGGCATTTGATTTGCCGGGAGTACCGACGACCAGCCTGTAGGTGGGGCGCAGTGTCGTCACGTCAAATTCGCAGGAGGCATTTGTTACGCCGTCCGTTTCAAGAGCAAACGCTTTCAGCTCGGCATAGTGAGTGGTCGCCGCAGACAGAGCACCGAGGCTCAGTATCTTTTCAAGAACAGCCTCGGCAAGTGCCGCGCCCTCCACGGGATCGGTGCCCGCCCCGAGCTCATCGAACAGCACGAGGGAATTCGGCGTGACACGCTCCATGATGGATACTATACCCGCCATATGCGCGGAGAAGGTGGAGAGCGATTGCTCGATGGACTGCTCGTCGCCTATATCCGCAAAGATATTGTCAAACACGGGAACGACAGAGCCCTCATTGCACGGGATATGAAGTCCCGACTGAGCCATCATCGGAAGCAGTCCCGTCGTTTTGAGTGCAACAGTCTTACCGCCGGTATTAGGTCCCGTTATGACCATCATTCTCAGCTCGTCTCCGAGCTCAACCGTGATCGGCACCGTGGTCTTCGGATCAAGCAGGGGATGCCTTGCTCGGAGCAGGGACAGCTCCCTTTTCTCGGATATTCTCGGGCTCACCGCGTTCATTCTGCACGAGAGCTCACCGCAGCCGAAGGCGTACGCAAGAGCGGTGATATTTTTGTAATTGCGTCTGAGCTCTCCCGAAAACGCCGCGACGTTTGCGGAAAGCTCCGCAAGGATACGCTCTATCTCAAATCTCTCCCTGCTCTCAAGCTCAAGGATCGCATTGTTTGCCTCGACCACGCTTATCGGCTCGATAAACAGCGTCGCACCGGATGCCGAGGTATCGTGAAGCAGTCCCTTGATCTCGCCTCTGTACTCCGCCTTGACCGGAACGACGTACCTGCCGCCGCGCATCGTGACGATATTATCCTGAAGATACTTGGAATATGCTCCCGAGGTGTATTTTTGCAGTGACTCACGAATACTCACCGCCGCGCGCTTCAGGCTTCGGCGGATATCGGCAAGCGTGGGGCTCGCATCATCCGCGATAAGCTCCGCGGAGATCACCGAGCGCGTGATCTTACCCTCCAGTCGCTTATTCGGCACAAGCCGCTCGAATACCTCATCAAGCACGGTGGATACCTGCCGCTGTGCGCTGTCATGAAGATAGTCAAGAAGCCCGTCCGCACATCTCAGATGAGCCGCCACGGTGAGAAGCTCGGACGGTGACAGCGTTGCGGACTTGTCCGCCGCATCGCACAGCGGAGCAATGTCCTCCAGATTAAAGAACGACGGCATTCCCTTTATGAGCAGCAGCTCCTTCGCGGCAGTGGTGTTCTCCTGCCGCTTTATTATACCGTCGCGCTCTCGGCACGGCGACAGCCGTTCCGCAAGCTCCGCCGCACCCTTTGTCGGGCAAGCCTCCGCAAGCATTTTTTTGATCTTATTAAATTCAAGTGTTTTTTCGGAATTCACCATTTCTCTTACCGTTCTTCGTTTTGTTTTTATTTACGTATCAGTCCTCAAGCAGCACGGATCTGTAAAAATCAAGCGAATGGAAGCCGTGCTCCAAATGGTCAAGCAGGTATCTCTCGCAGACCTCGGAAAAGCCCCTCAGCTCTCCGGCATCAAGCGTAAACGAGAGGAAGCGTCTCTCATCGGAGGACAGAATATACCGCAGTGCGGCAAGGCTCGCCTCGCTCAGCTTCAGATGTATCACGGATACGCCGCTCTCTTCCATTGCATTTTCAAGAGCAACGGGTGTGCGGCAGCTGTCGCACACCAAGCCGCCGTTCATCACGTCAAGATACATTTTATCCGGTCGTGTCGTACCGCAGCGGTGGCAGGCTCCGAGCTCGGGGCGAAAGCCGGCGATATCCGCCGCCTTCATCTCAAAGGCGCCCTTTATCTGCCTCAGCGGAATACTTTTTTTCTCCGACAGCGCGTAAAAGGAATTGAGCGCAAGTCTGAGCAGCGCATCGTCGCAAATGCCCTCGGGAATGAGATCAAGCGTCACATCCGCGATATACGAGGCAAGCGACAGCCTGTCTATATCCCCCCTGAGTCCGTAAAAGGGCTCTATCAGTGAGGATTCCGCAATATAGTAATACTTTTTGCCCTTGCGAAGCACAAAGGAGCTGTACGAGAACATCTGCGTTGCCGCCATATGGGGGCTTTTCAGACTGCGAACTCCCTTTCCCGACACATCTATCCTGCCGATGCCTTCGCAAACAAGAGTTATAAGCTTATCCGCCTCACCGATCTGCACCTCGCGAAGCATAAGTCCGCAAAGCTTCAGCTCCTTGTCCATTTTTCAAGCTTCCTTTAGATTTCCTTTTTATCGAATCCGAAATTGCGAAGATCGGTGTCCTTATCTCGCCAGCCCTCCTTGACCTTTACCCAAAGATCGAGGAATACCTTCTTTTGGAAGAATTTTTCCATATCCTCTCGGGCATGAGTACCGATCTTTTTAAGGCTCGCACCGCCCTTGCCGATTATTATTCCCTTATGGGATTCCTTTTCGCAAAAGATCTCCGCCCTTATCTTTATGATGCTGTCCCCCTCCTCGAAGGATTCCACCATCACGGCGGTGCCGTGCGGTATTTCCTCCGAGAGTGTACGCAGCAGCTTTTCTCTGATTATCTCCGCGGCTATCTGTCTCTCCGGCTGGTCGGTTATCATGTCGCCGTCGAACATCCACGGCCCCTCTGCAAGGAACTGCTCCGCCTCCTCCAGCACCTCATCGACGTTTTTGCCGCTCGCGGCACTTGTGGGAACCACCGCCGCGAAATCCATAAGCTCGGAGTACGATCTGATGGACTCGGCAAGCTCCTCCCGTCGCACAAGATCTATCTTATTGAGCACAAGCATTGCGGGAAGTCCGCTTTTCTTTATTTTTTCAATGAGGGTTATCTCAATATCCCCCGCAGGTCTGCCCGCCTCCGCAATAAGAATGACCGCATCGGCGGAGCCGATTCCGGCATTGACGCTCTTATTCATATAGGTTCCGAGCTTAGTGCGCGATTTATGTACCCCCGGCGTATCCAGAAATACATACTGATCCTCACCCCGTGAAAGTATTCCCGTGATCCTCGTTCTCGTGGTCTGCGGCTTCTTTGAGACCATAGCCACCTTCTCACCGAGAATACAGTTCATGAGGGTCGATTTGCCCACGTTGGGGCGTCCTACTATTGCTATAAATGCTGTTCTTGTCATTTTCATATCCTATCTTTATATCAATTATATTTACACCGCATCGGTTCAGCTCTCTCTTGTGATGCCGATCCCGTCAAGTATCTTCTCCTGCAGGGCGAACATTTCGCTCTCCGCCTCCGCCGATAGCTCATGATCGTAGCCGAGAAGATGGAGCACGGAGTGTACTGTCAAAAACGCGATCTCACGCCGCAGGCTGTGCCCGTATTCCTTTGCCTGCTCTGCCGCTCTCTCCACCGAAAGCACCATATCTCCGAGCACAAGCGGTGTGCCGTCCTCCGGCGGCATATCCTCCTCGGTAAAGGCATACATCGGGAACGAGAGCACGTCGGTCGGTCGGTCGATCCCGCGGAAGTCTCGGTTTATCCTCCGTATACCGTCATTATCCGTGACTGTCACGGACAGCTCGGACGGCGCGGATATCCCCCTGTCCTCAAGTGCCGCCTCCGCGGAAACGCGAACTGTCTCCGAGAGCAGCTCTCTGTCATACTCAAGCCCCGTAGCCTCGGAAAGATCTATCTCAAGCTTCATTTCTTATCAGCATCTCCCTTCCCCGTTCGCTCCTTTACACGGTATTTGCCGGCTCTGCGCTCGGCTCTGCGCTTATCGTTTTCCTCATATGCAAGGATTATCTTCTGCACGAGTCTGTGTCTCACCACGTCCTTTTCGGTGAACTCATGTATGCCGATATCATCTATACCGCGCAGTATCCGTATCGCCTCGGCAAGTCCGCTGTGCTTTCCGTCGGGCAGATCGGTCTGCGTCAGATCTCCCGTGATGACCACCTTTGAGCCGTTGCCCATACGCGTCAGGAACATCTTCATCTGCTCGGGAGTGGTGTTTTGCGCCTCGTCAAGAATTATAAACGAATCGTCAAGAGTGCGCCCTCTCATATACGCAAGCGGGGCGATCTCTATCGTAAGCTTTTCCATCATTCTCGAACAGTTCTCCGCGCCGAGCATCTCATACAGTGCATCGTACAGCGGTCTGAGATACGGGTCTATCTTCTGCTGAAGATCTCCGGGGAGGAAGCCGAGCCTCTCCCCCGCTTCAACGGCGGGGCGGGTGAGGATTATTCTCGACACCTTCTTTTCCTTCAGCGCCTTAGTAGCCATTGCCACGGCAAGATACGTTTTACCCGTACCGGCAGGCCCCACACCGAATACCACCGTATTCTTTTCTATCAGTCGCACATATTTCTGCTGTCCGACCGTTTTCGCCTTGATCGGCTTTCCCCTGAGCGTAAGGCAGATACAGCCGTCAAGTCCGCACAGCTCCTCATATCTGCCCTCACGCACCATTGCCACCGCGTAATCAAGCTTTTGTCTTCCGATGCTCTCACCGAGAGATGCCGCCTTTGCAAGATACGATATGGCGCGGCTCGCCGTCTCCACCGCTTCCTCATCTCCCTCCACGGTGATCGAATCTCCGCCGAGGGAATCGTCTCCCCTGTTGTATATCCTGACGCCGAATTCCTCCTCAAGCAGCTTTACGTTGCTGTCGAAGCTGCCGAACACATTCACCGTTATCGCAGAATCCCTTACAGTTACAGTTTTCTTCATTCCTCTTGGTCATTCCTTTTCCGTCACAGTATTTTCCTCGGAAGCGGCAAAGCCCAGATTTGCCGAGATATCGGTTATACCGTACACACCGAGCACGAGCCTTACTCCGTTCCCGTCCTCCGTGCAGCTCTCACTCACGGACAGCACCTCAAGAGAGGCGGACATTTCGGAAAGGTCCCTCATCGCTCCGTCACGCGCAAGCCGCAAAGCCTCCGACCTTCCCGCGACGGCATTCCTTTCGGTCTCCTCGAAATACTCCGTCCTGCATATATGCACGGGCAAAGCTATCCCGAGAGGCAGTGAAAGCTTTTCTTCCTCTTTTATTTTACCATACAAATCCCACTCAATGCTACCCCTTGGAGAAAGATTTATGGCTTTTCCGAAGATTTTTAACGAAATTTCGGTCTTTTTTCTGCCCGTTCGGACTTTTTCGGTGCGCGAATACGGCACATAGCTCTCAATCTCCCTGTAGACCCGCGCAAGCACCTCGCCGTCCGCATACTCATACCGCACCGCATCCTCGCCCACGTCGATCACTCCGCTGATGAGGAGCTCGCCGCGCTTTACCACGTCGCCCTTCTCGACCGCTCTCTTGCCGTTCTTGACAAGGCACAGCTCCACCACGCCGTCCTCCGCCGCAACGACGTTGGCAAATCTCCCCTTCTCGGGCACATACTCGATCGGCACCGTGCGCTTTTCCCTCACCTCCACTCTCGCAAGGTTGCCGTCCATATTGACCGACACCCACGCAAGTCTGTCCGCATCTATCAGACAATCGTTTTGGAGCATATCGAAATCAATATCCGATATGCTGCTCCCCGCATGGCATCCGTTTGCCTCAAGCGCGGCGATTATCTCACTGTCGGGGATGCTCTTGTTCCCCGTCACCTCGAAATCCCATATTACCCTTCCCGACAGCTCGATGATGGTGAAGAACAGCGCCGCGCCTATCACGATCCCGTAGCGCCGTCTGTATTTCGCGACAAGCCTCGGGATACCCGCCGTCCGCCTCGCGGTATATTCGATACCCGCGCCGTCAAGCTGTCTGCGAAGCTGCCGTATTCGCCCCTCCGGAACGCTCACCGTGTACGTGTCACCCTCGCACCTTACCGCCTCCGACGTATATGTCCCCTCGCGAATTATCTCAATGAGCCTGCCTCCGTCCCTTGCCGCGCACTCCACCACGCAGCTCCCGAAGATGAGCGACCGAATACGCCCCATCACCTACCTCCTCTCAAGCCTTACGTTCGTCACACGTCCCGCCGCGCGCACGCGTCCGTCGGCAAACGTGTAAAGCTCAAGCCCCTCTCCGTCAACAGTCACCCTCATTCCCTTTCCGTCGAACACCGCTCTCTCACGCGTATACTCCGCCACTCCGATGCATCCGCCGACAAACACGTCGCGGTCATTCCGTATCTCTATATCCATGCCCCACGGCAGGATATTTGACGGAATGTCAAGCATCTCCGCTATCATTCCGACAGCCTCACCCACGCTTCTTCTTTTTCCCGATGACATATTTTCCGCACCTCCGACTCATATAATTATCCGAAACTATTTTATGTCACGCGCCGTCAATTATGTTTCCGAGGAGAATAGCATATGAGAGTATACCGCCGCCAAAGCGCCCGCAAGCTGATCTTTCCGGTCTTTCTCACCGCCCTGTCGCTTTTCTTTACGTTTTATTCCGAGGAAACGGCATTATCGGCATTGAGCGCTCTCTCCGTCTGTGCCTTCTCCGTCGTGCCGTCTCTGTTTCCGTTCATGGTGCTCGCCTCCGTCGCATCGAAGCTTGCCTCCCGTCTCTCGCAAAACAGCTCCGAGCGCACGGCAGTCCTTCTTTCCGTATTTCTCGGTGCGCTGTGCGGCTTCCCCGTGGGAGCCTCCGTGCTTGCGGAGATGCACGGAAGCGGTGCGATCTCAAAGCAGAAAGCCGAGTGGCTCTGTCCCTTCTGCAACAACACGGGACCGTCTTTCGTAATAGGCGTTATCGGCAGATGCTTCTGGGGCAGTACCTCTGTCGGAGTCATGCTCTATTTTTCTCAGCTCGCCGCTTCCGCCGCAGTCTTTGCCCTCCTCTCCCTAATCTCTCGCCGCCATCCGTCGCATCCCGCACCCGTCGAATGTCGCCGTCCGTCCCCCGCCGCCGCATCTCTCGGCGGTGCCGACGACATCTGCCGCAAATTCTGCGACTCCGTCACCGCCTCCGCGGTAAATACGGTGCAGATATGCGGCTACATCGTATTCTTCGGAGTCATATGCGATACGGCAAGACTGCTCCTGCCGTCGGGTGTGATCGGTGAGAGGGTATACCTGCTTATTGCGGCTGTGCTTGAATTTACCTCCGGAGCCGCCGCTGCCGCCTCCCTCGGAGGCAGTGTCGGGATCGCTCTTTGCGGCTTTGCCGTCGGCTTTTCGGGAATATCCGTATTGGCGCAAAGCACGGGGCTCCTCTCCCGCGTCGGCCTCTCCGCCGCGCCCCTCGTAAAGCTGAAGCTGCTGATAGGGCTTGCCGATGCCGCGCTGAGCGTTATCGCCTACAGGCTTTTTTGCGTCGTTCCCGAGCCCGTATTTGCGACAGACACGCCGTACTCCCTTTCTCCGAGCGTAAGCATCTGTCTGCTGCTTGCCGCGGCAGGTGCGTACATATTCTCTCTCGCATACGCCGCACGGCGCCGACGCTGACACATTTTCGGGCACATATCGGTCTTATTTTGCCGAGTATTTCGGCAAGGCGGAATTAAAGCTCGCATTTTATACATAATTCCTTGACAAAGAGCCGAGTATAAAGGTATAATATGGTAGTAAAATAATCCTGTCAGAGGTATCGACATGAATATCGAAATCGAACGTAAAATAGATGAGCTGCTCTCGAAAATGACTGTTGCCGAAAAGGTCGGTCAGCTTACTCAGTGCCACAACGATGAGGCTGACGTGCCCGAAATGCTGGCAAAGGGTCAGCTCGGCGGCTTTCTCACCACCACGAGAGGCTGGAGTGAGAGCGGTGACAAGATGAAGGAAAACCGAGATTTTATAAATTCGCTTCAGCGCATCGCCGTTGAGGAGAGCCGTCTCGGAATCCCCGCCATCTTCGGACGCGACGTCATTCACGGTCACAACACGGCTTTTCCCCTACCCATTGCCATGAGCGCCTCCTTCAATCCCGAGCTTGTGGAGGAGAGCTACTCCGCCATAGCAAGAGAGGCGGCGAATGACGGCATCATGTGGTCCTTTGCGCCCATGGTGGATCTCGCTCACGATCCGCGCTGGGGCAGATGCGTTGAGGGCATCGGTGAGGATCCGTATCTCGGAGAGCAGATGGCGGGCGCAATGGTTCGCGGCTTTCAGGGCTCGTCTCCCGAGGAGCTGAAGTCCTCGGGCAGGATCGCCGCCTGCGCCAAGCACTACATCGGCTACGGTGCCGCCGAGGGCGGTCGCGATTACCACAAGGCGGAGCTCGGAGATTACACCCTTCGCAATTACTACATTCCCCCGTTCAGAGGCGCGGTGGATGCCGGTGTCAGAACGATCATGAGCTCCTTTAACGAGATCTCAGGTCAGCCGACCACCTCATCGCACTATCTTCTGACCGATATTCTGCGCGGTGAGCTCGGCTTTACGGGATATGTCGTCAGTGATGACTTTTCGATAAAGCAGCTCCTCCGTCAGGGCGTTGCCGAGACCGAGGGTGACTGTGCAAGGCTCGCTCTCAATGCGGGACTTGACATGGACATGGACGACATGGTATATAAAAACAATCTTGAGGAGCAGGTCAATGCCGGGCTCGTCCCGATGGAAAATCTCGACGAGGCGGTACGCAGAGTCCTCAGAGTAAAGTTTGAGCTCGGTCTGTTCGACGATCCCTACGTTCATGAGGTCTCTGTCGACTACGCCGCCGACAGAGCACTCGCAAGACGCATGGCGGGCGAATCCGTCGTGCTTCTCAAAAACGAGGGCGGGCTTCTTCCGCTCGCCAAGGGCACCGATATCATGGGTATCGGAAACTTCTGGGAGAAGAACTACAGCGTCGTCGGCGCTTGGTCCTGCGATCCTGTCAACGACTGGGTACGCGGACTTCGCGAATCTCTCTGTGAGGTATCGCCCGACAGCCGTATCCTCGGTCACCTGTGGGGCCCCGCCGGCGCCTACAGCATGGTGGACAAATGGTCGCTGAAGCAGTTCGACGGAGATGTGGTGATCTGCGCTCTCGGAGGTGAGGTGCTTCTTGAGGGAGAAGCGGGAAGCGTTGCGGAGCTTGAGCTCCCCGAGGATCAGAAGCTTCAGATAAGAAACGCGCGAAGCTCGGGCAAGAAGGTGATCGGCGTGCTGTTCTACGGCAGACCGATGGCGCTTGAGAGCGTTGAGGGCTTCTTCGATGCGATAATCTGGGCTTGGCACGGAGGCACCGAGGGCTGTGCCGCTGTTGCGGATATCATCTTCGGTGACGTAAATCCGTCGGGTAAGCTGTCGATGACTCTGCCCCGCGTTACGGGACAGGTTCCGATATACTACAATCTCCCCAAGGGCTGCCGTGAGATCGACGAATACTACGGCAGAGTAAATGCATTTGAGAATTACCGCGACGAGGACGGAACACCGATGTATCCCTTCGGATACGGTCTCTCCTACACCTCATTTGAATATTCCGCTCCCACGGCGGCAAAGACCGCCCTTACCATGGAGGCACTGGAGGCAGGTGAGGCATTTGAGATATCGGTCAGAGTGAAGAACGTCGGACAGTATGCCGGAAAAGAGACCGTGCAGTGCTACACGCGCGATATCCTCGCCTCGATGACAAGACCCGTCAAGGAGCTCAAGGGCTTTGCAAAGCCCATGCTTGAGCCCGAGGAGGAGGTATGTGTCACCTTCCGTCTCGGTCTGAAGGAGCTCTCCTTCTACCACGATTCCGTATTTGCTCCCGAAAAGGGTAAATTCATCGTGTACGTCGGCAAGGACTGCCTCTGCACCGATTCCGTTGAAATTGAAATCATATAAAGGAACTGTTTGATATGTTTAAGGATAAAAAAGTCGTATTTTCCGGAGTTCAGCCCTCCGGTGTGCTGACGATCGGAAACTATCTCGGAGCTATTCGGAATTTCTCCGCCTTCTCCGACGAGTATCGTTGCTATTACTGCGTTGTGGATATGCACGCCATAACCGTTCGCCAAGTCCCCGCCGAGCTGAGACGCCGCACCTATGAGACTCTTGCACTCTATATCGCCTGCGGACTCGATCCGCAAAAGAACGTGCTGTTCGTTCAAAGCCACGTGCCCGCGCACGCGGAGCTCGGCTGGGTGCTCGACTGCTACACGATGTTCGGTGAGCTCGGCAGAATGACTCAGTTCAAGGACAAGAGCGCAAAGAATGCGGACAACATCAATGCGGGTCTGTTCACCTACCCCTCGCTCATGGCTGCCGATATTCTTCTGTATCAAACGGAGCTCGTTCCGGTGGGAGCGGATCAAAAGCAGCATTTGGAGCTTGCGCGAAACGTCGCGGAGCGCTTCAACGGTATTTACGGAGACACCTTCGTGGTGCCCGATCCGTATATTCCCGAGACCTCGGCTAAGATAATGTCTCTTGCAAATCCCGAGCGCAAGATGTCGAAATCGGACGAAAACGAGAACGCCGTTGTTCGCGTCCTCGATCCGAGAGATGTAATACTTCGCAAATTCAAGAGAGCCGTCACCGATTCAGGCTCCGAGATCCGTCGCGGCGAGGGCAAGGCGGGGATCGAAAATCTCATGTCGATCTACGGTGCCTTTACGGGCAAGAGCTTTGATGAGACGGAGCGTGAGTTTGAGGGCAAGGGCTACGGAGATTTCAAGGCAGCCGTCGGTGAGGTCTGCGCGGATTCTCTTGCTCCCGTGCAAGCCGAATATCAAAGGCTTCTGGCGGACAAGGCGTATCTTGAAGGCGTTATGAAAGACGGTGCCGCGGAAGCGGGAGCCGCCGCAGCAAGGACGATGTCCAAGGTGCGCCGCAGGATCGGCTTCACAGAGCTTCCGAGATGAGGCGGCTCTGTCTGAGGGTAGATCGCATAGAGGAGGGCGTTGCCGTATGCTATGCGCCCGACGGAGGCGAGCTGCTCCCCGTGCCGCTCCCGAGTGAACTGTGTAATGCGGTGCATGACGGCGATACAGTCGCGGTATGCTTTGACGGAGACAGTGTCATATCGGTCAGTCTGTGTGATAGGGTCGATGCGGCGGAGGCGGAGAAAAGGCGACTTCGTTTGAAGGGGCTGTTTGACCGCAAATAAGTCGTCTCAGAGGACGCATCCGGCACGTGATCCGGAGCCTTGAGGGCAATGCCGTCCGTCTGACCGACGGATGCGAAAAATCCGAGATATCACTTGACTTTATACTGTGCGGTATAATACAATATAAAAAAGGACGTATTTTGCCGAGGTCTTAGTCCTCGGCACAGGAAAGGGCTTACATAAGATGATTAACATTGCAATTTTGGGCTTCGGCGTAGTCGGCGGAGGAATTGCCGAGGTCATTGCGGAAAACGGCGCACTCATCAAGGAAAGGCTCGGGGAGGAGATGTACGTCAAGTACATTCTCGATCTCAGAGATTTTCCCGATTCTCCGTATGCCGACCGCGTTGTTCACGATATAGAGGTGATAATAAACGATCCCGACGTCTCAATCGTATGCGAGGCTATGGGCGGCTCTCACCCCGCGCTTGAATTTTCGCTGTCGTGCATGAGAGCCAAAAAGAGCGTAGTCACCTCCAACAAGGAGGTCGTGGCAAAGCACGGCTGTGAGCTGCTTGCCTGTGCGGCGGAGAACGGCGTAGAGTATATGTACGAGGCCGCCGTCGGCGGTGGTATTCCGGTACTGCGCTCTCTGCGTACATCTCTTGCCTCCGACAGGATCAACGGCATCACGGGTATCCTCAACGGAACCACAAACTATATCCTCACCGCAATGGATAAGAACGGAGAATCCTTCGATACCGCACTGCGTGAGGCTCAAAAGCTGGGATACGCCGAGGCAAATCCCTCTGCCGACGTTGACGGCATCGACGCGAAGCGCAAGATCATGATCCTGACCGCCATCGCGACCGGAGTTCTCGTACCCGACAGCTCCGTGTACTGTGAATCCATGACCTCTCTCAGCCGTGCCGACATGGATGCGGCAAAGCGCTTCGGCGGTACCGTAAAGCTGCTCGGACGCTTCCGCAGAGAGAACGGTGGGCTCTCCGTCATGGTAAGTCCGTTCATCGTGCCCTCCGACTCTCCCCTCTCGGGTGTGAGCGACGTATTCAATGCAGTCCTTGCAGACTGCGCCATGACAGGTGAGGTCATGTACTACGGACGCGGTGCGGGCAGATATCCCACTGCGGCGGCAATGGTATCCGACGTATTTATGATCGCGGCAGGTCACGGCTCTGCCGAATATCCCTCAGAATGGAGCGCCGCCGAGCCGGAGCTTGTGCTTCCGATAGGCGACAGCCGCTTCTCATGGTACATGAGAGTCAATGGCGGCGACGTATCCGGCATATGTGAGAAGGCATCGGAGCTCATGGGCGACGTTACCGTTCTTCCCGGTGCGCCGGAGGGATATACCGAATTTATCACCGGCACGGTCTCCCATGACCGCGCGACGGCGGCAAGCTCCGCTCTCGGCGCGGAAGCGGCGATACGTATTCTGAGCTGACACAAAAGCATATCGGGCTGTACGGTATTTCACGTACAGCCTTTATCTTTTGCTTTACCGAGGTCAAACGGCGTACCCGTAAAAATATTTACAAAAATGTATTCCTTTTTCCTTTCAAATGTTGTATAATGATATGTAAGTTTGTATTTTTATCCCCTATCGGATAATCATTAACCAAGTACCGAGTAATGAAATATCAGGAGCTATTATGGGACTTTATTCTAAAATTTTCGGAACCTACAGTGACAGACAGATCAAAAAGCAGCTCTCTGTCATAAATCATATTGAGGGGCTTGCCGACACCTATGCCGCACTCTCCGATGCGGAAATGGCGGAGCGTACTCTTAAATTCAAAAAGCAGCTCTCCGAGGGTGCCGAGCTTGATTCCGTATTGCCGGATGCCTTTGCTCTCGTTCGTGAGGCGGCAGACCGTGTCCTGTCCAAGCGTCCCTTCAGAGTTCAGCTCATCGGCGGACTTCTGCTTCATCAGGGACGTATTGCCGAAATGAAAACAGGTGAGGGTAAAACGCTCGTGGCGGTCATGCCCTCTTACCTCAATGCCCTCACAGGCAAGGGCGTTCACGTCGTCACGGTAAACGAGTACCTTGCAAGAGTCGGCGCGGAGGAGATGGGCAGAGTCTACGAGTATCTCGGACTTTCCACCGGTCTCGTACTGCACGACCAGACGCGCACGGAAAAGCAGATCGCCTACAACAGCGACATAACCTACGGTACAAACAATGAGTTCGGCTTCGACTATCTGCGCGACAACATGGTGACCTACAAGGAGAATCTCGTTCAGAGAGGACACAATTTCGCCATCGTCGACGAGGTAGACTCCATTCTCATTGATGAGGCTCGTACTCCTCTTATCATATCCGGTCAGGGCACAAAGACGAACGAGCTTTACGACAAGGCGGAGCAGTTCGCAAAGCGTCTCCGCGTATTCGTCATCAAGGAGCTTGATTCAAAGGAGATCCACGATGACATTGATGCGGACTACATCGTTGACGAAAAGGCGAAAAGCACCACTCTCACCGCATCCGGTATCAAAAAGGCAGAGGAGTTTTTCGGGCTTGAGAATCTGTCCGATCCCGACAATGCCGAGATATCCCACCACATCTATCAGGCTATCCGCGCTCACGGTATCATGAAACGCGATATAGATTACGTTATCAAGGACAACGAGGTTTTGATAGTCGACTCCTTCACGGGAAGAATAATGCCCGGTCGCCGCTATTCCGACGGACTTCATCAGGCTATAGAAGCGAAGGAAAACGTGCAGATCCAGAAGGAAAACCGCACGATCGCCACGATCACCTTCCAGAATTACTTCAGAATGTACGACAAGCTCTCCGGAATGACCGGTACGGCTCTCTCCGAGGAGGTTGAGTTCAGAGAGATATACAATCTCGATGTCGTTGAGGTTCCCACTAACAAGCCGATGATCCGCAAGGACTACCCGGACATGGTGTACAAGTCCAAGGCGGGCAAGGACAGAGCCATCATCGCTCAGATCAAGGAATGTCACGAAAAGGGACAGCCCGTGCTCGTCGGCACCGTCTCCGTCGAAAAATCCGAGGAGCTCTCCGCGAAGCTGAAGGCGGAGGGCATACGCCACACCGTCCTCAACGCCAAGCATCATGAGCGTGAGGCGGATATAGTCGCTCAGGCAGGTAAGCTCGGTGCGGTCACGATCTCGACCAACATGGCGGGACGCGGTACCGATATTCTGCTCGGCGGAAACGCCGAATACCTTGCAAAGGCAGAGATGCGTAAGAACGGCTACGACGAGGAGGTCATCAACATCGCGGCAGGCTCTCTCCAGAGCATCTCCGAGGAGGAGCTCGCGGCAAGAGAGGTTTATCGCAGTCTCTTTAAGAAATATCAGGACGAGATACGCCCCGAGGCGGAGAAGGTATGTGCCGCAGGCGGTCTGTTCGTCATCGGAACGGAGCGTCACGAGAGCCGACGCATAGACAATCAGCTCAGAGGTCGAAGCGGACGTCAGGGAGATCCGGGTGAATCGCGCTTCTTCCTTTCCCTTGAGGACGATCTCATGAGACTGTTCGGAAGTGAGCGCATCATGGGGCTCATCGACAGGCTCGGCATGGACGACGATACTCCCATCGGTGAAAAGCTGCTCTCGAACTCCATCGAAAACGCGCAGAAGCACCTTGAGGGTGAGAACTTCAATCGCCGTAAGAACGTGCTTGCCTACGACGATGTAATGAATCAGCAGCGTGAGATAATATACAAGCAGCGCTCCGACGTTCTCAACAATGCAAGCATCCGCGACAAGATCATGGCAATGCTTGAAAACACCATCAACGATGCCGTTGATGCATATCTCCACGAGGACGATATCTCCGCTTGGGATATCGACGGTCTTCGCGAGCGCTATCGCGGGCTCCTGACCGCCGGCGGCGATTTTGCCGAGCTTGACGGCGGTGCCGCCTCTGTTCGTGAGACCGTGCGTGAGACTCTGCTCGACAGAGCAAGTAAGCTCTATGAGCACAAGGAGACCGAGGTATTCGGTGAGGACACGATGCGTGAGGTGGAGAAGGCTGTACTTCTTCGCAACGTAGACATAAAGTGGATGGATCATCTTGAGGATATGGACTCACTGATGAACAGCATCGGACTTCAGGCATATGCCCAGCGCAATCCCATCAACGAATACAGAATACAGGGTGCCGATCTGTTTGACGAGATGATCGCGCAGATCAGAGACGACACCGTTCGCGGAATACTCTCCGTGGTTCCGCGCGAATCGGTCACCAAGCGTGTTGAGGTCGCAAAGCCCGTAAGCACGGGCGGCGGCGCAGCTCTCCGACCGACACTTGCCAAGGGGCCTGTCAAGGGACCTGTTGCAAATCCCCCCGCCGCACGCACCTTTGTGAAAAGCAGTGAGAAGGTCGGCAGAAACGACCCCTGCCCCTGCGGAAGCGGCAAAAAATACAAGAAGTGCTGCGGAAGCGGTATTGTAAACGATGATGCCGAGAAATGATTCCGTCATCATCCGAAAGGACAGGTCATGGGCTTCGGAATACTTTTTATAGGATATCTCATAACCTTCGGCTCCGCCTTCTTCTCCATGTATCTTTTCTGTGATATAATCGGCTGTCTTATCATGCTCGGAGGGCTTATCATGCTCTCGGCTTATCACAGATCCTTCCGGATCACCTCCGGTGCGACCGCCCTGCTTGCGGTCGTATACGGCGCCTGTGCCGCAATGAGGGTCATGGGCTACGGCTTATCCGAGAAAAGCGGAGCATGGGCGACGTTCTACGCCGTTTTGCAGAATTACATTCTGCCTATCGCGGCTCTTATGTTTTACGTTTCCCTTTTCTTTGCCGTGGCAAAGCTCGCCTCCGAGGTCGGGCTTCCCGATATCGCAAAAAGATGTCGGGCATACATCGCGGTGTTCGCGGTGTACTCTGTCGCGTGGCTCCTGTTCTATATTCTCGGGGACAGGATCGCCTCGGCTTCCGTCAGAGTATACAACGTAACAGCCGCCGGTCTTACCCTGTTCAATGCGGTCTGGCTGCTTATGACAGCGTTCCTCATAATGTCCTGCATGAAATGGATCGCGCCGGAGGAGGCAGTGAGAGCCGAGGAAAAGGGCGAGAGCCTCGGTATTCTCGGACGTATCGGTGACAGGCTCGACCGTATTCAAGCGGCTGTAAATACTCCCAAGGAAAAGAAGCGGGAGCGCAGTCTGCGCGATGAGCTCTCCCACGCGGAGAAGCTCTCCGAGGACAGCAAAAAGAAAAACAAGTAAATCGGTAGCAAAGGAAATTCAAAAATGAAGCTGCTTCCTATCGGAGCGGGTATTCTTTTCCTGCTTAATCCGACTCTCGGAATATACGACATCTTCCCCGATCTTGTCGGATGCATCCTGTTGATGATCGGCATCGGAAACGGAGCATACATCGTCGAAAAGCTCGGCTCCGCCAAGAGGTGGTTCTTATACGGAGCTCTGATAAGTGCCCTAAAGCTTGCGCTCTCCTTTGCCGATATCGAGAGCGTGCATACGCTCCCCCTTACGCTGACCTTCGCTTTTTCACTGCTCGAAATGCTCATCTACATTCCGGCATTCCGCTCATTCTTCAGCGGCTTCGACTATGCCGCAATGAGATTCGGCGGCTCCGGAATACTGTCCATCGGCAAAAGGAACGGCTATTACACCGATGAGCACGGCGTTCGGCAGTACGGAGAGATCGACGATGACACCACCGGCAAGCTGTGCACGGCAACGCAGATATTCATCGTGATACGCTCGGCGGGAGCCGTGATCCCCGAGCTTCCCGCATTACAGCTCTCAGAATCCGAGGGGCTCGGAAGCGTCACCGCCTTCCGATTTTCTTCGGTCGAAAGGCTCATTTCACTTACCGCAGTCATCTTTGTGCTTATCCCCGCGGTGATCCTCTTTGTCAGATACACCGTGCTTCTCAAAAAAGTCGGCGCCTCCGGCGATTTTTTGCCGGCGCTTGACGCAGAATTCAAAAAAAGCTTCGGAGATCCGACAGAAATACGCACCTGCACGGGAATGAAGCTTCTGTCTCTGCTCGGCGGAGCGGCTCTGCTCCTGTACATGGGCTTCTACGATTATCAGATCAACGTAGTCCCGCGCTGTTTCTCCGCGGCAGTTCTGTGCATCGCGGTCATCGTTTTGTTCGCTTATTCTCGAAGAACGACCGTGTGCCTTGTCCCGCTGATCCCCGCGGCGGCGGTGATCCCGCTGTCGCTCAGGGTGTATGCTCTGCAAAAAGAGCATTACGGGCTCTACAAGAGACAAATGCTCACACTGCTCGAATCCGAGAGCGAATATGTAAGCGCCGTCAACATCAACAGCGTGGACGGTGAGTATCTCACAATGGCGGCGGCGGAGGCTCTTGAGGCTCTGCTGCTCGGCTCGGCAGCCGTGCTGTTCGTTTTTCTCTATTACAGAATATGCCTTCGACACTCAAAGTCTCTCCCCTCCGTTCCCGAGCGCTACCGCGACGACATTGCCGCCTCTCTCAAAAAAAGAGCGCTCATCATGCTCGGGTGCGCCGCGCTGTCGGCTCTGTATTTTACCGCATACAGATTCATACTGCCGTATTTCGACACTGCCTATATGCTCGGCATTGCGATAAATTTCGTCTCTCTCGGGGCATTTGCCTCCTTTGCCGTTTTCGCGAATCGGAACATATACGGAAACCTATATTAAAATTACCGCATGGCTCACCGTCATGCGGTATCTCATTTTCCCGATGTGAGATCCCGCATCCCGACACGCTCTCGGGTAATTCTCGGCATCATTCGGCATAGGTTCAACGCACGAGCAGTGCCGCGCGGCTGCAAAATACGTGATATTTGCACTCCGCAAGCCCGAAAATCCGCAAAAAAGCCCCGTTCATCCAATTCCGCTATTGTATTTTTTCATTTGATATGGTAAAATAATAGAATAATAATGCCTTTGAATGGAAGTTGAATCATGGAATACATTTTTTCTGACAAGCTTAATTCGCTGAAGCCCTCCGCAATTCGCGAGATCCTCAAAAACAGCGGAGATTCGATCGCCTTTTCCGCGGGAAATCCCTCTCCTCTTTCCTTCCCCGTCGATGCCATCCGTGAGCTTTCCGCAGATATACTGAGGAATAACTCCACGGCGGCTCTGCAATACAGCATTACCGAGGGATATGCGCCTCTTATCGACAGTGTTGCGGCGCGTCTTCGCACCAAATTCGGCATTGACACCGAAAACAATCCGGTCATCATAACCTCCGGCGGTCAGCAGGGCATTGAGCTTGCCTGCAAGGTCTTCTGCAACGAGGGAGATACCGTTATATGCGAAAATCCGAGCTTTATCGGTGCCATGAATGCCTTCCGTTCTCTCGGTGCAAATACGGTCGGTATCGACCTTGAGGGCGACGGAATAGCTCCGGAGGCGCTGGAGAAAGCGCTCTGCGAGAATCCCCGCACAAAGCTCATCTATCTTATACCCACCTTCCAGAATCCCTCGGGTATCACGACCTCTCTCGAAAAGCGCAAGGCGATCTACGAGATCGCTCTGCGCCACGGTGTCATGATCCTTGAGGACAATCCGTACGGTGAGCTTCGCTTCGGCGGCAAGGAGCTTCCCACTCTGAAAAGCATGGATACGGAGAATATAGTGATCTACTGTTCCTCCTTCTCGAAGATACTCTCCGCCGGTATCCGTCTCGGATATGTATCCGCTCCCGAGCCGGTCATTCAAAAGATGGTGGTCGCCAAGCAGTGCGAGGACGTACACACCAACATTTTCTTCCAGATGCTCTGCCATCGCTTCATGACGGAATACGATTTCGACGGTCATATTGCCGGAATATGCAAGCTGTACGGCGAAAAGTGCGCTCTTATGATGCGCGAGCTTGATGAAAGGATGCCTTCTCGGATAACTCACACAAGACCCGACGGCGGACTTTTCGTTTGGCTCACTATGCCCAAGGGCTCGGATATGCTCGGGTACATCAAGGCGTGCTCCGCGGCGGGAGTTTCCGCAGTTCCGGGAATCGCGTTCAACGCGGATACCTCCGCACCGTCCGATTCCTTCAGGATCACCTATGCCACCCCATCCGCCGAGGATATCGTCAAGGGTATCGGCATTATGGCAGAGACCGCGAAGGCGTTCATCTGACGTCTGTACAGATTCCTGCGGCTCTGTAAGCATTTTAATTTCGGAGGCAGACTATGAGCTCCAACATCTGGCATGATATGCCCAAGGACAGGATCACTCCGCAGAAGTTCACTGCGGTGATAGAGATCTCCAAAAACTCGAAAAACAAATACGAGTTGGATAAGGAAACAGGTCTGATGAGGCTCGACCGTATTCTTTATACCTCCACACACTATCCCGCAAACTACGGCTTTATTCCCCTCACCTATGCCGATGACCTCGACCCGCTCGATGTCCTTGTGATATGCACAAAGGAGATACTGCCGATGACTCTGGTGGAGTGTTATCCGATCGGAGTTATAAAAATGGTTGACAACGGAAGGCTCGACGAAAAGATCATTGCGATACCCTTTACCGATCCGACCTACAACAAGTACGCCTCGATCTTTGAGCTTCCCACTCACATATTCGATGAGATGCGCCACTTTTTCACGGTATACAAGCAGCTTGAGGACAAGCACACCGCGGTGGACGATCTCTGCGACAGGGATGAAGCGGAGAGGATCATTGCAGAGGCAATAGCAAATTACGAGAAGATTTTTAAGGATAATACAGATGTTCATTGATAAGATCAAAATATATTTGAAGGCAGGCTCCGGCGGAAACGGCTGTGTTTCCTTCCGCCGTGAGAAATATGTCGCAAAGGGAGGCCCCGATGGCGGCGACGGCGGTCGCGGAGGCAATGTGATATTCCGTGTGGACGAGGGCGCTAACACCCTGCTTTCCTTCAGATACAAAAGAAAATTCGTCGCGGAGAACGGCGGTGACGGCGGCGGTGCGAAATTCCACGGAAAAAACGGCAGTGATATCATCATTCCCGTGCCGAGAGGCACCGTTATCAAGGAGCCCGAATCGGGCAGAGTCATTCACGATATGTCGGACGGCGAGGACTTCATCGCCCTCAAGGGCGGCCGCGGAGGCTGGGGCAACAAGCATTTTGCCACGGCAACACGCCAGATCCCGCGATTTGCCAAGAGCGGTATTCCCGGCGAGGAGGCAGAGGTACTGCTTGAGCTCAAGATGATCGCGGATGTCGGGCTTGCGGGTCTGCCCTCCGCAGGAAAATCCTCACTGCTTGCGGCAGTATCGGCGGCAAGGCCGAAGATCGCGGAATACCACTTCACCACCCTTGAGCCGAATCTCGGAGTTGTCTCCGTATCCGACGGAGCTGGCTTCGTTATGGCGGATATTCCCGGGCTTATCGAGGGTGCCTCCGACGGTGCCGGACTCGGTCACAGCTTTTTGAGGCACATAGACAGATGCAGGCTTATCGTTCAGGTGGTGGATCTCTCCGGAATTGAAGGACGCTCTCCCATCGACGATTTCCACACGATAGACGAGGAGCTTGAGAAATACTCTCCCGAACTTGCAAAGAGGCCGCGCATCGTTGCGGCAAACAAGTGCGACCTGATGTCGGACAGCGAAACAGAGGAAGCTCTCTCGGCACTGCGTGCGGCGGTTGAGCCCTTCGGCTATCCCGTGCTTCCAATATCCGCCGCGGCGCACATCGGTCTTGATGAGCTTGTACATCTTATATCAAGGAAGCTCTCCGAGCTTCCTCCCACAATATCTTACGAGCCGGAGACAGTGCCGGCGGCAGACGGATTTGAGAGCGCATCTCCGTCGGATACGCTTATCAGGCGTGACGACGACGGCGCGTATGTCTGCGAGGGAGCGTGGCTTGAGCTGCTTGTCGGCAGAGTGAATTTCTCCGACAGAGAATCCCTTATGTATTTTGAGCGGTCGCTGAACAAGGAAGGAATAATCGACCGTCTCAGAGAACGCGGCTGCTCCGAGGGAGATACCGTTCGGATGTACGGCCTTGAATTTGACTTTATTGACTGATCCCGAAAGACTCAACTATCTTCATACAAAGAAAGGTTACAATCATGAAGCTTACTGAAATTCGTTCTCTTTACCGCGACACTAGGTCGTACGAGGGCAAGACCGTCACCGTAGGCGGCTGGGTCAGAAGTATCCGTGCTTCAAAGACCTTCGGCTTTATCGTTATGGCTGACGGCACGTTTTTTGAAACACTTCAAATAGTTTACGACGATTCCCTTGAGAATTTCGCCAAGATCGGCAAGCTGAACGTCGGCTCCGCTCTGATCGTCAGCGGCACGCTCGTTCTCACCCCCGATTCCAAGCAGCCCTTTGAGCTTCATGCGACCGAGCTGACGGTTGAGGGCGCGTCCACTCCCGATTATCCCCTTCAGAAGAAGCGGCATACCACGGAGTATCTCCGCACGATATCTCATCTCCGTCCCAGAACAAATCTGTTTCAAGCCGTATTCCGCATCCGCTCACTTGCCGCCTTTGCTATCCACAAGTTCTTCAACGAGAAAGGCTTCGTGTATACTCACACCCCGATAATCACGGGAAGTGACTGTGAGGGCGCGGGCGAAATGTTCAGAGTGACCACGATGGATCCGGCAGATATTCCGATGACGGAAAACGGCGAGGTGGATTACAGCCGCGATTTCTTCGGTCGCAGTACAAATCTCACCGTCAGCGGACAGCTCAACGGAGAGACCTTCGCAATGGCATTCAGAAACATATACACCTTCGGTCCCACCTTCCGTGCGGAAAATTCAAACACCACACGTCATGCGGCGGAGTTCTGGATGATCGAGCCCGAGATGGCTTTTGCCGATCTTAACGATGACATGAAGCTTGCCGAGGATATGATAAAGTACATCATAAACTACGTTCTCGAAAACGCTCCCGAGGAGATGCGCTTCTTAAATCAGTTTGTCGACAACGGGCTGATCGAAAGGCTTGAGCTTGTGGCAGGCTCTGAGTTCGGTCATGTTACCTACACGGAGGCTGTTGAGCTCCTCGAAAAGCACAATGACAGCTTCGCTTACAAGGTATTCTGGGGATGTGATCTCCAGACCGAGCATGAGCGCTATCTGACAGAGCAGATATTCAAGCGTCCCGTATTCGTGACCGATTATCCCAAGGAGATAAAGGCGTTCTACATGAAGCTGAACGATGACGGCAAGACGGTCGCGGCTATGGACTGCCTTGTTCCCGGAATCGGTGAGATCATCGGCGGTTCTCAGCGTGAGGACGATCTTGCAAAGCTTGAGGCACGCATCGACGAGCTCGGGCTCGACCGCAAGAGCTACGATTTCTACCTCGATCTCCGCAGATACGGCTCCGCCCGTCACGCCGGCTTCGGACTCGGCTTTGAGAGATGCATCATGTATCTCACCGGTGTTCAGAACATACGTGACGTTCTTCCCTTCCCGAGAACAGTCGGAACCTGTGAGCTGTAAGCTCTACGATATAATAAAAGCAACAGACCGAATCTCAACCGAGATTCGGTCTGTTGCTTTCGTATGGACGGCTCTTTTCTATACCTTAAAGATCCGCCTCAGTATAGCCGACAAAAACGGAGCCGGTCTCTTTATGATGATCTTCATACTGCCTCCTT
This sequence comes from uncultured Lachnospiraceae bacterium, assembly GCA_964631595.1. Classification (GTDB taxonomy): domain Bacteria; phylum Bacillota; class Clostridia; order Oscillospirales; family CAG-272; genus UMGS1312. The sequence goes on along the minus strand of CAZVXL010000002.1, from coordinate 27,106 downwards.
TTCGGCATCTTGCCTTCAGTTACAGTATATGCCGAGAATCGCTCTCTGCTACCGAAGTCTCTCCGTTCGCGCAAGAAGAAGCACTCCCTCATGGCACACCACCTCGGCATTTCCGACGAGAGGCTCATTGCTCACCGCATAAGCATTCTCTCTTTCAAGAACACTGTGTGACAGTGGATACAGGCAGCCCTTGACCGACACGGTGCATCTGTCAAGAGCAAGCGTGGAGAAATATCTGTACTCACCGTACACCACCGACGCGCTGTCACCGCCGATAAGCACTCTCAGCTCATTTGAGCCGTCGGTGAGGCACGCAGGTATTCCCGAGCGTCTTAGCCTCTCCAGCAAAAAAACATTCGACAGCGTATGATCCGCTCTGCCGCCGAGTCCTCCGACGATGTACACCTCGTCGGCACCGTGTTCGACCGCATACATCGCGGCAAGCATGGTATCCGTCTCGTTTTTCATCGGCGGGTGGCGTATTATCTCACTGCATCTGCCCGTTTCGGGATCTCTGTATTCCGTCGGCATCGAAGCGCCGATCGAATCGAAATCTCCGATGATGACATCGGGAAATACGCCGAGTCTTTCGGCTGTTATGAAGCCGCTGTCTGCGGCAATACACATACCGTGTTTCGGGAGCTCCACCGTCTCGGCGCACTCACCGCCCGTTATTATAAGCGCCTTCACGCGCATCACCCCCGTCTCTGCCAATCGGGCTTTTTCTTCATGATATCGTAAAGCTTTACGTAGCTCTCATGTCTTCGTGCTGATATCCGCCCGTCACGCACCGCCTCTATGACGGCACAGCCCTCCTCCTTGGTATGGGTACAGTCCGCGTATCGGCACAGATCAAGGTACGGCGCAAGCTCTCTGAATGATGAAGTAAGTCGCTCCGGCTCGAAAAAGTCAAAGCGCTCAAAATCAAGCATCGAAAAGCCCGGCGTATCCGCAAGATACATTCTGTCGGAGACCCGGTACAGTTCCACGGCTCTTGTGGTATGCCGTCCGCGCTCCGTCTTTCTGCTAACCCTTCCGACCTCCGGAGATATGCTCGGGAAAAGCCGTCCGACAAGCGATGACTTTCCCGCACCCGATACTCCTGCAAAGGCGGCAACGGCACAGTCTCCCTCTTCGGTTGCTGCCGCAATACCGTTTATATGGTCAAGCACCTCGTCGCAGCCCTCTCCCGACAGTGCATCGGTGCAAAAGACGGAAAAGCCCGCCGAGGAATACTCTGCGGCTATGTCCGCGGCGCTCTCCCTGTCAAGTCCGAGCTTATTCACGATCACTGTACAGCCTATCTCAAGTGCATCCGCTATCGCGGTAAGCTTATCTATGTACCACAGATCCGGTCTCGGAGATACGGTGGGCACAACGATGAGAAGTCGTGTGAGATTTGCGACAGACGGTCTTATAAGGCAGTTCTTTCTGTCATGTATCGCCGTTATAACGCCCGCCGCTCCCGCCGGATCGCTCTGCTCGCTTGAAAGCTCCAGCTCCACTATATCTCCCACCGTAGGTACGATCTTCTCATGCCGAAACACTCCGCGCGCGCGGCACAGAAGCTCATCCCCGTGTGAGAGGGGGCGGACCGTATACAGTCCGCCCACGCCTTTTGTTATTATTCCGGTCATACAAGCGTTCGTCATATCCATATTAAGACGCTCTCCGTTGTCAGTTTTCATCTACCGGAGCCGCATCACCGTTAATCCCGACAGTCTCGGGCGGCTTCTCGTCCGATCCGCTCTCGGTAACGCTCGGCTCAGTGACCTCCGCCGTATCCGACGGAGCCGCAGTCGTAGTGCCGTCGTTCGCATCCGTCTTATCGTCGTTCTTTGTCGTGGTATCGGGAGGCGTATCCTTCACGTCCGTCGCATCGTTATCCGGAGTCTTACCGTAATCCTTACCGCCGCTCACGGTGAAGCTCACAAAGCTGTAGAGGAACACCTCATCGCCCGCGCGCACGCTTTGCGTCAGGACTGTTCCCTTCGGCTTATCCGATGCCTCATAGGTCACGTCCTCCGGATACAGCTTCGCCTCAAGCAAGCCCTTTAGAGTTTCTCCCTCGCTCTTGCCGACATAATCCGGCATCTCGATCTTTTCCGCGGTGGGACCGGAGCTGACATACAGTGTGACGGTATATCCGCCCTCGATAGTCTCACCCGCCTTGGGTGCGGTAGAGATGACCGAGCCGACCTCGTACACGCTGTTCACCTGCGACTCGGTTACGACCTTTACGTCTATTCCGAGCTGTTCAAGTCTGATCTTCGCCTCTCGGTAATCAAGCACCGTTACGTCGGGCATCTGCACATACTTTGTACCTTGACTGACCGTCAGTGTGAGCTCACAGTATTTCTTGCCCTTATTTACCTTTCTTGTTTCTCCCGCCTCGGGCGACTGGCTGATTATCTTTCCCGCCTCAACGTCATCGTTATACACGCGCTCAAGCTTCAGCTTATAGTATTCCGCGGTGTCGAAGAATTTCTCCATCTCCTCCGTATAGGACTGACCGACAAAATTCTTTACCGTTATCGTTTCGGTGGTATCGTCGGGGCTTGCGAAAAGGCTCGAGATGATAAGTCCGGCGGAAACTCCCGCAACTATCAAAAACGGCAGGATAACTCCGAGGATTATCGGAAACATGGAATTGCTCGCAAGCTTTGAGCCGGCGCCGAATCGGCGGTGCGGCGTCTTGAACTGGATCGACGGATTCTCCTTCAGCTTCATGAGCTGTCTCATCATCTGCGACACATTCTGGTACCGCATATCGGGAGATTTTTCGATAGCCCGTGTAATGATCTGCTCAAGTCCCTTCGGTATATGGTCATTGAGCTCTCGGGGAGCCACCGCCGCCTCGTTTATCTGCATAAGCGCAACGGATACGGGGCTGTCCGCGGTAAACGGAAGCTTTCCCGTTGCCATTTCATACATCATGACACCGAGGGAATAGATATCGCTTCTCGCGTCGATGTTATCGCCGCTCGCCTGCTCGGGGCTGATATAATACACGGTTCCGATAGCCTTATCCGTCATGGTAACCGTCTCGGCGTTGGGCAGCTTCGCTATACCGAAGTCCGTGACCTTTACTATGCCGTTCTTCAGCAGCATGATGTTCTGCGGCTTGATATCACGGTGGACGATGCCCTTTGCGTGGGCGTGCTCCAGAGCACGGAGCACCTGCTCCGTATATCCGATGATCTCACGCAGGGAGAGAACGCCCTTCTTCGTCATGTAGTTTTTGAGCGTGATACCCTCGATATACTCCATGACGATATATTTCTCGGCGTTTTTCATCGAAACGTCGTAAATGTTCACGATGTTGGGGTGAGAGAGCATGGATACCGCCTTTGACTCATTTATGAATCTCTTGACAGACTGCTCGTCCTTGGCAATATCATCCTTCAGTATCTTCACCGCCACGTTGCGGCGCATCAGCATATCGACCGCCTTAAACACCACCGCCATGCCGCCGATACCGATGACCTTCTCTATTCTATAGCGGTTATCAAGAACCGCACCTACATACCGTTCGTAATTTTCCATAAATCAATGTCCGCCCTTTCTCTTTTTTCAAAGGTCTATCACATTGAAATGATGACCGCAGTGATGTTATCACTGCCTCCGCTGCTGTTTGCCCTGTCTATAAGCATGGCACAGCCCGTTTCGGGATCCTTTGCCTCCGTGATACAGCCGGCGATCTCCTCCTCGGACAGATGATTTGTAAGTCCGTCTGTACAAAGCAGAACATACCCGCCCTCCATATCGGCATCGACCGTAAAGAAGTCCGTTTCGACCTCTGCCTCGGTGCCGACCGCACGGGTGATTATATTTTTATTATTAGATGCCTTTGCCTCATCGGCTGTCATTTTGCCGATATCCACCAAATACTGCACATAGGAATGATCGTGAGTTACCTGAGTTATCGTGTTTTCCTTTATGATATACATACGGCTGTCGCCCACATTTACGGCATACACCCTGCCGTCTGTTATAAATGCGGATACAAGCGTGGTGCCCATTCCGTTCAGGTCATCATCCTCCTTGGAGGCGGAAAAAACAGCATTATTTGCCGCTCTGACGGCGGAGAGCAGAACATTCCGCACACCTTCCTCGGTGTCAAAAGACTCATCGGCGCTCACAGCTCCGTCGGATGCTCCGAGGCTGATATCGGCATAGCCGGAAAATGCCGTTACGGCAGTAGCCGATGCCTCGGCTCCGCCCGAGGCTCCGCCCATTCCGTCGCATACGACAGCAAGAAGTCCGGTATCGTATTCCTTTATTAAAAAGCTGTCTTGGTTTACACGACGCTTCATTCCGATATTAGTCATTCCAAAGCACTTCATAGTAATCTCCGCTCCGCTCCGCGTCTCGACGTATGTCTCGCCGCCGCAACGGAATATGTGTTTTATTTGCCGAGGTACACTCGGGTAAACGCAAAGGAACGCTTCCCTCCGTTTGCCCTCATTACAATTATAATATACTTGCCGACGCAAGTAAACGAAATTGACAATTTTTTTACACAATATTTATATAATTCGGCGCATCCGCTCCGCTCTCACACCGTTTTGAGCCTTGCATCATTTCGCGCTCTCCGTCTCCAGCCGTCTCAGTCTGAGCTGTCCGCAGGAGGCGTCGATATCTCCGCCGAGACGGCGGCGTATCGTCGCATTGATTCCGGAGCGCTCCAATATTCGGCAGAAGGTCTCGGCGTTTTTGCGCGACGGCGCAAGGAGCCCCGTTTCCTTGACGGAATTAAGCAGGATCAGATTCACATGGCAGGGTCTTCCCTTCATCTCGGAGGACAGAAGCCTCGCAAGTGCCGCGGCGCCCTCCGGCGAATCGTTCTCCCCCGCTATGAGCGTATACTCAAAGGAAATACGTCTTCCGGTAACATCGAAATAGTACCGACAGGCATCAAGAAGCTCCGCGATGCACCATTTGCGGTTTACCGGCATGAGCCTCGATCTTGTCTCATCGTCATAAGCGTGGAGCGATACGGACAGCGTAACGGGAAGTCCCTCCTCCGCAAGTCGGCGGATCCCGCTCACAAGTCCGCAGGTCGAAACGGAAATATGCCGCAGACCGATGCCGAGCCCGTCCTCCGAGCTGACAAGTCTGAGGAATTTCACGGTATTGTCATAGTTATCAAGCGGCTCTCCGATACCCATCATCACAACGCCGTCTACACGCTCACCGCTGTCGGCTCCCGCCACTATTACCTGTCCGAGAAGCTCCGAGGCTGTGAGATCGCGCATCTTGCCTCTGAGCGTTGAGGCACAAAACGTGCACCCCATGCGACAGCCCGCCTGAGATGACACGCACAGCGTAGTCCCGTGCTCATATTTCATGAGCACACACTCGACGCACTCGCCGTCAATAAGCTCCATGAGGTACTTTACCGTACCGTCTCTCGCCGAGGTGTATTTCTCCGCAACGGTCGGAAGCCTGTACTCCGCAGATTCACCGAGCTTTTTCTTGAAGGCTGCGGGAATATTGCTCATACGCGCAAGCTCCGCGCCCTTCATCATCCAGCCGTAAAGCTGTTCTCCGCGAAAGGCGCTCTCTCCGAGCGATGCTGCGTATTCTCTCAGCTCTGCCTTTGTCATGCCGAGTATATCAACCATAATAACCTCTCCGTGCCAATGCACGCGCCGTCCTCGGCGCAATCTGCCGTCGGCTCAATACTTACGTCTGAATTTTGAGATAAAGAATCCGTCCGTGCCCGTCTTATGCGGCATGAGCGTGGCGTATCCCTCCGCGCCGAGCCCACACAGATCGAACGGAACAGGCTCAAACTGCGGATGCGACTCCGCGAAGCGGCGGAAGATGTCCTCATTTTCCGCAGGATTCAGCGTGCAGGTGGAATACATCAGCACACCCCCCGAACGCACGCATTTAGCGGCACCGCACAAGGCAGCATACTGCACGGGCGGAAGCCCCGATATATCCTTGACCGACTTATAGCGTATGTCGGGCTTTTTGGAAATAACTCCGAGACCGGAGCACGGCGCATCGCACAGCACAAAGTCCGCGCTGTCCCATAGCTCCTCGCTCGGCTCTCTCGCATCTCCCACTCCGACCTCGATTATACCGAGTCCCAGTCTCGCCGCACCGTCACTTATCAGTGACAGCTTGTTCTTATGGATATCAAGCGCCCTTATCTTTCCATGATCTCCCATGGCAACGGCACAGCCGAAGGTCTTTCCGCCCGGTGCGGCGCACATATCGAGGACTGTCGCTCCCGCCTGCGGAGCAAGCGTCATCACGGCGGCGGCAGATGCCTCGTCCTGCACGAACCACAGCCCTTCATCTATACCGGAAAGAAACTGCGTGCCCGATGACATTACGAGCACATCCGGCACAACGGAGGATACGCGCACCTCGGCGCCGTCGCGCTTCAAGCGCTCCATGGCGCTCTCCACGGAGCACCTCAGCGTATTTACTCTGAGGCACAGTCTGTCCCCACCGAACGAGCAGTTAAGGATACTTTCGGCATCGTCAATGCCGTAGGCGTTTGCCAAAAGTTCGCACAGATCGCGCGGTACGGAATATTTCACGGACAAATACCCGAAAATATCAGCCTCTTTTTTCGGGAGCACAAACGATTTATCCGCTCTTATGAACGATCTCAGCACACCGTTTACAAGTCCTGCGGCTCTCCGCGGGGCGATAGCCACCGTCTCGGATACAGCCGCATGAGGCGGGATCCTGTCCATATACAAAAGCTGGTACAGACCGATACGGAGTGCGGCACGGACGATCGGCTCCAAGCGCTCGGACGGGGTGGAGGAATATCTGTCAATAATGAAATCAAGAGTTATCGCTCTTTCCACCACGCCGTAGACAAGTGCCGAATACAGTCTGCGGTCAGCTTCACCGAGCTCTCGGCTGTTCAGCGCCGATGCTGCCTCTATCGGGGCATACTTGCCGAGCTTCTCCCATTTTACAAGGGAATCGGCGGCAAGTCTGCGCGGATCCGCTCCGACGCCGTTATGCTTTTTTGTCATTTCTTCACCTCCGATCGCAGTCCCGTAAAAGCGCTGCATTTATGCATTTGCAGAATATTCACGTTTTATGCAAGTGCATAATATCAGCCGAGTATATCCCCGACGGATATTTTTCTGCCTCTTATAAAGTCCGCGGCACGCATATCGCCCTTGCCCTCGGGCCTTACTCTCGTAACAGCCACCGCACCGCTTGCACAAGCCACGACTATCTCTCCGTCTCCCTTATCGGACAGGTCGATGACCTCTCCGACAGACACGCCCTCCGCGACCTTTTTATCCGACACCGCCGCCGAGACAAGCTTCAATCCCTTGCCGTCGGGAGTCTTCACCCGACAGAGCGGCACGGGAGAAAGTCCGCGAATATGCCGCGATACTTCCTCGGCAGAGCTGTCGAAGCCGAGGCAGAGATCCTCGGCGGTGATCTTTGCGGCATATGTGGATTCCGCATCATTCTGCGGTGTGCGCGGGAGCTCCTTGCCCTCTCCGAGCAGCTCCGCCACGCGGCACAGGGCACGTCCGCCCGCCTTGCAGAGTTTATCGTGCACCGAGCCGAAATCGTCGCTCTCGCTTATCTCTACCCTCTCCGAGAGGATCATATCACCCGTATCAAGTCCTTCCGCCATATACATGGCAGTGACTCCCGTTTCGCTCTCTCCGTTCATTATCGCACGCTGTATCGGTGCGGCTCCGCGGTATTTCGGAAGCAGGGAGGCATGAGCGTTGATACATCCGTACCTTGGAAAATCAAGAACATACCTCGGAAGTATCTTGCCGTATGCGGCAACGTAGATCACATCCGGCGCAAGCTCCCGAAGCACATCGGCAAAGCTGCCGTCCTTCAGCGTATCCGGCTGATACACCGGAATCCCCGCCTCGGTCGATAGCACCTTTACCGGCGGAGGCGTAAGCTTCATTCCGCGCCCCACCGGCTTATCCGGCTGAGTTACGGCGGCAACTATATCTTCACCCCTCGCAATGAGCGCACGCATACATTCCGCGGCAAATTCGGGGGTTCCCATAAACATTACGCGCATATCGTTCTCCTCGAAGGTCTCAAAGCTCATCGGGATCAAGCTGTCTTATCATATCATCGGAGAACAGCTTGCCCTCAAGATGATCCAGCTCATGGCAAAAAGCCCTCGCCGCAAGGCCGGAGCCCGTGACGGTGAATTTATTTCCGTTTCTGTCAAGTGCGCTGACGGTCACGGACATGGGGCGACGTGTGATTCCCCACACTCCCGGAACGGAAAGACAGCCCTCCGCCTCCTCCTGTGTGCCGGAATAAGCGATTATCTTGGGGTTTATCATCTCCACAAGACCCGTCTCCTCTGTTTCCACAAGCACCACGCGACGGAGCACGCCCACCTGCACTGCCGCAAGTCCGCAGCCCTGTGCATCGTCAAGTGTCTCCTTCATATCATCAAGCAGTCTGATTATTCTCGGAGTTATCTCCGAAACTTCTCGACTGACCTTGCGAAGCACGGGATCTCCCTCTTTTACGATATTAAGTATAGCCATTTTTCTTCTCCTTGCTTTTCATAGCAGTGCCACTGTCCCATGGCACACAAATATTTATTTACATTCAAATGCACCGTCAAAGGCTCGACGGATTCAGATCTATGCTGAGAGTCAGCCGCTTTGTTGCGTTTTTGCCGAAATCGCACAGTATCTCCGAGAAAAACGCTCTCGTTCGGTGAGACAGTCTGCACTTTATCACCATACGCATACGGCAGTTATTCTGCACCTTATAGATCGGAGCCTCAAACGGTCCGAATACTACGGTCTTGACATCCGAAAAGCTTCCCGACAGCTTTTCGCGTATCGACTGCACAAGTCGCGCCGTGCCGCCGTCAAGCAATGCCTCATCGGGAGATGTAAGCGTGAGCACGGCGATATCGCAAAACGGCGGAAAGACAAGTGCGCGTCGGATGCGTATCTCGTTCTCGAAGAATGCTGGATAGTCCTGCGCCGCAGCCAATCTTATTACCTCTGAATCGGGATTTTGGGTCTGGATGACGGCAACGCCCGCATCTGCCCCGCGTCCCGCTCTGCCGATCACCTGCGTCAGCATTGCAAAGGTACGCTCCGCCGCCCTGTAATCGTCAAGATAGAGCGATGCATCCGCGTTCAGCACTCCGACAAGCGTGACCTTCGGAAAATCATGCCCCTTTGTCACGATCTGTGTTCCGAGCAGAACCTTGGCATCTCCGCGACGGAAGCGCGACAGCAGCTCGTCGTGCGAAAACTTCGCCCTTGTGGTATCCGTATCCATTCGGATCACCGGAGTATCGGGAAGCAGTGCTTCCAGCTCCGCCTCGGCTCTCTGCGTTCCGCAGCCCATAAAAAGCATATGTGCGGAGCCGCATTTGGGGCAGGTCTGCGGCACCTTTGTACGGTATCCGCAATAGTGGCAGGAGAGAGTGCCGCTGTCGGCGCGCGCCTTCAGATAATTCTCTCCCTCGCCCTCCTTCAGCCCTCTGTGAGTATGATACGTGAGGGAGACCGAGCAATTCGGGCATTTCACCGGCTCACCGCAGGAGCGACAGCTCAGCACACTGCTGTAGCCGCGTCGGTTGAGAAACACTATCGACTGCTTACCCTCGGCGGCAGTTTCGCAAAGTCTGCGACGGAGCTCGGCTCCGTACGGTGATGAGCTCGGGAGAAGCTCGCCCCGCGTATCGCTTATGATGACCTCCGGTAGCCTTGCACCGCCGTAGCGCTGCTTCATCTCGATCAGAGTGTATATTCCCTGCTTTGCCTTGTAGTAGCTTCCGACAGACGGAGTTGCCGAGGCAAGCAGCATAAGTGCGCCGCCGTCGGCGCATCTTTTGCGTGCGATATCATGTGCAAGATATTTGGGATTTATATCGCTCTTATAGGTATGCTCCTGCTCCTCGTCTATCACGATAAGTCCCAGCTTCTCCACCGGAGCAAACACAGCCGAGCGCGTTCCGATGACAACATCGGCTCCGCCGTTCTTGATACGCCTCCACGCATCGAAGCGCTCTCCGGCGCTGAGTCCCGAATGAAGCACGGCAACTCTGTCTCCGAACACGGAGAGGAACACGCCGACAGTCTGCGGCGTGAGAGCGATCTCGGGAACAAGCACTATTCCGTCGCGCCCCTCGGCAAGCACGTGCTTCAGCATCTCGATTATGACTCTCGTTTTACCGGAGCCGGTGACTCCGTGAAGGAGTGCTCCCTTGGGCTCTCCCGAGCCGAGAAGCCCGACGAGCTTTTCTACTGCCTGCGACTGCTCCTCCGTCAGCGGTGAATCTCCGACATTCGAGCTTACCGTCGGCACCCGATACGGATCTCGCGATACCTCTACCTCTCTCAGCCGAACAAGCTTTTTCTTCTCAAGTGCCCTCAAACGGACTCTGTTCCCGTCGGGGCAAAGCTCAAACAGCTCCTCGGCGGGTATCTCCATTCTCTCCCCCGAAGCATTATCCGGAGTCAGTCCCGCAAGAGCTCGCAGCAGATCTGCCTGTACGGCGCTTCTGAGGCTCACCTCGCCCTTGCCGTCGGCTATATCGGTCGCCTCCGACGGTGATATCGCAAGAGAGCAGACAAGCCTTCGTCTGATCCCGTCCCCTGCGGAATCCTCTCGCTCCTTCATAACACATCCCGCGTGCACGAGATCGTTCACCGCCGCAACAGCATCATCTCCGAATTCGCGGCGAAGCACGGCGGCGGATACTCTCCCTCTCGCCTTTATGAAGGAGAGCACCATTGCGGTGCGCTCACTGAACTTATCGGTATCCGTATCGGGAGCCGCCGTATAATACTCACTGAGCTTCGACATTGCCGCCGACGGCACGACCGCTCTCACCGCATCTCCGAAGGTGCAGAGCGTATGCTCCTTCATGTATGCACAGACGGACAGAAGCTCACCCGTAAGCAGTGATCGGCGCGTGACAGCCGATATGGGCTTTACGACGTTCGGATCGGCATCGGTGTCGGATTTGACTCTCACGACAACGGCGGAGGTTCTTCTGTTGGAACGTCCGAACGGAACTGTTACAATACTTCCCTCGCTCACGCCCGACATCGACTGCGGCACGAAATAATCGTATTCCTTATCCGCGTGGTACGGAGCCTCAAGTATATAAACAGAGACAAACTCTCCCTTCAAGGCAATCACCTCCATTTGAGATGTCCGAAAAATCACGGAGGGGAGGCTTCCTTTAACGGCGACTCCCCTCTTTACTGCTGTTATCTTACAATAGCTTATTCGGCTTCCGTATTGTCGGGCTCCGCCGCAGTCTCCGCGGGCGCGGCTGTTTCGCCGTCACCGAGTATTGTATACTCACCGCTCTTGATGCGGTTTATCGCCGTGCGAACCGCCTTTTCCTCTCGGAACTCACGCGTTATCATCGAGGCGATGCTCTTATCGGTATCCTTGTTCGCGATAAGTCTTTCGGCACGCTCGCGCTGGCGTACATATTCGTCCGTTATTGCTCTCGCGCATTTCGCAGTCGCGATCACGAGTGCATATCTGTTTACCTTTTCGTTTGTAAGCTCTCCGATGGAGGGATAAATCATATCCATTTTTGTTCACCTATCCTTTAATTCAATTATTCTCAAAGAAAGCAGAGGTCACATAGCTCATTCGGCTCTGTCTGAAATGCTCTGCCGTGAGTATTGCCTGCAAATTCGCGGCGCACTCCTCCGCCGCACCGTCATAGCTTACGGCTATGTAATCGTATTCCGACGACAGAGCTATCTCCTCCCTCGCCCTTGCCATACGCCGGCGCACGACCTCGTCCGTCTCGGTTCCGCGACCGCGAAGCCTTGCCTCAAGAGTATTTCCGTCGGGCGGTATCAGCATCACTGTGACCGCATCCGGGAATATCTTCTTCACCTGTGAGGCGCCGTCCACCTCGATCTCAAGGATCATATCGCGTCCCTCGTCAAGCACGCGCCTTACCTCGGCGGCGGGAGTGCCGTAGAGATTTCCGCAGTATTCCGTATACTCAAGTATCTCCCCCGCCTCGATGCGCCTCTCAAACTCCTCACGGGAGATGAAGTAATAATGGACTCCGTCTTCTTCTCCGCTTCTCGGCGCACGTGTGGTAGCCGATACGGACAGCGACAGCTCCGGCATGAGCTCGCGAAGACACCTGACTGCCGTGCCCTTGCCGCTTCCGGCAGGTCCGGATATCACCATCAGTACGCCTTTCGGCGCCGCTTTATCTGTTGTCATTTCACCTACTCCTCATCATCGCACACATCCGCCTCGGCTCTGCCCTCAAGACGTCCCGCAAGCGTCTCCGCCTGTATTGCAGACAGTATCACATGGTCGCTGTCGGTTATTATCACCGAGCGTGTTTTACGTCCGCAGGAGCAGTCTATCACTCTGCCGAAATCTCTCGAATCCTGTATCAGCCGCTTTATCGGCGCGCTGTCGGGAGATGCCACCGATATTATCCTCTCGGCGGACACCATATTGTTAAAGCCGATGTTCACAAATCTCATAATTATTCCGCTTTTCTCTATTCGATGTTCTGTATCTGCTCTCGGATCTTTTCAAGCTCGTTCTTCATCTCGACCACCAGATACGATATCTCGGTGTGTCCCGCCTTCGATCCGATGGTATTCACCTCTCGGTTCATCTCCTGCACAAGAAAATCAAGCTTTCTTCCCGCCGGCTCATCGGAGGAGAGTATACCTTCAAGAGCATCAAGGTGACTGGCAAGTCTGACCGTCTCCTCATCTATTGACACGCGGTCGGCGTACACAGCCGCTTCGGTCAGTATTCTGCCCTCTGCGATCTCCAGCGCCGCCTCGTCAAGGATCTTCTTGATCCGGGCGAAAAGCTTTGCTCTGTACTCCGCTATATCTCCCTCGGAAAGAGAACGCACCTGCTCCGCAAGAGTGCGGATCCGCTCCGCCTTCTTCCGTATATCGGCAGTCAGCGCGGCTCCCTCGTCCTCACGTCTGCTGCGGAACATATTCACCGCCTCGCCGAGTGCGGGAAGTATCTCCGCAAAGGTCTTATCACCGTCATCCTCCGGATGCTTCACCCTGAACAGCTCTCTGTTCTGAGCCACGCTCATCACTGTAATATCGTCAGTCAGCGAAAAGCTGTCTCTGAGCGTTTTGAGTGCGGCGATATAGCTCTCCGCCGCGGCGCGGTCAAGAAGCACCGAGGATTCCGTGTCCGACAGCACATCGACTGCGATCCACACCTCGACCTTACCTCTCACTATACCCTCGGAGGAAATGTACGAGCGCACCTTATCCTCAAGATACGATATATTTCGCGGAAGCTTTACGGACAGATCCAAAAACCTTGAATTTACCGATTTTATCTCTACCGTGATCTCTTTATCTCCCGCAGCAGTCACCGTTCTTGCTCTGCCGAAGGCTGTCATACTTCTTGGCATTGGCTGATCCTTCCCTGCTTTACAGCACCGTTTTCATACATAGTATATTTTACACCAAAGTCAAGGGATTTGTCAACCGAAACAGCGTAAATATATACGTCAAATAAAAAAAGGGCCGCGGCGGTGCTCATGCACTCTCGGCAGCCCCGATTTTTCAGTGATGTCCGCTCATCTGAGCGTGCCGGAGCCGAGCAGCCCGTCGGATCCGTCATGCTCTTTTTCGGGATCTCTTTTATTCTCCGTCCCGTGGCTCTCGTCGGTATCCTTCACCTTTCCCTCGGAGTCGGCAAGAGTGGTCACGGTGCCGATACCTCCGCCGACATCGGTATTCTTACCGTCCGCGTCGGTCGTATTATTGCCGCCGCACGAGGCAAGCGCGGCTGTCATCGCCGCGACGGCGGCGACGGTTATTATGATATTCTTGAGATTCTTCATGCTTTTTTCCTTTCGTTTGATCGCGGCCTCTGTATACCGCAGATGCAGGTTATCACTACCCAAGTGTATTATTGCTCAAAATGATACCGAAATATTCTCCGAGCGCTCCTTTATTTTATGAAAAGCGTAAAACGTCCGCCGCCGAAACGGTGCCGATATCTGCACGCTGATATTCACAATATTACGGATACTTTATACCTTAATTTGTTGACACGGGAAACAGGTTATTGTATAATAATTACAGTAACCGCGCGCCATGCAGGGTCTGCGGTATTCAAAACACCTGTAAAATACAATTATCCGACACGGAGATGCCTTGAAAATGTTTAGAAACAGAACCTTCAAAAGAATCTATCTTATTTTCTGCGGTATACTTATACTGATAATGGCGTTTTGCCTCATTCACGTAGGCTCTGTCTTAAAGGAATACGAGGCATGCCAGCCGGAAAATCTTGCGGTTGACTATCTGAGATCAATGCAGAAGGCGAAAAAGAACGGCAAGCTCTCCGAGCTTATGCGCGAAACCTGCTCAGTGGAGGAGCTGTCAGAGCTTCTTCCCGTGACCGAGGACAAGCTCGCGCTGTCGGGCGGCGAGCTGTCTGCGCGTCTCACCGAAAATGCCGACGGAGGCGAAAAGCTCACCTACACCGTTTTCTCCGACGAGCACCGCATCATCGACATCACCCTGTCGGCAAGTGGCAGTCACACAAAGCTTGCTCTGTTCCCGATAACCGAATGGGATATTTTGAGCGTAGCTCCCGCCTCATACACATATAAGCTTTCTCTGCCCGCTTCCGTAGCAGTCCTCTGTGACGGAAAGCCTGCCGAGGGCTCCGAGCCAAGCATCAACGGCAAAAGGAGCTATCTCATCTCCTCGTATGAGGATCCGAAGCTCACGCTGAGGGACAGTGTCGGAAACGTGCTTCCCTATGACGGCGAAGTTCTTCCCGATATGACGGAGTACGTTGTGCGTATTCCCTCGAATTACAGCATCTCATCCTCCGACGGCACCTTCACTCTCGATGTATCTACGGCACTGACCGAGGATATCGACGATTACAAATATGTTTCGCAATACACCGAGATGCCGAGGATCGCCACCTATTACCTCGGACTTTTCGACAGCGACGAGAGCTTTATCATAACCGACAATCTCGGAGGCAGGGTCGATCTTGCCCTTGACGATCGAAGTGTCACGATAGAATCGCAGGCATCCTCTCCCGAGATTCCACCCGAGGTATATTCAAAGGACAAGGTGCTTGACAACGCGAAAAAGTGGAGTCTGTTCATGACGGCGGATCTTACCGGTGCGAAGCACGGCTTCGGACAGGTGGAAAAGTTTCTCCTGCCGAACTCCTATCTCTCCGAGGTGGCGCTGAAATGGGCTACCGGTGTCGATATCACCTTTACGAGCGTA
Organism: uncultured Lachnospiraceae bacterium; assembly: GCA_964631595.1. Taxonomy (GTDB): domain Bacteria; phylum Bacillota; class Clostridia; order Oscillospirales; family CAG-272; genus UMGS1312. The sequence goes on along the minus strand of CAZVXL010000002.1, from coordinate 11,855 downwards.
CATACCCTCGACAATCCCCCGTTCTCGGAGGAGACGGTATCGGATTACGTCAGATACAGCGATTCGTGCTTTTCCGTTGACGTCAAGCTGACTAAGATAATGCATCTGAACAGCGGCGCCAATGTAGCCGACACCATGGACTGCCGATTCTACTACATTCTCGAAAACGGCACATGGTATGTCTGCGATATTCAGGAGATAATCAAATAAGCTTGAGACAGAACAAGGTGAAAAATATGAACAACAACAGTCCCGTGCCGATGCATCTGCGCCGCCAGAAGCGCAGTGTATTCAGCCGTAATTCGCGCCGACGCGTCTACAGCTCGAAGCAGTCAAGACCCCCCTCTCACCGCACAAAAGGCGGAGCGGGCACGCTTCTGCTCCGCATCCTCGCAATGCTTATGACTTTCGTTCTTGCGGCAGTCCTCACGCTTGCGATAGCGCTTAGAATGATATGCAGTGATATCTCCGTTGCGGCAAAGGAGACCTTTGTTACAACGCTTCTCGAAACCGGACAGCTCAAATTTCTTGCCGGTATGTTCGTCCCCGCCGATGAATTGCAGGAGATCGTGGACAGGAACACCATGCAGGAGCTTGACGGAGATGTTGACAATTCGCTGATCTCCATAGGAGACGGAAGCACCTCCGACGGCGATGCGACGGGTGAGGTGCAGGAGGACATTGAGGTCATTGAGATCTCCGGCAGGACGTTCTACGGCACTCTCCTCATCGTAAAGGATCCCTCGAAGATCAGCCTCTCCACGATATATCCGTGGGCGGAGGTCGGTGTCACGCTTGACAAGCTTGTGACAGATGCGGGTGCCGTTGCCGGAATCAACGGAGGTCTGTACAATTCCGGAAGCAACTCCGGAGGCAGACCCTACGGTATAGTCGTCTCAAACGGTGAGATCCAGCTGAACGATCCGCAGTCCTTCTCCGGGCTTGTGCTGATCGGCTTTGATGAGGACAACATTCTTCAGATAATTGATGTTGACGGAATGACCCCCGCCGAAACGAAGGCGCTTATAGAGGAAAAAAGGATCCGCGATGCGGTGACCTTCCAAGAGGATGCATCCGACAAGAACAACCATTTTGTAAAGCTCATCATAAACGGAAATGCGCGTGAGCTGAACGGTGCCGGCAGCGGACTTAATCCGAGAACGTGCATCGGGCAGAGAGCCGACGGCTCCGTGCTCATGCTTGTCACCGACGGGCGCGGCAAATCGGGGCATCTCGGCGCCTCCGCATCCGATCTGATCGGCATACTGACCGAATACGGCGCTGTCAATGCGGCAAATCTCGACGGCGGCAGCTCGTCCTGTATGTACTACGAGGACAGATATCTGATGACAAGTGTGACCTTCTATTATTCAAACAATTCTTGGCGAATGCCCGTTGCCTTTGTCGTAGACAAATAAGGCGTGTCTCGGCTGTGAGCACGGTACCTCATACGAAAACGCAAAGAAATCGGCAGCACAGCCGAAGATTGCATATTCCAGTATTTCGGGCGGTGTGACTGAAGTCACACCGCCTTTTCGCTGTCCCGTCGAACGTCGAGGAAAGCTCCGCCCCCCAAACAGCGGTATTCGCGGTAGGAAGTGGGCTTTGCGGCATGAGAAAAGCGACCGACCTCACGGTCGATCGCCTTTTAACCTATCATCTTTGCCGATGAAGCATCACCTTACATACATTCGATAAGGATATCGTATATCTCGTCACGCGTAAGCTCACGGGGACCGGAGCTTATGATATTGCTCGTATCCGCCACCTGCCGCAGCAGCTCGGCGGTGATCTCAGCTTTGGAATCAAGCTTTCTAAGCTCGGTCGGCAGTCCGCAAGCTCTTATGAGCTCTCCGAGCGCCCTCACGCCGCCCTCCGCCGTGGTCTCTCCGAATACCGCTTCGGCAAACCTCGCGAATTTTTCCGGTGCATCCTTTACGATGCGGCGATAATATGCGGGGTGTATCACCGCAAGCCCCTGCCCGTGGTTGCAATCGGTGTATGCTCCGAGCTGATGCTCTATCTGATGCGCTTGGAAGCACGTGAGCTTGCCGCATTTGAGTATGCCGTTCTCCGCCATTGCGGAATCCCACATGAGATTACTCCTTGCCTCCATATCGTTTATATCCTCGATCAGTCGCCGCATATTGACTACGGTGTTTTTCATTACGGCAAGAGCGATCTCATCTGATACATTATCCCCGTCGGAAGTGCCGAAATAGGTCTCCATTGCGTGGCTCAGTGTATCAAATGCACCCGAGAACACCTGCATCCGCGGAACAGTCGCGGTATATGCGGGATCAAGCACCGCAAACGTGGGAGCAACGCCGAAAATACCGCCCTTCCACTTCTTTTCCTCATGGGTTATGACTCCTCCGGCATTCATCTCCGCGCCGGTTCCGGATGCGGTGACGACAGCGCCCACGGGAACTCCGCCGCTCGGAAAGCGATGCTCCTTGAATTCCATATCCCAAATATCCTCGCAAAGCTCTGCCTGTGCCGCGATGACCTTTGAGCAGTCTATCACGCTTCCGCCGCCGAGAGCTAAGATGAGATCCACCTTGCGCTCACGTACGAGAGCCGCGCCCTCCTGCACCTTCCTGTATGTGGGATTCGGCATAATGCCGCCAAACTCAACGATATCCTTGTCAAAGCGTTTCAGGAGCGCGATGATCTCATCATAGATGCCGTTTCTTTTGACCGATCCGCCGCCGTATGCCAGCATGACGGTTCTGCCGAGCTCGGGAAGCTCCTTCTCAAGTGCCTGAGATGATGAGCCGACTCCGAAATATACCCTCGTCGGGTACGAGAAGCTGAAGCTTTTCATACTGTTTCTCCTGTTCTGAATTTTGATTTTCTCTATTCTGAAGCCTCACCGCCTAAAAACGGTGCGGCTTCCTTACAAAGCCGCACCGATGAGCTGTGCAGATATCTCAGCTCGCCGCCTACGGCAATTTGAGCTTATCGGACACCTATTATTCCGCCGATTCCGCTTGGGGCTCTGCCGACTCCGCGACAGACTCGGCAGACTCACTCTCATTCTCGGATCTCGCCTCTGCGGTCGCATCTTCCGCATCTTCCGCCTCGGTCGTATCCCCGTCGGAGCTCGGTGAAGCATGCCTTCTCCTTATGATGAGCAGCGCCGCAAGCGCAATTACGAGAAGAAGGATCACCGCAACAGCGCACAGAGCGATAAACCGCATCGGGTGAAGGTCTTTGAATTCGTATACCGTCAAATCGCGCACACCCAGCACAGCCTTATGCGTGCTGTCATTTGAGCATATGTACTCGGACTTTCCGTCGGTAAAAAGTCCGGATTCTCGGATCACGGCAGAGACGGTATCATAGCTGTGCCCGAGGGCGGGGAGCGTTTCCGTCTCCTCCCTGCCGCAGGCAGTGCATTTTTTCCGGGCAAAGCCGTCCTCCTCACAGGTGGGCTTTTTCTCCTCGACAGTCTCAAACGCGTGTCCGAGCGGATCGGTCAGCACCGTTTCCTCATATCCGCAGACGATGCACTGATTAAGAGTCTCACCGCCACGCTCACATTCGGCAGGAGTCACGACGGTCTCAGCGTAGGAGTGTCCCGTCATCGGGGTGATCTCCTTTTCTCTCTTACCGCAAACACTGCACTCGACCTCGCGAACGCCCTCCTCCGTGCAATTCGGCATGAGATCGGAGTATATCACATATTCATGTCCGCTCGGCGGAACGGTCACATCCTCCTCATATCCGCACACCGTACAGTCGTGATGCTCGGAGCCCGCCTCCTCGCAGGTCGGAGCGATCCTATCGGACACATTAAAGCTGTGCCCCGTCATCGGTATCACATTTGTATATGAGCCTCCGCACTCCGAGCAGGTATACTTATCGTAGCCATCGGTATCGCAGGTCGGATCCTTATGCCCCGACAGAACGTAGCTGTGCCCCTTTGCCGCCACCGTATCGCTGTACGATGAGCCGCATTTTGAGCAGGTATATGTTGTTATTCCGTCAACTGTATGTGAGACCTCTCTGGTAAAGGTGACCTTGTAGCTGTGTCCGTATGCCGGAACGGTGTCCGTCTTGCGGTGTACCTCGAACTGCTTACAGCCCTTATCATTCAGATTGTGCGTATATCGGCAGTAATACTCGGCATAGCCGTCGGTCTCGCACGTTGCCGTTCTTACCGAGCCCTCACTGAGCCAGATATGGCGCGTCGGATCGGGCGCGGAGGCAACGGATGTAACATTCTTCCTATGTCCGCAGACCGTGCAGTGCGTCGATTTCTTTCCTGCGGAGAAGCAGGTCACGGGCGCATCGACCGTCTCTGCTCCGTATGAATGAGTATGACCGGTATAATATTCGATAATCGCCGTAGCATCCGCCTCTCCCATTGCACGCAGTACAGCCGGATCCTCGATGAGCTGTCTCTCGTGCGGATTTGAGAGATATGCGTGCTCGATGATGAGCGAGGGAATACCGAATTTCGCCGCCCACGTGATTATGCCGTAATAATCGGAGAGACCGCCCACGCTTGAGTCCTTCGGGATATCCCACTGATACTCCTCGCTCCAGTAGTACAGCGTGGAGCCGTAATCGTATTTGCGGAACACGCCCCTGTTCGATATTCCGGCGGCATTCGCCACTCCCGTGGATATCTTCTGTCCGAGCGTCCCGAGATAGAATCTGTCAAGCACGGAGCCGTACACCTCCACCCCGCCGACAGCGGCGGAGGCTCCGGAATTAAAGTGTATGCTGATAGCGACGTCGGCATTGACGGAATCCGCATAGTACATACGCTCGGCAAGGGTCAGATTCTCATCCGGCGTGGAGCGGGTCATATAGACCTCAAAGCTGCCGTTTTCCTCAAGCTTTTTCTTTGCGGCAAGTGCGACCTGCAAATTGTAGTATGCCTCGCTGTTTATTCCTGCGGCGCCGGGATCGCGTCCGCCGTGTCCGGGATCAAGCACGATCTTTATCCTGTCATCTCCCGAAAATGCGGCTGTCCCCGTGGGGATCAGCATGGGAATGAGTGTTGCCAAAAGAATAATGAGACTGACTGCACGCTTTACGTAATTCATTTGCAATGACTCCGAATCTGTAAATAATACGACAAAATACAACACGTTTCATGAAAATGCCACGAAATATTATACCAATAATCTCGTCCGATTGCAATAGCAAATCGGCAATTACCCCTCCGAAGGCGGAGCACGCGCGACCGCCATCGGCAGTGTGGGCATCGGTGCTCTCGGGGATTCCGATATACTCTCCACGGCACGAGGCACCGCGGAGGATTGCTTTCCATGCCGAATTTCCCGCATCGTGTCACAGAACGTCCCCACATCAAAGACAAAAAAACCGAAGCCCGAGGGCTTCGGTTTTTCTCATTTACTTGTGTGTATTGCTCATCATCCGAAGGTAACATCCCAGTTTGCAAGATACTTCATGATAAGTGTTACGTCGGCAAGATTCACCTTTCCGTCTACGTTTGCATCGGAATTCACTTCATTGATGGTGACATCCCAGCCTGCAAGATACTTCATGAGAAGCGTTACATCGGCAAGGGTAACAAATCCGTCATCATTCGCATCGCCGAGAACATAGGGATCGACGTAGCTGTCAACGTAGCTGTCTCCGCAAGCAGTACAGGTATGCGTGGTATAGCCCTTCTCCGTGCTTGTCGGAGGAGTTACAACATCCTTGTAGTCGTGTCCGAGTGCGGGGATTGCCTTTGCTTCGGAATTTACTTCGCCGCATACGGAACAGTAGTCCTTATCGGACAGTCCCGCCTCTGTACAGGTTGCGGCATAGCCCTTCTCGATGGTGTGATCGTGTCCGAGTGCGGGGAGTATCGTCTCCTCGACGACGGCTTTACCGCAGTCTCGGCAATAGGTTCCGCCTGTCGTACCTGCTGTGGTACAGGTAGGATCTACGGCAAGCACTAAGTGAAGGGTACGGTGCCCGTGGGCAAGGAACTCCTCATACTTGGTATCGCCGCAATCAAGGCAGATCCAGCTGTCATGTCCGTTCTCGGTACAGGTTGCCTCCACGGTCTCTCCGTAGTAGACGTGATCGGATACCTTGATTTCAAACTTGACTTCGGTGGATACGCCTCCGCCCGTATAGACAACGATCTTATGCTTACCTGCGGTAAGGGGATTGTTGATCAGCTCAAGCGATTCCTCGGAGAACGTGAATCCCTCGGAACGACCGAGATTCTGATAAGTGTATGTGCCGAGAACATACAGTGCAAGTCCCGTGAGATCAATATACTCGCCCGCACAGTACTCGGTCTTTAAGGGAAGCTTGTTAAAGTCATTATTATAATCACCTGATTTAAGATGGGCGCCATGATCTACATTGAAATCATATGTGTATGCATGACATATACGGGCCGGCAGCACGTAATCTTCAAAAAGATCCTCATCCAAGTGCTCGTTCAGCTCCGTATACTTCGCAGCCAGCTCCGAGTTGTCATGGCTTCCGCAAGCGCGAAGTCCGTTGATCCACTTTGCATCATCACCGGGGCACTTGATGGTCACCAAATCTCCGGTGATCTTCCCGGGATCCGTGGTAGAGCCGACTATTCTTCCCCTGGTAGCTCCGCTATTGGTGTCGCTTCTGCCCAAAACCTCGAAATATCCGCTGTACCAGCTGTCCTTCAGCTCACCGTTTTGCAGTCTGCCGACAAGACCGCCCCAGTTTTGTTGACCGCCATATATCTTGAAATGGAAGCGGGGGTCTTCTTCAACCCAGTCCATGTGGACCTGACAGCAATCAACGGTGCCGGTGTTAGTTTCGGGGATCGTAAGCATGGGGAATTTTCTGGCATGACGGGTCTCGTTGTCGCTGTCTCGTCCGATGACTCCGACAATACCGCCGACACCGGTATAACCGGGGCAAAGTCCTCTGGGAGTAGCCTCAAGGTTACCGTAAAGATAGCCCTCGCTGTGATCGTCTTCAAAGGTACAGTAGGTGATGGATGCGCCGTTTCCGCCGAATACGCCACCGGCGATTCCGCCGATAAACATATTGGTGTAATTGCTGTATCCGTTGGCGCCGTCGGGGCAGGTCACATCAACATTTACGGAGCTGTCATATACGTTACAGCGTATGATCTCGCCGCCGCATACGTATCCCGCGATAACGCCCGCATAGAAATCGGAGTGTGAGGACAAGGTCGTTTTAAAATCGATCTTGAAATTCCTGATGTTCAGATTAAGCACGGTTCCGTAAAGGTTTCCGAAAAGTCCGAGACCGTACATCTGCTTCCGTGTATCACTGCTTTTGTCCCAGCCTTCCAGATCTCCGCACAAGCTTCTCTCATACTTATTATCGATGACCAGACCCTTGATGGTATGACCGTTTCCGTCAAACACGCCGAAGAAGTTGTTTATCGAATAGTGTGCGCCGCTGAACAAGGCAAAATTAGCAAATGATCCCGTGAAATCCAAATCACCGGCAAGCACGTGATAAGCACCGGAATTTCTCATTCTGGTAAGGAAATGAGCATTGGTGACAAGGTACGGGTAGTCCTCGGTTCCGTCGCCGTCCCAGCCCTTACGGTCGGTGTACTCGATCTGATTGACCGTCACCTTCAGGGTCTTTACAGTATGTCCGGAAACAACGAGGTCGATAGGACAATCCTTAGTCCAGCTGCTGCCATCGGCATCGCAGGACTTAACAGACACCTTCGCTCCGTTCAAGGTCAGTTGATCGCTTGACGATGCGTAGGTACAGATCCCCGCAAAGGACTCTCTGAGCTCCTCGCTGAAATCAGACGACAGGCAGATGGAAGCGTCGGGCAGATAGAAATAGCTTCCGGGATTTACCTTAAAGCCATCAGCGAAGGAAACGGTACGCGAATACCAGTAGGAGGATCCGCTCGGTACCTGAGGAATCTGTGTATCGTAGTCATATACCGAGCAGTATGCCATATCAAAGGACTGCATGGTGTAGTTATCAAGCAGTGCGCCAAAGATGTAGCCGGCAGTCACGGGTGTGTTCTCCATGACAACATTGATCTGATCGGTAAGGTGCTGCTTTGAGAGACGTGTACCGAAGTCGGTCACGTACTCACTTGCATCATGCTCCTTCATATAGGTGATCTGATACAGGGTGACGCTTTCCTCGAAATGAACGCCCATGCAGTAAGCATAGTAGATGTGAGCGATCATTTCCTCGGTAGCCTGAGCCGCAAGCTTTTCAGCCTCAGCCTCGCTCTTACCCTGCTGCTTGTAAGCGAGAATGTAGTAACGGCTGAGTGCATCTACAGCTCCGCCGGCATCGGAGGTCAGATATTCTCCGCGCAGATACTTACCGAGCTTCTCAACGGCAGAGTGGAGGCTACCGGTGTACTCTACGTTTTCCAGATGATAGAACTGGTCGAAGGTATTTTTCACAAGCTCATCGCTGGCATCGCTCGCAAGCACCGAGGACGCCGCCTTGTCATAATAGCTGAGTGCCTCATAATACTGGTTGAAGAATACGAAGAATTCGTTCAAGTATGTATAATACTTGAGCGTATCGGTCGAATCCTGAAGCTGCTTGCTCAGCTCGCTGAGCTGCTTTGAGATGGAGCTTACGCCCGCAGTTACGGTTGAGCTAAGCTGATTTATCGCGATCTCGTTCTTCTCCAGAGCGGCATTTATGGTCTTGAGCTGATTCTCGACCTCCTCCATGGAGACGTTTACGACGACCTGATTGTCGCCGGAGCCGCCTTCGCCGTAATCCTCACCGATATCAAGACCGGTAAGATCGGCTCCGATATTTTTGAACTGTCCGAGGACAGCCTTTCCGATATCACCGTTATAGTGATCGGCATGCTTGACCGTTTGGATCGTTCCGTTGACCACCGATTTGCAGACCGTGAGGCCCGCCTTGATGATCGAACCGATTATGGCATCGGATCTCATCGTAAATACAGGTAGCATGCCTACGACAAGACACATTGCCAAAAGCATGGACAGCAGTCTTTTTTTCATTCTGAAACCACCTTTCATTTTCTTACTGAGCTAATCTATTTATATACGGTCGCCTACCGTATTTGGACTGAGGGTAAAATTGAAGTGCAGTTGAAGCATCGAAAAGAGCTTATCGAGTATATCCTGCGCCATAGTGCGGATATCGAGGCTCTTTATAAATCCGGTGATATCCGCGACCTGCTCCTCCGATACACGGTACGCACTGAGCGCAAGCGTAAGGAAGCGGTCAAGCTTTTTCTCAAGCGGGAAATGAATGTCACATCTTTTGACCATATACCCGCGCATCATACCGGCAGTGCCTATCTCAAGCTCGTAAAAATCCTGCTCCGCGTATTCGGGGAAAAACGAGCCGAATATCTTTTTGAGCTCTACGGCAGTATATTCATGTATCTGTTCCATTGTCTCCCGCTCGGTATAAGCCTCTATGTACATATCGCGTATGTTCTCGTTTATCTCCACTATCGTGAGCTGAATCGCGGTCTCAATCGCATATATATGCACGGGAGAGGTGACCTGCAGTATGCCGGAAAAGGAGTTTGCGGCATCGAACTGCCTGTTGAACATAAATGAGACAAGCTCCGAGAGCACGCCTATCTTGGAACGGAAAATATTTTGAAAGCTGCTTGCCGATATTTCAGCTTCCTTTAATATCTGACTGACGGTGGTCTGATGATACCCCTGTTCAAGGAACAGGCGAACACATACCGACAACACCCGCTCTTTGGTCTCAATACTTTGCTGTCTTAATGCCACAAGCGACTCCTTTCATGTAGGCTTTGGTATATATACCAAGTATAACACAGAAAAATACGAAATGCAATAGGTTCGCCCGCATTTCTTAAGTAAATTTTCATTTAAGCTTTGCGCGACCCTCTCCGCGCGCAAAAAAGGCCGCCGCAGAGGGCGACGGTCTTTGATCTGTATGTATTATCGGTCACCTGCGCGCGTTTGTGTGGGATCCGCGCCCTCACTCGCGCTCTCCGAGTCCGCTCGGCATACGCCGCACTTATTCCGTGATACCCTCTCCCGTGGGATGATAGGTTCCGACAGCCGCCGCGACAAGAGAGCGCAGTCTGTCCTCATCGCCGCAATACGCCGCCGCCGTTATCTCACGCAGCCGCCCGAAAAACTCATCGGCATCGAACGGTATCGGTGAGCCGATGCAGATCGACCGATTCGGCGTGGCTCTCAGTCCCTCCTCTGCCATGAGCGTTTCCTCGTACAGCTTTTCTCCCGCGCGAAGCCCCGTATATTCTATCTTTATATCCACGTCCGGTGTAAGACCGCAGAGGCGTATCATATCCCTCGCAAGCGTATCTATCTTGACGGGCTCGCCCATATCAAGCACGAAGATCTCGCCGCCGCTCGCATACACGCCCGCCTGCAATACGAAGGATGCCGCCTCGGGAATGGTCATGAAATAACGGACAACGTCGGGGTGCGTGACCGTTACCGGACCGCCCGCCGCGATCTGCTCTCTGAATCGCGGAACGACGGAGCCGTTGCTCCCGAGCACGTTCCCGAATCTTACAGCCGAGAATCTCGTACCTATCTCACCGATATCCCCGCGCGCATCGCCGTCGGCATCCTCGGGGTGGATACATAGCGGCATTATCTCATGTGCCCTTCCGTCTTCGATCATTCCGGCAAAGGACTGCACTATCATCTCGCAAAGGCGCTTTGATGCTCCCATCATGCTTGTGGGATTCACCGCCTTATCCGTAGATATGAGCACAAAGTGCTCACAGCCGTTCATCATCGCCGCATAAGCGGTCTTATATGTGCCGACGGCATTGTTTTTGACAGCCTCGCACGGGCTGTCCTCCATGAGCGGGACGTGCTTATGCGCCGCGGCATGATAGACAATGTCCGGTCTGTATCTCGCAAACACCTGCCCGAGACGTTTGCTGTCGCGGACAGATCCGATCAGCACCGCAATATCAAGTTCCGGGAAGCGCTCCTTCAGCTCCAGTCCGACGGCGTAAGCGTTATTCTCGTAAATATCAAGCACTATCAGCTTTTTCGGGCGATATCCTGCGATCTGTCGGCAAAGCTCACCTCCGATCGAGCCGCCGCCTCCGGTCACAAGGACGACCTTCCCCGCAATGAAGCGCGATATCCCGTCAGTATCCACCTTGACGGGCTCGCGTCCGAGCAGATCTTCCGTTACCACCTCGCGCATTTGATTGTCAGCGTTACGCATAGTTTCACTCCTCGCCTCATGCCAAGCTTATGCTCTCGCACCGCGGCTAAGCCGCGCGCCGCAGCCGCGCAAAATCCGCAGTGCTTTGAATTCAGTGCTCAGTATAACACAAAATCCGCAAAACCGCAACACCCCTCGGCAAATACCGTGATCTTCGGTATCGCGGAGGGGTGGGTACCACCGTAAAGAAAATGGTTCTGTATAAATTACGACTACATTGAAAAATAACGGTCGCAGTGTCCGTCGGAGAGAAGGTGGCAAAGATTTCAAGGCATTTCATGTGTGGAACACCCGACAATGAAGAAAGTACGGATGCGAGGGATCGGTCGCTTGCGGTTCATATTGGCAGGCATTAACCCCCCTTACGAATCAATAGTAATGAAACTGTGCTGTTACATACGGTTCAATTTGAGTCAACAATGCATTTCCGCCATGTTCGTTTATATAGCAAAAAATGATTAAGCAAAAAAGCACGGGAAAAATTTTTTATGTCAAAGCAAATCAAAAGTCTCTTTCGGTACTGATTCTGACTCTTAAAATCGGCAAAATAGAACACCGCAATTTGACATAAATATTTTTGAAAACTTTGATATAGCCCTAGGCTCTAAAACCGTTTGACATAGATTTTTGAAATTCTTTATGTCAAGGATAAAAAAGAGAAAACCCTTGGCTTAACAGTGATAAGG
>CAZVXL010000001.1:0-187698 GCA_964631595.1 uncultured Lachnospiraceae bacterium | reverse complement strand
AATCTTCGTTTTTACCCCTGTTTACGCACCTTATTGCCCGTCTCTCGCACGAAAATAGACCCTTTTGCCACATGGCAAAAGGGTCTATTTTCGAACTAAGTGTGCCTTGCGGCACGATAAGCACAACCTCGGTGCGTGAAGCGCCTGAGGGGGTTGGTGGTACACTGCAATTTTTAGGGAAATCGTTCGCTTGCGCTCACGATGAAATCCGAGCAAGCTCGGATGAAATCTTCGGCGTGTCGCCTCAGATGAAATTAAATCCGCCTATCTGTCCCGATGAGGTCGGATTTAACTGAAAAACCGACTTGCCAAGACAAGTCGGTTTTTCTGGCCCGCCCTGGGGGATTCGAACCCTCGACCATCGGAATCGGAATCCGGTACTCTATCCGGCTGAGCTAAGGGCGGATCGGGACGTGTGCGGTCAGCGTGAGTAATGCGCTCATTCTCCACTCAGCGTATTATACCACATTTTCACCGCTTTGTAAAGGCATAAAAGCCTTTTTTTCAAAACGCGACACTTCGTCATTGTGGCTTTGTTTGCACAAAATGCGCCATGCACTTTGTGCAAAATTCCGAAAATCAATTTATTTTCCGTTCGTTCTTGACTTTACCGTCGGTATGTTTTATCATAAACCAAACATATGCGGGACTTTCCCGTCCGCAAAAGTCCTTTGCCTTGTGTGCAAGGGTGATGTTCGAAAACAAAAATTCCATATAATTGTTGTTTTTCGACTCCGTCTGTGCGCTGTGACGGCTTCTGTGAGACCGAAGCACAGGCGTAAGAAAGGTATGCTATGAATACAGAATTTTTGCTGAAGAATAAGCCCATCTCGGAAAAGATCCTTGAAGCAGTGTCGCAGTTTGAGGATTCCCGCGATGAATTCCTGTTTGCGATACAGTGCGACCTGCTTCTTGACGGAAGCTACGGCGAATCCGCACTCTTTTTGTCCTCACATCGGCTGTGCGCGGTAGATATCGGGGATACTCCGCGAGCCGTGGCACTTGATTTTTCCGAGATAGAGACCGTGTCGGTCAAGCGCCTTTACGGAAATGCGATCATGACGGCGACTCTCCGTGACGGAGAGAAAAATGATCTGGCGCGCTTTACATTTTCTGTCGCGGAGCTCTGTGAAGCGGCAGCGGATTTTGTCAAAAAGGTCGGCGCGGGCGAGAGCGTGGAGCCGTGCCTTGAGGCTGTTCGCTCCACCTTCCGAAATCAGACCTCAAACTGTCCCAAGTGCGGCAAGCGGCTTCCGTCTCCCGATTCCGTCTGTATAGGCTGTGCGGGCAAAAAGAAGCTCGGCGCATCTCTCTACAGATTTATAAAGCCGCATATGGGTATGCTGGTGCTCAGCCTTTTCCTGTCGGCGCTGTCCACCGTCGCCTCCCTCATTCCGCCTGTGATAACTCAGACTCTTGTTGATGATGTAATACCGAGCAAAAGCATGAGGGGACTTATATATATCATAATATTCTATGTAGCCCTGCATTTTACAAATTCGGGCATCGGCGTTGTCAAAACGTATCTTCTCCGTATAACGGGCAACTCCATCATCGGAGATCTGAAAAAAGAGATATACGCAAAGGCACAGTATCTCCCGATGAAGTTTTATGACAAGACCTCCACGGGCTCCGTGGTGAACAGGATCAACGCGGATACCGTAACGCTTCAGTCGTTTATGATGACGATGACTCAGACGGCGATAGTCAACGTGTTCACCGTTATCGGTATTGTCGTGATGATGCTGGTGATGAACTGGAAGCTCACGCTTATGGCGCTTATACCCGTTCCGCTCATCGTCTGGATATCAAAGCTCATCTACACAAGGATAAATCCGTTTTACCGCAGGCTTTGGAGAAGAAATGCCTCCATATCGGGACTTCTGACCGACACCATTCCCGCAATACGTGTGGTAAAATCCTTTTCAAAGGAGGAGACGGCGGTAAAGAAATTCTCGGGAAATGTTGACCGATGGCTTGATGAGGACAGGAGACTCGGAAAGATAGCATCGCTTCACCCCGGCTTCATCGGCTTCCTTGTAATGGTCGGTATGGCGATCATCTGGTTCTTCGGCGGTAAAATGGTCATCGAGGATCCGGAGCAGCTTTCCCTCGGTACTCTTGTTTCCTTTATATCGTATACGGGTATGTTCTATACCCCCGTGAACTTCTTTGCCGTTCTCGGTGATACATATCAGAACGCAATGACCTCCGCAGAGCGTATCTTCGACATTATCAATGCCGAGCCGGAGCACGATTTCGGAAAGGGCTATCACCCCGATGTTATTCACGGTAAGATCGAATTCCGCAATGTCAATTTCTCCTTCGACCGCTCAAAGAAGGTGCTCTCCGATATTAACTTCGTGATCGAGCCGGGCGATGTTGTCGGTATCGTCGGTACGACGGGCTCCGGAAAATCGACGCTCATAAATCTCCTGCTCAGATTCTACGATGATTACGACGGCGAGATACTTGTTGATGACATAAACATAAAGGATATAGACATGACGTTCTTCCGCAATCAGGTGGGATACGTACAGCAGGAGCCCGTCATGTTTCGAGACACCATATTCAATAATATAGCGTACTCAAAGCCCGATGCAACTCCGGAGGAGGTCATAAACGTCGCGGATATAGCCAATGCGCACGGCTTTATTTCGCGCCTGCCCGATTCCTACGATACTCTGCTCGGAGAACGCGGCGTCGGTCTTTCGGGCGGAGAAAAGCAGCGCCTCTCCATAGCCAGAGCAGTGCTGAAGAATCCGTCGATCCTCATCTTCGACGAAGCTACCTCCGCTGTGGATTCCGAGACGGAGAAGCTGATACAGGACGCTATCGACAATATCGTGTACGGACGGACTACGCTCATGATAGCGCACCGTCTCTCAACACTCCGCAAGGCGAATAAGATAATCGTCGTCGATAACGGACGTATCTTGGAATTCGGCTCACCCGATGAGCTCATGGCGAAGAAGGGCAAGTTCTATAAGCTGATTAATATCCAGTCTATGAGCGAGAAGGCGGAGTCGGAGAAGCGCGCCGAGAATTTTGAATAAGGAGGAGAGTGCAATGCCGACAACATTTTTGACCGGAAACGATGTACGTATCACGTGCCACGACCGAATATTCATTGATGCGGAGCTGTATAACGGCGAGAAGCTTGAGAATCTTGAGCCGCGCAGACTGTTTCCCGTTACGGGCGTAAACGATTATATCACCTTCCTTGACGATAAGGGTGAGGAACGCTTTATTCTGAGGCATATCGACGATCTGCCGAGCGACCAGAGAGAGGTGCTTCAGCGGTGCCTGTGGGAATACTACAGGATCCCGAAGATAACGAGGATCATTAAAAAGGACGATTCCTCCCACAATGTGTGGTCATGGACTGTTGATACCGATCGCGGGGAATTCTCCTTTGAGATGACAAACGTGCTTCAGTCCATCAAGATGTTCTACGATAAGCGTATCCTCATGACTGATTCCAAGGATAACCGATACGAGATACCGGATCTGTATCAGCTTGACAGCCGCAGCATCAAGCTTATCCAAACCGATATTTGATATTACCGCATATTTTACAATTGATTTGAGGAGTAATATATGAAACTTATAATTGCGATTATCAACAACGATGACAGCCCTGCGGTCGCGGCACATCTCACAAGAGAGTATTACACCGTAACAAAGCTCTCCACCACGGGCGGCTTTCTCATGACGGGGAATACCACCCTGCTCATCGGCTCGTCGGATGAGAGGATCGACCGCGCCAAGGAGATCATAAGGGAGCATTCGCTCACAAGAAAGAAGCAGGTCATGACTACCGAATCTCTCGGCAGGGGCGTGCAGGACTCCTCTCTCCCCGAGGAGGTCAACGTGTCGGGCGCTACCGTCTTTGTGCTGAACGTGGAGGATATGGAAAAATTCTGAGCCTCGGGCATGGGCTTTCAGCGTAGCCGAGCCCGAGCCGATAGGCAAGCGTAGGCTATCATTCACACCGTATCAAGTGTGAATGATAGCCTTAGTGCGGCTTTTGAGTCAGATGCGGAAAGGAGGGGGTCAGCTTGAGCGAGAATATGGAAAAGGAGAAGCTGTTTTCGTCGGTACCGGTCGGAAGGGCAGTGCTCTCACTTGCATTTCCGACTGTTGCAGCACAGCTTATCACGGTGGTCTATAATATGGCGGACACCTTTTTTATCGGTAAGCTCGGTGATCCGAATCAGGTCGCGGCGGCAACTCTTGCCATGCCCGTGTTTATATTCTTGACCGCATTTGCAAATCTGTTCGGTATCGGCGGATCGAGCCTTATCTCACGCTGTCTCGGTGTCGGAGACAGAGAAAAGGCGAAAAGAGCATCCGCCTTCTGCATTTGGACTGCGGCGGCTCTGTCGTTTGCTTACGGTACGGCGGCAGTCCTTCTGAGGGGCACACTGCTTCCTCTGCTCGGTACCGATGAGGCGACCTTCGGCTTTTGCTCATCGTATGTGTTCTGGACTGTCGGTGTCGGAGCAGTCCCGACCGTCCTTAATTCCGCGCTTGCGAATCTTATCCGTGCGGAGGGCTATTCGGTACAGGCAAGCTTCGGCGTTGCTCTCGGAGGCGTGCTCAATATAATCCTCGACCCGATCTTTATTTTTGCCCTTGATATGGAAATAACGGGCGCTGCCATAGCGACCATGCTTTCAAATGTTGCGGCAACGGTATATTTCTTCGCATTTTTGTATAGGATCAGAGGCAAGAGCACCGTTACACCGTCCCCGAGGTACTATACCCTCGGAGAGGGTATTCCCACAGAGGTGATCACAGTCGGGCTTGCGAGCTTCTTGATGATGCTCATGAGCACACTGTCAAACCTCACACTCAATAAGATAATTTCCGGATATTCAAACGAAGCGGTCGCTGGCATGGGAATTGCCAAGAAGATAGACCTTATTGCGTTTGCGATAGCGCAGGGTACTACACAGGGTGCTTTGCCCCTCATCGGGTATAATTACAGCTCGGGTGACCGCAAGCGAATGGGCGCGGCTCTCAGAGTTCTTTTGACCTACTGCCTCACTGCGGCGATACTCGGTACGGCACTGATGCTTTTCGGTGCAAAACCGATCACGGCGTGCTTTATCGACGATCCCGAAACAGTATCGTACGGGTGTGATTTTCTGCGCATAGTCTGCCTTGCCTGCCCGACCACCGCACTGAATTTTCTTGCGATCACGGTATTTCAGGCAACGGGAAAGAGGGTGCAGCCGCTTGCACTGTCTCTTTTGCGTAAGGGCGGACTTGACATACCGCTCATGCTGCTTCTGAATACCTTTATCGGAATAAAAGGCATCGCGTGGGCAACTCCGCTTGCGGACGTTCTTGCCCTTGCCGTCTCACTTGTACTGACTGTCCCGTATCTTGCGAGACTCACAGCCGAATAAAAAACTCAGCCGATCTCGGCTGAGTCTTTTTATGTTCTGTATTCAGGCGGTGAATATCACGCATGAGCCCGCGTTAAGAGTAAGCGTGCCCTCGTATCCGAAGAAAAGCGAATCGCCGGCGAAAAATTCCGTGCCCTCGGCACTTCCGCCTCCGCGCTCACAAAACATACAGACTCCCGCGGAGACGGTGAGAGTGCTTCTGCCGTGCTCGGCGGAATAACGCGTGACGGCAAAATCGGGCGTAGCGGCAAGGACTGTGCCGACAAGACGCTTCTTCCTCAGGCGCGACATATCCGAGAGCGCAAGCGCGGCGGCATCCGCCTCGGTGTAAATGTGAAGACTGTCGGATGCCTCGACGGTGTGTACCTCACGTGTGCCGGCGATATCCTTTACACGGTATGTGCTTCCCGCAAGATTTTGCACCTCAAGCACGGTGATCCCCGCTCCGAGGGAATGGAGCATTCCGGACGGGAGCATATATACCTCACCGACCTTGACGTTTATCCTGCAAAGCTTTTCCTCAATGCTCCCGTCAAATATCGCATCTCTGACATCTCCCTCCGTGAGACCTTCCTTTGTCCCGTAGAGTATGTGAGCATCGGGTGCGGCGCTCAGAATGTACCATAATTCGCTTTTCGGGATACCGCCGTGCCTTGCGGCGGCTTCGCGATCGGGATGGATCTGTACGGAGAGCGGGAGCGAGGTGTCGAGCAGCTTTACGAGCGGAGGCGCTTCAAGCCCGCATAGGCGCAGATACTCGGCAAACGGTATGAACTGTCCGAAGTGTCGGACGTATGCAGGGCAGTCATCCGTGACAGATGTCAGCCATACCTCACCGACACGTCCGCAGTCCGAGAATGAGCTGTATTTTTTACATAGGCTCTCACCGCTCCAGATGGGCGATAGCTTTGCTCCGATAAGATGAACGGGGGATACGGTGTTCAAGACTCTTGACCTCCTCTTGAAAGGTGTATGGCGGCTCCGCCAAGCCCAAAGAATCCGGAAATGAGCGAGGAGAGCACAGACGGGGCGGGGAATTCGAAGAAGCGCGACGGCACAAGCTCAAGAACGGAGCATACCGAAAGCCCGCATACTGTTTCTGCGTGAGCGACAAGTGCATCGGACAGCTCCCGAAGACTGTCAATACGGACAGTCTCACGGTAATACGGTATCAGCCTGAACGGGTAGTCGTTTGCGAAAACGGTGCTTGCCGCGGAGAAGTATTTGATAAGCGTTCTCGGGGGATTGCACGGGTCGAGAGTGCGTATATCACCGAGACGGAGCAGAAGTATATCGTGCTTTGGAGTGCCGACGAGGGCGGCACCCGTGCGTGCGTTCCTCGGATTTTGAAATGCACATTTGCAGCAGCAGAACCAAGGCGCGGGAAGTGGGCTGTATTTGCGCGGCTGATACCGACC
This sequence comes from uncultured Lachnospiraceae bacterium, assembly GCA_964631595.1. Taxonomy (GTDB): domain Bacteria; phylum Bacillota; class Clostridia; order Oscillospirales; family CAG-272; genus UMGS1312. Next base: position 180,863 of record CAZVXL010000001.1, on the reverse strand, counting down.
GCGCCCTTTTCCCGTGTCGTAGTATCGGCGCGAGAACTCGTTCGAGAGGATCTCGTCGGTGACAGCCTTGACTGTGCCGTAAAGGAACGGGGAGGTACAGCCGTTGAAAAGCTCGGGATCAAGCGGCATCTGCCTTATTACCGCATCGCCCGAGGGGAAGACGGCTCCGTCGAAGACTACGGGAGCTCCGTCAAATCCGAGAAGCCTAAAGGCGTTCGTGCGATTGCAGAACGTCACCGATGCTCCCGAGCTCCACAGTGCCGATGCGGCGGAGGAAACCGAGGCGGGGATAAGCCTGTCCGCTACGATGCTCACCGATGCGGTGCCGCCCGCTGAGCGGAGAAGCCTTGATGCAAATTCGGCGCTCCTGCTGTCGGTGATATCAACCGTGATATCTCCGCCGATATTCGTGATGCGCCTGTATACATTTTCCGGAATAAGGCTCGGATCAATGTGGGACGGAGGCATGATTGCACCGGGAAGGAGCAGATACGTATCGTCTGCGGGGAAAATGCTCCCGAGACTGCATATTTGTTCGAGGGCATAGGCAATATCCTCGGCGCATCCGCATTTGAATGTGCCGCTCGGGTAAGCGGAATTCAGAAGCTCCCTTGCCGAAAGCAGGAGCTTCCTGCTTTTTGAGCCGGCAGTGGCGAAGGCGTTTGAGGTGATGCGGGAGAGCTCCTCGCCGTCGCAGATAATACGTGAAAGCTCCGGCAATAAAACGTAGCTCTCTGCGTTATTGCCGGAGTTGGCGGTTATTTTCATAATGATGTGCCGCCTCTGCCGACGGCAGGCATATCGGGAAGCGTCATCTGCTCATGGGATATTTCGATGAGATACTCGGGAATGATGTAGAACATGGTAGCCATGTAGATGAAGTACAGTGATACTACATTTGATATCGTCAACAGCATCAGAGCCGAGCCGATGTAGGAGATGATGAGGGTGGATATGTCGAAGGCGGTGTCGGGAGCGGTCTTCTTGCACAAAAATACATATTTTACGGCATAGAAGGGCGGGATCAACATATAGAGAATGTAGAAGGCACCGACAAGAAGTCCCGAGGAGCATAGCACCTCAATAACGGTGTTGTGTGCATCCTTTTCAAGCCGCGACAGAAGCGGCAGATTACCCATGCCGACACCGGACAGCCAGTTTCCGTCAAAGAGCAGAGACAGCGACTCCCTCCAAAGCGAAAATCTTCCGTAGGTATCGTTCAGCGAGGCGCGCTCCGAAAAGCTTGAGGGAAGGAGAGAGTAGAGCTTGTCGAATATGCCGTTTCTGAGCATAAATACTCCTGCGACTGCGGTGAGAAACAGCGCACCGAACAGGGAAAGAGTGAAGCCCTTGCGGGACGGATCCTTCGTCCAGATGAATCGGAAAAGATATATCACGCAAACAGCAGCGGCGATGAGCAACGCGGAGCGAGACTGAGTCAGGAATATATTGAAGATGAGCACGGCTGAAAACAGCAGATGCTTGAAGCGAAAGCCCTCCTTGACCGATTTTCCGAGCATGGAGGAAAGTCCGATAATAAAGGATATATTGGCGGCGTTTGCCTCAACGCAGAATCCGCGCAGACGGAGTGCAGAGGACAGAACACGGTTGCGCATCGTCGTGTAGACGAAGAATACAGAGCCCTCAAGCTCGGAATGGTCCGAAACCGCTGCGGGAAGATCTATGCCGACAGAGTAGAGAAGATACAGTATGATGAAAAGCAGTCCGAAGCCTACCGACGAGGCGATGAATACCTCCTGTATCTGTCTGATGTCATCCTTGTCCCGAACGAGCGAAAGCGAGGCTGTCGCTGATATCACGGCGAGGAAAAACAGACCGTATACCCTCAAATCGGAGCCGATGGCGCCGTTGCCGCGCAGAAGCAGGGACAGCGTTATGAGTATTCCGAAAAGAGAGGTGAGAAGGAACATTGACTTTGTCAGCTTGAGATGAAACTCGCGCCGTACCAGAGCAAAAAAAACAAGAAGAAACGAGACGATATAGATAGGCTTTACGGTAAAACCGAACAAGACGGGGCCGTAGCCGTCGATAGGAAGAACAGCCCAGACAAGGTTGTGCGGTCTTATACCCTTGCCTCTCAAAAGTAAGAGGGTGAACAAAAGCCCGATAAGGGCCCATAAGTAGATCATGTCAGTCTCCGTTCGCACTTTGGACGAAAATATGATTCATTGTAAGACAAGGTATATTATAAACAATAATTTACCAAAAGTCAAGCGAAGATACCTCGGCAAGGAGCAAAAAGGGCTTACGGCAGTGAGCCGCAAGCCTCTTTGAATTATTCAACAGCGAATATGAACGGGTAGATCTCCTGACCGCCGTCAATGAAGTAGATCTCGGCATCGGGATACCTCTCACCGAGCTGACTTTGCAGCTCTGCGGCATCCTCGTCCGTGGCATCCTTGCCGCGGAATACCGTCAGCATGAATCTGTCGGGATCGTCGAGCAGCATTGAAGCAAGACGGATCGCCGCCGATATCCTGTCGGCATCGGATATAACGATCTCCTTTTCGATGACACCGATCGTGTCGCCCTTTGAGATGTGGATACCGTTCATGTCGGCATCTCTGATGGAGGGGGAGATGTATCCTGCGGTGACTCTTGCCATCGCATCCGTCATCTCCGAGATGATCTCCTCGGGAGTCTCGGCATCGAAGTTTGCGGAGGATACTGCAACATAGCCTGTCCCGATGTTCTTTGACGGAATTACGTGGACAGTTGCCTTTGTGTACAGCTCAGCCGCCTGCTGTGCCGCCATAAGGATGTTTCCGTTGTTGGGGAACGCGAAGATGTGCTCCGCGGATACCTTGGCAAAGGCATCGAGAAAATCGTTTGTGGACGGATTTTGCGTCTGTCCGCCTTCGACGATGGCATCCGTTCCGAGCTCAAGGAACAGATTTTCAATGCCGGGGCCGCTTGTGACGGCTACAACACCGTATTTTTTCTCCGGCGGTGCATCGGTATCTCCGGCATCACCCTTGTCAAGCTCTGTGTGCTGAACGGACATATTTTCGATCTTGACAGTCAGAAATTCACCGTAGTTCAGACAGTACGCCAGCACCTTGTCGGGCGTGAACGTGTGAACGTGGATCTTTACTATGCTTTCCGTTTTGAACGCAACTATCGAATCACCGACCTGCGAGAGAAATTCCTTCAGCGGCTCAATGTCAAAGGCATCAATATCGCACTTCTTATGTGTGAGCTGGAGAAGCAGCTCGGTGCAGTATCCGAAGGTCATTTCGCTGTCTGCATTGAATGAACTGACAGCCGCGGTCTTGGCGGAGAATGAGGTCGAGTCGGGCGTATCGCTTGCGTCGATCTCTTCACCGTTCAATACGCGATTGAAGCCGTCCATGATGCAGAGAAGACCCGCTCCGCCGCTGTCGACCACTCCAGCCTCCTTGAGGACGGGAAGGATATCGGGAGTGCGGTCAAGAGAGGCGCGCATCTCCTTCATAAGATCGGAGAAGAAGCTGCGCGGCGTGCTCTCGGGAGAGGTGCGCTTTGCCGCGTACTCCACCGCCTCACGTGCAACGGTCAGTATCGTTCCCTCGGTCGGGGTCATTACGGAGCCGTATGCCTGCTTAACACCGCGCTCAAACGCACGGGTGATAGCCACGGCATCTGCCTTTTCCTTTGATTCAAAGCCCTTGGCTATTCCCGCGAAAAACTGCGAGAGGATAACGCCGGAGTTGCCTCTTGCACCGAGAAGCATACCGCGCGAGAGCGTGCCCGCAACGGCGGAGAGGTCGTCGGAATCAACGGCACCGAGAGCGGCAACGCCGCCTTCGATAGTCATCTTCATGTTGTCACCCGTGTCTCCGTCGGGAACGGGGAATACGTTGAGCCTGTTTACCTCCTCGGCATTTGCGCGAAGCATGGCGGCACCGCCAATAGCCATTTTCGAGAAAAGCTCACCGCCGAGAAGCTTTATATCTTTATAATTCTTTTTAGAATCTTTGACGCCATCACTTTTTTTCTTTTTGAACATCGACAAAGAACTCCTTAATGAAATGTTTGGGTGTGCGGGCTGGGACTTATCGCTCTTTTCCCACGAAGAATACAGCGATCGTACCCGGACCGGAGTGAGAGCCGATGACGGCACCGATGTCCGCGATTATTTTTACTTCCACGCCGTGCTTTTCCTTGATCCGACGTGCGAGCTCCGCCGCATCGTCCCGGGAATCACCCTGACACATGAATACCGTGCCTCCGTCGGGCTCGACGGCAAGCTTTGAGTAGCTGTCGAGAAGGGAAGTAAGTGAGGTCTTTCTGCCGCGAACCTTCGCGACGGGAACAAGATGTCCTTCGTCGTCAACGTGCATAACGGGCTTGATGCCGAGTGCATTTCCGAAGAAGGCGGATGCGGCATTTATGCGTCCTCCGCGCTTCAGATATACAAGATCGTCAACCGTGAACCAGTGGCATATATGAAGCTTTGTGGCTTCAACGAACTCGGCTACCTCGTCAATGTCGGCACCCTCGTTTTTCTTCTGTACGGCAAGATAGATAAGAAGTCCGAGACCGGCAGAGGCGCAGAGAGAATCCACGGTTATAAGCTTTCGCTCGGGATACTTCTCACGAAGCTGCTCGGCGGCAAGACGTGCGGAGTTGTAGGTGGTGCTGAGTGCCGACGAAAAGCCGATGTAGAGCAGATCCTTGCCGGAGGCGAGAATGGAATCGAACGCGGCTGAAAAAGCCTCGGAATTGACGGCGGAGGTCTTTGCGACAGCCCCCTCCTTCATCTTCTTGTAAAATTCATCGGCGGGAATATCACCGTCGTTATATATTTCTTCGGAATCGACAAATCTGAATATGAGCGGCTGGTAGGGTACTCCCCATTCCGCAAGAATTTCGGGCGCGATATCGCATCCGGAATCCGCAAATATAATGTATTCGCTCATCTATTTTTCTCCTTTGAAAAAGCAAAAATTATGTTCGGCGGACGCACTTTAACAAAATAAGCTAATCCGCCATCTTTTATTATACCCAAAAAACGGCGATATGTCAATGTAAAATTGGGTTGTGAGGAGCTCTTTGATGAAAATGACATAAATTTCATGCGAATCGGATGACTTTTGATATACTTTTATTGGGCTATGACAGACAGCTCTGTGATACCGTAATACAGGAAAACCTCTGCGATGCGCTCGGAGATAAGCTCTCCGCAGACCGCTATCGGCACTGCGGGAGGACAGCCGACCTCGGCTCTTGCGAGTATTCTTCCCACCGCCTTCTCCGTTCGTATCCTCTCACACGGGGACAGAACAGCCTCCCTCGGAGACAGCTTCCGCTCGGGCACCGAAAACCGCGGCGGCTCGGTGAGGATAGGCTCCTTCCTCTGGATCGAGGACAGGACGGCGTACAGCTCGTCCGTGATATCCTCGGACATGGGAGAGAGAAGCATGACGAGATGATCGGAATCACCGAATTCGCAGACAAAGCCCGAGCCTGCGAGAATATCCGCAAGCGCGCTTCCCTCGTAGCCGTAGGCTTTGGTGCAAAGTGTCAGCTTCAGCGGCTCATCTCCGATAAGGGAGAAGCCGAGCGTGCGTATCCTTTCACAAAGCTCGGACACTTTCGGCAAAAATTCGGCAAGCCTTGCGGCAAAGTCTCCCATTAGGGCGTTTGCCATATCGAGTGACTGGAGAATGAGATATGACGGGCTTGTCGAGCCGAAAAGCATGAGAGCACCGCGAACATCCTCGGGCGTGATATACGGGACGGAGTGCGACAGATGGAGATACGCACCTCCGGTCAGCACGGGGAGAGTCTTGTGCGCCGAATCACAGCATATATCGGCACCGAGGTCGATCGGATGGAGAGAGCGTGGCAAAAGCTTCAGATAGGCTCCGTGAGCATTGTCAACAAGGAGAAGCGTGTCGTGACGGTGGCACACCTCGGCAAGCCCCGCGATATCGAGCATATTGCCGAGATAATCGGGGGAGGTGAGATATACGGCGCACGGCACTCTCTCCGCGCCCACGAAATAAGCCTCAAGCATATCGGGCGTTATCTTGCAGGAGAGATACGAGCCGCCTCCGTCGCAGAGCCAGTCGATATCAAGACCGAGAAGGGCGGCGGCGGATAAAAACGTCTTGTGTGCATTTCTGCCGGCGGCGATGAGCGGACACTCTGAGTCGGAACGCAGTACGGCAAGATACAGCATGGCGCGTATGCACAGCGATGAACCCTCCGCAGAGTAATACGTGCGGCAACCGAATATCTCACTCGCCGCCTTTTCGCTCTCGCTGATTATTCCGTCCGCCTCGTAGAGACTGTCCGCACCGACGATCTCGGTTATGTCATACGGCTCCGCACCGAGGATCGGTATGCCCTTGTGACCGGGCATATGGAGCCTTTTCGGGCATTTGTCACTGTAATCCCTGACAAAGTCACAGATCGGGGTCTTCATTATTCCTCCTCCGAGGCTCTTGCGGCGGCAAGCATGATGGCACATTCCATGCGCTTTCGGAAAAGCTCACAGCCCTGCTTGTAGATGCCCTTGACAGAGCCCGTGGAGTGATAGGCGTTTGCGGCGCATCCGCCGGAGCAGTACAGCCTTGCCCAGCAATCGGCACATTCCGGACGCGCGTAAACGTTACATTCGGCAAATCGACTTTGCACCTCGGTGTTCGTGATACCGCTGTAGATGTCACCGAGCTTGAAGCTGTCGTCCCCGACGAACTGGTGGCACGGGTAGAGATCGCCCCAAGGCGTTACAGCCATGTATTCCGTACCCGAGCCGCAGCCGGAAATCCGCTTGTATATGCAGGGGCCGCCCTCAAGGTCTATCATGTAATGATAGAAGGTGAAGGGCTTTCCGGCGCTCTCTCTGTCGAGCATCAGCTTTGCAAGAAGCTCATACTGCTCCTTTACCACGGTGATATCCTCCTCCGTCAGTGCGGAGGGATCGTCGGGAGCGCAGACCACCGGCTCCATGGACAGCTCGGTAAAGCCGAGCTCAAGCATCTGCTCTATGTCCTTCAGAAAATCGGGATTTGCGTGAGTGAAGGTGCCGCGCATATAGTAGTTTTTGTTGCCTCTCGCTTCCACGAGGCGCTGGAATTTCGGAACGATCCTGTCCCAGCTTCCCGCGCCCGAAAGATCCACACGGTATCTGTCGTGGATCTCGCGCCTTCCGTCAAGGCTGAGAACGACATTTGACATTTCGCGGTTTGCGAAATCTATTACGTCGTCATCTATCAAAAGACCGTTCGTGGTCAGAGTGAAGCGGAAATTCTTTCCGTGCTGCTTTTCCACCGACCGCGCATATTCAACGAGCCTTTTCACCACGTCGAAATTCATAAGCGGCTCACCGCCGAAGAAGTCCACCTCAAGATTACGCCTTGAGCCGGAGTTTTCGATCAGAAAATCAAGCGCCCTGCGCCCCACCTCAAAGCTCATGACGGAACGCTCACCGTGATACTTGCCCTGACTTGCAAAGCAGTATTCGCAGTTCAAGTTGCAGGTGTGCGCGATGTGAAGGCACAGCGCCTTGATGACACCCGAGGTCTTCGCCTTCAGCACTCCCGCCATCGGCTCAAAGGTGTCCTCGGTAAAGAGCTCACCGTTTTCCTTCAGCTCGGAGATCTGAGAATAACATTCGCTTATGTCCTCGGCTGTGATGCCGTCCACCCCGACGTATCTGTCGCACATTGCGGAGATCACCTCGTCCCTGCCGTGATCTTCAAACATTGCGATGATATCGTATGCCACATCGTCCACAACGTGGACTGCGCCGGAACAAACATCAAGCACGATGTTGTATCCGTGAAGCTTGTATTGATGTATCATGTTAACTCCTGCGCCGTTCGGCGAATTTGAATTTTGGATCTATACCTCACGCGCCGTCGCATGAGGGGTAAAGGGTGCCGAGCGGCACCGGGCGTATTTCATAAAAAAAGCCGCCGCGGGAATCCCCATCGGGCGGCTGATTTTAGCGAAGTGATTACTTGCTGTTCTTCTCGCACTTCTGATTTGCAATTCCGCAGCTTGTCTTGCAGGCGGACTGGCAAGAGGTCTGGCACTCTCCGCAGCCACCGTTGTTCTGACTGTTGCAGAGATTACGGGTCTTGATGGTCTTAATATGCTTCATTTTATCTACCTCCGATAATATTACTGTAAGCTATTGTACCACATAATCCGCATTAAGTCAATACAAAAAAATCGCGATATCCGAATAAGGGCACAGGTTTTACGGAAAATATATTTACAAGAGTGTGCAATGCGTGATATAATTACTACAGGGACAGGCATTTTGCCCGTCAAAGCACCGATCAAGGAGGTATATTATGGATATAACAAAGGATATAAGATATATCGGCGTAAACGACCGTGAGATAGATCTGTTCGAGGGACAGTACGAGGTGCCGAACGGCATGGCGTACAATTCCTACGTCATCGTTGACGAGAAGATCGCCGTAATGGATACGGTGGATGCGAAATTCACCCACGAATGGCTTGACAATCTTCAGAACGTGCTCGGTACAGAGTCTCCCGATTATCTGGTGGTACAGCATATGGAGCCGGATCACTCCGCAAATATACTGAGCTTTGCCAAGGCGTATCCGAATGCAAGGATCGTGTCCTCCGCAAAGGCGTTCGTCATGATGAAAAATTTCTTCGGCACCGATTTTCCCGACAGACAGATAGTGATAGGGGACGGAGATACGTTGTCTCTCGGCAAGCATGAGCTCACCTTTATCTCCGCACCGATGGTGCATTGGCCCGAGGTCACCGTCACCTATGACAGCACGGACAAGGTTCTGTTTTCGGCTGACGGCTTCGGAAAATTCGGCGCACTTGACGCAGAGGAGGACTGGGCGTGCGAGGCACGGCGGTATTATTTCGGAATTGTCGGAAAATACGGCACGCAGGTGCAAAAGCTGCTGAAAAAGGCGGCGGCGCTTGATATAAAGGTCATCTGCCCGCTTCACGGCCCCGTGCTGTCCGAGAATCTCGGCTACTATATCGGGCTCTACAATACTTGGTCGGCGTATGAGGTCGAGACGGACGGTATCGTTATAGCGTATACCTCGGTCTACGGAAATACGAAGAAGGCAGTGCTTCAGCTTGCCGAGAAGCTCCGCGAGAGGGGCTGTCCCAAGGTCGTCGTAAACGATCTTGCAAGATGCGATATGGCGGAGGCGGTCGAGGATGCGTTCAGATACAGCAAGCTCGTGCTTGCCACGACTACCTATAACGCCGAGATATTCCCGTTCATGCGCGAATTCATACACCACCTGACGGAGAGAAATTTCCGAAATAAGACTGTCGGATTTATCGAAAACGGAAGCTGGGCGCCGCTTGCCGCCAAAATAATGCGCGGTATGCTTGAGAAGTCCGCGAATATCACCTATACCGATACAACGGTCAGCATAATGTCGGCGCTGAACGACGAGAGTACGGCACAGCTCTCGTCTCTTGCGGATGAGCTTTGTCGCGAATATCTTGCAAAGCAGGATTCCACCGCGGATAAGAACGACCTCACCGCGCTGTTCAATATCGGCTACGGGCTCTATGTCGTCACGTCAAATGACGGCAAAAAGGATAACGGACTCATCGTAAATACGGTTTCTCAGGTGACAAACACACCCAACAGGATCGCGGTCACGATCAATAAAGAAAACTACTCTCACCATGTAATAGCCCAAACGGGAAAAATGAATATCAACTGCCTCTCCGAGGACGCGCCGTTCTCCGTGTTTGAGCGCTTCGGCTTCCAAAGCGGCAGAAATATCGCAAAATTCGAGGGGTGCGAGACGCTTCGCTCCGATAACGGGCTCGTGTTCCTGTCGCGGCATATCAATTCCTTTATGTCGCTGAAGGTGGAGCAGTACGTCGATCTTGACACTCACGGTATGTTCATCTGCTCCGTTACGGAGTCGAGAGTGATCTCCGACGTGCCCACCATGACCTATACCTATTACCAAGATAACGTAAAGCCGAAGCCCAAGACGGACGGCAAGAAGGGCTTTGTGTGCAAGATATGCGGCTGGGTATATGAGGGCGATACGCTTCCGGAGGATATAGTGTGCCCTCTGTGTAAGCACGGCGCCGCCGATTTTGAGCCTATCGAATAAAAAGCGGGCACGTGTGCCACGCTCTTTATAAAAAATAAATTTCGGGAGGAAATGAAAATGAAATATGTATGTGAGCTTTGCGGCTGGGTGTATGACGAGGAGACGGGCGACCCCGATAACGGTATCGAGGCGGGAACAAGGTTCGACGAGCTCCCCGAGGATTTCGAGTGCCCGCTTTGCGGAGCGGGAAAGGACAGCTTTACCGAGGAGATGTGATGTCGTGTCCGGAGTGAGTCGGTGATGTATACACGGTAAAACGGTGTGACTTGCGTGACAGACCGCGAAGATCGTCCGTTTCGAGACAGACTTCGAATATGCCCCAACGACCTCACGCAAGTGAGGTCGTTGGGGCATCCCCGTAAATTAAAAGATTTTGTGCGGCTAAAACGGAAATTTCGGGCTTCTTGCGGTTTACAAGCGCGGATTTTTATGCTATACTGAGTGGGAGTACAAACAGGAGTTACGGATTATGGAAGATTCAAGGCTTCATACCGCTCACAGGGCAAGAATGAGGGAACGCTTCCGTAAAAACGGCATATCTGCCTTTGAGGAGCATGAGATACTTGAAATGCTGCTTTATCCCGCGCTTCCGAGACGGAATACAAACGGGATCGCACATGAGCTTATCCGCAGATTCGGCAGTATCGCGGGAGTGCTGTCTGCCGATGAGGAGCAGCTTTGCGAGACCGACGGGATCGGCGGCAGTGCCGCAGGTCATCTGCTCTTGCTCGGTGAGCTTTTCTCCGATATCGGCGGAGAGCTTTTTAACAGTATCCCGATCGGAACGGAGGACAGCGCCGGAGTGTATGCAATGCTTCGTATGGGACTTGCGCCCGCCGAGAGCGCAATGGCGGTCTATCTTGACGGGAAGGGACTTCGAATGTGCGAGGAGTGGCTGTACCACGGCAAGAAAATGATGACCGACGGGCTCGTCGCGCATATGATAGAGAAGATAAAGGAGACCTCTGCATCATGCCTGCTGCTTATGCACAATCATAAGCATGAGCCGGCGGAGCCCTCACCGGAGGATATCGCGGTGACACTGCGGCTCAGAAAAGAGGCTCGAGAGATAGGAGAGGTCAAGGTATACCATGTCATCGTAAATGATGACGGATATTTTCATATATGATAAAGACCGTGAGCATTTGGGCTCGGAAAGGACAGTACAGTGATTCTTGATAAGATCGAAAATCTTGGGAAATATGCGGATGCCGTTCCGCACAGCGCCGAGATCGCGGATTTTCTTGCATCACACGATGCCGCCACACTTCCTGCGGGACGGTATGACGTGGCGGACGGCGTGTTTGTTAATGTGCTTGATCTGACGAACGGAGAAAACAGCGTGTACGAGGCGCATCGCCGCTACAGCGACCTTCAGTGCGTGATAGTCGGTGACGAGTACATGAAAAGGTGTCATATAAGCGCGTGCGGAGAGGGTGGAGAGTATTCAGAGGAAAACGACTGCATCCTGTATAAGCGTGCCGACAGGGAAACGCTTTGCCATGTGTTTGAGGGGGAGTTTGCATTCTTTGAGCCGGAGGACGCCCATTGCCCCTCCGTTTGCGGAAATACTCCCGCGGTACGCAAGCTTATTTTCAAAATACCGATAAAATAATTCTGTGGAAACAGAAAGGATAAATAAAATGAATATTGAACTTAACGGAAAAGTACCCTATACCGTCAAGTCCGAGGACGGTGCATACAGCATCAAGGCGGATGTAAAGAGCTGTGACGGAATAGACACGGTGCATATCGTTTTCGATTCGGCTGAGGCAATGAAGCCGCCTGTCATTGAGCTGTATTGGGAGATGTCCTCTGTGGATATTCAGGGCTCATGGCACCCGACAGCCATGGCTGACAGAGGAATTCCGACTGCATGGTCGGGATATCTCGGAAGCAATGCGCTCAGCAGCTCCCCCGTGTACTGCCTGTATTCGAGCGGAGAAATGAACCGCATGACATATGCCTGCTCAGATGCTATGAATGAGGTGAAGTACCGCTTCGCGCTTCGAGAGGAGGATTCCAACTGGCTTTGCAGTACAAAGCTTTTCGAGGCGAATATAGCTCCCATATCCCACTATGAGTGCGATTTCCGTATCGACTACAGGACGGATATAAGATATGACGATGCGATATCCGAGGTCGTCAAATGGTGGGAGGAGATGCCGGAATACACCCCGATGGCTCCCGTAGATGAGTGTACGCATCCCGTATATTCCACATGGTACAGCTTCCATCAAATGGCATTCGGAGACGAAATAGAGGAGGTCGTAGAGAGCGCCGCTCCGCTCGGCTTCAAGGCGGTCATCGTCGATGACGGCTGGCAGATGGCGGATTACTCCCGCACCTATGAATACTGCGGAGACTGGGAGGTCTCGCCCGAAAAGATTCCGGATATGAAGGCTCACGTCAAAAAGATACACGATATGGGTCTCAAGTATTATCTCTGGTACTCCGTGCCGTTCGTCGGAATACACAGTAAGGCATATGAACGCTTTAAGGGCAAGTATCTCAGGAGCGTCGGCAATACATACATTCTCGATCCCCGCTACCCCGATGTACGTGAATACCTTATAGGCAAATACGAGAGCGCCGTAAAGGAATGGGATCTTGACGGCTTCAAGCTTGATTTCGTCGACAATTTCCAACAGCCCGACGTGGACGGCCCTGACAGCGCCGAGGGCAGAGATTTCGTCTCCGTGCCGCTGGCGGTCGATCTGCTGATGACCGAGATCAAGCTCCGACTTCAGGCACTCAAGCCCGATATTGCCATTGAGTTCAGACAGAGATATGTCGGACCTCTTATGCGTAAATACGGAAATATGTTCCGTGCCGCCGACTGCGCGAACGATACCGTTACAAATAAGGTAAGAACTATTGATACAAAGCTTTGCGTAGGCACATCCACTGTACATTCCGATATGATCACATGGCATAAGGAGGATACGCCCGAGGCTGTTGCACTGCAATTCATCAATACCATGTTTGCCGTGCCGCAGATATCCGTGCGCCCCTTCAGACTTCCCGAGTCTCACCGCAAGGTGATGAAGGCGTGGATCCGTCAGTGGGAGGTATACCGCGAGACGCTCCTCTACGGTGAGTTCCATGCACAGAACCCCGAGCTTCTTTATACTGCGGCTTCCGCCGAATCCGAGCAGCAGTACGTTGCGGCGGCATTTGCAAGTAATATCGTGATCCCCGCACCGAAGGGAAGACCCGCCCGCATATTTGTCGCAAACGGAAGCGGTAATGTCGGCGTGCTCTTGAAGCTTGGCGCCGGAAAGGGCAACTATACCGTGATAATCAGAAATGCACTCGGTGATGAGTGCGGAAGATCCATCGCAACGCATGACAGCATCTCCTATCTCGATATACCTGTCGGCGGAACTGCCGAGCTGATACTTGAGGGCTGATTCCGAAAGGACGGCTGAGGAACACTTCGGACTGCGACGTGTGGATGCGCGAATCCGTGATGCGGATTCCCGATCATAACAATAACGCTTGGCGGATACACGAGCTTTTTTGGACTCTGTATCCGCCTTTCTCTCTCCGGTAGATAAACCTTGAGAGACAAGATAAAAGCACAGCTCTGCTGCCCGAAAAACGGGTGCGGAGCCGTGCTTTGTTATTTACTTAATTGGTGCTTTGCGCCGATCGTAAGCGAAATACGCTTATCTTTTCGGATGTGCTGATTAAAGCTGGGTTGCGGGCTTTCCGAGCTCAACATCCCATCCGGCAATGTATTTGAGCAGTGTTGTGACATCAACTACGTTGACACGCTTGTCGACATTTACGTCTGCGTTTTCGATAGAGAAGTAGATATCCTCCCAATCGGCAAGATGCTTGAGCAGTGTTACGGCATCGTTCAGACCGATAGTGCCGTCCATGTTGCAGTCACCGTGCTTTACGGGAAGGATTGCGATGTCCTCATACATCCAGACCTCACCGCAGAGAGCACACTTCTTGCCCATGTAGCCTACGGAATTTGTAGTGGGCTTGACAGCTACGTAGGACTCACCGTAAGCGGAGGAGCCGTCGCTGTTCTTGTGTCCGTACATCTCCTCGTTCACAACGGTATCTGCCTTGAAGGTGGTGCATCCGGCTCTCTTACATCTCTGAGTCGTTGTGCCGTCCTGAGTACAGCTTACCTCGGTGACAATAGTTTCGATATCGTGTCCGAGAGGGTCACCTATTGTGTAGATCTTTGCAATTGCATCGCAGTTTGCACAGTAGACGATCTGCTGTGCCGCCTTGTCGCAGGTTGCGGCAGTATCGACCTTCCTGTCGGATTCGGTATGACCGTTTGCGGGAATGAGAGTGCTGAACTTCAGTCCGCAGCTGCATTCCGTATCCTCGGAGCCCGTGTTCGTACAGGTGGGCTGGTTGGTGGAGGTGGTGAAGCTGTGAGTGTGGCTTCCGGCAATGTTAACATTGGCCTTGAGGCCGACAAATGCCTCATCAAGAGCGGTGAGGGAAACATCTGTCGCTCCACCTACGGCAGTGCCGAGTACCTCAAACTTCAGCTTAACGACTGCTCCGTCCTCGGAATAGGTGTCGGATCCGTCAAAATAGAAGGGTACTTCAACGAGCTTTCCGATATCCTCAATGGCACCGAGCTTGTTAGCCATTGTGTAATCGACATCGGCTTCACCGAATGCGGATATGGGAGACGAGACCTCAAGAAGCTTCAAATTTGTGTTGCAGAAGGAAAGAGTAGAGCTTACGGTATCTCCGGAGATACCCTCGTTGTCCTTGACGTTGAGACTGATCTCAACCGTATCACCGACGGAATACGCGCCGTCCTTGTCGGTCTTGAGCTCAAAGGACATGGGTGCATCGGGCTTTTCGGTCTCTGAGGTCTCGGGAGGAGTGGGAGTTTCACCCTCGATCACGATCTTGACGTAGGCACCCTCATAGGGGTTATCTGCGTGCTTGGGATCCTTGTAATCGGTGTTGGTAACAGCGGTTACAAAGTTAGGATCTACAGAGTCGTTAAAGGAGTTACATACTCCGAAGTAGTTCATGTGGATGTCACCGAAGGCGATAGCATCGTCCTTCTCGGTAACAATTGCGGCATAAGGACCTACGGGAATGTAGTAGGTACCGGGAGTTGCATCCTCATTGACCTTCAGTCTGAAGGTGCAGAGGTCACCGGAACCGTTGAACATACCGTAAGCATCCTCCTCCTCGGTGAAGGAAGGAGAGCCTGCGAACCAGTTCATCCAGCCGTTTCTCTTAGCATCGCTGAGAGCGGACTTACCGACTGTTGCTCTGTCCATATTAAGGATGGTACTGCTCGAAGCAAGATCGGTAACAGCCATGGGAGTGAAGGGGTTCGAATAATTCGTGGAATCAAAGCATCCGAATACTACGCAAGCGGTAAGAACAGACATACCGTATGCGCCGGGCATCTCATCCTCGTAGCCGGGAATATGACCTACCAGCTCGGGATTACCCCAAATGGAATTCATTGATACATTGATATAAATGATCTCGCCCGGCTTATATGTTTCCTTGTCGGGCGTATAGCGCACGATGTTTTCAGTGGTAATGGACGCCAGCTTTTCGGGATCGGCATCAATGGCACTGTCGGCACTAACTGTCAGTATGACCGATGACAGAAGTACAGCCATGCAGAGAACAAGAGATAAAATGCGTTTCATGAAATCTTACCTTCCTGAGATGAATTACACAGTAACATATGTGTGCGGAGATATTCTCCTATATGTACATTGTAACATGAAGACGATGAAAAAGCAACACCTACATGATAAAAATTCATAAATATTTGACACGAAAAAACACGGCTGCACACAAAAATGCACAGCCGCGCGGTATTATGGTGAAAGCTGTTCGGAATCGGTGCTGCCCGAGGAGGAGCTGTCGGAGGGGTAGGGGATCCCGAGATGGGCATATGCCGAGGGGGTGACGTATCTGCCCTTGGGAGTACGTGCGATAAATCCGTTCTGTATCAGATACGGCTCGTAGACGTCCTCTATGGTCACGGATTCCTCACCGATCGTCGCGGCAATGGTGTCAAGCCCGACGGGGCCTCCGCCGTAATAGGTTATTATCGCTTCGAGAAGACGCCTGTCCGTGTTGTCGAGACCGAGCTCGTCGATCTCAAGCGTGTCGAGCGCGGACATGGCATTTTTGCGGTCTATAACACCCTCACCTCTGACCTGTGCGAAGTCTCTGACTCTCTTTAGAAGCCTGTTGGCAATACGCGGAGTTCCGCGAGAGCGTGAGGCTATTTCCATCGCACCGTCGGGGGTTACGGGAACCTGCAGTATCGAGGCGCTTCTGGTCACGATCACGGAAAGCTCCTCGGGAGTGTAGAGTTCCAGCCGCAGAAGAACGCCGAAGCGGTCTCGGAGCGGAGTGGAGAGCTGACCGGCTCTCGTCGTTGCACCGATGAGAGTGAAGCGCGGCAGGGGCAGTCTGATGCTTCTTGCCGAGGGACCCTTGCCGATTATTATATCGAGATTGAAATCCTCCATCGCGGGATAAAGTATTTCTTCGATGTTACGGCTGAGACGGTGTATCTCGTCGATGAACAGCACGTCGCCCTCTCCGAGATTTGTGAGAAGCGCGGCAAGATCGCCCTGCTTTTCGATGGCGGGACCGGAGGTGACACGGAAATTCACCCCCATCTCCGCGGCGATTATTCCGGAAAGAGTGGTCTTTCCGAGACCGGGAGGGCCGTACAGAAGCACGTGGTCGAGGCTGTCGCCGCGCATCTTCGCCGCCTCTATGTAGATCTTCATTATATCCTTGGCTTTTTCCTGACCGATGTACTCGTCAATGGAGGTCGGTCTCAGACTCAGCTCCGGATCGGCGTCCTCCGCCGCCTCCGAGGGGGAGAGAATGCGTGGATCCTCTGCAAATGATTCGTCAAAATAATTGTTCATGGTATATTCTCCGTCGGCACTTATTTAAGAAGCAGTGTGAGAGCTTTGCGGATAATGTTTTCCGTTCCTGAGATCCCGCCGAGCTTTGAGAGAGCCGAGCTGACCTCGCTCTGCGAATAGCCGAGCACCAGAAGCGCATCGGCGGCATCCTTTAATTCAAGTGAGCTCTCCGCCGTAGCGGGCGCGGACTCTGCTCCGTCATCCGCGGCGGTGGCGGAATACAGTCCCGACAGCTTGTCCTTCAGCTCGAGAATGATTCTGGCGGCTGTTTTCGCACCTACGTTCGGCGCCTTTGAGATCGCCTTGGCGTCTCCGGACAGAACGGCGGAGGCGAGCTTTTCGGGACTCATGATCGACAGCACGGATATCGCCGCCTTGGGGCCCACGCCGGAGACGGAGATGAGCCGCTTGAACATCGAAAGCTCCTCCTCGGAAGCAAAGCCGAACAGCTCAACGCCGTCCTCCTTTACGCTCATGTATGTAAACAGACGTACCCTTACACCGCCGGATTCGCACGGTGGCGGGAGCTTGGAGATTGCAGAGGCTGTGGCGGTTACGGAGTATCCTATACCTCCGCAGTCTATCACTGCGGTGCAGGCGACGGCATCGGAATAAAGAAGATCACCCGTGATACAGTATATCATAAAATCATCCTTTTCATAAAACAGCTTTGAGGGCGGAGGTGCGGCAACATCCGACGATTGCCCCGCGGCTTTGAGCACCGCGACACCGAGCGCATCTCATGGGGCTTGACACCTCTCCCCGTAATTATATCACAATTATCTCAATAGTGCAATTACTCAAACAAATGTTTTTGCAAATATCGTCGATCCGTAAAGCCGAGCCTGTCTGTCACCGAGTCTTGGCAAAGATCCTGTCATGCGCGGCGCAGACTTTTTTCGTACATCCGCATCGTCTTTTCCGCCATCATGGCGCAGGTAAACTTTTTCTCGTAAGCTTTTTTTGCACCCTCCGACAGTCTTCGGTACAGCGCACCGTCCTCGCACAGGCGCGTGAGCGCATCAACTGCCGCCATGCTGTCGCGCGTCGGGATCAAAAGCCCGTTCACCCCGTCCGTAACTATCCCCGTGTTTCCGCCGAAGCGCGTCGCCACTATCGGCTTTCCGAGACTCATCGCCTCGCAGATCGAAAGGGAGGTCGCCTCCGTTCCCCACGAAGCATTAAGAACTGCATCCGAGATATTGTACCACGGCGCAACATCTCCGACGAATCCCGTGAATATTACGTCATCCTCCACGCACAGTCTGCGGCACTGCTCCGCAAGGTGCGCTTTTTCCGAGCCGTCTCCCAAAAAGATGAAGCGAATGTGCCGAGAGACAGCGCCTTGTCGCTCGCCGAGGATACGTGCCGCCTCAACAACGTATGAGTGCCCCTTGCAGGGCTCAAGCCTTGCCGAGACGAGCACCGCAAAATCGTCCTCCCCTATCCCGCGCCTTCGGCGGAAATCCGCTTTTTCGTCCGCTCCCATGCACGGTACGGGCTCCACTCCGTTCAGTATTACGCTTATCCTGTCCGAGCGCACACCCATGTCCGTAAGATTATCTGCGGCGGCATCGGCGACAGCGATGATCTCGGTCGAAAGAATACAGTTTGCCACTCCGCATAGCTGCTTTATCGGAAAAAGTGTCATCACTTTCGGAACAGCGAAAACGCAGTGCCGTGTGTGTATCCTTCCTTTTGTACCGCGCAGAAATGCGGCAAGCCTACCGGAGAGTGATGCGCCGGTGTGTACAATATCCGGAGAAACCCTTCGGATAAGCCCGTACATCTCAAAAACGGAGCGCATATCAAAGGAGCGGTCGTGCCCGAAGCGGGTCTTTTTTACGGCTATCCCTTCCGCTTCGATAAGAGGAATAAGAGCAGAGCCCTCGGGCAATGCACAAAGGATCTCAAACCTCTCTCTGTCGATGTGGCGGATAAGCTGGATAAGCACCCGACCGGCACCGCCGATGTTCGTATCTGTCAGCACACATAACACACGTATCATTCCAACGCACCTCCCGCATTGCAAGAATTTACCGTACCTACGGTATTATTGCACGAAAATGCGGAATATATTCCGCAAAAGGAAAGGGCACATCTCACGTGAGATGCGCCCTTTGAGGTCTTGATTGATGTGTTATTTCTCGCAGAAAAACTCAACAGACTCCCCGACAGGTCCGATGCAAAATGCGATACGTGCCGGATAATCGTCCGCTATCACAATGTCCGTAGGCTCCATCGTGACCGTGTAGCCCGCAGCTCTCACCTTTTCGATGCAGAGATCGGTGTCGTCCACCGCAAATGCCATATGGCGGAGCGCGCCCTCCTCGGGCATATCGCTTGCGTTTGCGAAGATCTCAAGAATACCGCTTCCGGTATCGAGCATGACTGCCTGATCGTCGCCCTCACCCCAGCTACGCGCAACGGGGATCCCGAGTATATCTCTGTAGAAGGCAACGGTCTTCAGAAAATGCTCCGTGCCGCGGCATTTCAGCGCTATGTGATGTATACCCTTTATCAGTGCCATGATATTCCTCCTTAATAAGTGTAAATAAAGGACGGCGGCAGAACCGAGGTCCCGCCGCCGAGTGTTCCGAATTAAAGTCCCATCTTCTCAAGAAGCATCTTCGCGCAGTCGATCTGATTGGGAATGTTGCCGTTCTCATCACGCACGCGCCAGATGTCGGGGGTGATCTCGTCCGCAACGTACATCTTGCCGGACTCGTCGTAGCCGATCTCTATCTTGAAATCAATAAGAGTAAGTCCCATGGGAGCAAGCTCGGCTTTGAGCACTTCACCGACGCGAACGAGGATGCTGAGAGCCTCATCGTACTGACCCTCCTTGAGAAGTCCCTTCATAATGCAGATACGCTCGCTGATGAGGGGATCTCCCTGAATGTCGTCCTTGAGAGTGACCTCGGTGTAGGGCGGATCGAATACGATACCCTCGTCAAGAGAGAAGCGGCGGCACATACTGCCTGCCGTAAAGTAGCGGAGAACGAATTCAAGCTTGGGAACGGTAAGCTTGCGAACCTGCATGAGTCCCGCATCGATATCGGAATCAATGTAGTGAGTAGGGATACCGTTTTTCTCCATGAGCTCAAAGAAATACTTGGAAATGGCAAGACCGATTTTGCCCTTGCCCTCAACGCTGCCTCCGACAGAGTTGGAGCCCGGATCGAAAACGCCGTTTTCGCCTGTGGCACTGTCCTTAAAGAACAGATTTACGATGTTCTTTTCTTCATCAAGAACAACATTTTTGGTTTTGCCGGTGTAAAGAATTTTCATTTTCTATATCTCCTTATATTTTATTGACCTACTCACGTGATACGGCTATGATTAAAATATCCAAAATCACGGATATTTTTTTCGGCATTTTATCATAATGGCCGCAAAGCTTTTTCACACAGTAAAGTATAGCATAAAAATATGAATTTTTCTATATTTCGAAAAAAATCAACGGTATATTCGAAGAAAAAATTCCGACGCCGAGTAAGGAAATAGCGTGAGTACGTGACGGCGCCGCGCCGAAGAAACGTATCACCAGATCGGGCACCACGAATCAAACGGGTTTGTGTTTGTGTCAAGCACCTCCGGTGCGTACAGCTTTGTCATATAATCGTCAAATACAAGAAGCTCGTTTCCGCGGAATACGCGGTGCATCTCCTCGTACCTCTCCGCGATGAGGGCTCTGTCAGCGCTGTCACCGTTCACGTAGCGATCGTTGTACGTTATGCCGATGCAGACGTAGTACATTCGCGCACGAATTATCCTTGCCATACGCTCCTGCTTCTCCGTGGAGGCAACGCGGACAGCCTCGTCAAGGAGGAAGCACCACTGATCGAAGTGCTCGGCTACGTATCTGTGATCCACCCTGCCGGAGGCGGCGGTATGGTAGGACAGCCAGCATCCCGCTCTGTTTCCCGCCTCCTGAAGCATCATCGTGTACTCGTATATGTATTTTCCGGAATCGCCGTAAACGAGCTCGAAATACTCCCGCACTAAAGAATCGTATTCCTCCCTCGTCATATCTCCGTCCCACATGAGACGGGCTATTGAGGACTGAAGGATGCTGTCTCCGTTGTTGTATTCTCCGCATAGGAATATGTTCTCTGCTCCCGCTTTTTGAAAATAGGTGATATCATCGTATGCGGTATCAAAGGCGGGAAGCTGGAAGGCGACCTCGTAGCAGTTCAGAGGGTAATACCATACCTGAAGATTTTTGCCTCCGAGAAGCTCCATCCAGCCGTTGAGCTCCTTGAGGAATACGGCATTTCGTGAGCACTCCGGATCCGTCACCGTGTGATTTGAGCAGGGAAAGCGGTTGCCGCTCGGATAGAAGCAGTAGGAGATCTTCACGTTGTCGCGCGGAACGGTGACTCTCGGCGGTGTGTTCGTGCCGGCATACGCGAGCATCGTAGCATATATCTCGGGATCGTACTCTGCCGCCATATCCGCCATTCTGTTTGTCATGCGGAGCACTGCGCCGGAGGCGGAGCCCTCCTCGTATAATACCTCGGTGCAGGAATCGCATACGCAGAAGCTTTGCGAATCGAACTGAGCGACGTCTATGTAGCACAGATCCTTGCCCACGACAGCGCCCTCGGCAAGCCTTCTCTCTATGTATTCGCGGTAATGCTCCTCTATGAGAGCGAGAACGCTCTCGTCTGTGTAGCAGGGCTGTCCGTCCTCTCTCTTGAAGCCGACACTGCTCCAATCTATTCCCGCAACGTCAAGACCGTGACACGCTTTTTCGACAATGCCGAAGTAGCCGTGATGCCCCGTGATAAAGGCGCGCTCGTAGTAGTCTATCTCAAGCGAGGTCTGCCTTACCTTGACCGACGGTATCTCGGTGCGGTCGATCTCGGAGGAGAGATCGAGGTGCTTTGAAGCGTAGAGATATTCGTTGTCGCTGTCGATGAATCTCCAGCCGATATCGCGGAGAAGACCGTATACACCGTACATACAGCCGCGGTAGCGCCCACCCGATATCACGATATCTCCGTCCTCAAGCACGTGTATCCCAAAGCCCTCGTCCCCGAGAGCGGGATAGTCCACGGTGAGCCTTATCGCGCGCATCTCCGCGCCGACCCTTGCGGCGTATTCGGACTCCGTGTATTCGGGGAGCAGATGACCGCAGGAGGCATATATGTAACGCACAAGCTCCGAGGAGGCATAGCATACAGCATCGTCGGTATCGTCGGGACGAACGACCGCGTACTGCGAGATGTCATTTCCCGCAACGGTCAGTCTTTCGATGCGGTAGCCCTCCCCGTAGGTGAAGCTGTAGCTGTCGGGATTGCCGTATTTTACGTATTGCCGAACGGCTCTGTCAAGCCCCGCCTCCGATCTTGCGAGGATCACCACCTCACCGTTGTTTGCGCGGATGCAAAAGCCCTCAGTGTCGGCAAAATCCGACATATCTATGCCGAAGGCGGAGCTCTCCGAGATGTCGAGCACGAGCTTTTCGGGCATTTTGTCAAGCCGTTCCTCCAGAAAATCGGCATACTTCGATGCGACGCCGGAGGCGGTGACCGATGAGGTCGAGGGAGCGGGTGCGCATGAGCATACGGAGGCGGCGAGGGTGACGAATGTAAGTATCAGAGAGAGTATCTGCTTTGGTTTCATATTTCGGCTCCTGCTTGGAATGTTGTTTTCTTCACTGAAATTGTACCATATATCTCGGATAAATTCAATAATAAAAATCGTCATCTCCCCGCCCGATGGATGTGAGCTGCTCGGATTTGACAAAACAGTCGGAATGGAGTATCATATATAAAAAGATCTGGAGGCGGTGCGGTGACTTTTATCATATGTGAGCTGAATCCTCTGCATAACGGACATAAATATCTCATTGACACGGCAGCAAAGAGCGGGCCCGTGTGTCTTATCATGAGCGGAAACTTCACACAGCGCGGCAGTGCGGCGGTCTTTGACAAATACACACGTGCCGAGCTTGCCGCGCGTTGCGGCGCCGATCTCGTGCTTGAGCTGCCGTATCCGTGGTGCTGTGCGGGAGCGGCGGATTTCGCAAGAGCCGGAGTATCGCTTGCACGTGCCCTCGGCGGCGGACGGCTCATGTTCGGCTCGGGCTGCGGAGATGCCGCGCTCCTTGAGAGAGCGGGCAACGCCTTTGCGGATACGGATTTCGATGCGGCATTCCTCGGCGCATCGAAAGATACCCCTACCGAGGGGGCGGCGAGGATCCGCGACCGGCTCCTTTCCGAGCTGTTTGCCCCCGAGGAGCTGAGACTTGTGTCGAATCCGAACGATATACTCGGAATTGAATATTACCGATATGCACGTGTCCTCGGCGGTATCGAGTGTGTCCCCGTCGGGCGCACGTCGGGAGACGGCGTTGTATCCGCAACGGAGCTTCGCCGCATCATTTCGGAGGAGTGCGTGGCGCGAATGACCGGACTTGTGCCGCCCGAGGCGGTGCTCCCGTCGCTTGTCCCCGTTCCGGAGCATCGGCTGTACGATATTGAAAGGGAGCTGCTTCGTATGGACGTGTGCGATACGGACGGCTGTGCGGAGGCGGAGGGCGGACTCGGTCGCAGACTCAGAGGTGCGGCGGGAAAAAGCGCAAACGGCACGGAAATGCTCGGCCTTGCCGCCACAAAGAAGTATACCGCATCGAGAATACGCCGCGCGGCGCTGTACTGTGCGCTCGGAACTCGGAGAGCCGATATCAGAAAAGCTCCGCTCTTTACGACGGTGCTTGCGATGAGAGAGACGGGTGCCGAAATACTGAGGAGCATAAAAGGCAGATGCGAGCTCGAGGTGCTGACAAAGGCGGGGAGCCGTAAAAAGCTCTCACCCGAGGCGGCTGAGCAATTCGCACGGCTTGCCGCCGCCGACAGGCTGTACACCATGCTGATGCCGCAGGCTCCGCCGGAGGATCACTTCCTCACCGTAACGCCGTGGGTCGAGGGACGGACTGAGGCAAAATAGCTTATAAAAAGACTGCGGAGAGCGTATGCCGTCCGCAGTCTTTTTCAGTATTCGAGGTACGACACGGTCTTCAGATGCTCACCGTGTCTGAAATATGCCCGAGGCACACGTCTGCCTATGTTGCAAACGAATTCGTAGTTGAACGAGCCGGAAAGTGCGGCGAGCTCCTCAACCGAGATCCTTTGATCTCCGTCGGCTCCGAACAGCACCACTCTGTCACCCACACCGACATTCGGCAGTGCGGTTACGTCCACCATCATCTGATCCATGCAAACTCTGCCGAGTATCGGACAGCGCACTCCCGAGATGAGTACGTGCCCCTTGCCGGACAGAGCTCTCGGATATCCGTCGGCGTAGCCGACAGGCACGGTGGCAACGCGCATCTCTCTCTCCGTTATGTACGTGTGACCGTAGCTTATGCCGCGCCCCTTCGGCAGAGTCTTTACGTGAGATATGTGAGTTATAAGCTCCATTACGGGTGTGAGGGACAGCTTATCCCTTGACACAAATTCCGACGGATAGAGCCCGTACAGGATTATTCCGGCGCGCGCCATGTCGTAAAAGGAGGCGTCAAGCTCAATTATCCCCGCGCTGTTGTTCATGTGGATAAGACGGGGCAGAGCGCCGCGAGAGCGGAGCTTTTCGAGGAAGCTCTCAAAGCAGAGCCTCTGAGACTGCGCTCCGGTCTTGTCCGCCTCGTCCGCGGTGGCATAGTGACTGAATAAGCCCTCAACGTCAATGCAAGACAGCTCGGATATGCGAAGCACCTCGTCCGCCGAGCTGTCCGTCGCCTGAAATCCGATCCTGCTCATGCCCGTGTCGATCGCAATGTGAACTCTTGCCGTCTTGCCTACGGCGGCGGCAGCTCGGTCGAGCTTTACCGCATCGTTGTAGCTGAATACGGTCAGCGTGATGTCTCTTGCTATCGCCTCTCCGTAAAGCTCGGGAGAGGTGTATCCGAGTATCAGTATCGGCTTGGTGACACCCGCATTTCGGAGCTCGGCGGCCTCACCCATGTCGGCAACACCGAAATATACTCCGTGAGTGCCGAGGAAGCGGGCTATCTCCGCCGCTCCGTGTCCGTAGGCGTCCGCCTTGACGACAGGCATCAGCCCGACACCGCTCGGAAGCCATGCTTCGATAGCCTCAAGATTGCTCTCAAGCGCATCGAGGTCTATCCTTGCATATATTCTGCGATATTCCATCATCTACTCTTTTCTACAGATCATTTGGTGGCTTCGAGGTAGCTTGCCATAAGCAGATCCTGAAGCCTTTTCAGAAGCTCCGGTGCCTTGCCGCCGACGGGTACTCCGTCGATCTCGGAGGCGGAGAGACAAAATGCGGTCGTGCTTGAGACGATTACCTCGTCCGCATCCATAAGCTCGGATACGGTGAAGGGCGCCTCGCTGACCGGTACGCCGAGCTCGGCACACGCGTCGATCAAATGCTTTCTTGCCGTTCCCGCAAGGATAAGATTGTCCGCCGGAGCGGTCTTCAGAGTGCCGTCCTTCAGTATGTGGACGTTTGAATGGGCACATTCGGTGACTCTGTCGCCGCGGTGGAGCACAGCCTCATAGCAGCCTCGGGATTCTGCCTCATGAGCCGCAATTACCGAGGGAATGAGATTGAGCGATTTTATGTTGCAGTGCAAAAAGCGCGTATCCTCGTGAGTTATAAGACGTATCTTCTCGTAGATATCTCTGATCTTTCTCGGCCTGAGCATGATGCAGAGATTTCCGACGGAATCCTCCGCAAAGTCGTGGTATCTGACTCCGGTGCCTCGGCTTATCTGCCAGTATACGAACTGCTCACCGTCATCGAGCTTGTGTACAAGCTCACGGAGCAGGTCGCAAAGCTCATCTCTTGATATCGGGATATTTATGCCCAGCAGAGAGGCGTTGATAAAGAATCTGTCAACGTGCTCGTCGAGAGCGTAGATATTGTAGTTGCGACAGCAGGTCGCATCGTAAACACCGTCACCGAAGTAGAAAGCACGGTCAAGCATCGGAACGGTCATTTCCTCAAGCGTACCGATGGTTCCGTTGTAATAACCTAAAGTCTTCATAAAAACCTCCGAATTTATGGCACGGATGCCGCGGATGCGCGGCAAGCCGATCGAGTATATCCGTGATCGCGGTAATGCGGACTGTCTCCGCATCCCACTCATGCTATTATACCTCAAAATTTTCCGAATGTAAATACAATCGGGCAAAAACGCCGTATTCTCCCGAAAATGTCCGCCGTGCCCCCTTCGAGCCGGGCTCGTGGAAGCGGAAGGCACATTTGTCCGCCGTATCCGAGATTATGCCGGTACTATGTAAAATATGCGTGAATGAAGGTAAGAAATCTTTGACATGAGAGGCTGCATGTGGTATAATACTTTAATGCAGTTATTATAAGGAAACGGAGGAGACTGATGGTCATACTCGGTATAGACCCCGGAATCGCGATAGTCGGCTGGGGCGTGATCGAATATACGCGCGGCTCGTTCCGCACGCTCGGCTACGGGGCTATACGCACCGAATCGGGGCTTGCGGTCGAGAAAAGGCTTGCCGCGATCCACGATGAGCTGTCACTCATCATCGAGCGGTTTTCTCCGGAATGTATGTCGGTCGAGGAGCTGTTCTGGAACACCAACCAAAAGACCGGCATCGTCGTAGCCGAGGCTCGCGGTGTGATAATATGCCTTGCCGAGAAAAAGGGACTGAGCATTTTCGAGTACACGCCCCTACAGGTAAAGCAGGCTGTCACCGGCTACGGCAGAGCCGATAAAAAGCAGATGGAAATGATGGTCACCTCACTGCTTGAGCTTCCGTCGCCTCCGAAGCCGGACGATACGGCAGATGCGCTGGCGATAGCCATATGCCATGCACATTCAGGTGCCTCGGGCATCGGCAGATATTACAACAAGACCGTTACGGCGGGCAAGGGAGTTACGAGAAAGATAACAGACCCGAGGATACTGAACGGTACGAATATAGTCATACCGGCAAAGAAGAAGACGGATATCAAAAAATAAGGACATTTAGGAGAAGCTATGCGTGCAAGCGATAAGTGGCAGGATTACTGCCTGATAGATGCCACGGAGGGCAACCGCCTTGAGCGGTGGGGCGAATATGTGCTGATAAGACCGGATCCGCAGGTGATCTGGAAGACACCGAAAAGAAGCCCTCTTTGGAAAAAGGCACACGGTATCTACCGCCGATCGAAGTCGGGCGGAGGAGCGTGGCAGGATTTCGGTATGCCCGAGGCATGGTGCGTGGGGTACGGTGAGCTTTGCTTCAAGCTCAGACCGATGGGCTTCAAGCACACGGGCATTTTCCCGGAGCAGGCGGTGAACTGGGATCTCACCTCGTCGCTTATCCGCCGAAGAAAAGAGAGCGGCGGAGAGGTGTCGGTGCTGAATCTGTTTGCATACACGGGCGGAGCCACGGCTGCGGCGGCAAAGGCGGGCGCGAGTGTGTGCCATGTCGATGCCTCCAAGGGAATGGTGCAGGCGGCAAAGGAAAATCTCAGGCTCTCCGGACTTGAGGCGGCGCCTGTCAGATACATAGTCGATGACTGTCGCAAATTCGTGGAGCGTGAGCTTCGCCGCGGCAGAAGGTATCACGGCATCATCATGGATCCTCCCTCGTACGGGCGCGGTCCGAACGGAGAGGTGTGGAAGCTTGAGGAATCGGCATTTGAGCTTATTTCTCTTGCGGCACGGCTTCTTGCCGACGATCCGCTGTTTTTCCTGATAAATTCATATACGACGGGAATATCCCCGTCATCCATGGGCTATATGCTTCAAAGCTCAATGCCCGAGGGGATCCGCTCCGCGGGAAGCCTTATCGCAGATGAGCTGGGACTTCCCGTGGAATCGAGCGGCCTTGTGCTTCCGGCGGGAGCCTCTGCCGTGTGGGTCGCAGATAAGTAAAGGAAACCGAAATGAACAGAAACGAAGAAAACAGTACGCCGATAGTCAGCCTGCGAAATGTCAGCTTTGCGTATCCCGCCGATGAGGGTTGTCCGTCCGTGCCGGTGCTGAAGGATCTCAGCCTTGATATCCGCGAGGGCGAATTTGTGGCGGTGCTCGGCCATAACGGCTCCGGAAAATCCACTCTTGCAAAGCTCATCTGTATGGTGCTCTCACCCGACAGCGGCTCAGTTGTCATAGACGGCAGAGAGCTCAGCGGCGATGATGTCGACGAGAAGGATATATACGACGCGAGGCGCAAGGTGGGAATGGTGTTCCAAAATCCCGACAATCAGCTTGTGGCTACGATCGTGGAGGAGGATGTTGCGTTCGGATGCGAGAATCTCGGCATCCCGTCCGCCGAGATCAGAGAGCGGGTGGATGCCTCTCTTGCGGCGGTCGGAATGAGCGAATATGCGAGGAGCACGGTGTATAAGCTCTCCGGCGGACAGAAGCAGAGAGTGGCGATAGCGGGAGCGCTTGCCATGCGGAGACGGCTCATCGTGTTTGACGAGAGCACGGCGATGCTGGATCCGTCGGGAAGACGTGAGGTCATGAGCGCCGTGGAGCGCCTCAACCGTGAGGAGGGCGTGACTGTCGTGTTCATCACCCATTATATGAACGAGGCGGCTATGGCGGATCGCGTCGTGGTAATGGATAAGGGCAGGGTGATCATGGACTCGGTGCCGCGTGACGTGTTTACACGGGTGAGCGAGCTTCGCGCCGTGGGACTTGACGTGCCGCAGACCACGGAGCTGCTCTATATGCTGCGCGAGTCCGGCTACGGTGTTTCGCTTGATGCGATATCGGTCGATGAGTGCGCCTCGGAGATAGCGCGCCTTGCGGAAATGCTTAAAACAAATCAGAAATAATCCACACACGACGGAGTGTAAATAAATGGCAAAGCTTGAAGTGTGCGGAGTATCCTTCGCGTATAAAGGGGGAAGCTCCGAAAAATATGCCCTGCGTGACATAGAGCTGTCGATCGGGGAAAATATGATCACGGGAATAATCGGCCATACCGGCTCGGGAAAATCCACCCTTGTGCAGATGTTCAACGGTCTGCTGAAGCCGGATTCCGGCAGGATTTTGCTGAACGGCAAGGATATATGGGGCGATGAGCTGAAGATCCGCGACGTTCGCTTCCGTATCGGACTTGTCATGCAGTATCCGGAGTATCAGCTCTTTGCGGATACGGTGGAGGCGGATATAGCCTACGGGCCCACCAATATGGGCATGAAGCCCGAGGAAACGGCAGCCGCGGTAAGCCGTGCAGCGCAATTCGTGAGTCTTGATCCGTCTCTTTTGAAGAAATCCCCGTTTGATCTGTCGGGCGGACAAAAGAGAAGGGCGGCGCTTGCGGGCGTTATCGCAATGGGCCCCGAAATACTTGTTCTCGATGAGCCTGCGGCGGGACTTGATCCCTCGGGAAGACGGGAGATACTCGGCAAGATCAAGGAGTATCAGCGCGCCTCGGGCACTACCGTGATAATAGTCAGTCACAGCATGGAGGATATGGCTATGTACTGTGACAGAGTGGCGGTGCTGTCCAAGGGACAGCTTGCCTTTGAGGGAACGACCCCAGAGGTCTTCGGCAAATACGAGGATCTGCTTCGCGTGGGACTTGACGTGCCCGAGATAACAAGACTTGCGGCAAGGCTTGACGGGCTCGGTATCGACATCGGCAGAGATGTGTATACCGTGGGATATGCATATGAGAGGATCGGGGAGTATCTTTCCTCCTTGAGAAAGGGGGGCGGAGATGAATAACGATATTGTTTTCGGTCAGTATTTCGAGGGGGGCTCCGTTATCCACAGAATGGATTCGAGAGTAAAGCTCGTCTGCTCCGTCCTCTTTATAGTAACGGTCTTTCTTGCAAAGAGTATTACCTCGTTCCTGTTTCTCACGGCGGCGACGGCGGTGCTTATACTTCTGACGGGTATTCCCATGGGACGGTTCCTGAAGGGACTTCGACCGATCCTGTTCATCATGGCATTTACGGCTGTTATAAACGTGTTCTGGTACAGAGGCGAGACACTGCTTGTCGATTTTCTGTTCATACACATCTATCTTGAGGGAATAATAAACGCCGTCCTCATCGCACTGCGTATCGTTATACTGATAGCGGGTACGAGCGCTCTGCTGACCTATACCACGACCCCGCTTGCGCTGACCGACGGTATCGAGAGCCTGCTCTCTCCGCTGAAGGCGCTTCATGTTCCCGTGCACGATTTTTCGATGATGATGACCATAGCACTCAGATTTATACCCACCCTCACCGAGGAGACCGGTAAAATAATGAACGCGCAGAAGGCGAGAGGTGCGGATTTCACCTCGGGAAGTCTTGTCCGCCGGGCAAGATCTCTCGTGCCGATACTGATACCTCTGCTCGTATCCGCATTCAGACGCGCCGAGGAGCTTGCCGATGCAATGGAGTGCAGATGCTATACCGGAGGAGAGGGAAGGACGCGCATGAACGTCCTGAAGACCTCCCCCTCGGATTTCGCGGTGCTTGCGGCAGTCGTGCTTGTCGGAGCGGCGGTGGTATTGCTGAACGCCGTTTCCTTCGGAGGCGGACTCGGACTTTGATGCGCCTCGGTATCGGCGCACGGCAAAGGAATAATAAAAATGAAGCTTGCAATACTTGTGAAATATATAGGCACAGCCTTTGACGGCTTTCAGGCACAGCCGTCGAACAATACCGTTCAACAGCATTTGACCTCGGCTGTTTCGAGAACAGTGGGTATCCCGTGTCACGTTACGGGCTGCAGCAGAACGGACAGCGGTGTCCACGCAAACGGCTTTGTTGCGGCGGTCTCACCCGAGTGCTCGGAGAGCGACGGCTGGTGTACTATTCCGCTCGAGCGCTTTCACCGCGCCGTCGCGCGGTATCTGCCGCCTGATATAGCCGTGGTGGGGTGCGCGGCGGTCGATGACTCGTTTCACCCGAGGTATAGCTGTACGGGTAAGGAGTACGTCTATCTTATGAAGGACTCTCCCGAAGCCGATCCGTTTGTCAGAGGGCGCGCTTGGCAGCTCAGACGGCGCATCACGGATGCGGAGCTTCGGGTGATGCGTGAGATGTGCGGCCTCTTTGTCGGCAGACACGATTTCCGTGCTTTTATGTCAAGCGGCTCAAGCGTTACCGATACGATACGTGAGGTGAAATACGCAGACGTTGAGCGATGCGACGGTATGCTCCGCTTTACCGTGGCGGCAGACGGCTTTCTGTACAATATGGTGAGGATCATGGCGGGCACGCTTGCCGATGCGGTGCTCGGGAAAACGCCGAGGGTCTCGGAGGCTCTTGAGACCGGAGATCGGTCAATGCTCGGATGTACGGCACCGCCCGAGGGACTCTATCTTAACCGAGTGTTTTACGGTGTGCCGATAGACTTCAAATGTGAATGAGAGAAAAGCGGGAAAGGAGGAAGGCGCATGGCGGTGATTAAGAATAATTCAGTCACTCAGAGCGGAGCCGGAGGGCAGAGTGAGCCTGAGAAGAACAGCTATTTTTTGCGTGTATCGGATAGGTATATCCGCGCAAAATATTTCTGTGTGATACTTCTTGCGCTCTTTCTCGGTACGATGATGCTTGCCTTCAGAGATGAGATAACCTATTCCGGACTGATGTATCTTATCCGTGATCTCAACACCGGAGGAGACACGTATTCCGCGGGCTTCGGCTCTGCCGAATACAGTGAGCAGGACAGCATGAGCTTTGCCGTGTACAGGGGCGAGCTTGCCGTCATCGGAAACAGAACTCTGAGAATGTACAACAGCAAGGGCGAGGAAAACCGAAGCTATGAGCTCGGCTATGCCGAGCCGGCGCTGGCATCATCGGATAAGTACCTGCTTGCATATAATATCGGGACGACAGATTATTCGGTCTATACCTCCATCGCGAGAGTGCATAACGGTAACGCATCCGGTAAGATCGAATGTGCCGATGTGAACGATGAGGGCGATCAGCTCCTTGTGTGCAGATCGGATCAGACGAAATATGTCGTCTCCACCTATGATTCCTCCTTCCGCTCGGTGGCAAATTATTACAAGAACAGATACGTAACCTCCGCCGCGATAGGAAATGACGGGCGTGTCGTCATCGCCTCCTTCGGCGCGGAGAGCGGCGGCTTTGACTGTGAGGTCGAGCTTTATTACGACGGCGCCGATAAGCCGGAGAGCGTGTATACCGCCGCCGGCGTATTCCCCGTGAGATGCGGTATATGGAATGACGGGGGATACTTTGTGATATGCACGGACAGGATACTGTTTTTCTCGGATAAGGGCGCACTTGTAAAGAGCATGGAATCGGCTGCCGGATATGAGGCTTTCTCCGTTTTCGACGGTGCCGACGGAGCCTTGGCGGTGGCATCGGCTGACAGTGCCCTCGGTGACAGCTCCGACGTGTTTGTATTTGACATGAACGGCGATTTACTGTATAATAGCAATGTCGGCGGAAGCGTTTCCTCTCTTGCCGTTTCGAAGGATGCCGTGTATGCTCTTGCGGGAGGCAGTGCATATATGCTTCCGATCCGCGGAGGGGATATCCTCTCTGTCGATATCCGCGACGGCGGAGGAATGCTCCTGCCGTCGGGCGATTCCGCCGTTCTCTGCCGCGTAGACGGGGCGGAGGGCTTGAGCTTTACGACCGCCGATGAGACGGAGCCCGCCGATGCTCCGTAACAGCCATGGGCAGATCGGCACGATATTTATAGGGGACGGTGAATTACCGTGAGCTTTGTTCTTGATGCCATCCTTATCGCGATATGTATTGCGATCGTAGTCACAAGTGTTAAGCGCGGCTTTGCGAAGACCGTGCTGTCCGCCGTATCGCTTATCGCGGCGGTGCTGCTTGCCGTCGTATTTACTCCGACGCTTTCGGCGCTGCTCTACGACGGCTTTATCCTGAAAAGCATTACGGACGGAATACTCGGAACCGTAGGCTCTCTTGCCGGTGCGGGAGACTCCGCCGGAGTGCTCAATATGCTTGAAACGATGCCGGAGGTGCTCACCGATATATTTACGCGCTATAATGTGAGCGATGAGACGGTATCTGCAATGACCGAATCCGCCAAGGGCGGGGAGGCAACGGTGGAGAGCATCTGCGAAACGATAGCATCCCCCGTTGCGGCAATGCTCTCAAACGTGCTTGCGTTTGTGATCTGCTTTGTTGCCGCAGTGCTCGTCTTGAAGATAGTTGTCGCTGTCATCAACGCCGTTTTCAAGCTTCCGCTTCTCAAGACAGTCAACAGGGCGGCGGGACTTGTGCTCGGTATCCTGCTTGCCGCCCTCGCCGCGTATGTATATACCTCCGTTGCGGTGGAACTGATGAGCGGTCTCGGAGCGCTCTCCCCGAAAATGTTCGGGGATGATGTCATCAGCGGAACCATAATAATAAAATTCATTTCGGAGAATAATACCTTAGGGCTCATAACCAATACACTCAGAAACGGGTTGAGAATTTAAGGGCGACCGAGGCTGAAAGGAATTTTTTGAATTAATGAAAGCAAAGTATATTCCCAATATTTTAAGCGTTGTCCGTATATTGCTCGTAGGCGTGTTCGCCTATGTGTTCCTTGCGTATTACCCGGAGGGAATGATCGCCGCAACGGGGATATTTGTTCTGTCGGGTATAACGGACGTTGCGGACGGCATCATTGCGCGGCATTTCGGTTGGGTCAGCAGCCTCGGAAAGGTGCTTGATCCGATCGCGGATAAGCTTACGCAGTGTACCGTGCTTCTTTGCCTTTCTCTCAAGGGTGTCACACCTTGGTGGATATTTGCGTTTATCATGGTGAAGGAGGGGCTTATGGCGGCGGGAGCGATGTTCTTGTTCAAAAAACGCCATGAGGTCTACGGAAGCCGTGTGTTCGGCAAGGCGGCGACGGTGCTGTTCTATACGCTCGTAGCCGCGATGATACTGTGGGGTGACGTGCTCGGGCGCAAGGCGATAGAGCTGATGTGCGCCGTTACCGCTGCGGCGGCAGTCGCGGCATTGGTGCTGTATTCATTCAGTTATCTGAAAAATAAAAAACAGGAGTTGCCCGCAAATGCAGAGGGCGAGGTTCGGAATTGATGGTTGTTTGTTCAAAATGCAAGAAAAGACCGGCTGTGGTCTTCATAACGAAGCTTGAGGGCGGAGAGACCAAGCAGGAGGGGCTGTGTATCTCCTGCGCAAGAGAGCTCGGGATCAAGCCGATAGACGATATAATCAAAAAAATGGGGCTCTCCGAGGAGGATCTGGAACGGATGGATTCCGATATACAGATGTTCATGGATTCGCTCGGGGACGGAGAAAATCTGCCGGACAGCTTGCCGTTCGGCCCCGATACGACATCGGGAGAGGATAACGGCGTCGCCCCGGTGATAAATTTCCAAAAGCTTATGCGCGAGGGGCTCGGCGCATCTGAGAATAAAAAGAAGAACGAAAAGGGCGGAGCCGGTGCAAAGGGGAAGAAGGAGCGCAAATGCCTTGATACCTATTGCACGAATCTTACCGCAAAGGCGGCGGCGGGGCAGCTTGACCGAGTCGTCGGCAGAGAGAGGGAGCTCGACAGAGTCATACAGATACTCTGCCGCAGACAGAAGAACAATCCCTGCCTGATAGGTGAGCCGGGTGTCGGTAAGACCGCCATCGCGGAGGCGCTTGCACTGCGTATCGTGTCGGGACAGGTGCCGTATCTGCTCAAAAACAGCGAGGTCTATCTCCTTGATCTTACGGCTCTTGTTGCGGGAACTCAGTTTAGAGGACAGTTTGAATCCCGCGTGCTGACACTTCTCGGAGAGATCAAGGCGGCGGGCAATATCATACTTGTGATCGACGAGGTCCATAACATAGTCGGGGCGGGCGATGCCGAAGGAAGCATGAACGCGGCGAATATGCTCAAGCCCGCGCTCTCACGCGGCGAGCTTCAGGTCATCGGTGCCACCACGCTTACGGAGTACCGCAAACATATCGAAAAGGACTCGGCTCTTGAAAGGCGCTTCCAGCCTGTCATGGTGAATGAACCGTCAATGGCAGATACGGAGGAGATACTGAGAGGTATAAAGCCCTACTATGAGAGCTTCCACGGAATAAAGATACCGGATCGCACCTTGAAGTGCGCGGTGCGCCTGAGCGAGAGATACATCACCGACAGATTTCTCCCCGATAAGGCGATCGACCTCATAGATGAGGCGGCATCTCATATTTCACTTTCATCAAGTGCCATAAACAGCCGCCGTGAGCTGTCCGACCGAAAGGCGGAGCTTGACGGAAGGCTTGCCGAGCTTGAGGCGAAGCCGCAGGATACCGATGATGAGGCGGCACGCGAGGAGTATTACAAGAGCCTTGCGGATATGAGGGCGGAATCTATGAGACTGTCCGAGAGCATTGCATCTCTTGAGGGCGAATGTGAGGCGGTCGAGATGAAGGAGTCGGATCTTGCCGACGTTATCGAGATATGGACGGGTATTCCCGCTTCCTCCGTGACCGATGACGAGTACGAGCGCCTTGAGGCGCTTGAGGCGGGACTCTCCGAAAAGGTGATAGGACAGAAGGAGGCTGTGTCTGCCGTCGCCGGAGCGGTCAGACGGCGCAGAGCGGGTGCATCTGCCGCACGCAGACCGATCTCGTTTATCTTCGCCGGTCCTACCGGAGTGGGTAAGACGGAGCTTGTCAAGGTGCTTGCGAGAATACTTTTTTCAACTCCGGATAACCTCATTCGCCTTGACATGAGCGAATATATGGATAAATTCTCCGTTTCGAGGATCATCGGCTCACCTCCCGGATACGTCGGCTACGACGATGCCGGACAGCTTACCGAGCGAATCCGCCGTCACCCGTATTCCGTCGTGCTTTTCGATGAGATCGAAAAGGCTCATCCGGATGTCATGAATATCATGCTCCAGATACTTGACGACGGCAGGATAACCGATTCGGCGGGACGTGTGGTAAACTTCGAGAATACTGTAATCGTGATGACCACAAACGCCGGAGCCTTGGACGGCAATGCCCACGTGGGCTTTGGCGGCAGTGATGCGGATAAGGATCACGAGCGTACGATGAAGGCACTATCGGGCTTCCTCAGACCCGAATTTATAAACAGAGTCGATGAGATCATAACTTTCAGGCATCTTGATAAGGACGATTTCAAGAAGATCGCGGCGCTTATGCTTGATGAGCTTCGCGAGGCGCTGGCGGACAGAGGAGTTTCATTTGAATATACCGACGGAGCGGCGGAGCTTATCGGTGAAAGATCGTACTCCGTCAAGTACGGCGCCAGAAATATGAGAAGATATATTCAGACGAAGGTGGAGGATATGATAGCCTCCGAGATGATAGCTGCAAAGGGACAGCTTGCTTCGGTGCGCCTCGGTGTAACTGATGATGAGCTTTGTGTTAGGTCGGTCTGATCGCCGCTCGGTATTCCGCGCTCGGGACGTATCCGGTGCGGATGCTGCGGCTTGCGGTCGGCGGAATGGAGATAATATGAAAAACGATCAGGGCTGGAGGAACAGGAGCGTCGGTGAGCTGCTTACGGCTCTTTCGAGCGACGCGGAAAGAGGTCTTGACAGAAGACGTGCCGTCGAGAGGCTTCGCAGATACGGAAAAAACGATCTGTGGTACACGGGCGGTCCCTTCATGTTTATAAGATCTGAGAGCATCTTTTCTCTTGTCGGATATGCGGTCATGGCGGTGGCATCTTTTTCTGCCGCCGCCTTCGACAAATGCGCCGATTCTGTACCGATCGGTGTTTTTCTTGCGCTCGGACTCGTTTTTTTCGCGGCGCTGTATATCTCGGCGGGAATGGTATGCCGTCATTGCTGTAAGAGGTGGATACCCACCTTGACCGTGATACGCGACGGGAAGCCTCACTCCGTGCGCGGAGACAGACTTACCGTCGGAGACATCGTGCTCCTGCATGAGGGTGATACGGTGTGCGCCGATATGAAGCTGATAGCCTCCGATTCACTCTCCGTTGCGGAGCCGTCCGCATCGGGAAAGCCGAGGACAGTCGGCAAGGGTGTCCGAAGCACACTTCCCACTGCCGATAATGCCGTCGTGCCGGAGGACTTCCTCTATGCCGGCTCCGAGGTGCTCGGCGGAACGGCAAGGGCGCTCGTGACCGCAGTCGGAGCGCAGACACGCGTGGGCGCGAAGGGGAAGATATCACTCACCTCTGCGCGTGAGCCCTCTGCACTCACGGCTTATCGCAAGCTCGGCGTGAGACTCGGCACCGGTGCAATGATCTTCGCTTTTGCCGCAATACTCGTCGGCATTTTCGTGCCGCTTGCCGCGACCGATTTCATCGGACTTTTCCTCGTGCTTTTTTCGTACGCGATCACTGTCGGAGGAGAGATCTTACCGTCGCTTTACTGCTTTGCCGCGACTGTGGCACTTGCACGCAGTAAGGAGAGCGGCGTGACCTTGCGTGACGTGAGCGCCGCCGACCGTATTGTCGGCTGTGACGGAATTGCAGTCGAGAGCACGTCGCTCATGAAATCCGGAGAGGTAACCCTCAGAACGGTGTGGACGTCGGGACGTGTCGTCGATACCGACAGCGGAGAGGCGGACGATCTGTTCTCGCTCCTCATCGCGGGAACCGATTCCGGTAAGGGAAAATACGGCAAGGAAATACTCGGCGCCGTAAGCGATCATCTAAAGGGTAAGGGCGATGCGGAACGCTTCATCACCGCCACCGAGACCATGAAGCCCGTGCTTGAGCACAGATCATCGGGCGGTACGCACTATTCGCTGTTTTCCTTCGGCGGAGAGCACTACTTCGCCCTGACGGGAGCGATCGACGAGGTGCTCGGGAAGTGTACGCGGCTGAGACTTGACGGAGATGAGGTCACCATGACACGTGAGCATCTCTCCGAGCTGCTCGGCGCGGCATCCGAGGCAACGAAGTCCGCATCGGTGCTTGTCGCCGCTGCAGTGAAAAAATCGCCCTATAACAGCCTAAAGCGTCTCTCTGTCCTTTCGGACAGGCTCACCTTTGTCGGATTTGTCGCGGTCGATACACCGCCGTCTCCCGAGCTTGCGGGAGACCTTGCGTACTTGAAGCAGAACGAGATCCCGTTCGTGTTCTTTACCGACGGCGCGGGAGATGATGTGAATTTTGCAAGACGTATCGGAATAATACGCGACAGAGATGATGTCGCATCAAAGACCGACGGGGCGGATGCTCTTGCCGCTCTTGTTGCCGAAAAGCGCAGCGGAGCAGTGCTTGCCGACGGAGATGAGGCTATACGCGATGCCCTCCTTGCGGCAAAGGCGGCGGGGCATCGGGTGGTCTATGTCGGAGACTGCGAAAAGCTTCGCGGATGCGGTTTTTCCGTGTCCGTCGGAGCGCCGTGCGCCTGCTCCGGTGCGGCGGTGGATCCGTCGGTATCCGGAGAGACTGCCGCTGTGCTCGGCGTTTATCGCACCGTAAGGAAACTCTCGTCGAGATTCACCATTGCTAAAAGATATCTGCTCATTTCCACTGTACTGCGCGGAATATACGCCGTGTCCGTGATATTCGGTCTTGCATACGTGTATCCGTCGGTGATACTCGGCTGGGGACTTGCCGCCGATTTTTTTGCGGCGGTCGGTACGATCGGACTACTGAGAAAAAAGAAGTAATGCCGAGGAATACGCGGCATTTTCCGCCACATCCGAAAAATCATGCGCTTTTTGCGGCACAATACCGCGAATATCATTGAAATTTCGGTGAGTATGTGATATAATCGGTTGTGCTTCTTCGGAGATGATGTCGGGTCAATTACCCGTGACCGAGGAACACACCGTACTTATCCGTCTGTCGGAGCTTTCTACAATATCCGCGGACTCAAATAAAAAGTGAATAATAAAGATTGGAGTGATATAAATGGCAGAAGAAAATAACTGCACACATGACTGTTCAACCTGTTCGTCGAACTGCTCATCGCGCGATGCCGGCGCGCCTACCTTCGAGGCTCCCAGAGCCGATTCGAAGATAAAGCACGTTATCGGTGTCGTAAGCGGAAAGGGAGGCGTCGGTAAATCCATCGTAACCTCTATGCTCGCGGTGATCATGCAGCGCCGAGGTCTCAAGACCGCGATACTTGATGCCGATATTACGGGACCTTCTATCCCCAAGGCATTCGGTGTCAAGGGACAGGTCTATACCATGGGAGACGGACTTGTACCGCTTGAGAGCACCACCGGAATCAAGGTGATGTCGCTGAATCTTCTCCTTGAGGACGAAACAAGCCCCGTGGTTTGGAGAGGCCCCGTTATCGCGGGAGCCGTAAAGCAGTTCTGGACAGATGTAATCTGGGAGGACGTCGATTATATGTTTGTCGATATGCCTCCGGGAACGGGCGACGTGCCTCTCACCGTCTTCCAGTCGATCCCGCTTGACGGTATCGTTGTCGTGACCACACCTCAGGATCTCGTATCCATGATCGTCGAAAAAGCGGTCAATATGGCGGGACTTATGAACATCCCCGTCATCGGTATGGTCGAGAATATGTCGTATATCACCTGCCCCGATTGCGGTAAGAAGATCAGCGTGTTCGGCGGAGAGGAGAAGGACGAGATATGCGGCGTTCCCGTTATCGCCCGACTCCCTCTTGACCCGAAGCTCACCGCTCTTTGCGATAAGGGCATCATAGAGCTTATGGAGAACGATTACCTTGACGGCGCGGCAGATAAGATCGAAGCCGCATCTGCAAAATAAGCACTTCCCCCGCGGCATCCGCCGCACTTTCGCGTGATAGTGAAGCCCGAGAATATCATGAGGTATTCTCGGGCTTTTTGCGTGAGGCGCGTGAAGTGTATCCGATAAGAACAAAAGCGTTTGTCTCACATAAGACGAGTTTGTCACAACTAACCATAAAACGCGCCTTAAAAATGTATAAAAACCTACTTTTTCCTAAAATATTTTTCAAAAGCTATAGAAAAAATCCGCGAAGTATAGTATAATAAAGTAGTTATATCATACCATTACAAAATCCGGGAGGAATTTTGAATCATGAAGAAAAAAATGACTACGGTTTCTTTCAAAGGAACGCCCGAGCAGCAGGAGCAGCTTGATGCTGTTATAGCTTCTCATAAGGGCGAGAGGGGCGCGGTAATGCCTGTGCTCCAGAAGGCACAGGATATCTACGGATACCTGCCCGAGGAGGTACAGAAGTATATCGCTCTTGCACTTGACGTGCCGCTCTCCGAGGTATACGGTGTTGCAACCTTTTACTCACAGTTCCAGCTCAATCCCAAGGGAGAGCATCCCGTTGCGGTGTGCCTCGGAACTGCTTGCTATGTAAAGGGCTCCGGAATCCTCATGGAAAAGCTTGAGGAGATGCTCGGCATCGGAAACGGTGAGATCACCGAGGATTGCCGCTTCAGCCTTGATGCAACACGTTGCATCGGCGCCTGCGGACTTGCCCCCGTGCTTACCATCGGTGAGGACGTATACGGCAGACTTGTTCCCGAGGATCTTTCGGGAATACTTGATAAATACAGATAATCACGGGATATACAGTCGATTTTGAAACTATGCAAGAAAGGATTGCAGGTGAAAAATGAAAATTCGACAGATACAGTCACTTCTCGGCGCCGATCTGATCTGCGGAGAGAGCGAGCTTGATTCCGATGTGTATTCCGCTTGCTCCAGTGACATGATGAGCGACGTCCTTGCCTTTGTCAAGGATCAGGGCGTGCTTCTTACCGGACTTGTCAATACTCAGGTGATACGCACCGCGGCGATGATGGATATGCGCTGCGTGGTGTTCGTCAGAGGAAAGAAGCCCGGAGAGGATGTCGTGTCTCTCGGTGAAGAATCGGGGATCGTGATAATGAGCTCCGGTTTGAGAATGTATGAGGCGTGCGGCAGACTGTATAATGCCGGTCTGTGCGCCGGCTCGGCTGCGGCAACGGAGGATGAAAATGTCTGAATCGGTAATGTTTCATTTTGATGTTGACGGCGAGAGCTTTGAATCTGCCGGAGAAGCATCTATTGTTGTCAAGAAAAGGCTGAGACAGCTCGGTCTTGCTCCTGACATAATTCGCAGAGTATCCATTGCTATGTATGAGGGCGAGATCAATATGGTGATCCACGCGGACGGAGGCACCGCCGATGTCGAGGTAACTCCCGAGGAGATCATCATCGTGCTTGCCGATGAGGGACCGGGTATTCCGGATGTGGGGCTTGCCATGCAGGCGGGCTATTCCACTGCAAAGGACAGCATACGCTCCCTCGGCTTCGGCGCGGGCATGGGACTCCCCAACATGAAAAAGTATACTGACAGTATGGAGATAGATACTACGGTCGGAGTCGGCACCACCATAACAATGAAGGTGAAGCTCTGATAAATACACAAAGGTGGGAGTAGGTCATGAACAACTACAAGCATTCCGTTTCACTGAATGCAGATAAGTGTAAGGGGTGTACGCACTGCCTGAGACGCTGTCCTACTGAAGCTATCCGTATTCGTGAAGGAAAGGCTGTCATTGATACATCACGGTGTATCGATTGCGGCGAATGTATTCGCGTTTGTCCATACAGGGCCAAAAAATCCATATGCGATAAGCTCTCCGAGCTTGATCGGTATAAATTCAAAATCGCACTTCCCGCACCGGCACTTTACGGCCAGTTCGATAATCTTGACGATATCGAATATATAATAGACGGGCTGTACAAGGCGGGCTTTGATATGGTGTTTGAGGTGGCGAAGGCGGCTGAGCTCGTCTCCTGCTACACCCGAATGTATCTCCGCCGAGACAGCATCAAAAAGCCTGTGATCTCCTCGGCTTGTCCCGTTATAGCGAGAATCATAGGAATGCGCTTCCCGTACCTGCTTGAGAATCTTCTGCCCCTGCTGCCTCCGATGGAGATAGCGGCGCAGATGGCGAGAGAAAGGGCGCTGGAGGAGCACCCCGAGCTTTCGCCGGAGGATATAGGCGTGTGCTTTATCTCTCCCTGTCCCGCAAAGGTGAGCTACGTAAAGAACTCAACCGACGTGGGAAAGAGCGCCGTCGATGTTATAGTATCCATAAGGGAGATATACTTCCTGCTGATAGATCTCATGAAATGCGACGAGCTGCCGGAGCATTTCACCGAGGCCGGCATGATCGGTATCGGTTGGGCATCGACCGGCGGAGAATCCTCCGCGATCTTCAATGAAAAATATCTTGCGGCAGACGGCATCGAAAACGTGATCCGCGTTCTGGATCAGATCGAAAATGCGGAGCTGACCGACGTGGAGTTTGTTGAGCTCAACGCCTGCCCCGGCGGATGTGTCGGCGGAGTAATGACAGTTGCAAATCCCTACATTGCCAAGGCACGTCTGCAATCCCTGAAGCGTTATCTGCCGGTATCACCGAACTGGGTGTACGATAAGGAGGAGATCCCGTCAAGCGCGGTCGATCTTACCGAGCTTACATATACCCCTGCGGGTACCTTGTCCGAATCGGGTATCACGGCAATGCAGATGATGTCGGAGATACAGAACATAAGAGGGACTCTGCCCGATATCGACTGCGGCTTTTGCGGCGCACCTACCTGTGCCGCCTTTGCCGAGGATGTTGTCCGAGGTGAGGCTGATCCGAATGACTGCATTTTGCGGCTTCGCGCAAGGCTCGGGAATATTCCCGATACCATGGGCTTTGAGCCGGAGGATAACGGAGGTGCCGTATGACGGTTAAAGAACTTTCCGAAAGGCTCGGACTCACCGTGCTTTGCGGTGATACGGACAGAGAGTTTACCGGCATCTATGTCGGAGACCTCCTCAGCTGGGTAATGAGCCGCCTTTCCGATGGCAGGATATGGATAACCATCATGTCCAATGTCAATGTCATTGCGGTGGCAAGCCTTGCGGATGCGGCTTGCGTGATCCTTGCGGAGGGTGTCGAGCCCGATGAGGAAGCGGCGGTCGCCGCAAGAGAAAAAGGAGTCACTCTCCTGTCAAGTCCACTTGATGCGTATACGCTCTGCACTCGAATATACGAGTGTACGGGTGATGCAAAATGAGCCGCTATTTTTACGATCTTCACATTCATTCGTGCCTGTCTCCGTGCGGCGACGACGATATGACTCCTGCCGATATCGCGGGAATGGCGTCGCTCAAGGGACTCGGCATTATCGCTCTCACAGACCATAATTCCACGAAAAACTGTCCGGCGTTCTTTGATGCGTGCAGGACATACGGTATAATACCGGTCGCGGGTATGGAGCTTACGACCTTGGAGGACGTGCATCTCGTGTGTCTGTTCCCGACTCTTGAGACTGCAATGGATTTCGGTGCGGATGTCGAAGCGCGCCGCACGCCCATGAAAAATAAGCCGGATATCTTCGGAAATCAGCTTATCATGGGCAGCGCGGACAATGTCGTGGGGATCGAGGAAAACATTCTGCTCTTTGCGACCGAGCTTACTCTTGAGGAGGGCAAGGCGCTTTGCGAGAGCTACGGCGGCGCCGCGTATCCCGCCCATATCGACCGCGTATCGAACGGTATCGTGTCGATCCTCGGCGGCGTACCGGAGGATCTGTCGTTTTCCGCGTATGAGCTGAATGACGGCGACTCCGCAGGGGAGTACGTGACACGCTTCCCGCATATTTCCCGAATGAGACAGCTTGTTTCATCGGATGCACATCATCTGTGGGATATTTCCGAGGCTGTAAATTCACTTGAGCTTCCGGATGAGCCGTACAGCAGTGCGCTTGTACGAGCGGAGCTTATACGGTGTATAAGAGGAGACGGCGAATGAAGGAGCTATCACTTTACATTCTTGATATTGCGATGAACTCCGTGAGAGCGGGTGCATCAAAGATCGAGATAAGGCTTACGGAAAGATCGAATGTGCTTGATATGTACATCGTCGATA
The DNA here is from genome assembly GCA_964631595.1 of uncultured Lachnospiraceae bacterium. Lineage (GTDB taxonomy): Bacteria > Bacillota > Clostridia > Oscillospirales > CAG-272 > UMGS1312. The sequence goes on along the minus strand of CAZVXL010000001.1, from coordinate 137,098 downwards.
ACGGCTGCGGAATGACGGAGGAACAGGTGAAGAAGCTGTCCAATCCGTTTTTCACGACGAGAAAGACAAGAAAGGTCGGACTCGGAGTTCCGTTCCTGCGTATGCTTGCCGAAATGACAGGAGGCGGTGTCGAGGTGACGTCGGTGCCCGAGGCTGACGGAGAAGATCACGGAACCACGGTGCACGCCGTGTTCCATACGGATCACATAGATAATGTCCCGCTCGGGAGCATTACAGATACTCTTATAACCCTGATCCAAGGAAGCCCCGAGATCGATTTTCTCTATCTCCACGAAACGGAGAAGGGAACAGTGAGGCTCTGCGTAGCCGAGCTGAGGCAGATACTCGGAGAGGATGTACCTCTTTCAAGCTTTGAGGTGCTTGAGTGGATCAGAGGATACCTCACGGAGCAGTATGCTGCTCTGACCTGAATAAGTATAAAAAATATATATAAAGAAACTGAAAGGAATGTATCATGAAATCACTTGAAGAGCTGATGAAAATCAGAGAGCAGATGAAGGACAAGGTCGCTATCCGTAACGGCTCCGGAGCTATCCGAGTTGTAGTCGGAATGGCAACCTGCGGAATTTCCGCCGGCGCACGCCCTGTTTTGAATTCCTTTGTCGAGGAGGTCACCAATGCGGGACTTGCCGAGAAGGTTACCGTTACTCAGACGGGCTGTATCGGAATCTGCCAGTATGAGCCTGTTGTCGAGGTTTTTGAGGACGGCAAGGATAAGGTGACATACGTTAAGATGACTCCCGATAAGGCAAAGCGCATCGTAAAGGAGCATCTTGAGGGCGGTAAGCCTGTTGCGGAATACACCATCGGCGAGACAAATCTTTGAGATTAGGAGATAGAAATTATGATAAGGTCTCATGTACTTATTTGCGGAGGAACCGGCTGTACCTCCTCCGGAAGTGTAACTATTCAGGAGTGTCTGAAAAAAGAGCTTGAAGCCAAGGGACTGTCCGAGGAGATAAAGATCGTTCAGACAGGCTGTTTCGGTCTTTGTGCACTCGGCCCGATTATGATCGTATATCCCGAGGGAACCTTCTACAGCATGGTGACTGTAGACGATATCCCCGAGATCGTTGAGGAGCATTTGCTCAAGGGTAGGATCGTAGAGCGTCTCGTTTATAACGATACCGGCTCCGAAGAAAAGAGCGACGATGTTCATACCTCTCTTAACGATACCGCCTTCTATAAGAAGCAAAAGAGAGTTGCCCTCAGAAATTGCGGCGTTATCAACCCCGAGAAGATCGAGGAATACATCGCAATGGACGGATACTTCGCTCTCGGTAAGGTTCTTACCGAGTTCACGCCCGATCAGGTTATCGAGACTGTCCTTGCATCCGGTATTCGCGGACGCGGAGGCGGCGGATTCCCGACAGGCCGTAAGTGGCAGTTCGCGGCAGCCAGCAAGTCCGATAAGAAGTACGTAGTATGTAATGCCGACGAGGGCGACCCCGGAGCATTCATGGATCGTTCCGTTCTTGAGGGAGATCCCCACGCGCTTATCGAGGCAATGGCTATTGCCGGATACGCTATCGGAGCAGATGAGGGTTATGTATACGTGCGTGCCGAGTATCCGATCGCCGTAAGAAGACTTAATATCGCTATCGGACAGGCAAGAGAGCAGGGACTTCTCGGAAAGAATATCTTCGGTACCGACTTCTCCTTCGATATCCATATCAGACTCGGAGCAGGCGCGTTTGTCTGCGGCGAGGAGACCGCGCTTCTGACCTCTATCGAGGGTAACAGAGGTGAGCCCCGTCCCCGTCCTCCGTTCCCCGCAGTAAAGGGACTTTTCGGAAAGCCTACCATTATCAATAACGTTGAGACATATGCCAACATTCCTCAGATCATACTTAACGGTGCAGAGTGGTTCGCCGCAATGGGTACCGAGAAGTCTAAGGGAACGAAGGTATTCGCGCTCGGCGGAAAGATCACCAATACGGGACTTGTTGAGATCCCCATGGGTACAACTCTCCGTGAGATCGTCGAGGAGATCGGCGGCGGAATCCCGAACGGTAAGAAGTTCAAGGCAGCACAGACAGGCGGCCCCTCCGGCGGATGTATTCCCGCATCTCTTATTGATACCCCCATTGACTACGATAACCTTATTGCCATCGGCTCTATGATGGGCTCCGGCGGACTTATCATCATGGATGAGGACACCTGTATGGTGGATATGGCTAAGTTCTTCCTTGAGTTTACCGTTGATGAGTCCTGCGGTAAGTGCGCTCCGTGTAGAATCGGTACCGTAAGAATGCTTGAGATCCTTGATAAGATCACATCGGGTAACGGTGAGATGGAGGATCTTGATAAGCTTGAGGAGCTGGCAGCCTACATCAAGAGTGCATCGCTCTGCGGACTCGGTCAGACTGCTCCCAACCCCGTTCTGTCCACCATTCAGAATTTCCGTGACGAGTATATTGCTCATATCAAGGATAAGAAGTGTCCCGCAGGCGTATGTAAGAAGCTTCTCTCTTATACCATTGAGGCCGATAAGTGTAAGGGCTGTACTCTCTGCGCCAGAAACTGTCCTGCCGGTGCTATTATCGGTAAGGTCAAGGAAGCGCATGTCATTGACAATGAAAAGTGCGTAAAGTGCGGTGCTTGTATTGAGAAGTGTAAGTTCGGCGCGATCGTAAAGAAATAATAAGGAGCGTGTGCTAAAATGGATATGATCAATCTTAAAATAAATAACGTTGAATACAGCGTTCCTGCCGGAATTACTGTCCTTGAGGCAGCAAGATACGCAGGTATAGATATCCCCACTCTTTGTTACCTCAAGGATGTAAATGAGATCGGCGCCTGCCGCCTCTGTCTTGTTGAGGTAAAGGGAGCAAGAGGTCTTGTTACGGCTTGCGTATATCCCGTAAACGAGGGTATGGAGATATTCACCAATACCGATAAGGTCAAGGAAGCGAGAAAGATGAACATTCAGCTCGTTCTTTCCGCTCATGAGAAGAAGTGCCTTTCCTGTATCCGTTCCACAAGCTGTGAGCTTCAGACCTATGCTCAGGAATTCGGTGCCGACGCTACCTACTTCGGCGGAAAGACTCCCACGGGAACTGTTGATACCTCCACGTCATTCCTTGTACGTGATAACAATAAGTGTATTCTCTGCCGCCGTTGCGTAGGCGCTTGTAACAATCAGGGGATCGGCGCTATCGGCGCGGTAAACCGCGGCTTTGATACCGAGATCGCCTGTGCATTCAATAAGAACCTTTCCGAGACAAGCTGTATCTCCTGCGGACAGTGTATCGTCGCTTGTCCCGTTGGTGCTCTGTATGAGAAGGATGACACCGCAAAGGTCATCGAGGCTATCAATGATCCCACAAAGCACGTTGCTATCTGCACCGCACCCTCCGTTCGCGCGACTGTAGGTGAGTGCTTCGGCTATGAGCCCGGTACTGACGTTGAGGGACAGATGGTAGCCGCTCTCCATCGCCTCGGCTTTGACGGCGTTTACGATATGAACTTCACCGCCGACCTCACTATCATCGAGGAAGCACATGAGTTCATCGAGCGTGTTCAGAACGGCGGTAAGCTGCCGATGATCACCTCCTGCTCTCCCGGATGGGTCAAGTTCTGTGAGCACTATTTCCCCGAGATGACCGATAATCTCTCCACCTGTAAGTCACCTCAGCAGATGTTCGGTGCTCTTTATAAGACATATTTTGCAGAGAAGATGGGCATTGATCCCAAGGATATCGTATTTGTTTCCGCTATTCCTTGTACTGCAAAGAAGTTTGAGGTAGGCAGAGACGGTCAGGATGTAAACGGAGTTCCCGGAGTTGATATAGCTATCACTACAAGAGAGCTCGGCAGAATGATCCAGTCCGCCGGAATCAACTTCAGAAAGCTTCCCGACGAGAAGTTTGATTCTCCCTTCGAGATCGGCTCGGGCGCAGGCGCTATCTTCGGAGCTACCGGAGGAGTTATGGAGGCTGCACTTCGTACTGCGGCTGAGACTATCCTCGGAACAGAGCTTGAGACGGTTGATTTCCCCGAGGTTCGCGGAACAGAGGGAATCAAGCGCGCAACGTATAAGCTCGGTGATCTCACCGTGCGTGTTGCCGTGTGCAGCGGAACCAAGAATGCCAAGGAGCTTCTCCGCGGCGTTGAGAACGGAACCGAGGAGCTTGACTTTATTGAGGTCATGGCTTGTCCCGGCGGTTGCGTAAACGGCGGAGGTCAGCCTATTCAGGATGCCACCGTCAGATCCACCACCGATCTCAAGACACTGCGCGCAAAGGTGTTGTATGATGCAGATAAGAATATGTCTGTACGTAAGTCTCACGATAATGAGTGCTGTAAGCGAGTATACAGCGAATATCTTGAGAAGCCGGGCAGTCATAAGGCTCATGAGATACTGCATACCCACTACGTAAAGCGCGGACTTTGATCCCGTAAAAGCATAAAATGATCGGCATGAAGCCGCCTGAGGGTGGCTTCATGCCGATTTGTTTTACCGTAATGATGCTTGAGGCAAGTAAGGCAAAGAGAATATTTTATCGTGGGGTCTGCTTAATTTTCGGCACCTTTGTCAATGTAATGCGCCGAGGCGGCTCGGCTGATCGGGTACGCCGTGTCGATGTTGCTCGGATCCCAATCCGCACACAGCTTCAACGTCGATTTCGCCAGCTCAAGGTAATACCAGCAGTAATTCGGATTATCTTTTTCGGCGGTGAACAGAGTTCTGTCTATAACAATGCTATCCCATTTTGCAATATATTTCAGCATAAGTATAACGTCGTTTAACCGAACCTTGCCGTCCTTGTTGGCATCACCGAATATATATGAGTCGAGATTGTCAATGCAGAGAGGCACGGTGACGTAGTAATCCTGCGGATACTCGGAAACACCGTAAAAAGATTCAGGATCGGTGTAATCAACAATAAATGAGAAAAATATGACCTCATGTGTGCTTAGATCAAAGCATTCCGGAAGAACAACGGACAACTTATAATCTATAAAATCGGGATATTGATCGAAATTGCCGTTTTCATCTTTGAACTGTGAAATTGTTTGGATCGAGATGAGCTTTTTGCTTTCGATCTCCCTGACAGCGATGAAATTCGCCGTTTGGTATGTGAAGGCAATGTTAGGAGTGTACCAGCCTTGAATAGGAAAAGCATCGAGCTGGTTGTTGCAGATCGGGATGAATAAATTAAGATCTCTGCCGTTCAAGCAGATTGTGTACGGGGATTTCGTTTTTACAACATCCGGTCTGTCGACGGGATCGGCGAGAAGCTTTTCGAAAAAGTCGGCATACTCCTTTGTCAGCTCCTCCGACAAGCTAAACGGCGGAAGCTCCATTATTTTGTCGTTTCTGGGAGTGATGGCTACAATGTCAAAATCATAGGCAGTGACGCTCGGTACGATAGATAACAGGACAGCAAAAACAACTGCCAAGGATAAAAGCTTTTTGGATAATTTCATATACGTTCCTCCTGATTTACTCGGTATACCAATATTATTATATAATATGTATAATTTCTTGTCAAGTGCAGGGCGTTTTTTCTGCGTGCACAGACAGCTTGACAAAAGCGAACAAATGTGCTATAATACAATCAAACAGCTGTTCTGTGACAAAAGTCACATTCAATCGCGGTAAAGCAATAAAAGCGGAACCGCATATCAAAGCCGGCATAAAAAATATTTTCAAAAAACAGGAGGATTTTTATGGCAATTAAGTATGTAAAGGATTTTAGAAGCCCGCTTAGGTCATCTGAAACCGATGAACAGGTTATTCAAAATGCTATTTATGATCTTGAGGATGGGGATACTCTCATATTTGAAAGAAATGTTAAATATATGATTGGTAATCCCGTGAATTTTACATTGTACAAGGACAAAGACAATGACAATAGAATTATTAGTAAATGCAGAATGGGCATTACATTTATAGGTAATGGTTGCGTTATTAGTAATACGAAGGTCTCATTTCCACCTTATAATACGATGTTTTTGCTTTCTCACAGCACGACAGATGATGAACTGAGCCCTGAGATTAAACCCGGAGAGTACCGTTACTATACTGCCAGCGGACTTGTCGATTGTACGATACGAGGTTTTAATTTTATTGGAACTGCATATGATCACCAAGATGATCATATGCGTGCTATGGGACCTATGGAAAGCATACCGGGCTCAACATATATCAAAAATTGCACTATAGAAAATTGTATGTTCAATGAATTTAATACCGGTCTTTATATAGGCGGAAAGTATAATACTGTTAAGAACTGCTATTTCAGCCTTTGCAATACCGCTATTAAGGCTGATTGTCCCGATTACGGTAACATACATTCCAATTATTTTTATCAATCGGAAAATACCGGACTTCTTCTCACAAAGCCCTACGGAACAAATGTTCACGGAAATACCTTTATACGGTGCAAGGGTGATTCGATCAGGGTTGACGGAACACTTGATTCAAGCACCGACGAGAAAATGCTCGGTGTCAGCATCTACTCAAATTACATTTCCGGTGATCTTGCTGACAATAAGATCGAAGATCAAAACAGAATTTTCGTGTCCGGAGCAAAAAGTGCAATTATCAGAGACAATATCATTCGCAATATGAAATGTGTAAATGCGACAGACAGTACGGGTAAAAATCAGGGAAACGGTATATGTATCGACGGAGTAAATAATACTCACAATTCAGTTGTTCGCTTTTGCAATAAAACGACCGTTTCGGGAAATCAGATATTTGACTGCATGAACGCGGGCATAAGGACCGATTATTCACAGGACTGTGTGTTCTCCGACAACACCGTTTACAGCCATGCCGGAGATAAAGCCGCAACCGGAGATTGCGGTATTCGAATCGCCAAAAACACTTCAAGAAACGTATTTTCAAATAACACCCTGTATGATTATGACGATAATAACGATATCGTCAATAATGCCATCGGGTATACCGTGGTTCGCGGTAATATTTCGGTACCGTCTGCATATTCCGATAATATTGCTTCTCCGATCAGATTTATACGGGATTCCTCTATTCATAGTGCTGACACCAGTATTATTGTTATTCCCGATCAATCGGAGCCCCTTGTCGATAAAGAAGAATTCTTTTTGTATGTTCCCAAAGCTCATAAAGTGACCAATGCCATGGAGTGGTCGTATATTTCATACAACGGAGAAAGCGGAATTGTACGTGATACAAATGGGGAAACCAAGATTCCGGAAAGTTATTATGGAAAGTATATCAAACTAAGATATGATATTTTAACTTCACGTTACAGCACAAGTTACAGATATACAATTGTAGAATAACAGGTATTTCAAGTGGGGTTGTCGCAATGACGGCAACTCCACTTGAACAATTTTATCAAAGTACGATACAGCTTCTTTACGGAATTACAGACAAATAAATGTTGTCTTTCGGCACTTTCCGATAAAATGAATTTTTAATGCTTGTTGCTGTGGTTATATAAATTTCAGTTTTGCTTTATATATGATTTTTTGCCGACAAACTACGTGTGTGTACTTGACAAATATGAACAAATGTGCTATATTTAATGTAGCATTATTAAGCAAATTGCGAAGGGAGCTTTGCTGTGAAAAACACAAATGTAATACTTAAAAAGCTGCTCGCGGTCTTTATGTCGCTGATTCTGCTTCCGCCTGTCGCATTTTCATCCGAAGCCGCTACGGATTTTATATATCGAATAAACGATAATGGTGAGGTTATTATTGCCTCTCAAGCTCCTCATGGCGATTATCTAAAAGGAGAAATAGTAATACCGGAGACTATCGAAGGCTGCCCCGTCACAACCATAGAGTCGAGGGCTTTTAGGTATTGCCACTATGTTACAAATGTGACGATTCCGGATACTGTGAAATATATCGGCCGGGAAGCCTTCGATGATACGGAATTTTACAGGAACAGTGAAAACTGGGTTGACGGCGTTCTGTATATTGGCAGGCATTTGATCGCGGCAAAAGAAGATGAGGTGATCGGAACCGTGGCCATACGGGAAGACACCTTGACTATTGCCGATTGTGCTTTCCGCAATTGCGAAAGGCTCACAAGCATAGTTGTTCCCGACGGGGTAGAGGTGATCGGCGAGAAAGCCTTCATCGGATGCAGAAGACTGACCGATGTGACTTTCCCCGACACCTTAACAAGCTTGGGCGCTTCGCCGCTCACCGTCACTGCGTTCGAGAGTGATGAGTCGAATTGGACTGACGGCTTCCTGTATCTCGGTAATTACTTGGTCGGAGTAAAGAAGGATATCAGCGGAGAACGCGCCGTTAAAGACGGGACTCTCATGTGGTCGAAGGAAGCCTTCAATAATTGCACATCTCTTGAGGGACTGATAATTCCGAACAGCGTAAAAACCCTTAATTCCGGATTTTACAATGCGACTGTCCTGAAAAGCGTTGTCCTTTCCGACGCTCTTACAAGCATCGGCATGTCGGATTTCAGCGGCTGTACATCGCTTGCCGAAATAATCATACCCGACAACGTAACGAAGATCGAAAGTGAAGCTTTTTACGGCTGCTCGGGTCTTCGAAGCATTGTACTTCCCGAAGGTCTGAAGGAGATCGGCAAAAAGGCTTTCTATGGCTGTTCAAGTCTTGAGAGCATAGAGCTTCCCGACGGCCTTGAGATCATACATGACGATTTCAGCGGTTGCACAAGCCTTAAAAGCGTAACCGTTTCCAAAAACGTAAAGGATATGGTTACATCGTTTTCCGGCTGTACAAGTCTCACCGAGATAAATGTCGATCCGGAAAACACCGTTTATAAATCGGTTGACGGTGTGCTCTTTTCAAAGGACGGAAAAGTATTTTACAGATATCCGAGCGGAAGGACAGATCAGCAGTTCAGTATTCCCGACGGAGTGGTGACGGTCGGAGACTCCGCGTTTGCCGACTGCAGTTCGATCACCTCCGTGTCTTTCCCGTACGGTGTAACGAGCCTCGGCGCCTCCGTATTCTACTGCTGTTCAAGCCTTGAGAATGTAACACTTCCTTACGGACTGGAAAGTATAGGTAATCTTTCCTTTGCGTATCTTTCGAGTTTCACCGATATATACTACCTCGGTAACGAGGAGCAGTGGCATCGCATCCAGATCTCATCGAGTAACTCGGCTATTGAAAAAGCTACTGTGCATTTCTTGTCCACGATCCCGTTTGAGCTGTTCTATGATGTGAATCCCGACGCTACCGCGACAATAACGGGGTACAGAGCAGAGCTGAAAGCCGGAGTGCAGATACCACTCCGTAATCTTGAGATTCCGAATAATCTGGACGGATACGCGGTGACGGGCATCGGTGCTTCCGCCTTCTACGGCTGTACGACACTTGAAACGGTAACGCTCCCCGACGGAATTAGGAGCATCGGAGCCGATGCCTTCTATAATACCCCTTATTACGGAAATGCGGAGAATTGGACCGGCGGGGCACTGTATATCGACGAATATCTGATAGCCGTAAGTGAGGATACCGAGGGCACCTTTGCCGTTGCGGATGGCACTGTGTGCATTGCGGATTCCGCGTTCTCCGGATGCGACAGCCTTGATGAGGTAACGCTGCCCGAGGGCATTGAGAGCATCGGAGCAAAGAGCTTCTATGGCTGTAAGACACTTGCAAAAATCACGCTTCCCGCAAGCGTCAACAGCATCGGAGAAAAGGCGTTCTACGGCTGTAAGGCGCTTGACAAAATTGCTATCCCCGTAGGAGTGGAGAAGATCGAGCAAAACACCTTCAACGGCTGTGAGGCACTTGCCGAAATCGTACTTCCCGACGGACTTGAGAGTATAGGTACTGCGGCGTTCTACGGCTGTAAGACACTTGACAAAATCACTATCCCCGCAGGAGTGAAGACTATCGAGCAAAATACCTTCCGCGGCTGCGAGGCACTTGCCGAAATCGCACTTCCGGACGGACTTGAGAGTATCGGCGCCGCGGCGTTCTACGGCTGTAAGGCACTTGACAAAATTACCGTCCCCACAGGGGTAAAGAAGATCGAGCAAAATACCTTCCGCGGCTGCGAGGCACTTGCCGAAATCGCACTTCCGGACGGACTTGAGAGTATCGGCGCCGCGGCGTTCTACGGCTGTAAGACACTTGACAAAATTGCCGTCCCCGCGGGGGTGAAGAAGATTGAGCAAAACACCTTCAACAGTTGCGAGGCGCTTGCCGAAATCGCACTTCCGGACGGACTTGAGAGTATAGGTGCCGTATCGTTCCGCGGATGTAAGGCGCTTGAAAAGATCACGCTTCCCGTAGAGGTGAAGTATATCGACGCCACCGCCTTCGACGGCGCATCGAGCCTTGCCGATCTGTATTACGGCGGTACGAAGAAGCAGTGGGGACTCATATCCGGCGGATATGTCACCGATGCGACGGTGCATTATCTCGGACAGCAGTGCGGCGATGCAAACTGCGACGACAGTGTCGATCTTGAGGATGCACTTCTGCTCCTGCAATTCTGCGTAGATTGGGACGTTGACATGTACTCCGAAACTGCCGATGTGAACGGTGACGGAAAAGTCGCGCTTTCCGATGTTACGCTGCTGATGAAATATATCGCAGGCTGGAGCGTGACGCTCGGCAAATAATCCCTGTAATACCAGATCCCACTCGCCTCGGCGGGTGGGATTTTTGTGTTCTGGCGGCGCTTTGCACCTCGGGAGGTTCTTCCCCCTGCGACGGGCGATATCTTACCGAGCATATGTGCCGTCGGAATGTTTGCAGGGTACACCGATTTGTAAATTTCAGAGTAGTATTATTGACAAAACCGAAAAGATGCAGTATACTGCACAATGCGTATAAAATCAATAGAGAAAGGTGCATTTTCATGAAACCGCAGAACAGAATTCTGAGGAAGGCGTGCGCGCTGTTCCTCTCGGTGCTCTTACTTGTGTCCGGTATACCGATGACGGTCGGTGCCGATGAGGTCGCAATGGACGGTGGCTTTAGCTATTCCGTTATGGATGATAAAGCTTATGTCGTCGGCGCGGATGAGACCGTGTCCGGAGATATAACGATCCCGAGTACTCTCGGCGGATATCCCGTTGGGGGCATTGCCGCAAGTGCCTTTGAGTATAACAACCGTATTACCGGTGTAACAATTCCCGAGGGGGTTACTACTATAGCCGGATTTGCTTTTGCATCTTGCCAGAATCTTGAGAGCGTATCCTTGCCCGAGGGTCTTGAATTGATTGACATCTATGCCTTTGAGTCATGCAATAAGCTGAAAAGCATAACGCTTCCCGAGTCTCTCGATGTTATAGGAAGCAGAGCGTTCGAGTATTGTATTGCGCTTGAAGAAATAACTATCCCCGTCGGCGTACAGAGTATCAGAAGCTCTGCGTTTTCCGGCTGTACTGCCCTGAAAGCAATAAACGTAGAGTCCGGTAACCGTTCCTACAAATCTGTTGACGGTGTACTGTTTTCCGCAGACGGACGTGATCTTATTCAGTATCCGACAAATAGTGATACGGAAAAATATACCGTGCCCGATGGCGTTGGTTACATCATCGAAGGTGCCTTCGCCTGTTCCCTCGGACTCACCGAGGTGACTTTGCCCGAGGGTCTTGTTCAAATACTCGCCGAAGCCTTCCAGAGCTGTGAAAATCTTACCAAGATCAACTTACCCGAAAGCCTTGAATTTATCGGAGTAGGCGCTTTTTCTTGGTGTACTTCACTTGCGGAGATCAATATTCCCTCCGGTGTGACGACGATCATGGACAACACCTTTAACGGCTGTAAATAGCTCGCAAGTGTAACGCTTCCCGAGAACTTGACGAGAATTGAGTACTGTGCCTTCAGGATTTGCGAAAGTCTCAAGACCATAACTATTCCCGCCGGCGTAGTGTCTATCGACAGCGAGAGCTTCAGCTATTGTGAATCACTTGAAAGCATAAACGTAGATCCGGACAATGACTGCTATAAGTCGCAGAACGGAGTCCTGTTTGCGGAAGACGGCAAGAGGCTTGCTCTGTATCCCGCCGGATCTGCCGCTAAAGAGTATACCGTGCCGGACGGCGTTGAGGTCGTTGGTGCGACTGCATTCTTTATGGCTAAAAACATTGAGAGCATCGTTATCCCCGACGGCGTGACGACAATCGGATATCAGGCGTTCTATAAGGCAACGAATCTTCGTGACGTAACGCTTCCCGACAGCGTTGTGAGCGTAGGTCAAGATGCGTTTTATGATACGGACTGCAAACGTGATGCATCTAATTGGACAGATAATGTTTTCTATATCGACAAGTGCCTGATCGAGGCAAATAACGATATTGAGGAGAACGTGACCGTAAAAGACGGTACCCTGTGTATTGCAGACGGAGCATTCCAAGAAAAAGAAAGCCTTAAAAAGATAAGCATTCCCGACAGTGTTGTCGCTATAGGTGAGAATGCCTTCTACAACTGTACCGTGCTTGCCGAGATCGTGATCCCCGACGGTGTTACGCGCATCGAACCCTACACCTTCTTTGACTGTCCGAAGCTCAGTAGTGTAACGATCCCCGACAGCGTAACGAGTGTCGGTGAATGTGCCTTCCGTTATTGCAGCTCACTTGAAAGCATAACTCTCCCCGATACCATAACAAGCATCGGCTATGACGCATTCGAGTACTGCGGCTACTATAATGAAGACTCAAACTGGGTCAACGGTGTTTTGTATTTAGGTAATTACCTGCTTGAGGCAAACTTTGATCTGCCTTGCGAGTATACCGTTAAAGACGGTACTCTGTGCATTGCCGACTACGCTTTCGGCTATGAGACTCTTTTGAAGGTAACCGTTCCCGACAGCGTAAAGAATATCGGAATCGGTGCCTTTGATTCGTGCGAGTTTCTTGAGGAGGTAACACTCCCCGAGTCGCTGGACAATCTCGGTGATTACGCTTTTGCAAATTGCAATTTGCTTGAGAAGATAACCATACCGAACGGAATCACAAGAATAGGCATCGGCACTTTCTCGTGGTGCGAGCTCCTCTCGGAGATAACGCTTCCGGAAAGCCTGACGAGTGTCGAATACGACGCTTTTGACGGCTGTGAGCATCTTGCTCATGTGTATTACGGCGGAACAAGAGAGCAGTGGAACAAGATAAATGTCGGTATATATAACGATTACTTGTTTGATGCAAGACTTCACATCAGCGGAGAGCCGGATATTGTTATCGGTGATGTGACCGGCGACGGCGATGTAACACTTGCCGATGTAACGCTCCTTCTGAAGTATCTTGCAGGCTGGGATGTTACCATAGATGCCGATGCCGCCGATGTGACCGTCGACGGCGACGTAACGCTTCCCGATGCAACACTTCTTCTGAAGTATCTTGCGGGCTGGGACGTAGCTCTCGGTTAATTCGGAACGACAGTAAAATAAACAGCGGGAGTCTGCTCGGCTCCCGCTGTCTATTTGCATCAAAATGTGAGCACGCTCCTGTCGGCACCTTGCGGGCAGGGAAGGAACGTATAAAAATATCGGGAGCCGCACGTCGGCTCCCGATGCTTTTAGTTTTTATCAGAGAACGTAAAACAGTATGGTGAAGAAGTGGAGAATACTTCCCGCTACAATAAACAGATGAAAGATCGAATGGATATATCTGTGCTTTTTCCCGAGGCAATACAGCACCGCACCGATGGTGTACGCAATACCGCCCGTCAGAAGAAATACGGTGCCGCCTACGCCTATCGCCGCATAGGTCGGCTTGGCACACAGTATGATGCACCAGCCCATTCCGAGATAGCATATCATGGAAAAGAGCTTGAAGCTCTTGAGATCAATTGCGTTGAGCGTGATCCCGAGCGCCGCCGCGCCCCATATTATCCCGAATATCGTCCACCCGAGCGCGGTGCTTTGTTCACGCAGGGAGCACAGTGCTATTGGAGTATACGTTCCCGCGATCAAAAGAAAAATGGAGCAGTGGTCTATTATCTGAAAGACCTTTTTTGAAGTTGTGTTGGGGCGAAGCCCGTGGTAAATGCTTGACATTGTGTAGAGAATTATCATCGTGGCACCGTATATCGCACTGCTCACCACACCGTACGCGTTGCGGTGCAGAGCCGCCATTATCACGGTCAGCGCCGTGACCGCAATGCCCAAGGCACCGCCCACGATGTGCGATACCATGTTGAATATCTCCTCTCCCTTTGTGTAATCGGGGAGCTTCCTGTCTCTGAGCTTAGTTCTTGCCATTTTGTTCCTTTCCGTATGTCACGTCTGCACGTGACTTTGCCTTGCTTCTTTTAGCCGTTTGATATGTCGCCGTTGCCGGAGATCGGTACGGCTTCTCCGAGAAATGCGGGAGGGGCATCGAGTATCACCATGAAGAAATCCTTGGTTCTTGCGGCGAGCTCACGTATGTCCCGCTTCCACTGACCGGCATATTCTCTTGAATCCGCGGCAACACCGTATGCTTCAATGCCGAGCTTTTCCGCGACGTAGAGTGCTCTGTATAAATGATACTCCTGCGATACTATCAGTACCTTTTCACATTCGAACACGTCGCGGGCACGGTATATGCTTTCGTATGTTGAAAATCCGGCATGATCCATGAATACATCTTCCGACTTTATCCCAAGCTCCGTCGCGTAGCTTTTCATGCAATTGACTTCGTCGTAATCGCTTCGACCGTGATCTCCGCTCATAAGGAGCTTAGGAGCGGCACCGTCGAGATAGAGGGCACAGCCCGTATCAAGCCTGTCGCGGAGCATATCCGACGGTGTGCCGTCGGGTCTGACCTTGCAACCGAGAACTATGATGCAGTCTGCATCGGTGAGCGATGCGGCACCGTCCTCGGTGAGGATCCTGCCGTTTACGGTGCGGAGCATATATACGTTCACGGATACAACTGTCAGTATGATCGCGGCGGCGAGGAGGATAAGCACAAGCGCCGCAATGCGAACAGGCTTTGTAAAAAGACGGCGACGGATATGTAAGCCCGCAATGCCCATAGCTTCGACCTCCCGAAAAGATATTTGCCCTACTTTTTCATTATACAACATTTTTCCGATTATTCCAATAGCTAAGAAGTAAATAATTATTGACATATCAAAATTAAAGTTATATAATATAAGTATAAAATTTATTGGCTTGACTTATGTCAAGGAAAGGCGAGGCTATGAATAGAGTATTTAATTTTTCAGCAGGTCCTTCGATGCTTCCCGTGTCTGTACTTGAGACAGCGGCAGGGGAAATGTTAAACTACAAGGACTCGGGAATGTCGGTAATGGAGATGAGTCACCGCTCACCCGTTTATGATGCTATCATCAAGGAGGCGGAGGCAAAGCTTCGTACTCTGATGAATATTCCCGATAACTATAAGGTTCTGTTCCTTCAGGGAGGTGCCTCTACTCAGTTTGCCGCCGTTCCCTTGAATCTCATGAATAAGAACGGCAAGGCCGATTACATTCTTTCCGGACAGTTCTCCACAAAGGCGTACAAGGAGGCACAGAAGTACGGCGATGTTGTTGCCGCCGCTTCCTCCAAGGACGATAATTTCTCAAAGATCCCGCAGACAACGAGAAGCAGCTTCCGTGAGGATGCGGATTACGTCCACATTTGCTACAATAATACCATATACGGAACCAAGTACAATTATATCCCCGATACCGGTGATATTCCCTTGGTTGCCGATATGTCATCCTGCATCATCTCCGAGCCCGTAGATGTTTCGAAGTTCGGTATGATCTATGCCGGTGCACAGAAGAATATGGCTCCCGCAGGACTGACCGTTGTCATCATCCGCGAGGATCTCATCGGCAATGCAAGACCCACCACTCCCGCAATGCTCGACTATTCGCTCATGGCGGAGAACGGATCCATGTACAACACTCCCCCCTGCTACTGCATCTACATTGCAAAGCTTGTGTACGAGTGGATACTCGGTCTCGGCGGACTTGACGAGATGAAGAAGATGAACGAAAAGAAGGCGGCATACCTCTACGATTATCTTGACAGCCAGTCGTACTATATCGCACCTGTCGAGAAGTCGAGCCGCTCCATGATGAACGTCACGTTTGTTACAGGTGATGCCGACCTTGATAAGAAGTTCGCATCCGAGGCGTCAAAGGCGGGACTTGTCAATTTGAAGGGACACCGCTCGGTCGGCGGAATGAGAGCCTCTATCTACAATGCAATGCCCTATGAGGGTGTTGTGGCACTGGTCGAGTTTATGAAGACCTTTGCGGAAAACAATCCCAAATAATTATAAAGGATATACCGTTATGTATAATATAAAATTGCTTAATAAGATCGCAAGTGTCGGTATTGATGAGTTTGATACCGAAAAGTACGCCGCAGGTGCGGATTTCGAGGATCCCGATGCGATAATGGTGCGTTCCGCCGCCATGCACGATATGGAGTTCGGCGCTAAGCTTCGCGCTATCGCACGCTGCGGAGCCGGCGTAAACAATATCCCCACTGACAGATGTGCGGAGCAGGGTATTGTGGTATTTAATACCCCCGGTGCCAATGCAAACGGCGTTAAGGAGCTTGCGGTAGCCGCACTTCTTCTTGCCGCAAGAGATATTATCGGCGGCGTTGCATTCGCAAATTCTCTTACAGAGAATGTCGCAAAGTCCGTGGAAAAGGGTAAATCCTCCTTTGCGGGCTCCGAGCTTCGCGGAAAGACTCTCGGTGTAGTCGGACTCGGCGCTATCGGCGGAATGGTCGCAAATGCGGCATCCGCTCTCGGAATGAAGGTCATAGGATACGATCCCTATATCACAATCGACGGCGCATGGAGACTTTCCCACCATATAACCAAGGCGGCATCCTATGACGAGATATTCAGGAGCAGTGATTTCATCACGCTTCATGTTCCCGCAACTCCCGAGACCAAAAACATGATCTGCAAGGATTCGCTTGCCATGATGAAGGACGGCGTAAGGATCATCAACCTGTCCCGTGCCGATCTCGTTTGTGCCGAGGATATCAAGGCGGCGATCACCGAGGGTAAGGTCACCCGTTACGTAACGGATTTCCCCACCGAGGAGACCATAAACTTCAACGGTATCGTTACCATTCCTCATCTCGGAGCATCCACAGCAGAGTCCGAGGATAACTGTGCGGTAATGGCGGCGCATGAGCTTATAGATTTCATCGAAAACGGAAATATTACGAACAGCGTAAACTATCCGTCCGTTCAAATGCCCCGCAGCGGTAAGCACAGACTTGTCGTGCTCCATAAGAACATTCCCAATATGATCAGCACCGTAACCGGCGTTATCTCCGCCGAGGGCATCAATATTGAGAATATGGCTAACCGCTCCAAGGGCGATTACGCTTGTATGCTTATCGACACAAATTCTCCCATAGCCGCAGATAATATATCAAAGATCAACGCTGTTGACGGTGTTATCAGAGTATTTGATATCTGAGCTTAATTCATGAAATGACGGCGGAGCCCAAGTGGGCTCCGCTGTTTTTTGTGAAATGTATTGACAAATGTATTTTTATTTGATATAATAGCGATGTCATATCGGGAATGATATGGGGGTATAGCTCAGCTGGGAGAGCGCTTGAATGGCATTCAAGAGGTCAGCGGTTCGATCCCGCTTATCTCCACCAGACCGGAAGGCGCGACAGCCGGATTCCGAAGAACGGGTGCATTTATTGCTTTGCATCAGTGCTTTTGGCTTTGTCTGTCCTACCTTCACCGAAAGACAGCTCCCGCTTTTTGTGGGGGCTGTTTTTGTGATAAAGGAAAGTCCACGGGTTTGCGGGGCAAATACGTCTCGGCGGTGTACCTTGGATATCAGTCCGGATGTTCCGCCGAGGATCCGCTTAAAGGCTGTTACGGTTTTGGCGGATTTTTTTATACCGTAAATACCGAAATGCTTGTCATAAAGAATAAAAGGATCGAATAAATGCTTGAAAATATAAAAAGCCCATCGGATATAAAGAAGCTCGGCTATCCCGAGCTGACCTCTCTTGCGGCCGAGATACGTAAAACCGTAATTGAGACCGTGTCGAAAAACGGAGGTCATCTTGCGTCAAATCTCGGCATGGTCGAAGCAAGTATAGCGCTTCATAAGGTCTTCGATTCTCCGAGCGATAAAATAATATTCGATGTGGGACACCAGTGCTATGCACATAAGCTCCTTACCGGAAGATACGGGGAGTTCGAGACACTGCGGTGCTTCGGCGGTATATCGGGATTTCCGCGCAGGAGCGAGAGCCCGCACGATATTTTGAATGTCGGTCATTCCGGTATGTCGATATCCGCAGCTCTCGGTATTGCGACCGCAAATAAGCTTAACGGAAACGGCCGCTACACCGTCGCCGTCGTCGGTGACGGTTCCCTGACGAACGGAATGATCTACGAGGCGCTCAATAACTGCGCCGATAAGGAGCTTGATCTCGTTATCGTGCTCAACGATAACGAAATGTCCATATCACATAATGTCGGCGGACTCCATAAGTATCTGACGAGGCTTAGAACCAGCAGCGGATATTTTACCTTTAAGAGAAAATTCGAGAAATACCTCTCGGGAATACCGGTCATCGGTGGGCAGATAGCAAAGGCTCTCAAGCTTATCAAGGATGCTCTGAAGCGAATGTTTGTCAAGGATACTCTGTTTGAGGATCTCGGACTAATATACGTCGGACCTGTGGACGGTCACGATATTGAAAAGCTGTGCCGCGTTTTTGAGGAGGCAAAGCAGAAGCATCGGTGCTGCGTTGTCCATATGCGAACCAAAAAGGGCTACGGCTATCAGCCCGCCGAGGAAAAGCCCGACAGATATCACGGCGTGGGGCACTTCGATGCAATATACGGAATTGAGCCGGATGCCACAACGGAGTCCTTCTCATCTGTCATGGGAGATGCACTTTGCGATATTGCGAAAAATGAGCCGAGGCTCTGCGCCATAACCGCCGCCATGCGCGACGGCACGGGGCTTTCCCGTTTTGCCGAGGAATATCCGACGAGGTTTTTCGATGTGGGTATCGCGGAGGAGCACGCGATAACCTTTGCATCGGGACTCTCCGTCTCGGGAATGAAGCCTGTGGTGGCACTCTACTCCACCTTTTCCCAGCGCGTGTACGATCAGATCATCCACGACGTTTCTCTGCAAGACCTACCGCTGACACTTGTGCTTGATAGATGCGGAATCGTGTCGGGAGACGGCATCACCCATCAGGGAATATTCGATTATTCGCTCTTTTCCGCTATTCCCAACACGAGTATATATTCACCCGCAACGTATGATGAGCTGAGAGCACTGCTTGAAGCTTCTCTTCAGAGGGAGCGCGGTATCGACATTATCAGGTATCCCAAGGGAGCTGAGCTTACGTCGCTTCCGCCGATGCAGTCATGCGGCGAGGCGGATATCCTGTATACGCCGAATATACACTCTGCCGATGCTGTGATAATAACCTACGGCAGGCTGACGGAGGTCGCACTCAATGCCGCAGAGCTTCTTTCGGATAGGTACGGCGTTGCGGTGATAAGACTTTTGAAGATATTCCCGCTGAGTACCTCGGAAATAGAAAAGCTCATCACACCGTGCAGAGCGGTATATATCCTTGATGAGGGCTATGTCGAGGGCGGTGTCGGACAGAAGCTCGTCGCGGCACTCCGTGCAGATGCAAGGATCTCCGTCAAGGCTATTGAGGGCTTTTTGGAGCACGGGAGCACGGATGAGCTGATGAAATACTGCGGATTTACCGCAGATCAGACGGCGGCGGAGCTGAGTGAGCTTCTCGGCAATGACAGATAACAGACAGTGATATACCTTGTGAAAATGAGGTATATCACTTTTTTATTCATAAACGGAGGTCTTGTCCCATATAAATATGACAGAGATGAGGATCACGGGGGCATGAATAAAGCGTGAGTAATGTTATTACGGGGCAAGAGAGGGCGGCTCTCTCTTATTTGCCAGACAGGCTGTCCGACGAGGTGAGAAAATACGCGGCGCTGTATGGCGGCATGATCAATGAGATACGCCTCAGGAGCGGCGGCCCTCTGTCGGTGACGGTGATGGGAGAGAACGTTGTATGCAAGACCTTCGTGTCCGATAAGGAATGTAGCGACACCTTCATGAGGCTGTGCAGAAACTCTCTGTATTCGTGTACGGACACACTGCGCGAGGGATTTATTACAACTCCCGAGGGGATACGCGCCGGCGTGTGCGGACGGGCTGTGCTTGAGAACGGCGAGGTGATGTCCGTTGCGGGCGCCGCCGCGATTTGTATTCGGATACCGAGACGGATAGCGGGCGCGGGAGACGTGGCATATGAGCTGCTTCGTGAAACGAATTTCACAAAGGGAATTATCGTATGGTCGGTACCGGGGGTGGGGAAGACCACCGTTCTGCGCGAGCTCTCGGTAAGACTCGGCAGCGGAGGCGCTCCTCTGCGCGTCGCGGTCATAGATACAAGGCATGAGATAGGAGTGGGGATAGAGAAAACGGGGCTTGTCGATATACTTGACGGGTATCCGCGCGCAAAGGGGATCGAGATCGCTAAGAGGACGATGTCGCCGCAGATCATCGTGTGCGATGAGATAGCCACGCCCGAGGACACCGCCGCGATACTTGAGGCGGCGGAGGCGGGGATACCTGTCGCGGCATCTGCTCACGCAGGCTCGAGAGCGGAGCTTTTCCGCCAAGCTCATCTCAGACCCCTCATGGCATCGGAGACGTTCGGCGCCTACGTCGGCCTTTTGGGACAAACTCTCGGCGGATACAGATACGATATATACAGATGCAAAGAAGGAGCATCGGTGAGCGTAAAAAGATAGGAGGTAGGAGAGTGCTTAAAATAATAGGAGCAGCTATCGTTATCGCCGCATCGGCGGGGGCAGGCTATCTAATGTGTGAGGGTATGAGAGAGAGGCTTCGCGCGGTCTGTGCCCTGTCGGGCTTTGTGGAGCTTGTGTCGATCAATATAGAGCTCTATAAAACTCCTCTTGATGAGATATACGCACTTGTGTCGGACAGATACCTGCAAAAATGCTCCTTTACCGAAAGACTTGACACCGGAGTGTATGAGGCGGCGTTGAACTCGGGGCTTCTTCGAGGCGAGGAGGAAAAGGAGATAATAAGAGCCTTCGGGGACAGGATAGGGAACGGAAATGCCGAGGATATGGTGCGGCTTTGCACATATACGGATAAAAGACTTAAAAGCATAGAGGAAAAGCTTCGCCGTGAATTGCCCGATAAACAGCGTGTGTACAAGACTATCTCGTTTCTTGCGGGAGTATCGGCGGTTATAATGCTAATATAAGGGCGTGAAGACAGTATGGATGTTGGACTTATATTGAAGGTCGTCGGAATAGGCTTTATGGTCGCGGTCGCCTGTCAGGTGCTTTCAAGAGCCGGCAGAGATGAGCAGTCGATGCTCGTATCGCTTGCGGGAATAGTGCTCGTACTGCTGCTGCTCACGGACGAAGTCGGCAAGCTGTTCGATAAGATCACAAGCGTGTTCGGAATATAATGGAGGCTGTAAGGGTATGTGCGGCACTTGCCGTGGCGGCGCTTCTTTCAACTCTTATAAAGGGAAGGGATAACGGGCTCGGATATCTCATAGGAATAACGGGCACAGTGATCTCGGTCGGATTTGCCGTGGCAAATATTGCACCGATGATCGAATACGTGCGCCTTCTCGGGGATGGGATGTCCGTTACGGTACAGGCACTTCTGAAGGCACTCGGGATCGCATATGTTACGGAGCTGTCAGCCGCACTGTGCAGAGACACGAATGAGACAAGTCTTGCCGCAGGAGTCGAGCTTGCGGGAAAAGCCGAGATCCTTGTTATAAGCTTTCCGCTTTTGAGGCAAATGGTGGAGATATGCACAAATATGCTGTGAATATAAAAAGTCCGATCCGCATACTGTTGCTTGGTGTCGTGACGGCAGTGATGCTTGCGATCCCGTGCTCGGCGCAAAATGACGGTGGCTTTTTCGAATACTACTTCATTCCAAAGGAAAAAGAGAGTACAGACGAGGTACAGAGGCAGGAGTACTCGGATTTTTTCGACTCCCTGCCGAGTGAGATAAGAGATAGACTTCCCGAGGAGATGCTTGACGGGGATATCGAGGATATAGCTGCGGGGGCGGAGAAGATAACCGATTTTTCATACATATGGCAGAGCCTTGCGGAAATACTTCTCGGACAGCTCTCACCTCTGCTTAGGAGCACAGCGGTCATTATCGGAATACTCATACTCTCATCACTGCTCCGCGCAGTTGCAAGAGGCTTCGGCACGGCGGGAGTACACCGCATTTATGAGCTTGTTATAAACGTCGGCATTATATCCGCTATCTTCTCTGCAAGGCTTGTTCCGCTTTCCGAGATTGAGAGCTTCAAGGGGCTGATATGCGGACTGATGAACGGCATGGCGCCGCTTTTGGGAGCAGTCTATGTGTCAACGGGTAACGCCGGAACGGCGGCAGTTCAAAGCGGAGGAATACTTGCACTGGTATCACTCTGCCAAAGTCTGTTTGCATATATACTTCTTCCGTCGGTGAGGATATGCCTGATACTCGGTATCGCATCCGCCATGTTTCCCGATATCGGGATAAGACCGGTCACATCGGCGTTCCGAGGACTGACAATGGGCATCATCACGGTATCCGTCACCCTTTTCTCGTTTGTGCTCGGCTTGCAAAATTCGGTTGCCCAGAGCGCGGATTCGCTCGGCATAAGAAGCATAAAGCTTGTGCTCGGAAGCGTAGTGCCGATAATCGGCGGAGCTGTTTCCGACTCTCTCGGTGCTATCGGCGGAAGCCTCGGAGCGCTGAAATCGGCGGGCGGCGCTGTGGTCATAGTTATAATAGTGCTTCTGCTTGCCCCGACTCTTGTAGGCTTATTTCTCAGAAGATTTGCCATACTGCTTTGTAAGAGCGCCGCAGATGTGCTCGGATGTACGGGAGAGGCGGGACTTCTTGAGGATATCGGAAGCGTGATCTCAATGCTCACCGCCTTTGCCTTTGCAATAAGCATGGCGTTTGTGTATTGCCTGACTCTGTTTACGGGTTCGGCACTTGCCGTTGCGGCGTGATCTCGCCGGACAGATACCGATAGCAAAGGATGGGATATGAGCTATATAAAAGAAGTGCTGTTTGCGGCAATAGTTTGCGGCATTATATCGAGGCTTTCACCTGAGAGCGCCACGGGCGGAGGCAAGCTTGTGAGATATGCGGCATCCCTTGCTTTTCTGTGCGTGCTTGTCATGCCTTTTTCGCAAAAGCTCTCCGCACTGTCCGAGCTCATCTCCGGTATTAGCAATATTGAGGATACTGCGGCGGAGAATGGCGCAAACGAAGCCGATGCGCCGCAAAGCGGGATCGAGATAATTTCTCGGGAAATATGCAGGGCGGCGGCAAATGCGGCGGCAGAGCATTTTTCGGTGCCCGCCGATACCTTCGAGCTGAGACTGAAAATTGCAGGCGCGGACGGCGACGAGCTTTGTATCGCTGAGGCGTCGGTGTATATGAGAGAGACCGCGGATGTGCCCGACAGAGACGAAGCGGAGGCTTTCTTTTCGGAAATTTTGAACTGCGAGGCGGAGGTGGTGATTGATGAGTGAGGAAAAGGTCAAAGGAGTCGGAATAAACAAAAAAGCATGGGTCATAGCTGTCGGACTGGCTGTCGGGCTCGGATTTATCATATGGGGGAACGGAGTGTCCTCCGACGGTGGCAAAAGTGAGGTGAGAGAGGAAGTGAGTGAGATAAGCTATACAGACAAGATGGAGGAAAAGCTTGAGACTTTTCTCGGGAGCATCGACGGGATCGAGGATGTCAACGTGTTTTTGACGTATGACGGCGGAAATGAATATGAATATGCCGAAAAAGGGAAGAACGGAGAGGGTGCGACTGATTATCTGATAATAAAGAACGGCGACGGAGAGGAGGCGGTAACGGTCAAGGAAATATATCCGAGGATAAGAGGGGTGGCGATCAGCTGTACCGGCGGAAACAGCCCCGCGGTAAAGGAGAGGATAACGGAATCGGTCAGCGCGGCACTCGGAATACCGACAAGTAAGATATGCGTTGTCGGAACATAATTCGCGAATCGGTAATAAGTGGGATACCTGAGGAGTATAATTTAGTAAACTATCTGAAAGGTGCGATGAGAATGAAAGAAAAACTGAATACCGTATTGGAAAAGGTGAAGAAGCTTGTGGCACGGGTGGGCAGAAAAACGGTCATCGTCACTGCCTCCGTTGTGATAATCGGAATAGCAGTGCTGCTTAACTTCATCCTGCTCGGAAACGATGACGGCAAGGGCTTGGAGCCTGCGGTCGATCTCTCCGATCTTTCGGCACAGAGCGGTGACGGCGGCGCTGCCGAAGCCGACGGCGGGGCTGATTCGGGAGAGGATTCCTTTGCGGCGATGGCACTCAGCAGACAGCAGGCAAGAGATGAGGCAATGGAGATGCTTCAGGCTGTTGTTGACAGCAAGGATGCAGTTGAGGCGATGAAGACCGATGCGGCATCGGATATCCGTAAGATCGCAGAGGAAATAGAGGTAGAGAGCAACATAGAATCGCTGATAATGTCGAAGGGCTTTGAACAGTGCGTCGCGGTGATAAACGGTGACAGCGCAAGCGTGGTGGTGAAGTCCTCGGGGCTTCTGCCGAGTGAGGTGTCGCAGATAAGCGAAATAGTTTATGAACAGGCGGGCGTGCTTCCCGTAAATCTAAATATAATCGAAAAGGATAAATAGCCGTACCGAAAAATCGGTCAGCCGAAAAAACGATACCTCCGACCTTGTCGGAGGTATCGCGTGCCGTCACGGCGGAGAGGCGCGGCACAAAAGGTGAGGAGAAGTCTCCTCACCTTTTGTGTCTTATGTTATTTACTTGTCGAGGTCTCCATGAAGGAGTCGTAGTCAAAGCCGTCGTACCAGCTCTTGCTGAACTCGTCAATAGCCGACTCATTTGTGTCATGGCTCTTTATGAGACAAAGGGGATTTACGTTCATATCGTAGGTCTCAAAGTCCTCGGCTGTGGTCTTGCGTCTCGGATTTAAGTAGAAGGAGGTGGAAAGGGCGAGCTCCTTGAAGTACTCAAAGATCTCAACGTATCTTGCCTTCTGCTCGGGAGTACCGCGCAGATACCAACCGCTGTGAGCTGCAACAAGCCCCGAATAGTATGCGTTACGGCTAAAGAGACGCACAAGCTGCTCCTGCTTTGCGGAGCAGGCGAGTCTTTCGGCATCATCAAAGAGGGAGATCACATATTCGAAGGTGTCTCTTGTTTTGTCAATGTCGATTCTCTTTTCGGCGGCAAATATATTCCAACATCCGTCCTCTGCGTATTCGATCTGATACTCCAAATACTTGACAAGGCTGTCACAGCCGTCGCCGTAAACGATATACAGATACTCACGGATCATATCCCAGTATCCTTCCTCTGTGATCTGGCAGTCCCAAAGGAGTCTTTCGAGGAGATACGTCATGAGGAATTCCTGAGAATTGACCATGGGATCCTTACAGATGTAAATTCCGTATACGCCGATATCCTCAAGGAAATCGAGATCCGCACGGAGATTCTTTATCGTAGAGGAGGTTATGGCGTAGCCGTTGTCCCACATTCCGGGATAATACCAAACGGTTACACGCTCGGCTATCTCACACCATTCTCTGATGTCCTGACCCTGTATGTAGTTTGTGGCATCGGTTTTGGAGCTTCCCTGAATACCGTTGATGACTCTGTTGATGTCACGCTCAACGGGAGCACACTGGGAGCCGTCAATGGGGTGATTGGAGCAGAACATCTTGTCAACGTCAAGCCAGAAGCAGTAGGAAATGTTTACGTTTTTGCTGGGACGTGTTACCTTGGGAACCATCGTTGTGCCCCAGTAGGAGAGCATACCGACCCAAATTCCCTCACCGAATTTCTCGTAAATGGCATCGGCTACGGCATTTGTGAAGCGGAGAACGGGACCTGTATGACACATATCGGTATATACGACATCCATACAGCTCTCACAGTGGCAGAAATACGGAGTATCCTCCTGACCGACGGAGAAGCCGGTGAGCTCGTAGCCGATCCTCTTGCCTGCATCAAGCTGAGACTGTACCCAGTTTGTGTAGTGATCTATCGTGATCTGAATGTTTTCCTCATTGGTAAAGCAGGGCTGAGGGCTTGAGCAGTTCTCCCAGCCGTCATATTCGGGGAAAAGGTAGGAGGGAGAGCCGTGTCCCGCAGTTGACAGATAGCCGAAGCCGTTGTACTTGGCTTTACCCATAATAAGACCGTTTGTCTTGTTCTTTACGGAGTAATTGTTGTTGTAGAAGGTTCCCTCAAATGTGCATCCGCGGTACAGGAAGGAGGGAGTCTCGGTGTGCGTGTAATCGGCGGGAATGGTGACAGCGTCGGACTCATACAGATAGTAGCCCGCGCTTGATTCGACAGAGGAACAGTTGCCCGTCTGATAATCTGTAATAAAACGCCAGCCGATGCACTCCTCAAGGAAGTCGTAAACGCCGTACAGACAACCTCTGAGATATCCGCCGGAGATGTAGAGATCGTCACCCTTTACGGAAATGGTGAAGCCCTCGTCTCCGAGCTCGGCATAACGCTCATCATCGGGCATTACACGCTCAAGCACGATGTTGTGATTGCCCGCAGTGGTTACGATGTTGGGATAATATCCGCAGGCGGCACCGATGTACTTTCTGAGCTCATCGGCGGCAAAGGTGTGACACTCGTCCGCACCCTCTTGGAGCAGGATGGCGAACTTCGAGATATCCGTGCCGGCGATGCTTATGCTCTTTACTCTGTAGCCCTCACCGTAGGTGTAGTTTACGGAGGCAATATCGGTGTAGTAATTCGCATAGCGTCTTACGCCGCGGTCAAGACCGTCCTCGGTCTTGCCGAGGATCAGAGTGTTGCCGGAATCCTTGCGGATGATGTATCCGTCATCTCTGAGGCTTGACAGATCTACGCCGTAGCTTTCCGCATCCTCGGCGGTGCCGAGCGTGATCTGCGACGGATCGGAATCTCCGAGTCTGTCTGCGAGCCATTTTGCCGCGGTGTCGGCTGAAGCTGATGCGGATATGTTGCTTTCACGAACGTTGCCGATAACGGTACAGGACGAGAAAAGCATCAGAGCCGCAAGCAGAAGGCTCAGTGATTTCATGATTTTTTTCATTTCAAATCTCCTTTATTTACCGGTTTATTAAAAATCGAGATCGACATCCCACTCGTCGCCGGTGAGGGTGGGCATCCACTTGAAGGGATTTATATCGTAATCAATATCCTTCACCTCGGGTGCGAACTTTTGTGCGATCGACATTTGGTCGGGATTGTCCGAGAATATGGGGATCTGTCTTGCGCGCGATTCGGTGGCGAATATATCAAGGTTTTCCTTGTATTCCGCTTTCTGCTCGGGAGTCCCGTTTATCCACATATCGGTGTGGGTGACTATGGCACGGTAATACCTTGCGTGCATGAACATCGTGTCTACCGCATATTCCTGCTCGGCTGTGCACGCATATTTGCGGGCATTCTCCCAGAGCGCGAATACATAGTCGAGATTGTCCTTGTAGGTGTTGAGATTGAGCTTTGTGAGGAGAGAATCGTGGAAGCCGCACCAGCAGCCGTCCCCGTTGCCCACACTCTCAAGAAACTCAAGATATTCATAGACGTACTCGTATCCGTCACCGAATACAAGATAAAGGAATTCCTTCATTTCGTCGCAGAATTCTTCATATGTCATATCTCCGTCCCACATCATGCGCTGAGACATATAGCTGCCGATGAAATCGTGATTTCCCTGATACAGGCAGTAGTATACGAACAGACCGTATATGTTTGCATTTACCAGATAACGGAGATTATCGTATATGATGAAGCTGTTGGGACTGGAGTTGTTCAAATAGTAGCACTCAAAGGGATAGTACCATACGTATATGTTGTCTGTGAGCTCCTGCCACTGATCGAAATAATCACTGAAATATGTGTTCGTGGGACAGCTCTTGTCGCCTATGGAGTGATTAGAGCAGGAGAAGTATCCGCCATCGATGTAGAAGCAGAAGCCGATCATCAGCATCTTGTGCAGCTTTGTGACCTCCGGCGGCTTGCAGGTACCGGCATAAGCGAATACGCTTACGTATAGCTCGGGGTAATCCTCCTCAAGAAGCTCCGCTATGTGATTGCCGAGGCGCACGACAGTGCCGGAAACGGCTTTCTCCTCGCCGTATATCTCCGTACATGAGGCGCAGTTGCAGAAGGACTGGATATCAAGATGAGATATGTCGATAAGGGTGAAGTCCTTGCCGGGCACCTGTCCCGCCGCAACTCTGCTCTCTATATCGGCAAATACACGCGCTTCAAGCTCGTCTATAAGGTCGGGATTGCTGAAGCAGGGCTGGATTCCGGCACTGTAGCCGGCGCTCCAGTCGTTGAGAAACTCATCTGCGGTGAAATATCTTTGAATACCGTGACACGGCTGTGACATAATGCCGTAGCCGCCGAATTTGGGATTGTTTGTGTAAACCGTATTGCTTCCCGTCGCAGGGGAGTTATAGCGCTCGTTGGAGCTGTAGGAATAGCGCATGGGGATAGCGGGATGCTCCTCGGTGTCTATGAGATCCGCGGGAATGTCGATGTGCTCCGCCTCATATACATACACGCGCTTGTCGTCTGTCGCCCACTGCCTGTTCTGAGTGTTCGGATCGAAATAGAATCTCACGCCGATGTGATCCTCAAGGAAGGCATATACACCGTACATACAGCCGCGGTAGCGACCTCCGGTGATGGTAACTCCTTTTTCGTGAGATCTTATTCTGAATGCCTCGTCACCGAGCTCACGTGTGGTCTCGGCGGTGGGATCGAGCTCAAGGGTAATGGCGTATGAATCGGACTCGGGTACGATATCGAGCCTTACACCGCAGGCAAGCTCAATGTAGGCTTGGAGCTCAGAGGCGGCAAATTGCATACATTCGTCGGCATACTCGGGGCATACGATCTTAAATTCCGAGATATCCGCTCCCGAAACCGTCAGCCGCTTTACGCGGAAACCCTCGCCGTAAACGAAGTCCGCGACCTCGGTCTCGGCATAATAGTTGGCATAGCGTCGTACACCGCGGTCAAGACCGTCGGTAGTTTTTCCGAAGATCAAAGCCACACCGTCCGACTTGCGGATCATGTAGCCCTCGTCGCGAAGATGCGACAGATCGAGCCCGTATGCCTCGGCATCCTCGGCGGTTCCGAGCACATACTCGGTTTTGTCGGATGTGCCGAGCCTGTCACCGAGCCATTCGGCGGCGGAAGCATCGGCGGAAGCCGTGATATTGATTCCGGAAGACGGATCGTGCAGAACGGTGCAGGACGAAAGCATAAGGCACACCGCAACAACAGAGACCGTCAGTTTCGTGAATCTTGACATAACTATAGTCCCCCATTATTTGTTCATTAATAATATTACCATATTTATATATAAAAGTCAACAATTTTCCGTATGTTCGCACTGTATTCGTGCACATGACGGGAGATCGCGGGACACTGCACGGGGCGTGCTTCGCCCGTCTTGACAAAAGCGGGAATATAAGGTATAATATAATATACTGATTTTAGAAAGGACAGGTGATCGCTTTGAGTAATACTCATATACTTGACGGAGTATCAGATGGAGAAAAGTATCTTTTGTATAAGGGCCGTCCTCTTGTGCGCGAGAATAACATTATCAGCTACGGCTGTGTCGAGGAAAAATACGTGCTTCAAATAACCGTAATGACTACGAAGGAATATAAGGGCAAGGAGGTTCCGGACAAGGTGCTCATACAGGTGCTCAGCACGGATTCCACACTGCCCGCCGGAGAACGCATTGCAAAGCAGGATATGAAGACAGGCTTTTACGATGCCTTCGATCTCGGTGTTATTTGGCTTGAGAGGCTCTTGGCATCTTAATGCTTTTTCCATATGAGCAGACAGCTTACAAAAACAGCAGTATCAAAACCGATACTGCTGTTTTTTTCGTTGCGTATAGGACTATACGAGACTGTCCTTTAGCCATTTTCGAGATCTGAAGCGAGCTAAAAACGCTATCGCGCGAACTATCCAGTCAAGAATCATGGAGATCCAGACGCCGAGCGCACCGAGCCCGAAATAGAGCCCGAGTATATAGCTGAAAAGCACACGCATGATAACCATTGATATAATGGACACAACCATTGCATAGCGAACATCGCCTGCGGCGCGCAGAGCGTTGGGCAGCACGAAGGACGTGGGCCACAAGAGCACCGCAAATGATGCGTGGACAAGCACAAGGATCGTTGCAAGCTTCTCCGCCTCGGGTGAGAGGGAGGAATACAGCTTCAAGGTAAACGGCATGGTGGCGACAAGGAGGATATTAATTGCGAGTGTGGCTATCGAGGCGATCTTCATCAGCTTCTTCGTGTAGGACATGGCGGCATCCTTATCCCTTGCACCGAGACACTGCCCCACGACGGTGATCATTGCAAGCTGTAAGCCCTGACCGGGGATACAGCCGAAGGCGGCAAGGTTGCTTGCCGCGGCATTTGCTGCGATCTGCACGGTACCGAATACGGAGATAATACTCATTACCATGATCTTTCCGAGCTGGAAAATGCTGTTTTCAAAGCATGACGGTATACCTATGTACAGTATTTTTCGAAGCAGCTGGAAATTCGGTCTGTAGCCCTTGAAGTTCACGTGGATAACCTCGTTTTTGTCGCAGATGCGTATGAGCAGATAGATCATTGCGACAAATCGCGAGGTCACTGTTGCGATTGCGGCACCGGCAACGCCCATCTTTACGACATAGATCAGAATCGCGTTTCCGCCTATGTTGATGATGTTCATCACAAGCGAGGACTTCATGGAGATCGAAGAATTCCCCATTGAGCGGAAAAGCGCACAGGCGGCGGAATAGACGGCGATTATTGGGAACGAAAACGCGCTGTACGTAAGATAGATGACAGCCGATTCCATGACATCCGCCTCAATGGATCCGAAAAGGAGCTTCAGCACGGGACGGCGAACGAGAAGCATTATACCGCCGAATACAAGACCGACAACAAGCGAGAGGAGTATCAGGTTTGAAGCGCAGTCGGATGCACGGGACTTGCTTTTTTTGCCGATATATTGCGCCGCGATGACGGCACCGCCGGTGGCAAGCCCGTTAAAGAGGTTTATGATAAATACGTTAAGCATATCGACAAGCGATACGCCGGACATTGCCGCCTCTCCGACGGAGGATATCATCACGGAGTCCGCAATGCCGAGGGATACGGAAAGGAAACATTCCGCAATAAGCGGGAGGATCAAACTGCGAAGATCTTTTGAAGAAAACATAATAAACCTTTTGCCTTTGCAATAATTATAGATTCTTGGCACCTGCCAGCATACATTCATCTCTTATGATATCGGCTTCGATGAACGGAAGCTTTTTACCGTACACAAGCTGATAGGTTTCATGACCCTTGCCCGCAAAGAGAACAATATCTCCGGGCTCCGACATTCGCACCGCATAACGCACCGCGGCTTCTCTGTCGGGAATCTTGATGTATTCGTGCTTCGGAGCCATGTAAAGCTCGATCTCGTCAATGATATCAAGTGGATTTTCGTAGTCGGGATTGTCGGAGGAGATTATGGAGATATCCGCAAGCGCGGAGGCAGCCTCCGCAAGCTCACGCCGCCGCCCCTTCGTTCTTCCGCCGACGGAGCCGAATACCACGATAAGCCTTGCGGGATCGTATTCTCTGAGTGCGGCGAGGGCGCGTCTCATGCTTTCGCCGTTGTGAGCGTAGTCGATGATAAAAGTGCGACCCGCAAGCCCCGTGACAATCTCAAAGCGACCGTTAACGGAGGTCTCCCGAAGGATATCGGAAGAGGCTTTCGGAGAGATCCCGACACAGTCCGCCGCCGCTATAGCCGCAAGCCCGTTATATATGCTGAAGGCACCGGGGGAGCGGAGCTTGATCGGAACGGAGTCATTTGCGTGCATACATTCAAACTCTATTCCGAGAGCGGTATCGTCTCTGTAGAGAGAGCCGCCTCTGCCGGCAAAATCGGCAGTCTCCATTCCGAAGGAGATGAGGCGTGCACCGTCTCCGTGCCCGCCGATCACCGCCTCGGCATCGGGCGAATCGGAGTTGTATATGACGGTGCCGTTGTATCCGTTGAAAAACGATGCCTTGGCAGCTCTGTATTCATTGAAGTCGGCGTGCTCACCGTCTCCGATATGATCCGGCGAGAGATTCGTGAATATCTTGATCTCAAAGGGAATACCGTCTATGCGGTGACTTATAAGAGACTGCGAGGACACCTCCATTACCGCATAATGCACGTCGGCTCTGACCATCAGCGCAAAATAATGGTGCAGATCGCGACTTTCCGGAGTGGTGTTGACGGTATCCGTCCTCTGTCCGTTGATCATTACTCCGTTTGAGCCGATATATGCACAGCTTTTTCCGCTTTTATTAAGTATGGACGATATGAGAAGGGCAGTGGTCGTCTTGCCCTTTGTTCCCGTAACACCGATGATCTTCAGCTTATCCGCGGGATTGCCGTAGAAATAGGCGGAGAGGGAGGCAAGTGCCGCACGTGTATTCGGGACAAGCATCACAAGAGCCTTCCCGGGGAGAGTGGGCTTGCGTTCGCACAAAAACACTCGACAGCCGTTGTTGTAAGCCGCCGTCGCAAATTGGTGACCGTCGGCTTTGAAGCCTGTCAGACAAACGAAGATATCATCCTTTTGGATCTTGCGTGAGTCGTATTCGATCCTGTGTATGGTCTTGTCTGCATATTCCTTCTCACCGGATATGATCTCGGCGGAGAGGTGATCGGCTATCCCCCTTGCCGTTTTTTTGAAGACATCCATTACATTACCTCCGTTGAAAACGGCGTTCCGTTTCTTCTGCTCTCACGGATCCTGTCCCCCCAAGCCTTGAGCTTGGGATTGAAGCCGATGCTGTCCTTGTCGTAGAAGGCGATGGAAAAGCAGGTAAGTATCTCAAGAGAATCCGCGATATACGGAATGTTGGTATCTCCGTAGAGAGAAAGCTGCTCGGCAAGAACGGAAAGCTCGGTGCAGCCGAGAATGAGCGAATCACAGCCCTTCCTTGCAAATTCGTCGGCAAGTGTGTAGAAGTCACTGCGCGATGCCGCCTTTCCGCATTTTACGCAGTCGTATATCATTTCGGTGATCATTTTCTGAGAGCGCTCCGTCGGGAGCTCAAATTCAAGCCCGAGCTCATTGCATTTATCCTGATACAGACCGCAGGAAACAGTGCCCTCGGTGGCGAGAATGGCGGATTTCTTAAAGCCGGAGCTTACGAGGAAATCAACTGTTTCGTGAATGACGTTCGGTATGGGAACGGATACGGTGCGTCGAAGCTCACGGATGTAGGAGTGAGCCGTGTTGCAGGCGATGATGATGCAGTCCGCACCGAACTGTTCCAGCCTTCTGAGCTCCTCCGTCATGTAGGGCAGAGGAGAAAGCTCGGAGCGACCGAGAAGGTAGTCGGTTCTGTCGGGCGTTTCGGAGCGACTGCTCAGGACGATATTTATGTGATCCTGATCCTGCGATGCCGCCGTATGCTCCGTAATAAGCTTGTAGAGATACGCGCTTGACATCGGACCCAGACCGCCGAGAATACCAAGTAGCTTTGCCATAATTCCCCCGTGCTATCTTTTGGGATAGTATTTTTTGAATTTTTTGATCTGACGTCTCAGCTGCTCTGCAACGCAGATGAGGCGCAACGGATTCTTCGATATGTCGGGTACGTACCACAGTGACGAGGTCTCCTTGCCTGCGGCAGTAAGGCTTTTCGCCTTGCGGACAAGCTCGGGATCCTCCGTGTATGAGTATGCGACCGATTTCGGGACGTGATGCCAGAAATGCTCGTTTTCGCAGATAACGCAGTCATCTCCGTCGGAGAGGTATACCTCTGCGGCAAGCCGAGCCACGTTTATCCCCGCCGCCGTCATGTACATATTGCTTCGACCCTGACGGAGATTTATCTCAAACACCCGAAAATCGTCGCCGTTTCCGGTGTACTTTATGTCAAAATTGGAAAATCCCGTGTAACGGAGCTCCTCAAGCAGAGCGCGCAGCTTTTCGGTCAGAGGGAACTCGGCTGTGTTCTCGGTGACGATCGCGGCGTGATTTCCCAGACCCTTGGGAGTGTGCTCTTCAACCATGGTGTGACCGAGGCACATTGCACGCACACGCCCGCGTGAATCCGAAAATGCGGTAAATACGCGCATGGCGGCATCCCCGCCGGCGATGAACTCCTGCAAGACCAGCTTCTCGGGATAGCCGGAGGCGTAGATCTCGGAGATTATCGCGAGAGCTTCCTCGGGAGAATGAGCCATATAGACCTTTTTCATGCCGTCGAAGGGGTGCTTCCAGTAGTGGACGCTTGACGACGGCTTTATTATGATCGGGTAAGGGA
Source organism: uncultured Lachnospiraceae bacterium (assembly GCA_964631595.1). GTDB lineage: Bacteria > Bacillota > Clostridia > Oscillospirales > CAG-272 > UMGS1312. Next base: position 102,731 of record CAZVXL010000001.1, on the reverse strand, counting down.
AGCCGAGCTTCTCCTCAGCCAGAGCATCGGCGGAGGGAATAGACGTCAGTACAGAGGTCTTCGGGTACGGGATGCCGTGTCTTTCGCATATTTCGTAAAACTCCGCCTTGCGTGAGAGAGAATCGACAAGAGCCTCGTCGGTATACGGGCAGATATACATCGGAAGCTCGGATTTGTGGCGGATTATCATTGCCGCGTAATCGTCGGTACAGCCGAACAGAATGAGCTGTCCGTCGGTGTGAGCTTTTGCGTAATCGCGGAGCGTGGCGAGCATCACCTCATCGGTATCAATATCGGGAATGACGGTGAAGTCGATGATGGAGGAATACTTTGTTGCGGATATGGCGTATCTGCCGAAGGCGGCGGAGCGCACGCCGTATGCCTCATGAAAGGCTCTTGCCACGTTGTAACAGTTGAGATCGCCTCCGAGGAGAACGGGATATATTTTCTTCATAGATGTCTCCGAAATTCAATTGATTATTCACCGAAAAAACGGCGATGCCAAACGAGAAACACAAGTGCCGTCCAGATTTTACGTGCGTTGTTTGTCTTGCCCTCTCTGTGATCCGACAGAAGACGCATCAGCGCATCGGTGTCGAAAAATTCCGCGGCGGCGTCGGAGGTAAAGTAGTTCTTCGCGTATTCAAAATACTTATCCTCTCTCAGCCATTTGCGGATCGGCACGGGGAAGCCCTTCTTCGTGCGATCGGCCCATTCGTTGGGGAGGATGCGGTTTGCCGCCTTGCGGAGCACATACTTCGTGTTTTGCTCGGTGATCTTGTATTCGGTCGGGATCGTTGCGGCCTCTCTCATGACCTCCTTGTCAAGATACGGAACCCTGAGCTCAAGCGAATGAGCCATGCTCATCTTGTCTGCCTTGAGGAGGATATCTCCCGACAGCCAGAGCTTCAGATCGAGGTACTGCTTCCGCTCAAGCTCGGAGAGCCCCTTTACTCTGTCGTAGATCGGCTGAGTTATATCTCTTACCGAGATCGAGCCGCGGTATTTGGGAGAGAGAATGTCGAGCGCTTCCTTCTCGGGGAATACGAGCGCCTGACCGATGAAGTAGTCCTCCGGTCTGCCGCTTCCCTTTATGATAAAATCGTGCCCCTTGAAATAGGGAAGCTTCCGTGCAACGCCTGCGGCTCCGACACGGATAAAGGACGGGAGCTTCTTGTATTTACGCATGAGGGGCACCTCATCGTACCACTCGTATCCGGCGTATATCTCATCGGCGCCCTCTCCGGACAGCACAACGGTCACGTGCTCACTTGCGAGCTTTGCAAGGAAATACAGCGGAACGGAGGAGGGGTTTGACTGAGGCTCATCCATGTGGTACTGGATATCGGGGAGAGCGTCAAAGCAGTCGTCGGCGGAAAGTATTTTTGTGTAGTTGTCCACTCCGAGAAGTGCGGAGAGCTCCTTTGCCTCACTTGTCTCATTGAATTTATCGTATGCAAAGCCGACGGAAAAGGTATCCTGCGGCATAAGAGCGGCGGTGATGTAGCTTGAATCCACACCGCCGGATAAAAATGAGCCTACCTTGACATCGCTGATGCGGTGTGCCTCCACGGATTCTCTTACGCGCGAATCCACCATTTCAACAGCCTCGTCGAATGAGATATTCGCTTTTTTCGAGAAATCAATATCCCAATATTCGCGCACGCTCAATTTCCCGTCGCGGTATGTGAAGCAGTGCGCGGGAAGAAGCTTGTACGTGTTCTTGAAGAAGGTCTCCTCGGTGGCGGAATACTGGAAGGTCAGATACGGTCTGAGCGCATCGGGATTCACCTCGGGAGAAAAGTGCGGATGCTCAAGAAAGCTCTTGATCTCGGAGCCGAATATAAGCTCTCCGCTTGGCAGCTTTGCGTAATAGAACGGCTTTATTCCGAAGTGATCTCTTGCGCCGAAAAGGGTGGCGGTCTTTGCATCCCATATAACAAATGCAAACATTCCGCGAAGTCTGTCGATCACGCTCTCTCCGTATTCCTCAAAGCCGTGTACAAGGACCTCGGTGTCGCATCTTGTGCGGAAAACGTGCCCCTTTGAGATGAGCTCGTCTCGGAGCTGCATAAAGTTGTATATCTCACCGTTGAATACGCAGACCACGCTTCCGTCCTCGTTGTACATGGGCTGAGCGCCGTCCGACAGGTCGATTATGCTGAGACGGCGAAAGCCGAGAGCGATGTGAGCCGCCTCGTCGGGAGATGAGAGATGCTGTCCCGCCATATCGGGACCGCGATGTATTATTCTGTCGGACATAGCCGAGAGGATCTGCTGTCTGTTCTCAAGATAGCCGGTAAAGCCTACGAAACCGCACATAAATATTACCGAGCCTTTGTTAAGGTCTTCCTTTCATGTGGTGTTGGAGCGAATATGACGGCGGGGGCACCGATCAGTTGTGCTGAGCCGCGGGGAGATTCGGATAATAGGTGACGGGGAGAGTGGCAGAGAGAAGTGTCGAGCCGTCGCAGAGCTGCGCCACCTTCACCTGCGTGCCCGCCTCTGCCTTCACCGATTTTGCGAGCAGTAGCGTGTCGCTGACATATACGGTATCATAGCATCTGTCATTGATGAATATGTGACTGTCGCGTGTAAAGCCTTCACCCGAGACGAACATTACGTCATCGTATACGTTGACCGAGGTCACGACTATCGGCTGAGTGCCGAAGGTGAGAGCGGAGGGCTTTGGGGTATTCTTGCCGAGAGCGTAATTCTTGCCCTTCAGCATATCGTACTCCATGAGCTGCATATACGATTCGTAGTTTTCGTCATCGGAGAGCCGATTGTGTATGCGGAACATTTCGCCTCCGGAAATGCCCAGAGCCTTCAGAAGCTTCGCGGAGAGCTGATATGCCTGAAGGTCGCCGCCCTCACACTCAAATCCGCAGTTGCTCCATATCGCATATTCCGTGGAATATACGTCTCCGTCAAACATATTTTCCGCCTCAAGCCCGATCGTCGGGAGATGATCCCCGTATACGACGAGCACAACGTCCTCGTTGTAATCTTCAAGGAAGGCGATGAGCTCACCGAGAAAGGCGTCGGTCTCATGAAGCTGATTTACGTAGTATTCCACCTCATACGCGAGCTCGTCGTAGGGGTATGAAAGCACCTGAATGTCACCGTCATCGGCAGTTTCGTAGTTGGGGTATCTGCCGTGAGGCTGTACCGATACGGTGAATATGAAATCATGGCCCTCAGTCGAGGCAAGCGCGCTCGATATCTCATTTGTAAGCAGGGAATCCTTAGCCCAGCCGAGCATATTCGTCTCAACGTTTTTGATGTATTCGAGAGAGGTGAAGGTGTTGAAGCCGATGTTCGAATATACGAGGTGGCGCGAATAGAAGGTGGCTATGTGATTGTGAATGGCGTGCGAGGTGAAGCCCGCATCCTGCATTACGCTTGCGAGGGACTGGCACGGCGTCTTGCTCAAAATAGAGGTGTAGGGACATTCGAGAAGTCCAAAGTGTGCGAGATTCATTCCGCACAGCACCTCAAATTCGGTGTTCGCCGTTCCGCCGCCGATGGCATTGACGCTGAGCTTTCCCGAGGGACATGAGGATTTGAGAGAGGTGAAGACGGGTATGGGATTTTCGCTGAGCTGAAGGTCGATGACCTTGTTTATGTCGAAGAAGGATTCAAGCTGAAGGAATATCACGTTCGGCAGGGAATCCGCCGTGTTTCCTTTCTCCTCGTCTCCGAGCTTTTCGGTGAGCCTTGCCATCTGCTCCTCGGAGTATTCGTCGGGCGAGACTACGCCTCTGTCAACGAAGCTTCTGAAAAAGCAGTAGGGAAATCCGTAGTCCTGATACGCCTTGACAGGTGTCTCAAGCTCGGAGGGAATATACTTTGTGTAGGACGTACCGAGGACAAAGGCACAGAGAACGGCAAGACAGATTCCCGATGCGGCAACGGAGCGACGCCTGTTGAAGCCGGAGGGCTTGGGGCATTTTTTCCACAGCAGAACAAGCAGTGCTATCGCACAGCAGAAGGCAGCTATGATGAGTATTATCCCGCCCCAGCCGATGTATTTCGGAATTACGTCGAGAGCTGTGACGACGACCTCAAAATCAATGGCGGAAAACGGATTCGCCCTCATGCCGGTCAGAACAAAGTCGGTTATGGACATGGTGAGCCAAAATACGACATTCAGCATATAGAAGAAATATCGGTGATATGAGATCAGCGACAGCGACATCGTAAAGGCAACGATCATGAAGTTGAATACGAAGATGACGGGTGAGGTCACCGCGAAGGTGAACGGCTCGGTAAATGACCGACGGGTGAGAATATCCACGACAAGATATATTATCACCGTAAATATAAAATATTCAAGTATGCCGTGCGCGTGGATGAATTTCGGAACGGCGGATAGCTTTTCCCCGATATGCCGAAGGACTCCTGTAAGCTTTTTTGAAAAATTTCTCAATTATGGTACCTCTGCAAAAGAAACGGACGCCGATCCGAATACGCGAATCGGCACGTGACGGACGTGTATACGGTGCTAATGCTTCGGGAAGCTGTCACGGTATTTACCGGGAGATACACCGAAATGCTCACGGAACAGGTTTGTAAAATGCTGCGTGCTTGAGAAGCGGAGCAGGGAGGAGATGCTCTTTATGCTCATATCCGACGAGGTGAGAAGCGACGATGCCTTTTCAAGCCGAGCAAGCTTTAGGTACTGCATGGGTGTGATATCATATTCGGCTCGGAATAGGCGAATGACGTGCATACCCGTAATGCCGAAGTGCTTGCCGATCGAGTCGAGATCCACGTCGGCGCAAATACAAAGATCGAGATACTCCTTTATCCTTTTTCCGGTCGGCTTTTTCTCGGATAGACTTTTCTCATGCTCAAGAGCGGCGGCATCGAGAAGAAGCGAAAGAGCGCTTTCGCAAAGCTCCTTTCCCGCCGCGCCGTCGCCGGCTATGTAGCTCTCATAAAGCTTCTCAAAGCCGAGGAATCTGTCAAGAAGACGCGGATCTCCGTGCGGGCTTGAGAATATGCGGGGCAGAGCGAGCACCTCGGAGGCGGCTTCGAGCAGGAAGCCCGAGACTGTCATCTGCAATGCCGCGAGCTTGCCGGCGCTTCGGTAAAGAACACATTCCTCCGACGGATGCACGATGACGAGCGAGCCGACCCCGGCGCGCACCAAAAGCTCGGGAGACTCTATACATTCCTCTCCCGAGATCACGTATTCGAAAATAAAGCCCGAGCCCTTGATGTGATGTCTCGGAGATGATGCGGCGGAATATCCGGCACTGTGTACCGAAATGATCTTTTCGGCCGAGTCCTCGGTGAAAATCAAATTTTTCATATCAATGATCTGCCTCCGATCGTTATCCGTTCTTTATATTATATAACAATTCATCCGATAAATCAATGCCGGACGGTGAATATTATGAAAAAGAAACGGAAAATGAAAAGTGAAAACCTGTGCGATATTGACAGTCATCGGACTGCGTGATACAATAGGTATACGGCAATATGCGGTCTGTGAAATGCCTGGGACACATACGAAAGGAAACTGTATGCACGATAACGAAATTTTTGAATATATACCCGGCACGATACTGCTCCGAGAGCGTATGGACGGAGCTACGGGGCTGGAGTTTCTTCGCAGGGTATATTTTATAGCGGACGGAATAAAGCTCTCTCAGGTGCGCGAGATAACCGGCCTTGACGGAAGTACGCTTCAAAACTGGGTAAAAAGAGGGTGGATACTGAATCCCGTAAATAAGACCTACGGCATGGATCAGCTTGCGAGAATACTGATAATAAGCATGATGCGGGATACCGTCCGCCTGTCGCGCATCTCGTTTCTTCTTCGGTATATCAACGGCAGCCTTGATACGACAGACGACGATATAGCAAGCGAGTCCGTGCTGTATGACTATATTTGCAGGGTGCTTGATGCCTCGGGGAGCGGAGAGGCGGAGGACGGCATACGCGGTATCATCGCGGATGCCACAAGAGATTACACCGAGCGCTTCGACGGCGCAAGGGGCCGCTTGGAGAGGGCTCTTGAGATAATCGTTTATGCGTATCGGGCAACTCTCATAAAAAGGCGTACCGATGCTTTGCTTGATGAGCTTGGCTGAGGAGTGTCTTATTTTTGCCCTTCGGCAGACCCGACGGCGAGCCGTACCTTTTTTGCGGCATAGCCGATGAGAACGGTGACAAGGATCCCGAAGACAGAGCCGGACAGGTCGATCAGCACATCTGTCAGCCTGCACGCCCGACCGGCGGAGAAAAGCTGTATGCACTCATCGGTCACGGCACAGAAAAGGCAGGAGGCTGCGGGCAGGAGAAGAGCGGCACGGACGGATGCTCCGAGCCTCTCAAAGGTTCCGAAAAGCAGAAAAAGCTCAATGCCGAGAATGGCAAATTCGGTAAAATGAGCCGCCTTGCGTACAAGCATGGTGAGAAGCTTTGTGCCGAGCCTGCCGTACGGATCCACGATCGGCTTCAGGAGACGTATGACCGTGTTGCTCCTCTCGGTGGAAGCGGGGGCATCTGCGAGCGAGTTCGACCATATGAACGCGAGTGTCGCGACGACCGCGATACATAATACAATGCGACGCACGGCAATCTTTGCCTTCAATTCAAGCACCCTCTCTCGGTTCTTATTCGGATCAACCGATATATTATATCACAAATTCCGCCCAATGTCCATTTTTTCGCGCAAATCGTAAAATTTAATATTTGAAGCGCGAAAATATCCGCAAAAATATTGACAAAATACAGGTTTGTATTGTATTATAATATAAGACAGAATTGTCTGCCGTCGTTTTTGTGCGCGGTGTGCAAATTTATAACGGAGTGTTATTATGGATTCTAAAAGAATTACAGATGCCTTGAAGCAAATACCGCTTCAGATCCTATTTTTGATCATGTCGGGACTTATTGCCGTATTCGCAATGATGATCCCCGGACTTATATTCAAAGCTTATATCTGGTTCAGCAACGGCTCCTCCGCGGGTCTGAAGGTGGGCTTTGACTATATCATCACAGGTGCGATCGGACTTATCGCCTCCGTGATAGCAATGTACCAGTTCATGAAGAAGCCCGGCGTTGACGGCGCGATCTTCGCACAGCGTGATAAGGGTGACGATGCAAAGCTGAATCCCTTCTTTCCGACCTTTATCATAGTTGTCTCCATGGCAGTGTATTTCGGTATCTGCCTCCTGCTTGATTTCAGCTTTGTAGCCGGCCCCGTTCAGTATTTTGCACCTTACTTCGCGGGTGTTGTCGATACCGTCGAATTTTCCGATGTCGGACTTACATACAAGCTCATCGGCTTTGCCATTCTCGTAGTATGCGAGATCCCCGCCATGTACCTCGGCTATCGCAAGGGCTACAATGAGAGAATAGCGGGTAAGAGCCTTATCTGATAAACAGCTCAGTAATATGAATATATCACCTCTTTAATGGAGATACCTTAAAGGGGTGATTTTTTTGAAAAGAGTATTTGAATACACCGTGGTCTTCCTGCTCGGCGGTATGCTTTACTGCATGATCGAGATACTTTGGCGCGGGACGACTCATTGGTCTATGGGAATTGCGGGAGGCGGCTGCTTTTTGGCGATATATCTTCTGCGAAGCTATTGCGGTGAGGTGTCGCTCACGCTCAGATGCCTTGCGGGTGCCGTTGTGATATGCACCGTAGAGCTTGCCTCGGGATTTTTCCTGAATATCGTGCTCGGCTGGGATGTTTGGGATTATTCCGGCAGGTGGCTCAACGTTTACGGACAGATATGCCCGCTTTACGCGGCCCTGTGGTTTTTTATATGTATTCCGGCAAACCGGCTGGCAGAAAAGCTTGAAAGACGCTTTTTCGGAGCATCAGCCTCTTGATGCGCCCCGAAGGGGCTCGTGATAAAAAGCTGTACGGAGGTGGGATATGAGAAAAAGAATCAGCGGTATAAAAAAGTACGCGGTGCTTGCGTGTATCCTTTTTGCCGTAGCTCTGAGCTTTGTCGGGGTATACGTCTGCCTGTTTATTCCCGACGGGACACTTGAGGTGCACTATATTGATGTCGGGCAGGGAGATGCCGCCCTCCTTCTCACCGATGAGGGAGCGGTGCTCGTGGATTCGGGCACAGGTGAATCGGGAGAAAAAGTGGCGGCATACGTTGCTGCTCGGACAAATACCGTCGATTATATGTTTCTCTCTCATCCTCATGAGGATCATATCGGCGGAGCATCTGATGTGATAGATGCAGTCGAGGTCAAAAATATAATAATGCCCGATATGACGGCGGATTCCGTCACCTTCGACCGTCTTCTTGATGCCGTGGAGAACTCCGGCGCAAGCCTTACCCGCGCCCGCGCCGGCGATACATATTCTGTTGACGGCATTGAGATAGAGCTTCTCTCACCCTCTGCCGAGGATGATTACGGAGAGGCGAATAACATGAGCATCGTAATGCGCGCCGATTTCGGAAGCACGTCGTTTATGTTTGTCGGTGATGCCGAGTCGGAGGTGGAACGAGCACTCCTTGACAGGGAACTTGTGCGAAAATGCAATGTACTCAAGGTCGGACACCACGGCTCGCAGACCTCCTCCACCGAGGCATTTATAGAGGCTCTCTCTCCCGAGATAGCCGTTATCTCTTGCGGCAAAAACTCATACGGACATCCGCACGCCGAGACTCTCGACCGTTTTCGCAGGCACGGAGCCGATGTCCTCAGAACCGACCGAGACGGGACTGTCGTCATCACCTCGGACGGCGTGTCCGTTTCCCTAAAGTGATCATCTGATCTTGTATCTGAGACGCAGATTGTCCGCAATCATCGCGATAAATTCGCTGTTTGTCGGCTTTCCTCTGCTGTTTTGCACCGTATATCCGAAATAAGAGTTGAGGGTGTCGATATCGCCTCTGTCCCATGCCACCTCTATTGCGTGACGTATAGCTCTTTCAACTCTTGACGTGGTAGTGGAGAATTTCTTGGCAACGGAGGGGTACAGTATCTTCGTGACCGAGTTGATCACATCGTTGTCGCTTATCGCCATCATTATGGCGCATCTCAGATACTGGTAGCCCTTTATGTGCGCCGGTACGCCGATTTGATGAATGATCTTCGTCACCTGAGTTTCGATATCCGGCGTGCCCGACATATCCGCTCCGCTGTAGATGCCCTCGGCGCGGTTCCGCGCTATCGTCGCAACGTGCTCACAGAGGCTTGCATGATCTATCGGCTTCGGCAGACACATCACCGCGCCCGCTTTTGTCGCCTCCACGAATATGCTTTGATTTGTTACAAGCGACATGATTATAAATGACGGAGCCTTGTCCGGCGAGTAGCTCTGCTGAAGGCTCTGTCTGACAAGACCGATCCCGTCGAGCTTCGAGAGCCATACGTCGGCAATGACGATATCGGGGTGATACCTGTTTATTATGTGAAGCGCCTCCTCGCCGTTGGACGCCTCCTCCAAGCTTCGGTATCCGAAGCGATTCAGCGCGGCGATGCACGCCTTTCTCATTTCACTGCTCTCGTCTGCTATGAGGATCTTAGTGCTTTTATCCATTGTTTTATACTCCTTTGGTAGAAATGGTAATAATTGGTAACTGCTTATATATATTACCATATTTTACCAACGGATTCAATATGAAAAAACAAAAAAACTTACACAAAAATAACGGGGCATAATTGGTAATATCCGCCAATAACAAAAAACGGCGCACACCGCTGTATTTTGTATTAACTTGCGGAATTATGCCGAAATATTGTATGTGCGGCGTGAAAGAGATCAAAGCGTGTCGCAAAAAAGGAGCAAAAAAATGCTTAAATTCAAAAGGCTTGAATACGAGGATCGTGATACCGTCGGGGAATACTTTCGGCGTGACAACGAGCGCAGACTTGCGGAGGGAGCTCCGATGATATGCGACTCTCTGCTCGGCACGACTTTTTTCTGGAGAGAGTACTACAATATCCGCTATGCGATATACGAAGATTCTCTTATTCTCCTTGCCTCGGGCGGCGGTACGGATATGTTCTCGTTCCCGATCGGCGGTGATACCGTCGCGGCACTGCACGCCGTGAGGGAATATGCACACAGTATCGGCATTGCGCTCTATTTCTGCTTTATTTCGGAATACGACCTTCATTTCTTCGAGGAGTGCTACGATGTCGTGTTTTCATCCGAGGAGCCGGATTGGTCCGACTACGTTTACGATAAGGCATCTGTGACCGACTTTGCGGGGAAGCATTTCCACGGTCAGAAGAATATGCTCAACAGGTTTAAGCGCACGGATCCCACCGCCGCATTTGTTCCGATGGAGAGCTCTCTTTGCTCTGCGGTATCGGAATATATATCGCAGTGGTTTCAAAAATACTCCGACGGCTCTCCCATGTCCGCTGCCGAGGAGAAAGCGATATATGAGCTTCTCTGCCGCTGGGATGAGAGCAAAATGACGGGTGGAATTGTTACATCAAAGGACGGAATATGCGGTTTTACCGCGGGAGAGTGCGTCGGAGATACCGTGTTCGTTCACGTTGAAAAGGCGGAGCAGAACAGGGCAGGTGCATATCAGTTCTTGGCATCGGAGTATCTTCGCAAAACAACCGATCCTTCCGTCGTCTATGTCAACCGCGAGGAGGATATGGGGATATCGGGAATAAGAAAGGCGAAGCAGTCGCTTCACCCGATAAGGATGCTTAAAAAATACACTTTGTACTGCTGCTGAAAAAAGTCTGCGAGGTGCCTTGGGCACGTCGCAGACTTTTGACGTTTAATATTTCGTTCGGCCGACCTACAGCAGCTCTCCCGTGCCGTCGGCGTGAGGTATCACGGGACAGATCCTTCCGATAAGTTCCGGAGATCCCTTGACCGCAAGCTCAACGTAGTGCTCACTGTGACCTGTGAGAATGCCGTTTCTGCACTGCTCGAAAAGAACGTGAACAGGCGTGCCTCTCTCTGCGTAGCGAGCCATAAGGGCGGCTTTTGACCTTGCGTGGAGGCTCTCAAGCCTTGAAGCGCGCTCACGCTTTACGGCATCGGGAAGCTGTCCGCTCATCTCGGCGGCCTCCGTGCCTTTCCTCGGTGAATACGGGAAGATGTGCAGATTGAGAAAATCGGCACGCTCGCAAAAGCACTCGGTCTCGGCAAATTCGGCTTCGGATTCGTCGGGGAAGCCGACGATAATGTCGGCGCTGATGTTTGAGTCGGGAAAATATCGCCTGATCCGTGCTATGTATTCAAGCGCCTGCTCGGCACTGTACCTGCGCCTCATGCGCCGAAGCACGGAGGATGAGCCGCTTTGCAGGGATAGATGGAAATGCCTGACAAGGGCATCGCAGGCGGAAATGTTTGTGAGAAATGCCTCGGTCATAACGGAGGGATCGAGCGAGCCGAGCCCGAGGCGCCTAAGTGACGGAATTTTCGAGATATCCGCGATCAAGTGTGACAGATCGTAGCTTTTCCTGTCGGGAAGATCCCTGCCGTATGCGGAGATCTCGATTCCCGTGAGGATTATTTCGGGAGAGCCCGCCTCCGTGAGTGCTCTTGCTTCCTCAAGGATCAGTGCGGGAGCCTTTGAACGAACGGGGCCCCTTGCCTTCGGTATTATGCAGTACGCGCATTTGCTTTCACAGCCGTCCTCGATCTTGATAAAGGTTCTCACACGCTCGGGGCGCGTCAGCTTCTCCTTGCATTCCCCGAAGATATCGGCGCGCTTTTCGGGAGCATCGGGAATCATGCCGACGGCACGCATCACGGCGTCTGCAACATTGCCCTTACCCCTGTTGCCGAGCACGGCAATCACACCCTCAGTGCCGCTTGCCGCCTCGGACGATATCTCGGCAAAGCAGCCGGTGGCAACTACTCCTATGCGCGCGTATTTTGCGGCGCGGCGAAGCAGCTGACGGCTTTTTCTGTCTGATTCGGCGGTGACCGTGCAGGAGTTTACGACGGCAACATCACACATCTCCCCGAACGGCACAACGGAAAAGCCGTTTTCTTCGAGAGTGGCGGCTATTACCGATGATTCGTATTGATTGACTCTGCACCCGAGAGTGTAGATCGACACCGTAGGCTTCATGTGTAACTCCTTAAAACCGAAAGTAATGCAGTGATAGACAACGACATCTTCGCCGCAAAAGCTTGCGCGGCAAGATTTTTCGCATATATTATATCATTATTCGGCGTGTCTGTAAATAAAAACGGTCTAAGTTTGCGAAAAAAGCATATTTCTTTGATTATATTTATAAAAAGTATTTGAATCTGCACAATAAATATGTTATAATAATATCTATAGATATAAAAGGGAGCGTGTAGGGTATGTTTTTTGACCGTTTGTCCGATTTTTGGAATAACATATCAAGAGATCTCTCATCGTTTAGAGTGGCAGATGCCGTGGATATAGCGGTCGTTGCCGTGATTTTGTACTATGTTTTCAAGTTTATCCGTGACCGCAGAGCGGGAAAGCTTGCGGTCGGTATCATCACGCTTCTTTTGCTTCTTGTAGTCAGCAGCTTTATAGATATGCGGGTAATGAATTACCTCATGAAAAACGTGTTCCAGATCGGTATCATTGCGGTGATAATACTGTTTCAGCCGGAGCTGCGCGCGGCACTTGAAAAGGTGGGCGGCGGTTCGCTCAAGGGAGTCAGGAGCTTCGGGGATTTCAAAAACGCCGATGACGGAAAGACGGAACTGATATCCGCCGTGGTACAGGCCGCCTCGGAGCTTTCCGAGACGAAAACGGGCGCTCTCATCGTGTTTGAGCGCACCACAAAGCTCGGAGACATGATACTTACGGGAACCGTAGTCGATTCCGCCATCTCCGTGCCGATCATCAAGAACATCTTTTTCAAGAATACGCCTCTCCATGACGGAGCCGTGATAATCCGCGACAACAGACTGTATGCGGCGGGCTGCCTTTTGCCCCTTTCTTCGAGCCAAGAGCTCACGAGGGATCTCGGTACACGGCACAGAGCCGCGATAGGCATGAGCGAAAACAGCGATGCGGTGGTTCTTGTGGTGTCCGAGGAGACGGGTGTCATATCCCTTGCCACAGAGGGAAGGCTCGTGCGTGGGTACGATGCCGACAGCTTGAAGGCGGCGCTCACCGAGCAGCTTACCGGTGCGGGCAGGAAAAACAGTATCCGCTCACGTATCGAATATTTCAGAAATACACGTTCGCTGAAGCGCGCCGTGAACAATAAGAACGCATCTCGTGACGGCGACGGAGACGGCGAAAAATAACGCAGAGCTTGCAGGGAAATGTACCTATCACAGAGAAAGGATATCGCTATATGACCGAGAAAAACGAAGGCAGGGGTCCTTCCGCACCGAGCCGAAAAAAGTACGATCTGCTCCCGAAGCTGTTTTGTATCATAGGTGCGTTTGTTTTGTGGCTTTACGTAACGCAGGTGGAGACCTCGGACTATAAAGAGACCTTTAACGGCATCACCGTTGAGCTTGTGAATACCTCCGTGCTTGAGTCGGAGGCAGGTCTGCACGTGTACAGCGGGCACGGAAATACCGTGAATGTCACGGTGTCCGGAAAGAAAAGCGATATAAACAGGTATAATTCCGACAGTATCCTCGTATATGCCGATGTCTCGGGGATAACCGAGGCTGGAAAGCATACCGTCATGGTGACCGCAGAAACGCCCTCGGGACTTACGGTCAGCGAGATGTCACTGTCCTCGATAAATGTGTATGTAGACGAGCAGTCAACGGTCGAGGTCGATGTAAGACCAAAAATATCCTCCGCGATCATCGGTGAGGGCTGTGAGCTCGGAGAGCTGTCGGCTGAATATTCTCTTGTGTCGGTCACCGGTCCCAAAACAGTCATAAACGGCATCGACTATGCACAGATATCACTTGATCTCGGTCAGGTCAATTCCTCACTTTCGACCATAGGCGCGCTTGAGCTGGTCGGAAAATCCGACGAGATGATAGATATGCGCTATGTTCAGCTCAGCCGTACCGAAATGAAGGTGAACGTTCCGGTCTACACCACAAAGGACGTTTCGCTGAAGGTCGATTACAAATACGGCTATTACAACAAGGACAACGTGAAAATAACATTCAATCCCGAGACGGTGAGGATAAAGGGAGATCCCAAGGAGCTTGAAAAGATAAATTCCGTCACCGTCGGCACGCTGAATGAAAAGGCGATAGCGGCGGACGTTATGCAGGTGTATATTCTGAATCTCCCGTCGGGTGTCACCTCGGTCGATAATGTCGATACGGTAAATGTGACCGTCACTCACGTGGGAACGACTGTCAAGACCTTCTCGGTCAATAATATAGAGATCCTCGGCTCGGATAAGACGAGGTGTGAGATACAGACGAAGACGCTGTCCGTGCGCTTGAGAGGAACAGAGGCGGCACTTGAAAAGATCAAGTCGGACGATATCACGGCGACGGTCAATCTTTCCGAATACGGAAACAACGTCAGCGGTACGGTCACCGTGAATTCCGAGATCACCGTAAGCGGCGCGAACGGAAGCGTTTATTCCGTGGGTGACTATCCCGTGCAGATAAAGATCGGATAACATGAAATATACCGTAATCGTAGATAATATAAAGGTTCCCGTAAGGCATACCGATGCGGAGATAATCGGTGAGGCAAAGAAGCGCCTGAAGCGCGCGGGAATAAGTGTCGCATCGCTGACAGTCCACAGGAAATCAATAGATGCAAGAAAAAAGGGCAACATTTTTCTTGTTTGCTCGGCGGCGGGCACGGCAGAGCTTCAGGACGGAGCGGAGAAGAAATACACATCCGTCGGTATAAGACTCTCTCCGATAGCGGAGAGTCGTATCGTATACGGAAGCGAAAGACTGAAGGCGGCTCCGATAATAGTCGGCTTCGGACCTGCGGGTATGTTTTGCGCTCTTGAGCTTGCAAGGCACGGCTATCTTCCGACTGTGTATGAAAGAGGCGGAGATGTGACCGAGCGTGTAGCCGCGGTCGACAGATTTATGAGAGGCGGCGCATTTTCCTCCGAGAGCAATATCCAGTTCGGCGCAGGCGGCGCAGGCACCTTCTCCGACGGAAAGCTCACGACGCGGATAGGCGATCCGCTGTGCAGAGAGGTGCTGGAGAGACTGTGTGCTCTCGGCGCACCGCACGAAATAATGTGGCAGGCAAAGCCGCACATAGGCACAGACGTGCTTCGCGGGATAATACAAAACGCGGATCGGGAGATATCTCGTCTCGGCGGAAGGATATATTACAGACATAAGATCTCCTGTATCACCGATGATGCTGTTACGGTAGCGGGAGAGAGCGTGAGATACGGCGCTCTCGTTCTTGCTGTCGGACACAGCGCACGGGACACATATGCGGAGCTGAAAAAAGAAGGCTATGTGCTCACTCCCAAGCCGTTTTCGGTCGGCGTGAGAATAGAGCATTTGCGTGAGGATATAGACGAGGCGATGTACGGCTCTGCGGCGGGTATGCTCCCGTCGGCGGAATATGCCGTTTCACACAGAGTCGGGGAAAGAGGCGTTTACACCTTCTGTATGTGCCCCGGCGGAGTGGTGGTTCCCGCGGCATCGGAGGATGGCGGCGTTGTGACGAACGGCATGAGCTACAGCGCACGAAACGGTAGAAATTCAAATTCGGCTGTCGCCGTATCGGTCCTCCCCGAGGATTACGGAAGCACGGTCGAGGGCGCTGTGGAGTTCCAGCGCAGACTGGAGAGAGATGCGTTCCTGCTCGGCGGCGGTGATTATGCCGCACCGGCGGAGACGGTCGGAAGCTTTGTCGGCGGAAGAAGCAATTCTGTGGGAAGAATATCTCCCACGTATATGGACGGCAAGGTGAGAATGTGCTCACTTTCCGCACTTTTTCCGGATATGATATCCGATATGCTGAGGTGCGGTATAAAGAAGTTCGGTACTCTTATAAAGGGCTTTGACTGTGACGATGCGATGCTGACCGGTGTCGAAACGAGAACGTCTGCACCCGTGCGAATACTGCGCGGTGAGGACAGACGGATATTTGAGAGAGGGTCTGATATATACCCCTGCGGCGAGGGAGCCGGATATGCCGGAGGAATAATGAGCGCGGCTGTCGACGGTATCAAGACAGCGCGGGCGATCATGGCGCGGTTCGCACCGCCCGAGAGTTGAGGTGGAGCATGGAGCAAACAGCTATCGTTATTGCCACGGACGGCAAATATGCGACTGTCCGTGTGTCTCGGAAGGCGATGTGTGACGGATGTCATAAGAGTGCGTGCGGAAAGGGATGCGCCATGAGCAGTCTTGTTGCCGGTGGGAGCACGGCAACGGCAAATGCGATAAACGAGGTCGGTGCCGCAGTCGGAGATACGGTAAGCGTAGTATCATCGGACAGGGCGATCCTCACCACAGCCGCCGCCGTATTTGCCACTCCCTTGGTATTCGGCGGAGCGTTTTATGCGCTGGCTCTTTGCCTCGGAGCATCGGACACGGTCTCCGTGTGCTGTGCCGTTCTCGGCTTTCTTGCTCCTTTCCCGTTCCTCAGAATCGCTGAAAAGCGCAGAAGCGGACGGGAACCCATACTTACGGTCTCACGTGTTGTCGATACCGATGCGGATGGCATCACGGACTGAGAAGACGCTAAGCACAGATATTAATTTAAGGAATATATAGATCGATGCGTAAATACAAGTACAAATGGAATCGGATCGGAGAGACCGACGGTACCGCCGAGCTCCGGCGGGAAATATCGGAAGCTATCGGCGTAAGCGAGGTCACCGCCCAGCTCCTCATTAACAGGGATTGCGGCAGTGCGCGCGATGCGGAGGCGTTTTTAGCAAAATCCGAGGTGATGCTTCACGATCCGTTTTTGCTTCTCGGTATGGACAGAGCGGCGGAAAGGATACTTCAGGCGGCAGAAAACAACGAGAGGATCGTGGTATACGGCGATTACGATGTTGACGGCGTGACAGCTGTATGCACGATGCTGACATATCTGAAGACCATTACCGACAATGTCGGATATTACATTCCGAACAGAGCCGGAGAGGGTTACGGAATGTCGCCCGAAATAGTGAAGGCCTTTGCCGCCGACGGCGTTTCCGTGATAATCACCGTCGATACGGGCATAACCGCAATAGAGGAAGCAAAGCTCTGTGCAGAGCTCGGCGTTACTCTCATCGTGACAGATCACCATGAATGTCACGAGCATCTGCCCGAGGCGTACGCGATAGTAAATCCGAGACAGCACGACTGTACATATCCGTTCAAGGAGCTTGCGGGCGTTGGCGTTGTTTTTAAGGTCATATGCGCCGTGGAGAAGCTCAGAAGCGGAGATGATCTTTATACGGCGGTAAAGCGCATATCAAAGGAATATATTGATCTTGTGGCGATAGGTACCGTGGCGGACGTAATGCCGCTGCGCGATGAGAACCGTCTTATCGTAGCCGAGGGACTGCGCCGTATTGAGATGACAGAGCGCGAGGGACTTATCGCGCTGATGGATGTTATCAGCACCGAATCGAAAAAACAGGGCGCTCCGAGAAAGATAACCTCGGGATATATCAGCTATTCCATTGCCCCGAGGATCAATGCGGCGGGCAGAATAAGCAGTGCGGGAATAGCTGTCGAGCTGTTTTTGGCGGAGGATCGCAGGAGAGCGTATGCGCTTGCGAGAAAGCTTTGTGAGATCAATAGGGAAAGGCAGGAGGAGGAAAACCGAATAGCAAATTCGGCAAGAGAGAAGATCGCGGCGGATGAGAGTATCAAAGCATCTCCCGTTATCGTGCTTGACGATGAGGCGTGGCATCACGGCATCATAGGCATCGTCTCCTCACGGCTTACGGAAAGGTACGGTAAGCCGTCTATCCTTATCTCCTTTGAGGGCTCCGGCGACGGCAATTCTCCGGAGGATATAGGCAAGGGCTCCGGAAGAAGCGTAAAGGGCATGAACCTTGTGGATGCGCTGAGGAGCTGTGACGGACTTCTTGAAAAATACGGCGGGCATGAGCTTGCCGCAGGTCTTTCGATCAAACGCAAGAATTTGCCGGAGTTCAGGGAAAGGCTTGCCGCGTATGCGGAAAAGGCATTTGAGGGCGAGGACATTTGTCCGGGCTTTGATTACGATATGGAGCTTGGCGCCGATGACGTAAGCATGAAGCAGGTGTCGGAGCTGTACCTTCTTGAGCCTTACGGCGTGTCGAATCCTCAGCCGCTTTTTGTGATACGAAATGTTCCCGTGGAGGATTATTGCACGGTGGGCGGCGGCAAGCATACGAAGTTTACCGTAAGGTGCGGAGGTGCTTCCGTGACCGCCATGTGCTTCAGACGTATTCCCGATGATTTCGACGTATATCCGGGAGACAGAGTGGATATACTGTTCAGTCTTGATATAAATGAGTTTCAGGGGCATAAGACCCTGCAATTTATCGCAAAGGATCTCCGTCTGAGCGAGGAGCAGTATAATTCCGAGCTCGGGTGGCGTGAGGAGTATTTGAAGCTCCGCGCCACGCTTGCCTCGGGAGAGAGGAGCGGCGACCCGCTTCCCGACAGCATCGTGCCCTCACGCGAGGATGTGGGCTTTGTTTATAATCTTTTGAAAAATGAGCTGAGGCAGCAGCATGAGATATTCAGTATCAGAGCCCTCAGCCATCTGATAGGTGAAACGCGCGGACGGCGTATGAGCTATGCAAAGCTTCGCTTTATTATCGAAATACTGCATGAGCTTAGCCTCATCGATGCTTATGAAGAAGACACCGAGCTTGAGAAATTCTTGTTTACATATATTCAAGTTAAGGAACGCACAAGCCTTGAAAAATCCTCTCTTTACAGAGCCTTGCAGGACAGCGCGCGATAATGCCGGAGGTATTTATGAACAGGATAGACCTTTCGCCGGAGGATAAGCCCCTTGTCGGCAAGTTCTTTTCCATGCTTGAAACAAGCGGAAAAAAGTATAATACGGAGAAAATATACAAGGCATACGTGTATGCTCGTGAGATGCACACGGGTCAGCTTCGAAATTCCGGAGAGCCGTATATAGTTCACCCGATCGCCGTTGCGGAGATAACCGCCGCGCTCGGGCTTGATACCGATTCGATCTGTGCCGCTTTTCTTCACGATACAATAGAGGATTGCTCCGATAAAACAGACCTCGGCAAGCTGAAAAGTGAGTTTGGCGAGGATGTTGCTCTGCTTGTGGACGGCCTCACGAAAATGGAGGATATCGCGATCGAGGACAAGGAAGAAGCTCAGATGGAGAATATCCGTAAGATGCTTCTTGCGATGTCGCGCGATATAAGAGTTATCTTCATAAAGCTTTGCGACAGACTGCATAATATGCGGACGCTTGATGCAAAGCCGGAGAATAAACGGCGTACCACCGCACTTGAGACGATGCACGTGTATGCACCGCTGGCTCACCGTCTCGGAATCCAAAGGATCAAGCAGGAGCTTGAAAATTTGGCGGTAAAATATCTTGATCCGATAGGATATTCCGAGGTCAGCGAGAATATCGAGAAAAAATACGGTCAAAACCGTGATTTCATGGAAAAGGTCAGAGCTTATATATCCGATAAGCTTGACGAATACGGGCTCAATTATAAGCTTGAGGGTCGTGTCAAGACTGTTTACAGCATCTACAGAAAGATGTTCAATCAGAACAAAAGCTTTGATGAGATATACGACTTCTATGCGCTCAGAATAATAGTTGATACGGAGCTTGACTGCTATACCGCGCTCGGAATCATTCATGAGCTGTACAAGTCGATCCCGGGTAGGTTCAAGGATTATATTTCGACCCCGAAGCCGAATATGTATCAGTCCCTCCACACGACCGTAATAGGACGTGACGGCATACCGTTCGAGGTTCAGATACGTACAAAGGATATGCACCATGTCGCAGAGTACGGTATTGCCGCTCACTGGAAATACAAGTCGGGCGAGCGAAGCCGTGAGGAGATAGACAAAAAGCTTGCGTGGATATCGAAGCTTGTCGATACGGAGAACGAGACCGTCGATCCCGATGAGTTTATGAGCGCGCTGAAAAACGATATCTTCAACGATGAGACGTTCGTGTTCACACCGAAGGGAGATGTGGTCGCGCTTCCGCAGGGCTCCACCATCATTGATTTTGCTTATTCGATACACACAGAGGTAGGAAACAGAATGATCGGCGCAAAGATCAACGGTATGATCGCGCCGATTGATAAGATCCCGCAAAACGGTGAGATCGTTGAGATCCTTACCTCACAGGCCTCAAAGGGACCGAGTCGTGACTGGCTGAAGATCGTAAAGACCTCGGAGGCAAGGAATAAGATCAGACAGTGGTTCAAAAAGGAAAAGCGCGCCGACAATATCGAGGTCGGAAGGGCAGAGCTTGAGAGGGAGCTTGCAAAGCTTTCACGAAGACTGACCGAGGAGCAGAAAACGGATATAGCTGTCGCAGTTGCTCATCGGTTGGGTATTCAGGATGACGAGGATCTCTATAACACCATAGGCTACGGCGGTCTTCCTATGTCGAAGATCCTTCCTAAGCTGAAGGATGAGTTTGACAAGCAGGTAAAGCCCGCCGATGACGAGCCTGTCATTGTGGATACGGAGCAGGTCAAGCTGTCATCGCATAAAAAGGGCGCCGGAACCGGCGGCGTGACAGTGGACGGACAGACCGGCTGTGCCGTGAAATTTGCCAAATGCTGTAATCCTCTCCCCGGTGACCCCATTATCGGCTTTATCACAAAGGGATACGGGATATCCGTACACAAAAGAGACTGCCCGAATGTTCTGAACGGCATGAAGCAGTCTGATTCCTTCAGCCGATGGATCCGTGTGGATTGGGATATAGATTCACTTGATATCAAGTCAAAGAAGACCTTCGAGGCGATGATACAGATATATGCGGAAAATTCCATGTCTCTCATTGCCGATATAACGATGTGCCTTGCCGATATGAAGGTATCAATCCTTCAGATCAACACCAAAAAACGGACGGAGTCCGATATTATTATAAATCTCACGGTTGCGTGCAAGGATATCGAGCACTACAATTCCATTGTCTCACGCCTCAGATCGGTAAACAATGTTACGAGTATAGTGAGAGGCTTCAGTTAATTGTAAGGAGTAAAGCATGACAGCGATTTTGCAGATAATAAGCTCCGCCGACGTTTCCGTTGACGGGGAGATCTCGGGGAGAGCCGAAAAGGGGCTTCTCATTCTTCTCGGCTGTGCCGAGGGGGATACGTCGGAGGATGCGAACCTGCTTTGCGATAAGATAGCGGGACTCAGAATATTCACCGATGACGAGGGGAAAATGAATCTTTCCGTAAAGGATATCGGCGGACAGATCCTCCTTGTTTCGAATTTCACCCTTGCCGCATCGTGCAGACGCGGCAGGCGTCCCGATTTCGGCGGATGTATGAGGTCTGCCGAGGCAGAGCCCATGTTTGAGTATTTCAGAGATCGTCTTCGCGATGCGGGGCTTCCCACCGAAACCGGCGTATTCGGAGCCGATATGACCATTTCGGCTGTATGCGAGGGGCCTGTTACGATAATTCTTGATTCAGAAGCATTAAAGGCTCCGAGGAAGGCTAAATGAATATATATATTACAGGCGGCAACATCAATTCCTATTATGTTCAAACTCTGTGCCTGCTCTATTTCCCCGGAGAGGGCTTTAAGGAAAACGAAAATACGCGCTGGTGCAGGATAAGCGTCGAGAGAAACGGGAATTCGAGCGATTCGACGGTGGAAATGGGGGAGACGGCTGACGGGCCTGTTTTCTGCGGTCACGGCAGTATAAGTACCTCAAGCCTCACAGCCGAGGATGAAGCGAAAGCCGATAAAATATCGGTGGGTATCGCATTTGCGGAGGCTGCGGGCAAGCTTACCGGCTACAGACCTCCGTGGGGTATTCTCACCGGTGTGCGTCCGGCACGCGTTGTGTCTGCTCTCACTGCTTCCGGACTTTCCGCCGAGGTGGCGGAGAGGTATCTCTGCGATATTTACGGAGTTGCTCCGCGAAAGGCGCATCTTGCGGCGGAGGTGTCTCTTGCGGAAGCGCGTGTTATATTGCCGGAGCAGAAGCGCAGGTGCAGTATATATATTGCGATACCGTTCTGCCCATCCAGATGCAGATATTGCTCATTTGTGTCGGTCTCATCACCTCGGCTTTTGAAGCTGATACCGGAGTATCTTGCGGCTTTGATGACCGATCTTGAAAATGTGATGGATACGGTGAGACATCTCGGTCTTACCGTCGATACTGTCTATGTCGGAGGCGGAACACCTACAGTGCTTGACGCGACTCAGATATCCGAGCTTCTTGAATATATAAGGCGTACCGTAGGTGACGGTATCACCGAATTTACGTTTGAAGCCGGCAGACCGGATACGCTTACCGAAGGAAAGCTGTCGGCAATAGTGAACGGCGGTGTGACAAGGATCAGCGTAAATACACAGACACTAAGCGATTTCGTGCTGGCTGAGATCGGCAGGAATCATACTGCGGACGACTTTTTCAGAGCATACGAGCTTGCAAGGAACAGCGGCGTGCCTCAGATCAATGTGGATCTTATTGCGGGTCTGCCGAAGGAGAGCTCCGACAGCTTCATCTCTGCTGTGGATAAGGTGATCGGACTGAAGCCCGAGGATATAACGGTTCACACCTTTACCGTAAAGCGCGCCTCCGAATACGGGCTGAGCGAGCTTTATTCGAGGGAGAGCCTTGATGCGGCAACAGCGGTAGACGGCGCCGCCGAGCTTCTCGGATCTGCCGGATATATGCCGTATTATATGTACCGCCAGAAAAACACCGTCGGCAATCTTGAGAACGTCGGATACTCCTTGCGCGGATGTGAATGCCTCTACAATATCTATATGATGGAGGAGGTACACACCGTGTTCGGTGTCGGCGCATCCTCCGTAACACGCCTTACCTTGACGGACGATGTGACGGGAGAGCAGTACATAGAGAGGATATTTGAACCGAAATATCCGTATGAATATTTGAAGGATCACAGCGGCGACGAGGGAGACAGACGGCGCCGATTGCTTCGCGAAAGCTCTGCGGAGTTTTATAAAAACCACCTTTGATATGACCGAAAGGATCCGTAACATGGAGAATATAAAGGATATAGTTCTTGATCTGAGGCAGGACAGCAATGTCGCTGAGGTCGTGAGCAAATGGGAAAACAGATTTGAGGCAGAGGTCAAGACCGCTGCCGACCGGATATTGCAGAGCGGCACAACAAGAACCGTCGCTCTTGCCGGTCCCTCATGCTCCGGAAAGACCACGACCGCAAAAAAGCTTGCCGAGCATCTGTCCGAGGCGGGTCGCAGAGTCGTGCCTGTTTCCATCGACGATTTTTACCTTGACGGAAATGTCCTCGCCGATCGTGTCCACACTCCCGATTACGAATCGCCCGATGCGCTTGATCTTGCCGAATTCGGAAGCTTCACATATGCGGTAATGAACGGAGATCCCGCGTATGCTCCGATTTTTGATTTCAAGGAAAGACGGCGTGTCGGAAAACGCAAGTACATTCCCGAGGAAAACGATATATATATCTTCGAGGGCATACAGGCTCACTATCCCGAGGTGTATTCGACCCTCAGCTCCGCGGAGTGCAAGAGAGTATTTATAAACGTTTCCTCCTCCGTCACCGCAAACGGAATGAAGTTTGAGAGTGACGAGATACGGCTTCTCCGCCGTATTCTGAGGGATTACAATAACAGGGCCTCAAGTCCGGAGTTTACGCTGAGGCTTTGGGACAGCGTGCGCGAAAACGAGGAAAAGCGGATATTCCCATACGGGGAAGCATCGGAGATCAAGATTAACTCTGTGGTTCCGTATGATCTGTATGTCATGTGTACGGAGATATACGATATTCTTGACACGGTGGACCTGTACAGCCCGCTTTATCCCACTGTCAGCTTCTTGAAAAAGAAGATGACGCGCATTATCCCTTATTCCATTCTTGAGTCGGACGTACCTGCCGATTCGCTTTTGCATGAGTTTATAGATTAAGTCACGGTATCGGAGCAATAATATGAGTATTCTTATAAAAAGCGCAGTTTGTCTGAGCCTTGTCGCGGCTTCGGTCAAAAAGAACGTAATAGTCGACGGCGACAGGGTAGTGTATGTCGGGGACACTCTCCCCGACGGCTTAAAGCCCGACCGTACTGTTGACGGAAGCGGATGTATTTTGACCCCCGGCTTTGTCAATGCTCACTGTCACACCCCCATGTCGCTTCTCCGAGGTCTAGGCACCGACAAGCCTCTTGACGTGTGGCTGAACGAGTACATTTTACCGCACGAGGACAGACTGAACGGAGAGATAGCAAGGATCGGTACGATGTCCGCAATTGCCGAAATGCTGCGCGGCGGCGTGACCTCAATGTCCGATATGTATTTCTTCTGCGATGATATCGCGGATGCGGTTACAGATACGGGAATAAAGGCGAATATTTCCCGCTCGCTTGTCTCCTTTGACGAGACCGCCGATCCCTCGGATGATCCCCGCATTGCGGAGACGCGTATGCTCCTTCGCGACTATCACAACGCATCCGACGGCAGGATCAAGGTCGATGTGTCGCTTCACGCGGAATATACGAATACGGAGCGGATGTGCAGATATGCCGCAGAGCTTGCGGCAGAGCACGGAGTCGGCATACAGCTTCATCTCTCGGAGACGAAAAAGGAGCACGCCGAGGGAATATTGCGGCGCGGTATGACACCGACTGCATTTTTTGAAAAATGCGGAGTTTTCGATGTTCCCGTGAGCGCCGCTCACTGCGTATGGCTTGAGGAAGCCGATATTGAAATAATGGCGCGTCACGGAGCCACCGCCGTGCATAATCCGAGAAGCAATTTGAAGCTCGGAAGCGGTGTCATGCCCTTTGAGCGGCTCAGAGCAGCGGGAGTAAACGTCGCGCTCGGTACGGACGGCTCCGCTTCAAACAATAAGCAGGATGTGATAGCCGAAATGCAGCTTTCCGCGATACTGCATAAGGGTATAAGCGGCAATGCCGCGGCTGTTCCGGCGAGAGATGCCGTGCTTGCCGCCACCGTCGGAGGAATGATATCGCAGGGCAGAGAGCCTGTTTATGAGATATCGGAGGGTATGCTTGCCGATCTTGTGCTCATATCCTGCAACCGACAGGGAGTCTCCGCCGATGAGGATCCCCTCGGCGTGCTTGCCTATGCCACCGACAGAAGCGATGTGCTGATGACTATGGTAAACGGGCGTATTCTTTTTGAGAACGGTGAATACAATACCATAGACACAGAGCGCCTGAGCCGTGAATTTTCGGCTGCCAGAGCAAAGCTGATGGGGTGAA
Source organism: uncultured Lachnospiraceae bacterium (assembly GCA_964631595.1). Classification (GTDB taxonomy): domain Bacteria; phylum Bacillota; class Clostridia; order Oscillospirales; family CAG-272; genus UMGS1312. Next base: position 77,476 of record CAZVXL010000001.1, on the reverse strand, counting down.
AGGATACAGAATATAATGAAAAAAAACGGAAATAAAGCAGTCAAAAATTCAACTAAGCTGTTTTTTTCGGGAGTAGTTGTTCTGACTGTCGCAAATCTTTTGGTCAAGGTCATAGGACTGCTGTTCAAGATACCGATGAACAGTGTCGTGGGCGATGAGGGAATGGGTTATTACACCTCCGCCTACACCATATATACATTCTTTTACATGATATCGACCGCAGGGCTTCCCGTTGCGGTTTCGATAATGATCTCCGAGGCGCGCTCCAAGGGACAGCTTCGGCAGATCAAAAAAATACTTCGCACAACGGTGGGACTGTTTTTCGTAATAGGTGTTCTCGGCATGACGGTCATGTTTGTCGGAGCAAATTCCTTTGCTTCACTGCTGAAGGCATCACCCACGAGTATGTGCATTATCGCGATAGCCCCCACGCTGTTCTTTATCTGCATATCGAGTGCACTCAGAGGATATTTCCAAGGCTTTCAGCAGATGGTACCCACCGCTATATCCGAGCTTATCGAGGCTCTCTGCAAGCTGGTTCTCGGTATACTGTTTGCACTTTACGCCATTGACCGCGGATACGAGATCCATATTGTAGCGGCATACGCCGCCGCAGGTCTTTCCATCGGTGCAGGTCTCGGAATGCTTTACCTTTGCCTAACGAAATTCTTCTTCAGAGAATCGGATTACACTGCCGAATTTATAGGCGATAACGGCGAGTCGCCCATCACCGAGCCGTCGGGAAGAATACTGAGAAGGCTTGTCGGAATCGCACTTCCCATAACGGTAAGCGCTTCCGTTATGAGCCTTACCAACATGATAGATATGGTCATAGTTCAAAGGCTCTTGCAGCAAAACGGAATGACACAGGAGATGGCGACGACCGTTTACGGTAATTATACAACTCTTGCGGTACCGATGTTCAATCTGCCCCCCGTGCTCATCTATCCCATTTCCGCGGCAATAATTCCGCTTCTTTCGGTTGCAAAAAGTCAGGGAGATACAAAAAGATGCCGCACCATAATGGAGTCTGCGCTCCGCGTGGCGGTCATCATCGGCGTGCCCTGTGCATTCGGAATGTCCGCCCTTGCGGGCCCTATACTCAATCTGTTCTACAGAGTTCCCGAGTCTATCGAGATGGCAACGCCGCTTCTCAGATTGCTTGCCCCGTCCGCATTCTTCGTGTGCCTTCTCTCAATATCGAATGCAATGCTTCAGGCCTGCGGTAAGGAAAGACTTCCCGTTATATCCATGCTTGCCGGTGCGGCTGTGAAGCTGGTGTCCAATTATTTCCTCATTCAGATCATCGGTATGAAGGGTACTCCCATAAGCACGTTCCTGTGCTATCTCACGGTGACCTGCTTTAACTTCACGTTCGTTTCAAAGTATGCTGGCATCGTTCCGAATGTCAGACGTGTATTTCTGCGCCCGTTTGTCTGCGGTATCGCCTGTGCGGCATCCGCGCTCGGCGCTTATACGCTGTATGTCTGCTTTATTTCCCCGAAGGTCGCAACGATCGCCGCAATAGCGACTGCCGCTGTCATATATGTGCTTCTCATTTTCCTGCTCCGCGCCGTTACGTCGGAGGATATATCCCTTCTTCCGAAGGGCAAGAAAATTTGCGCCATACTGCAAAAGTTGCATCTCATAAGAGACTGAGGTGGGCTTGGAAAGGTGAAAAAATGAACGGATCTGAAGAAATACTCTCTCGGAAAACATACGATATCGCCGCTCTCAGGGATATAATGCGACTGCTCCGCTCGGAAAACGGATGCCCGTGGGACAGAGAACAGACCCACTCATCCATTCGCCGCGATTTCATCGAGGAGACCTATGAGGCGATAGAGGCTATCGACAAAGAGGATACGTCGCTTCTGTGCGAGGAGCTCGGAGATGTTCTGCTTCAAGTGATCTTTCATTCACAGATCGAGGAGGAGATCGGCACCTTTACGTTTGATGACGTGGTAAGCGGCATATGCACAAAGCTGATACATCGCCATCCGCACGTTTTCGGTGAGCTCTCTCTTGACAGCAGTGAAGCGGTGCTTGATAACTGGGATAAGATCAAGAAGGACGAAAAGAAGAAGGAGCGCGCTACCGTGACCGACGAGCTTCGGGCTGTTCCGACCTCATTTCCGGCGCTTATGCGGGCACAGAAGATCGGCAAAAGAGCGGGAAAGGCGGGCTTTGATTTCCGAGACTGTGCCGATGCTTTTGATAAGATCTACGAGGAGGCGGACGAGCTGAAGGCGGAGATCTCGGCGGATGTGCCGGATAATGCGCGGATACGCGAGGAACTCGGCGATCTGCTTCTGTCAGTAACAAATGTCGCGCGATTTGTCGGTGTCGACTGCGAGGAGGCACTCGGACTTGCCTGCGAAAAATTTATTTCGAGATTCGGGGGCGTGGAGAAAAAGACTGTATCGGATGGTAAAAGCATAAAAAACATGAGCGATTCCGAGCTGATTTTGCTCTGGAATGACGAAAAAATAAAAAAATAGTTCAAATTTTTATGTGAATACCCATAAATTTGCTGAAATACTCTTGCAAAAAACAGAACTTAGTGATATAATATCACTAAGTAAGCGCCTCTTCCGTCTGGTTGAGTGCAGCAATTGTAAAAAGTGGAAGGATTTAACTTATGAACAAATCACAGCTTATCGATGTTGTCTCCAAGGATACCGGTCTTAAGAGAAAGGAAGCTGAAGCGGCTGTTAACAGCGTATTTTCTGCAATTGAGTCTGCTCTTGCCGATGGCGAGAAGGTTCAGCTTATCGGATTCGGCTCCTTTAGCGTAAAGGAGAGAGGCGAGCGCACCGGACGTAATCCCGCTACCGGCGCTACTATTACCATTCCTGCTTCCAAGCAGCCTGCATTTGCCGCCGGCAGAGATCTCAAGGCCAAGGTAAATAAGTAATTGCGTAGTTAATTGACAGCCTCGGCTCCTCCGAGGCTGTTATCATTTTGATGAGAGCTTGATATGAGACTTGACAAATATCTGAAAATATCCAGAATTATAAAGAGAAGGACCGTGGCAAACGAGGCTTGCGATGCAGGCCATGTTTTTGTAAACGGTAAGGTGGCGAGAGCTTCACTTGATGTTTCGGTGGGAGATGTGATCGAGGTCGCATTCGGAGAAAGGCGGCTGAAGGTCAAGGTGCTTGACGTGCGTGAGTCTGTCGGTAAGAACGATGCTCCGTCGCTGTATGAGGTCATTGCCTGAATTTCTGTAATATTTCCGCCTTTTCCGTAATATACTGCATTAGGATATTACGGGAGGCAGTATGAACGGCGAAAAAGCATTTGAGTCACACAGTTTGGTCATATCGGACAGAAGACATTCCGAGCTTACCGGAATCGACGATGTCCTCAGCTTTGACGATTCCGTTATAACGGTTCATTCCGCGCTGGGAGATATGTCGTTAGAAGGGGAGGAGCTGAAGATCGACAGCTTTTCCTCGGATAAAGGGGTTCTTTTTGTGAGCGGTAAGGTCTTCGGTGTGTATTATCACGATCAAGATGAGAAAAGACGTCCTCAAAAGAGACGTTCTGCAAGATAGCAATGTGGTTTTCCGTATCGGAGCATTTGCGTGTAACGCTATATTCGTTTTTTATCGGTCTGCTCCTCGGTGTGCTCTATGATGTGATAAGACTCACACGCATAACTCTCGGGCTTGCGGTGTATTCGAATGTATCCGAGCGCCTGTACAGACACAGACTGCCCTTTATCAGGGAATCGAGAGCTTATATCGGGTGCGGATCCGGCAAGGGCAAATTTGCGGGAGCGCTGATCTTTATCGGAGATATCGTATATGCTCTCGTGAGTGCGGCGGTATATTCCGTCTTCTTGTTTCACGCGATACGCGGGCAGGTGCGTTGGTATTTTATTGCTTCGTCGGCTGTCGGATTTTTCGCGTATTATTTTACGGTAAGTTGTTTTTTTCTTACCGTGCTTGAAGTGGTCGTGTTTGTTCTCAGGGCGGCGGTAAGATATATAACGGAGCTGTTTTTGCTTCCGATAAGGGTCGCTTTCGGGCTTGCGGTGCGCGCTCTCAAAGCTTTGAGGCTCCGCATTGCCGCTCCGATCATGCAGAACATAAAATATCGCAGAGGTGTGAGGTACACCGAAAAAATACGTCTCGGGCTCGGTGCGGAGATGCGCTTTTGAGGCGGGAAGTGTAAATTGTGAGGTGATTTGATGAAAAATGGAAAGCTCGGCTTTGCAGTAAAGCTTGTGTTTGCCGTGTTTATGATCTTTTGCCTTTTCACTTTGTTTAAGCTGAAAATAGAGCTTGATACTCTAAAAGAGGAATACAGTGAATGTGAGGCGGTGGTGTCCGAGTATCAGGCACATATCGCAAAGCTTGAAAATAAACTGAAAAACGATACTCTTGACGAGGATTATGTGGAGGATGTGGCAAAGGATAAGCTCAATCTTGTTCTTCCAGAGGAGATAATCTTTTATAACGATATACAGGGCTGATGCAAAAGGGAGACCGCCGTTAGGGCGGTCTCCCACCTTCGTTTTTTCGGATTTATCGCGCCTTCCCGCGGCTTGCCGCAACTTCCGATATTTCATTGACTTTTATGCATAAAAGATGTATAATAATAAAGAACGATCATAAGTTATTCGCAGCATGGGAGAGTCGAAAGTGATGAATAAAAAAGAAGCAAGAGAGATACTGGTGACACTGGTTTTTGAATCTGAATTCAACCGCGATAAAAGTGCCGCCGATATATATGAATATGCGCTTGAGGAGCGCGGATTTGAGCCTTTTCGCTATATAAAGAAGGGACTCTCCGATATTGTCGAGAAGCGCGACGTGCTTGCGGATATTATCGAGAAGCGTGCCGACGGGTGGAAGGTGTCGAGAATGGCGCCGATGACACGGTCGGTGTTGCTTGTTGCCGCATACGATATGGTGTATAAGAGCTGCCCGTGCGGAGTTGCGATAAACGAGGCACTGGAGCTTGCGAAAAAGTACGATGACGATGCCGCCCCTGCGTTTATCAACGGCGTCCTGAATAAGATAGCCGAGCAGCTTGATGCGATCAAGACGGATATCGCGGAGAAAAACGAGAGCGTAGCGGACTCCGAGCCCGAGGCTGCCATGGAGACAGACGCATCCGAGCATGACGATGAAGACTGAGCTTTATCTCGGGATCGACACCAGCAATTACACCACCTCGGTGTCCTTGACCGACCGAGATGGGAGAGTGCTTCTTAATCATAAAAAGCTTCTCACGGTAAAGCAGGGCGAGCGCGGACTGCGGCAAAGCGATGCCGTGTTTCAGCATATAAAGAATACCGAGAGCTCCGCCGATGCCGTTCGTCGAACAGTGGCGGAGCATGACGGAGTCATATCTGCAGTGGGAGTATCCGCATCCCCGACTTATTCGGAGGGCTCGTATATGCCGTGCTTTATGACGGGGCTTGCCGAGGCGCAGATGATCTCCGCCTCCATCGGAGTGCCGCTCTATACCTTCTCTCATCAAGCCGGACACATCATGGCGGCTCTTTACTCCGCCGATGCCCTTCATTTGAAGGACGAGCATTTTGTCGCCTTCCACGTATCGGGCGGAACGACGGATATAATTGACGTGACTCCCGATGAGGAAAGGCTTATCTATCCGGTGAATATCGGCGGCAGTCTTGATATCAATGCGGGACAAGCCATTGACAGGGCGGGAGTGATGATGGGACTGCCTTTTCCCGCAGGCCCCGAAATGGAGAAGCTTGCACTTGAATACACCGGTAAGAGTATCTCTCCGCTGTGCTCTGTCAAGGGACTTTCCTGTAATCTCTCGGGGCTTGAGAACAAGGCCTCGGAGCTGTATGCAAGGACGGGCGACAGGGCGGCTGTGGCGTCGTATGTCATTGATTCCGTCGGCACCGTCCTGTCACGTATGCTTGACGGGGTTTATGATAAGTACGGCGATATTCCCGTTGTATTTGCGGGCGGCGTTATGAGCTGCGGTATACTTCGCGACAGGCTCTCCGGTGCGGGTCGCCGCTTTGCGAGACCCGAGCTTGCATCGGACAATGCCTGCGGTATCGCGTTTCTCACATACTTCAGACATAACAGATAATTAAGGAGGAAGCCAAATGAACGGTACATCATCTGTCCTTAGTGTATCTGCGCTCAATGAATATATTAAATCCCTCATCGACGGCGACACCGCTCTCAGAAGCGTGTATATAAAAGGCGAGATCTCCAATTTCAAGAATCACTACAGCACAGGGCATTACTATTTCTCTCTGAAGGATGATTCCTCGGTTATAAAAGTGGTGATGTTCCGAAGCGCCGCATCACGGCTCGGCTTTATGCCGGAAAACGGAATGCTTGTAATGATACGCGGTCGCGTATCTGCGTTTGTCCGCGACGGTCAGTATCAGATATATGCCGAAGAAATGGAGCCCGACGGTGTCGGCTCTCTGTATATAGCGTATGAACAGCTCAAGCGCCGTCTTGAGAGCGAGGGACTGTTTGACAACAGCAAAAAGAAGCCGTTGCCGAAGATCCCCTCAAGGGTGGGGGTAATCACCTCCGCCACCGGCGCCGCTGTCAGAGATATCATAAATGTCACGGGAAGAAGATTCCCCTTTGCACAGATAACCGTTTATCCCGCCCTCGTTCAGGGGGACGGAGCTGTTGCATCACTTATATCGGGGCTGAAATATTTCAATGCCTCGGGGAGCGCCGATGTTATAATAATCGGGCGCGGAGGCGGATCTATTGAGGATCTGTGGGCATTTAACAGCGAGCAGCTTGCGCGTGAGATCGCCGCATCGCATATCCCCGTGATATCCGCGGTGGGGCATGAGACGGATTTCACGATATGCGATTTTGTTGCCGACAGGCGCGCACCTACTCCGTCTGCCGCCGCCGAGATAGCCGTTCCCGATACAGATGAGCTGAAGCATAAGATATTGAACATAATAAAAAGGGAATCGGCGCTCCTCTCTCAGAGAGTCATTGCCGCGCGTGCAATGGTAGCGCGATATTCCGAGAGCAGAGCACTGCGAGATCCGCGGGCTCAGCTTGATGACAGGCGCATGAGGCTTACCGTGAATACGGAGAAGCTGTCCGCCGCCGTCGATTCGAAAAAAGCAGATTGCCGCTCCTCTCTTGCGGCTGTTGCCGGAAAGCTCAGTGCACTTGATCCGATGGCTGTACTGTCGAGAGGCTTCGGCGCACTTTACGGCGATAACGGAGAGATAATCAAATCCGTGAGTGAGGTCTCCGTCGGTGACGGTGTGTATGTCAGACTGTCCGACGGTACTCTCTCTGCCGAGATCTCAAAAATCGAAACAAATACAACGGAGATATAAGTGATGGACATGACGAAAGATTTGAGCTTTGAAGAAGCGATGGCACGGCTTGAGGAGCTTGTGAGATACCTTGAGAGCGGAAATGCTCCGCTTGATAAATCGCTTGAGGCATTTGAGGAGGGCGTTGCCCTTGTAAAGCTTTGCAACAGTAAGCTTGATTCCGCCGAGCAAAAGGTGAAGTTCCTCACTGCAGGCGGCGATGAGATAGTGGGTGACGGTATACCGGATTCGGGGGTACAGGGCGTATGAAGAATTTCGATATAAAGACTGCCATCAAGGAAAACGCCGAGTATACGGAGCGGGTTCTTGAGAGATACCTCTCAAAGGAGAGCATCGGAGACGGCGCTCTTGCCGATGCAATGCGCTATGCCACTCTCGGCGGCGGTAAGAGGATCAGAGCATATTTGGTCATGAAGACGGGCGAGATGTTCGGCGCAACACCCGAAATGTGTGCTCCGTTTGCGGCGGCGATCGAGATGATCCACGCCTCGTCGCTTGTGCATGACGATCTTCCCGCTATGGATAACGACGATATGCGCCGAGGACAGCCCTCCTGCTACAAGGCGTTCGGAGAGGCGATAGCTCTCCTTGCGGGAGATGCGCTTCTGTCGCTGGCTTTTCAAATCTCTGCCGAGAATCCCTATGTCGATCCGCGCTCCGCAGCCAAGGTCACAGCCGAATACGGCAGACTCTCCGGAGTGCTCGGAATGGCGGGCGGTCAGGAAATAGACCTTGCCGACAATGCCGGCTCATATGAGAAGCTGTGCGATATGTACAGGATGAAGACCGGAGCGCTGATATGTGCATCGCTTTTTGCGGGATACTATGCGGCGGTGACGGATCCGGACGAGCGTGTCCTCTGCGGACTTGAAAAATACGGTATGTATCTCGGTCTCTCCTTCCAGATACAGGACGATCTTCTGGATGTTTTGGGAGATGAGAGTGTTCTTGGAAAGCCTGTCGGCAGTGATGACAAGAACGAAAAGCACACGGTGCTGTCGTATATGAGCATTGAAGATGCGACAAAGGAGCAGAAAAGGCTGTCCGATGATGCTGTGGCGGCTGTTTCGGAATTTCCGAGAAATGAGGCTCTTTCCGCACTGGTGTATTATCTGACCACCCGTAAGAGCTGATGCGCCTTGACGTTTTTTTGACAGATTCCGGATATACGAAAAGCCGAAGCCGTGCATCCGAATGTATCAAAGCGGGACTTGTTACCGTAAACGGCTCGGTAAAGACGAAGCCCTCGTTTGAGGTCGTCGGGGACGAGAGCATTTCGCTTCTCGGCGCTCCGCACGGGTATGTCGGCAGAGGCGGTCTCAAGCTTGAGGGCGCGCTTGATCACTTCGGAATAGACGTGTCCGGTATGCGCGCCGTGGATATCGGCGCTTCGACGGGAGGCTTTACGGATTGCCTGCTTAAAAGGGGCGCGTCGTTTGTTGTTGCGATTGATTCGGGACACGGGCAGCTTGACAGATCTCTGCTTGAGGATCCGAGAGTTCGGTCGATAGAGGGCTTTAACGCACGTAATCTTACTCCCGAGACAGTCGGCTTTGAGGCTGACATCGCAGTGACCGACGTTTCGTTTATTTCCCAAACGCTTATCCTGCCTGCCGCATATTCCGTACTGCGTGACGGCGGCATTTATATAGGGCTTGTAAAGCCGCAGTTTGAGTGCGGAGCCGCCGCTCTCGGTAAAAACGGGATAGTTCGTGACAAGCGTCATCACAGAGCCGCTGTCGAAAAAGTTGCGCTCGGAGCCGCGGCGGTGGGCTTTTCGCTTTGCGGTATCGCGGAGTCACCCGTGTACGGCGGCGACGGCAACAGAGAATTTCTGATATACCTTGCAAGATCCGACGGCGGTATGCCGTATGAGGAATTTATAAAATCGGCTGATGAGGTGTGTTTATGATAAAGAATATATCACTCAGATATAGGTCTGCCGGCTCTGCCGATCTTGAGAAAATGCGCGATTTTCTTGAATCAATGCGCGAGCTCGGCTGTCGCATTATTACGTCTGCCGACGATAAAGGGCTGTTTTCGGGGATAGCGGAGACGCTTGAGCCCGAGATCGAATATTCGGAGGCGGAGCTCGTCGTCACCTTCGGAGGTGACGGTACCATAATTAAGGCGGCACGAGAATTTGCTCCCTACGGTACTCCCGTTCTCGGTATAAATACGGGGCATCTGGGGTATCTTGCGGAGCTTTCGCTCCACGAATGTGACATGATCCCGAGGATAGTAAACGGGGAATACAGGATCGACGAGCGAATGATGCTTGATGCCGTGATCGAGCGCAACGGCGAGATTATCAAGCCCGCACTGCCTGCGCTTAATGAGATAGCGATAGCAAACGGCCCTGTTTCGCGACTGATAAACTACAAGCTGTTCTGCAACGGGATACAGATCCAAGCCTCACGCGCCGACGGTATAATAATCGCAACACCTACGGGCTCTACAGCGTATTCGATGTCGGCGGGCGGACCTGTCGCAGATCCGTCGCTTGAGTGTATTATCGCAACTCCGATATGCCCGTTTTCTCTGAATCAGCGTCCCGTTATTTACGGAGCGGATACAAGGCTTGAGATCAGCTCTGTATCGTGCCGAGAGAACGATGTGTTCCTGACTCTTGACGGAGCGGATATACTGCCGGTCTATGCCGACGACAGGATCTACATATCAAGGTCGGATATCAGAGCAAGGCTCGTGAGACTGAAACACCGCAGTTTTCTTGAAGTGCTCCATGAAAAAATGCAGTGAGGAGATACTGTGTGAAAAGCGAAAGACAACAGGAAATAATAAGAATAATAAGCTCCTGCGATATAGAGACGCAGGACGAGCTTATCTCTCATCTCAACCGTGCCGGCTTTGACGTGACTCAGGCGACTGCCTCACGCGATATACGTGAGCTGAAGATTGCAAAGGCACTCGGCTCCGACGGCAGATATACGTATATGCTTCCGAAGGAGGATGCAAGTGACCACCACGCCGTGTACGGCGATACCCTCACGCGCTCGGTGCGCTCGGTAAACTATGCCTCCAATACGGTGGTAATAAAGACGTATCCGGGCATGGCAAACGCGGTGGCGGCGGGGATAGACTCCGGAAGATTTGATGAAGTCCTCGGTTGTGTTGCCGGAGACGATACGATAATCGTGATCACAAAAGACGAACAGTACGCAGAGCAATTCTGCAAAAGGCTTGCAAATTCTGCCGGTATCTGAGACGTGAAAACGGAGGTGGACAATGCTTCGTGCATTATCAATTAAAAATGTTGCCGTGGCAAAAAGCGTAAGCATTGACTTTGACGGCGGCTTCACCGTGCTGACAGGCGAGACCGGTGCGGGAAAATCCATTCTCATCGACAGCCTTGAGCTTATTGCCGGAGCAAGAGCCTCCCGTGATATGATAAGAAGCGGGGAGGGCTCGGCATCGGTATCTGCGATATTCGATATAGACAGGACAGATGACCTGCCGGAGCGAATAGCCGATGCCGTTGACGAAAACGGCGAGATCGAGATAGTTCGCAGATTTACGGCGGACGGACACAGCACGGCACGACTCAACGGTATCACCGTGCCGGTATCGGCTTTGCGCGAAATATGTGATTTTCTCTTGGGAATTTCGGGACAAAGCGACAGCCGAGCACTTGCCGACAGGTCTCTCCATATAAAGCTGCTTGACGATTATGCCGAAAACGGCGAGCTTCTCGGAGAGTATTCCGCGATATACAGAAAGATACTCGACAGTCGAGCCGCCCTTGAGAAATTCAGAGAGAGCATCAGAGAAAAGTCGATGATGACCGATATTCTGAGATACCAGCTCAAGGAGATCGATTCGGCTAAGCTCAGCGGTGAGCATGAGGTTGAAAAGCTTGAGCGCCTGCTGAAGAAGGCGAGAGCGGCAGATAAGCTCATAAAGCACGTGAATCTTATAAAGCGCGCTCTTTCCGACGGTGAAAAGGGCTCTGCGGCATACCTTGTGGATAAGGCATCTGCCGCCTTCCGTCAGTTGTCCGATGTGGCGGAAAATGCCGAGGAGTATGCCGACCGCCTTGATTCGATAAGGTATGAGCTGATAGATATGGCGGAAAGCGCGGCGGATATCATTTCCGACGGCGTGGAGGATCCCGAAAAGACGATCAATGCCGCCGAGCTGAGACTGAGACAGATCGACAGACTGAAGGGCAAATACGGCGCGACGGTCGAGGAGATACTTGAATTCCGTCGTGATGCCGCCGAAAAGCTTGATAAGCTTGAGTCGGGCGATCTCATCATAGAGGAATACGAGAAGGAGCTTGACAGACTCTCAGCCGAGGCATCTGCCATAGCCCAAAAGCTTACCGCCTCACGAAGGGCGGCGGGAGAGGAACTGTCTGCGGCGGTATGCGGATATCTCCGCGAGCTTGATATATCGAAGGCGAGATTCTTCGTGAAGATCAGCCCATGCGCGGGTGAGTACAGAGGCTTTTCTTCGCTCGGCTGCGATGATGCGGTGTTCATGTTTTCGGCAAATTCGGGCGAGGCGCCGGTTGAGCTCGGACGCGCCGCATCGGGCGGCGAAATATCGAGAACGATGCTTTCGCTGAAATGCGCTCTTGCCGTAAAGCATCCGGCGGACACATATATTTTCGATGAGATAGATACCGGTGTGTCCGGTGCTACCTCCGAAAAAATGGGAAGAATGCTTGCGGGTCTTTCCGACTCCGCTCAGGTGATATGCGTAACTCATTCGCCTCAGATAGCATCTCTTGCCGACAGGCATCTGCTTATTCGCAAATCCGAGGTTGACGGACGTGCGGAAAGCTCGGTCGAGGAGCTTGACCGAGACGGCAGGATCGCTGAGCTGACGAGGATAATCGGCGGCATCGAGGTTACAGATGCACAGCGTCTTGCGGCGGCGGAAATGCTTGACAGAATCGTAAAATAATATATAAAATATAAAGAAAGGTCGGGAAAACCCCGAGAAGAAAAATGGGAATCTATAATGAACTCAAGGCAAGAGGCCTTATTGCACAAACTACGAACGAGGAGCTTATTCGCGATCTTATAGACAACGGAAAGGCGACCTTCTATATCGGCTTTGACTGCACGGCGGATAGCCTTACTGCCGGACATTTCATGGCTTTGACTCTCATGAAGCGTCTTCAGATGGCGGGTAATAAGCCGATTGCTCTTATCGGCGGCGGTACAACGATGATCGGAGATCCGTCCGGACGTACCGATATGAGAAAGATGCTCACAAGAAGCGATATTGAGCACAATGCCGCTTGCTTTAAGCGTCAAATGGAGAGCTTTATTGACTTTTCCGAAGGAAAGGCAATGATGATAAACAATGCCGACTGGCTTCTTGAGCTTAATTACGTGGAGCTTCTGCGCGATGTCGGCGCCTGCTTCTCCGTCAACAATATGCTTCGTGCCGAGTGCTACAAGCAGAGAATGGAGAAGGGACTCTCGTTCCTTGAGTTCAACTACATGATAATGCAGTCCTATGACTTCTACTACCTCTATAAGAATTACGGCTGTAACCTCCAGTTCGGCGGAGACGATCAGTGGTCAAATATGCTCGGAGGCACCGAGCTCATTCGCCGTAAGCTCGGCAAGGATGCCAACGCCATGACTATCACGCTTCTTACCGATTCGCAGGGCAAGAAGATGGGAAAGACCGCCGGCAATGCCGTGTGGCTTGACCCGAACAAGACCTCTCCCTTCGATTTCTATCAGTACTGGAGAAATGTCGCGGATACAGATGTCCTGAAGTGCATAAGAATGCTCACCTTCCTTCCTCTTGAGCAGATCGACGAGATGGATAAATGGGAGGGAAGCAAGCTCAATACCGCAAAGGAGATCCTTGCATATGAGCTTACGAGCATGGTACACGGCAAGGCTGAGGCAGATAAGGCTCAGGAGGCGGCAAGAGCGGTTTTTGCCGGCGGCGGACTTTCGGAGAATATGCCTACCACCGAGCTGAGCGAGGCTGATTTCACAGACGGAGTCATAGGAATTGCCGATCTGCTTGTTGTCGGCGGTCTTGCACCTTCCAAGGGCGAGGCAAAGCGTCTTATTGCACAGGGTGGCGTTATTTACGGAGACAAAAAGGCGGAGAGATTCGACGAGACGGTAAGTATGACGGATGTCAAGGACGGTCTTATTGTCAAAAAGGGAAAGAAGACATTCCACAGATTTCTCGTTAAATAATGAATTATAAATATATTCTATGCGATGCCGATGATACGCTACTTGATTTTGCCGCCGCGGAGAGGCAAGCCTTCAGCGATGCGGCGGCGGTCTTCGGCATTCCCGACAGCGACGGACTTTACGCATGTTACCATGAGATCAACGATTCTCACTGGAAAAAGCTTGAGATGGGTCTGACGACAAGAGAGAGACTCAAGGTGGAGAGATTCTCCGAGCTCTTTACGGAGACGGGAATACTGCCCGCAGAGACTGCGGAGGCGTTTTCCGCCTGCTATCTTGACATGATCTCAAAGCAGGATCAGCTCCTGCCGTATGCCGAGGAGACCCTCTCAAAGCTGTACGGTAAATATAAGATATACATTGTGACAAACGGGACGGCACAGGCACAGCACGGCAGACTTGACCGCTCAACGATCATGAAATATGTGTCGGGCCTCTTTATTTCCGAGGAAATAGGCGCGGCGAAGCCCTCTCGTGCCTTTTTTGACCGCGTGCTTGACGAGGTGGGCGATACCGAGCTGTCCGCATATCTTGTAGTCGGGGACTCCCCGACCTCGGATATCAAGGGAGCCGTGAATTACGGTATGGATTCCTGCCTTGTGCTCGGGTGTCGCGAATACGAGGATTTTTCTCAGACATATACTGTAAAGAACATATCGGAAATCCTTGATTTTTTATTATGATGAGCCGAGCTACGGCAGAACGGAGCGGCTATGCCTTCAAACAGTAATTTTGCGGCTTTTTTGCACAGCCTAAACGAGCATGGTATTTCATATAAAGAAAACGAGGCTCTGAGTGTACATTCCACATTCAGAATAGGCGGTCCCGCGCGCGTATTCGTTATCCCGAGAAACCGCGATGAGCTTTGCGATACACTGCGCCTTGCCGATGAGAGCGAGATGCGCGTATTTGTCGCAGGACGCGGAAGCAATGTTGTCTATTCCGATAACGGCTTCGACGGAGCGGTGATATCCACCTCGGAAATATCGTCATATGAGTTTGACGGTAATACAGTTACCGCCGATGCCGGAGTCCCCGTAACGGAGCTTGCGGTCGCGGCGGCGAAAAGAAGTCTCGGCGGTCTTGAATTTGCTTACGGTATTCCGGGAAGCCTCGGCGGTGCCGTGTTTATGAACGCCGGCGCCTACGGCGGCGAAATGAAGGATATCGTTGTCAGCAGTGCATATTATGACAGAAACACGGGTACTCTCGGAGAGCTTGTCGGAGACGAGCACGAATTTGACTACCGACACAGCGCATATAAGACCTCCCCGAGCCGTGTGATCCTCGGGGCGACTGTGCGGCTTACATTTGGGGACCGCGAGTCGATCGAAGCCGTGATGCGCGATTATATGGCGCGGCGTATCGAAAAACAGCCTCTTGAGCTTCCGAGTGCGGGAAGCTCATTCAAGCGTTATACGGGACGTTATACAGGTGAGATGATAGACAAGGCGGGACTTCGCGGACTTACGGTCGGCGGAGCGCAGGTGTCCGAGAAGCACGCCGGCTTTATAGTCAATATCGGCGGCGCGACCTGCGAGGATGTGCGCCGTCTGAGCGATATCGTAAAGGAAAGGGTATTCGAATTTCACGGTGTCCGCATCGAAAATGAGATAATATTTGTGGAATGAAGAAGCAAAGCTTTTCGGTGACCGTAAAGGAGCATCTTGAGAGTCTCCAAATAAAAAAGAAATGCTGCCGTCATGCATATAATGACGGTCGCTGTGTCTCGGATGCCGATGATCCGGCGGAGCTGATACACAAGGGGAGGAACGGGCTGGTCTGCGGAGAGTGCCTGTCGCATTTCTTGGCGGGGCTGTTTGTGGCTTACGGAAATGTGTCAAATCCCGAGCAGGGCTATCATCTTGAATTTTCCGTTCCCGATCCCGATACCGCAGATGCCGTCGGGGAGACCTTGACTGCCGCCGGCTTTACCGCGGGACGCGGTATCAGAAAGAACAGGTATATTCTGTATTTCAAAAACAGCACTCAAATTGAGGATTTTCTCGGCTATATAGGCGCATCGAGCGGTGCATTCAGCCTCATGAATGTCAAGATAATGCGTGAAATGCGCGGAGAGGCTAACAGACAGGTGAATTGCGATGCCGCGAATATCGCGAAGTCCCTCAGCGCCGCGGAAAAGCACATTGGGATCATAAATGAGCTGAAGGGGTCGGGTGGCTTTAATATGCTGACGGGGGATCTCAAAAAAACCGCCGAGCTTCGAGTCAAGTTTCCCGATCTTTCCATAGCCGAGCTCGGTCAAAAATTCACTCCTCCGATCTCAAAATCGGGGGTAAAGCATCGCCTTGATAAGATCGTAAGCTTTTACGAGTCAAACGCCTCGTCTCACAAATAAGAAAGCCTTACCCGATGCCTTAATATAACGGAGATTGGTATGAAAGATTTTGTGCATCTTCATCTACACAGCGAATACAGCCTGCTTGACGGGGCTTGCCGTATCTCGGATATTCCGACGGCAGTGAAAGCCGCAGGGCAGAGCGCTGTCGCTATCACGGATCACGGTGTCATGTACGGTGCGCTCAAATTTCGGAATGAGTGTAAAAGGGCGGGAATAAAGCCGATCATCGGCTGTGAGGTCTATGTGGCTTCCGGAAGCAGGCATGATAAGATCGCCGGAAGGGAACCGAGGTATTATCATCTTGTACTGCTCGTAAAGAATGAGATCGGGTATAAAAATCTGATCCTTATGATTTCAAAGGCTTTTACCGAGGGCTTTTATTCAAAGCCCCGTATTGATATGGAGCTCCTGCGGGAGCATTCGTCCGGACTTATCGCACTTTCCGCCTGCCTTGCGGGATATATTCCGCGATGCCTTCTGGCTGAGGATTACGAGTCGGCGCGAAGACACGCCCTTGAAATGAGGGATATCTTCGGCTCCGACGGCTACTATATCGAGCTTCAGGATCACGGAATAGAGGATCAAAAAAGAATACTCCCTCTCCTTGAAAAGCTGTCCGATGAGACCAGCATCCCCATGGTCGCAACCAACGACGTGCATTATCTGAATAAGAGTGACGCGGAAAATCAAGCGATACTCATGTGCATACAGACGGGAACCACAATAGGCGACGGGATATCAAGTGGCTTTGAGACGGACGAGTTTTATCTCAAGACCGGAGACGAAATGGAAAGGCTTTTCGGCAAATACAAGGATGCCGTTGAAAATACCGTCAAAATCGCGGATATGTGCGATTTTGATTTTGACACCTCAAAGACCTATCTGCCGCGATATGATGTCCCCGACGGAGGAACTCCCGCGGAATATCTTCGCTCTCTTGCGGAGGCGGGACTTGATGCAAGACGGAGCGGTGGGGTGTCGGTGAGGAGTATCAAGGAGTACACGGAGCGGACGGAATACGAGCTGTCTGTGATCGAAACGATGGGGTACTCGGAATATTTCCTCATTGTGTGGGATTTTGTGAATTACGCAAGAAGCGTAAATATACCCGTCGGCCCCGGCAGAGGCTCGGGTGCGGGAAGCCTTGTGGCTTATCTTATCGGGATAACCGACGTCGATCCGATAAAATACGGGCTTCTTTTCGAGAGATTTCTTAATCCCGAAAGAGTGAGTATGCCGGACTTCGACATTGATTTTTGCTATAACAGGCGAGATGAGGTCATCGAATATGTGCGCCGAAAATACGGCAATGACCGTGTTGCACAGATAATCACCTTCGGGACAATGGCGGCAAGAGCCGTCATAAGAGACGCGGGACGCGCGCTCGGAATGGGCTATGCGGAGGTAGACCGAGTGGCAAAGCTTATCCCGAGAGATATGGGGATAACGCTGAAAGATGCCATGAAGCGGCAGGAGCTTGCCGATATGTACAGATCGAACGGTGCCGTTCGTCGTCTTATAGATGTAGGAATGGCACTTGAGGGTATGCCGCGCCACGCATCCACCCATGCGGCGGGTGTCGTGATAACGGACGGTGCCGTGACGGATTACGTCCCGATCGCGGAGAACGGCGGAGCTCCCGTAACGCAGTTCACTATGGACGGTATTGCCGAGCTTGGGCTTTTGAAATTCGATTTTCTTGCTCTGCGGTATCTGACCGTCATATCGGCGGCGGAACGGCAGATAAGAGAGCATTTACCAGATTTTGAGATCGGACGTGTGACCGATGACGATCCCGAGGTATATGATATGCTCGGCAGGGGTCAGACGGACGGAGTGTTTCAGCTTGAGAGCAGCGGCATGAAGCAGATGCTTCAAAAGCTGAGACCGAACAAATTCGAAGAAATAATCGCCGCCATAGCACTATATCGCCCCGGGCCGATGGACTCCATACCGAGGTATATCGAAAACCGCAATTCCGGAAATATTTCGGCATATTCCATACCCGAGGTAAACGCTATCCTCTCGGACACCTACGGCTGTATCGTGTATCAGGAGCAGGTAATGCAGATATTCCGCGAGGTCGCGGGATATTCCTACGGACGTGCCGATATTGTCCGCCGTGCCATTTCGAAGAAGCACGGTGATGAGCTTGAGGCGGAGCGAGAGGCGTTTTATGCCGGAGCGGAGGAGCGAGGTCACAGCAGGAGCGAGGCGGAGAGGCTGTTTAACGATATTGCGGGCTTTGCCAACTATGCCTTTAATAAGAGCCATGCCGCGGCATACGCCGTGCTGTCCTACAGAACCGCTTATTTGAAATCGCATTATCCGCTGGAGTATTTTTGCGCGCTTCTCACGTCGGTTATCGGAAATCCCGCAAAAATATCCGAGTATATAAACGAGTATTCGAAGCAGGGCATAAGGATACTGCCTCCGAGCATCAATCTCAGCTATTCGGAGTTCCACGCAGAGAACGGCAATGTGAGATTCCCGCTTCCCGCCGTGCGTAATGTGGGCGAAAGCTTCTCTGAGCTTATAGTTGATGACAGGGAAAGAAACGGAAGCTACTCCTCATACACCGATTTTTTGGTGCGTGCCGGTAAGCTTGGCCTAAACAGGAGACAGCTTGAGGCGCTGATAAAATCGGGTGCTCTCGATACCCTCGGAGAATACCGCAGCAGAATGTCCGCCGCCATTGACAAGGCGATGGAAATAGTCGGCGGCGAGAGCGGAGATGACGGTCAGCTTGATATGTTTGCATCATCGGGCGACGGCGCCACCGCCCCGGTTATCGTGTTCCCTCAAATACCGGAGATGTCCGTAAAGGACAAGCTGCTCCTTGAAAAGGAGTATATAGGTATTTTCGCCTCCGGTCACGTGCTTGACGATTATTCGGAGCACACGGAGCTCATTGAGCCGGATAAGATATCGGATATAATGAGCGGCGAGGACTCGGCACTCGATACCGTCGTGCTTTGCGGCACGGTGACGAAGCGAAGCGTAAAGGATACGCGAAAAGGCGAGCAAATGGCGTTTATAACGCTTGAAGACGGCTCGGGAGAGATGGAAGCTATTATCTTCCCTCAGCTTTTCGCGAAATACGGCTATCTTGTGAATACCGATGCGCCGATATGTATCGCGGGTCATATCTCCGACAGAGATGACGATCAGATAAGGCTTATCTGCTCCGAGATACTGATAATGATCGACGATGAGCATATCAAAAACGCGGTTTCGGTGCCGATACCGGAAAGGCGAAGCACGCCTGCGCCCGTTCGACTGCGAAATACCGCAGATAAAGCGCTGCAGATGCCCGCTTCTTCCGCATCACGCCCCTCTGTGCCTCAGCCCCAAAAGCCGAAACGGCTGTTTGTGAAGCTTGATTTCGGAAACGAAAAGCTCTACAAGAGACTCATGTGCTTATTTGAGATCTGCGACGGTGCCGTTCCCGTGATCCTTTATAATACCGCCACAAGTGAGTATTCGAAAAATACGGGGATCTTTGTCAGTGCATCAGATTTGCTTATAGGAGAGCTGAGGAAGCTTCTCGGTGACGATTCCGTGGTGCTGAGATAACCCTCACCGAGCTGTCCGTACTGCGCCGCACTGCCGCGCTTTACAATATTTTCGGTTTATGAGTTAATATTAGGGAGTATATTCACGAAATATTCAAATGTGTATAGTATAATATTACCGTGAATGCAAAGCATATCCATAGCATTTGCGAATTCTAAGGAGGGAAGACATAATGGCAGATATCCTGAAAAAACCAAATGTCTCATCCGGAAAGCCACCGATCAACTGGAATGATGAAACAAAGCAGACGCTCAAGAAGATCGGTAAGGTGGCACTGAAGGTGCTCACGTATTTTTTCAATATATTTCTGACCTTTTTGCTGATCGTGTTTATAATCGGCATTATTGTCGGATCGACCTTTGCGATATATGTGAAGAATTATGTCGATGTCGATATTGATGCCTCTCTTTTCATAGATGCCGGTGCAAACAAGACCACACAGCTTTTTTATACCGATTCCCAAACCGGAGAGGTCGCAGAGCTTGAGGATCAGCGTATTTACGGCGCGGATAACGGCATATGGGTAAAATACGATGATATGCCGAAGCAGCTCGTGGACGCGTTCATCGCCATAGAGGATAATCGCTTTGAGTCGCATAACGGAGTTGACTGGATCACCACATCAAAGGCGTTTATAAATTATTTTCTACCCTTTAAGGGCTCCTTCGGCGGATCGACAATAACCCAGCAGCTCGTAAAGAATCTGACCGGAGACAACGAGGCGAAGATCACCCGTAAGGTTCAGGAAATATTCCGCGCGCTTAATCTTGAAAAGAATTACAGTAAGGATCAGATAATAGAAATGTACCTTAATGTAATTTATTTCGGAAACAACTGTACCGGAGTGCAGACTGCCGCGGACACCTATTTCGGCAAGGACGTGAGTGAGCTGTCACTTGAGGAATGTGCAACGCTTGCGGGAATAGTAAAGAATCCTTATGCCTTCAATCCCAAAAGATTCCCCGAAAAGAGCATGGATCGACGTGATACGGTGCTCTGGGCAATGCAGGATCAGGGCAAGATCAGCACGGCGGAGGCGGAGGCTTTGTACGGAAAGCCGATCGTTCTTGCTGATGACGGAGACGGGGATTCCGATGAGACGCGCGCAGATGCGGTGTTTAATTGGTATACCGAGGCTGTGTTCAATGAGGTTCAGAATGATCTCATGGAGACATACGGCTATTCCAAATATTCGGCGGGAATGGCAATATATACAGGAGGCTTGAAGATATATACCTGTATGGATCCCGAGGTGCAGAGCGTGCTTGAGGAGGTATATACTAACGATACGGAGTATTTCCCCATGTCATCGAGCTCAATGCAGCCCGAATCGGCAATGGTTATTGTGGATCCGTATACGGGCGATGTGCTCGGACTTGTCGGCGGAAGGGGAGAGAAGGTATCCAACCGTATCCTCAACCGCGCCACCGGAACGCAGAGACCGCCGGGCTCGTCGATAAAGCCTGTTTCGGTTTATGCTCCGGCTCTTGATGAGGGAATAATCACCTACGCTTCCGTATACGATGACGTGCCCGTGAATTTCGGCACGGATCCCGAAAAGCCCAAGGCTTGGCCGGCGAATCTGCCGTATGTATACAGAGGACTTACCAATGTGAACAGCGCCATCGAGCGCTCCGTTAACACGGTAGCCGTTCGTGTGCTTCAGGATCTGACACCGCAGGCATCCTACGATTTTATAACTCAAAAGCTCGGATTTTCAACGGTATACGATCAGATCACGACGGCATCGGGTGCGATCATGTCCGATATTGACCTGTCGCCGCTTGCTCTCGGACAGCTTACCTACGGTATTTCCGTCAGGGAGATCACTGCTGCGTATTCGATATTCCAAAATGACGGCGTATTCAATAATTCACGGCTTTATACAAAGGTCGTTGACAGCAACGGCAATACGATCCTCACCTGCGATAAGAAGACCGATATCGTGATAAGTGAGCAGACCGCAAGTATTATGACAAAAATGCTCTACAATGTAGTAAACGATCCCGAGGGTACTGCCGTCAATAATATCACTCTGAGAAGATCGGTCGATGTTGCCGGAAAGACCGGTACGTCTACTGCGGACTTTGACCGTTGGTTTGTCGGATACACCCCGTATTATGTCGGCGGCTGTTGGGTAGGCTATGATACGAATATCGCGCTAAGCGCCTTCGGCCCCAATCCTGCCTGTATAGTATGGGATAAGGTCATGACGATGCTCCATCAAAAATATATAGATGCTGCCGCAAGCGGCGGCGAGCCGCTGAAGACCTTCGATACCGCAGCGGGAGTGATCGAGGCGGAGTACTGCAAGGATTCCGGTAAGCTTGTATCCGAGGCGTGCCGACTTGATCTCAGAGGCGACAGAACCGAGAAGGGTTGGTTTGCCTACGGCACCGAGCCCTCCGAATACTGCGACTGTCACGTTAAGGTCAAGTATTGCAACGATACAAACCGCGTCGCATCCCCCAAGTGTACGAACACTCGGTATGTCGGACTTCTCCGGATCGAGGACAGAAGCTTCCCGACCGAGATCACCGTAAATGATGCTCAATACGCATATCGCGATCTGCCCGAGGGCGTAAACCCCGGAGGCTGGTACACCGTGCCCTTCTTTGTGAATCTCCTGAAGGAGGGAGAGTACTGCGGCACATCAAATGTGTCCTATCCCGCAAATGCGTACTGCTATGAGCACGGCTCACGGTAATAACAGAAAAGATCACCTCATATTATTTTATGAGGTGATTTTTATGTTTCGAGGACGCCGATGTATCGGTGACAGATTAAGATGCGAGCTTTGTGCCGTACTGCGACTGATGAAAAAGATCATTCCCGCAATGATCGCGGGAGGTGTGCTTATTGCGGTGAGCTGGATCGTTTTCGGCGGACCGTGCAGAGTGGCGCTTTTCTTCCGCATCCCCGGCGGCGGATTTACCGTTGCGATGTATTACATACTGTGGCTTGCTATGTTTGCGGCGGCGGGAGGGGAGTGCGTGCTGATATGCACCTTCCGAAGGCGGTCTGATGAAAAAATACTTTTGTATCATGTTGCCGCACATATCTGCCTTTTGCTGTGGTATCCGCTGTTCTTTACGGCGTTTTCGCAGTTCTTGGCACTTCTTCTCATAATTGCCGCCGCAGTACTCATCGTTCTTGAACTGTCGGAGGGCAGGCGATTTATGTATATTCTGCCTCTCATATCGGCGGTAAAGCTTGCGATTGTCGGCGCTTTCATATACATCAATTTGGCATTTTTGTTTCTGAATCCGTAAGCCTTATTTTTTGCTATAAGAGCGGCAGGTACTTGACAAATCTTCACTGTGGGGCTATAATAAGAGTAGCTAATTAATAGCGCGAATCCAACATTTTCGATTATTCGGAGGAAATTATGAAAAAGATCATTTCTTTGCTCGTTGTCGCAGTGTTGCTTTGCACGGCCTTTGTTGCTTGCGCCAAGGGCGGCGACGATTCGTCTGCTGCCACCGTAAAGGTAACAATTGAGGCTGAGGGCACAAAAATTTTGGAAAACATCGAGGTTACGGTCGAGGGTATTGACGGTGAGGCTCCTCTTGCATTTGATGCAATTCTTGCCGCTCTTGATGACAATGAGATTGAGTACGAAACGGTAGAGTTTGCCGGCACTGAAAAGCTCGAGAAGATCGGTGATTACGACACCCAGAACAATTCTTACATCTGGGAGCTCTATCTGAACGGTGACGATGAGCCCGCAAGCGGCAGACTCGCAACTGTTGAGATCGCAGACGGCGATAAGCTTCTCGTTAAGAGAAACGCTTATGAGTCCATCAAGACCGAGGAGAGTACGACAGTTACCACTAAGGCTCCCGCTATTCAGGATGCCGATGACGGTTACGAGGAATAAGCGATTTTTCGAAAAAGTGAAAACAGGCGTGGATATCACGCCTGTTTTTTGTGTCTGTATGTTTTTAGATGTCCGTCTCGGACGTGCCGCTGTGCCCCAGATCAAGTGTGGTGATATCAGCCGGAAGCATACTTCTGTCGTGTGATACGATAAGCACGGTTCCACCGGCGGTGTGCCTCGAGATTGCGTTTGCGGCAACGGCTGCCGATGACGGATCGAGACCGGCAAATGGCTCGTCGAATAGGAATATATCGGCGGGGTAGAGAAGTGTGCGCGCTATCGCCACCCTGCGTTGCATTCCGCCCGAGAGCTCAGAGGGCTTGAGATCGAGAGCGCCTTCCATTCCGAGCTCACAGAGCAGCCGCTCTGCATCGTCCGAGCTTCCGCCGACAACAGATGCGTTTTTGATCGCGCTCAGCCAAGGGAAAAGGAGCGGCTCCTGAAACATGAAGGATATAACGGCGTTGCCGTCAAGTACTACTTTGCCGCTGTCTGCGGTCTCAAGACCGGAGATGATGCGGAGCAGAGTTGTTTTTCCGACACCGGAGGGACCTGTTATGAGTGTTGTGCTGCCTTGGGTGAAATCAGCCGACACATCGCAAAGCACGGCTTTTTTGCCGAAGGATTTTGATACGGATTCAAGTCTCAGCATCATCTGCCTCCTTGGTCGTACTGTATTTTGACAGCCCCTTTGATACGAGAAGAAGCCCCGCCTTTTCAAAGGCTATGCTGAGAATGATAACGGTGAGTGTCCATGCGAACATATCGGCTGTCTCCATGTATACCTTAGTGGAATTGAGCGCCTTTCCGATCGAATTGCTCGGCGTACACAGCACCTCTGCCGCCACGCCCGATTTCCAAGCCATACCGACCGCGGTGCGGAGCGCGGAGAGAAAATACGGCACTGCCGAGGGGATATAAATATACTTGATCCTCTTGATGACAGAAAAATTATAGATATCGGCAAGCTCAACAAGCGCGGTATCGGCGTTTTTTATGCCTGTATACACCGAATCGCAAATAAGCGGAAGCACGACCAAGAATGATATAAAGCTGGGCACATCACTTCTGCTTATCCAAAAGAGAGCAGCAATTATAAAGGATGCCACGGGCGTTGCCTTTACCGCAGACAGAAGCGGATAAAAGAGCGTTTTTGCAGTTCTTGATGAGAGCATCAGCGCTGCAAGCAGGATTCCGAATGTACAGCCGAGGAGCGTGCCGAGAAATATTCGGAGTATGGAGCCGCCGCAGGCGATCCAAAATTCCGAGGATGACATGAGGCTGAAAAGACTCACGACAACATCGCTCGGGTAGGGAAGAATGACCTCCTTATCGACTATAAGAGCGAGAAGATACCACAGCACGATCCAAAATGCGGCGGATCCCACAACGACTGCCGATTTTTTCGCAAATGAGGAAGAAGCACCGAAAGCCGTGGCTTGCACGGCGTTTCGGTGTTTGCTGTTTTGCTTTTTTTTATTTTCCGATATAGTAAATATCATTTTCGGGAAGAACTCCTCCGACAGATGCGGGATTGTAATCGAAAAGCACCTTGTAGAAACCGTTCAGAGCTTCCGCCATCTCATTGCCGGTGATACATACAATGTTTGCGGAGGGAATGGCGGTCTTTCCGACAGCGGCGGAGGCTACGATGCTGTATTTTTCGAGAAGGTCTGCCGCCTTGTCTACATTGTCATTGACGTACTTGACCGATGCAGCGTATTCCTCCAAAAATTTGTCTACAGCCTCGGGATGCTCATTTGCAAAATCGGCACGGACGATAACACAGCCCTGACAGAGTGAGCCCGAGTCCTCACCGAGAGCACCCCACTCCTTGGTGACGTCGAATGCTATCCTCGTGTTCTCGGATTTTGCGAGAACGTTGGTCGCATAAGGAACGGGGAGCATTCCGAGAGTAATATCTCCGGTTATCATCTTGGTCGCAAGCTCTGCACCGTCGGTGTAGTATTCAACGTTTGCGTCGATATTGTTGGAATCAAGGATATAAGAGAGAACATACTCGGGAACGGAGCCCTCTCCGGTGGCGGCGATGGTCTTTCCGTTCAGGTCGGAGAGAGATGATACGGAATTGCCGTTTTCAAGGATATAAAGAACGCCGAGAGTATTAACGGCAGCAATCTTTAATGCACCCTCGGTCTTTTTACCGAGGACAGCCGCAAGATTTGTGGGGACGGCGGCGATCTCGTATTCGCCCTTGAGGATCTCAGCCTTTATATCGTCGGCAGACGAAACAAGAGTGAACTCGTAATTGTTTGCGGCCTTGCCTTCTTCATCGTCGAGCATGAGCTTTGACATACCCATTCCCGTGGGGCCGTTCATCGCAAACACACGCATATCGAGAGATTTGTAATCATCGTCGGGCTCCGCAGCGGTATCGGCGGCTGTGCTTGCGGCGGTATCGGAGGTATCCGGATCGGTCTTTTGCTCCGTATTGTCACCGCACGCGACAAGGAGCGTGATAGAGAGCAGTGCGGCAAGGATAAATGACAGGATCTTTTTGCTTGTTTTCATGACTAAACCTTTCTCTGCCGGAAATTACCGGATCTTTTTTTGAATATTATATCTTCAAGACCGTCTCTGTCGAGTATCACAAGCTCGCTTCCGCTTTTTGTGATGAACCTGTCGGAGACAAATCTGTCGATAGTTCGGTAAAGTGAGGCTCTGCTCATATTGAGCCTTGATGCCACATTTGTAAGAGAGTCACCGAATACGGCGTGACCGTCCGCGTCTGCCTCGAGTGACAGAATATATCCCGCGACCTTTGCTACCGCATCGCCTGCAGCAAGAGCGCTGATTCTGGAATTGAGAAAATCTATTCTGTCGGAGAGAAATGTGATATATCGCGCGGCTGCATCGGGATCCTCGGATATTATCCGCAGGACTGTTTCCTTTGGTATAAGAAGCACGGCACAGCCCTCACCGGCGATGACCTCAGTCCTGTTACCGTACTCCATTGAGAAAACGGAGGCAGCTCCGAATACGTCTCCGCGCTTCAGTGTCCTAAGAAGTGTGTCCCCGCCTCCGGATACGATACGCGCTCTGCCGCCGAGCACTACACCGATACCGTGAGCCTTGCGAGATACCGAGTGTATTACGTCGCGCGACGAATACCGCACCGTGCGACATTCGGCAAGATACCGCTCGACCGCCTCTGTGCTCATCCCGCGAAACAGAAATATATCGGATATGACGGAAATATCCGTATCCATGGCATACCTCCAAAAGTGTATCATATGAGACAATTATATTATATATCCTTTATTCTGATTTGTCAACCGCTTTTTATTCTCATATTAAAATCATTGACATGAATATTCGGATATGATATAATTATAAGAGTATAGGCAATACTTTTATTGAAATTCCAGTTTGGTTTTTTAACCGGAAAGGACTGCAGTATGACCGATTATGCTAAGCTTACCAAAATATATGAGACCTTTGAGGTGACAAGTAATCCGGAATCATTTGAGTGCTGTTCCTTTGGACACATAAACAGCACCTTTTTTGTGAGTGTGAACGGGGAGAAAAGATATGTGCTTCAAAAGATCAACACGTCGATCTTCAAGAATCCCGAGGAGCTTACTGAAAACATTGTGGGAGTTACAAGATTCCTGAGAAAAAAGGTGGAGGCTGCCGGAGGAGACCCGCAGAGGGAAGTGCTTCATCTTATCAGAAATAAGCAGGGAACCTATTATTACAGATCGGAGTCCGGCGAATACTGGAGGATGTACGACTACATCAGAGGAACGAGGACTTACCAGATCGTCGAAAATCCCATTCTGTTCTACAATTCGGCAGTGGCATTCGGAAACTTCCAGCGACTTCTTGCGGACTATCCCGCGGAGGAGCTGCATGAGACGATCCCCAATTTCCACAATACCGTGAGCCGTCTGGAGGATTTTAAGAAGGCTCTTGCCGACGATAAATGCGGTAGGGCGGCATCTGTGCAGAAGGAGATCAATTTCGTGCTTGAGCGCGAGGAGGTCTGCTCCTTCATCACCGACAGGATCGCCTCGGGTGAATATCCGATGCGCGTTACGCACAACGATACAAAGCTCAACAATGTCATGATCGACGAGGTGACCGGCGAGGGTATTTGCATTATAGATCTTGATACGGTCATGCCCGGCTCGGTTCTTTACGATTTCGGTGACAGCATCAGATTCGGCGCAAGCAGTGCCGAGGAGGATGAGAGAAATCTCGATAAGGTCTATATGCGCCTTGAGCTGTTTGACGATTATGCAAAGGGATTTTTGAAAGGACTCGGAAACTCTCTCTCCGAGGCGGAGATAAAGGGACTTCCCATGGGTGCTCTCGTCATCACATTTGAGACGGGTATTCGCTTCCTTACCGATTATCTCAACGGAGACGTTTACTTTGCAACTCACCGTGACGGTCAGAATCTCGACCGTGCCCGCACACAGTTCAAGCTTGTGGCGGATATGGAGAAAAAGATGCCCGAAATGAATTCGATCATCGAAAATTATCTTTGATGATCCCATTCGGCAAAATATATTCTTAATTAAAAGGACGGTTGGTACCAAATGGCAATTTTAGTAACTGGCGGAACGGGATTTATCGGTTCCCATACGGTTGTAGAGCTTATCAAGGACGGTCGCGATGTCGTTGTTCTCGATAATTTGATAAACAGTAAGGAATGTGTGCTTGACCGCATCGAAACGATCACCGGAGTACGCCCCAAGTTTTATAAGGCGGATCTGCTCGATCTTGATGCCACTCAGCGTGTATTCGACGAGAATAAAATCGATGCCGTAATTCATTTTGCCGGACTTAAGGCTGTCGGTGAATCGGTGGAGAAGCCTCTGTATTATTATCACAATAATTTGACGGGAACCTTTAATCTTTGCCGTGCAATGCTCGATCATGACTGCAAAATGATAGTGTTCAGCTCCTCGGCAACGGTATACGGCAAGCCCGAGAGCGTTCCGATCAGTGAAAACTTCCCGCTGTCGACAACAAATCCCTACGGTGAGACGAAGCTTATGATAGAACGTATCCTTGCGGATATCTGTCATTCGAATCCCGACTGGAGCGTATCCATCCTCAGATACTTCAATCCCATCGGAGCTCATGAGAGCGGACTTATCGGTGAGGATCCGCGCGGTATTCCGAACAATCTTCTTCCGTATATTTCCAAGGTCGCCGCAGGTAAGCTTGAGTATCTTTCCGTATTCGGAGACGATTACAATACTCACGACGGCACGGGTGTGCGTGATTATATCCATGTCGTCGATCTTGCCGATGCTCACCTCAAGGCACTTGATCAGGCTGCCGGCAGAACCGGAATCGACTATTTCAACATCGGTACCGGAACGGGCTATTCCGTGCTTGATATCGTAAAAGCGTATGAGTCTGCCACCGGACTGAAGGTGAATTACAAGATCGTCGAGAGACGTGCCGGAGATATAGATGAGTGCTATGCAAATCCGGCAAAGGCAAAGGAAATGCTCGGCTGGACCGCAAAGCGCGGTATCAAGGAAATGTGCGAGGATCTTGCAAATTGGCAGGCAAAGAATCCCGACGGATATCCGGACTGCTGAATATACATAGGAGAGATACAAAATGAGTATTGAAGTTAAGCTTTTTGATAAGCTGAGCGACGGAACCGAGGTTACAGCCTACACGCTATCCAACTCCACCGGTGTTTCGGCAAGGATCATTGATTTCGGCTGTACCATCGTAAACCTTTGGGTAAAGGATAAGAACGGAAATACGGCAGATGTTGTTTGCGGATATGATGATATGTACGGCTATATGAATGCCGGTGGATATCAGGGCGCCATCATCGGACGTGTTACAAACAGAATCAAAAACGGAAAATTCACCCTTGACGGCGTGGAGTACTCCATCTTCACAAATGACGGTCCCAATTCCGCGCACGGCGGTAAGATCGGATTCAACAAGCGTATGTGGAAGACTGAGATCCTTTCCGACGGAGATGAGCCCGAGATAGCGATGACCTATCTCAGTCCCGATATGGAGGAGAATTATCCCGGAAATCTCTCCGTTAAGACTGTGTATAAGCTTACGGCTGACGGCGGTCTTTCTATCAGATATATCGCAACAACAGATAAGGCTACCGTGATAAATCTCACAAATCATTCCTACTTTAATCTTGCCGGATACGGTTCCGGTACGATAAAGGATCAGATCATGTGGATCGACGCGGACAGGATCCTTGAGCATGATGCCGAGCTGATCCCCAGCGGCAACTTTATAGATGTTGAGGGAACCGCATACGATTTCAGACAGCCCAAGCCGATCGGCAGAGACTTCGATTCCGAGCCGTCTATGGCATTGCAGCACGGCGGATATGACAACAACTTCATTTTCAACAATATCGACGGTAAGACGGTAAAGTTCCTTGCTTCACTGGAGGAGCCCGTGTCCGGACGTAAAATGGAGGTTTGGACAAATCAGCCCTGTGTCGGCGTGTACACGTCCAACATGATAAACGAGGAGGATATCCCGTTTAAGGGCGGGGTAGGGCAGCTCAAGAATTGTGCCGTCTGCTTCGAGACCCAGAAGATGCCCGATGCCATAAATCATCCGAATTTCGATAACACCGTGCTTCGTCCCGGCGAGGTGTATGATTACACGACGGTTTACAAATTCGTATAAGCAAACGGCTGTTCGCTAAAACATAATAAAAAGCACCTCTGCATATCATCTATTAAGATGCTATGGAGAGGTGTTGTTTATGCACGGTGATCCGAAAAGGGAAAGTGTCGGCGTATTCGGCTCATGCGAGACCGAAAGATGCGAGGAGCTTGCAAGTTACATCATAAAAACGGGCTGTACGGTGAGAGCTGCCGCGGCACATTTCGGAATAAGTAAATCGACTGTACATAAGGATATCACGAAGATCCTTCGCGGTGTAAATTACGGGAAATATTCCGAGGTGAAAAAGATAATTGAAAAAAACAAATCCGAGAGACATCTGCGCGGAGGACTTGCAACCAAGATCAAATATCAACGGTTGAAGGAAAAATAAGACGGAGCGCATTCTTCATCATCAGATGCGGAGTGCGCTTTGCTTTTGCGGAAATTTTGTATATCCGTCCGAAATGACTTGACGGGGCTTGAATTTGGGCGCGAGATGATGTACAATAGGGAGACAGAGCTCCTTCGGGAGATAGGGCGAATTATACAAAATGCAAATTTTGTATAATTCGGGGAAAGGAAATGGGGTGAGTAAAGTGCTGCTTGCCGTAGATGTCGGTAATACCAGTATTTCATTCGGATTATTTGATAGCGATGAGAAGCTTTTGGCGGCGTCGAAAATGGCTGTTTATAAGAGCAAAAGCGCCGATGAATATGCCGTTCTTATAAAACAGCTTCTCGATTTCAATCTGTCCGATTCCGATTATACCATTGATTCCGCTGCTGTGGCTTCCGTGGTTCCGAGCATCACTCCGACCATACTCAGCGCCGCCAAGAAGCTTTCCGGTCACACGCCGTATCAGGTCGGGCCCGGTGTCAAGACCGGATTTAAGATCGCAATCAACGATCCCGCATCACTCGGCGCCGATATCGTATCAAATATCGCAGCTTCTCTGAAGATCTGTGAGCCGCCGCTTGTTGTTCTCGATGCTGGAACCGCAACCACGATCACGGTCATTGATGACTCACGCACTCTCATCGGAACTGTCATAATGTCCGGTATCAGAATATCCGCCGATGCGCTCAAATACAACACCGAGCTCCTCGATACGATATCTCTTGATTCCGATGACGTGCCGATGATCGGAAAAAATACGGATCAAGCAATTCGCTCGGGTCTCATTAACGGTAATTCCTTTGTTGTTGACGGATATATCCGCCGGATCCGCGAGACGGTGGTCTCCGACGCTTCCGACAGGAAATTGGGGCTGATAGCGACGGGAGGCTTTGCCCGAGTCGTTACAAAAAATTGCAGAAATAAGTTCCTCATTGACGACAATCTTACCCTACGCGGAATCGCCGCTCTGTATTATAAGAAGTATGGAAAATAACAAAAATTTTGTATAATTCACTTTGTTAATATCAGCCACGGCTGTTATTATAAATTTAAGCTGCACCACACCGTATACTCATGCGGGCGGTAGCACGGGTTCAAGCCCCGGAGGTGTTTATGAGTAAAGGAATAAAGACGCGCACGAGACGTCTCGTCGGAATTGCGCTGTTCTCGGCTATCGTCGTTGTTTTGCAGATGCTCGGTGCATTTATCAAGCTCGGCGGTATGTTTTCGGTTTCGCTGGTGCTTATCCCGATCGTTGTCGGTTCTGCCGTATACGGCGGAGGCGCCGGTACATTCTTGGGATTTGTGTTCGGAGCAGCCGTGCTTTTGAGCGGTGATGCCGCCGCTTTCATGGCTGTAAGCCCTGCCGGCGCGATCATTACCGTGCTTCTCAAGGGAATCGCGGCGGGAGGCGCTGTCGATATTGCCTACGGTCTGCTTTCGCGAGTTAACAAATACCTTGCGACTGTGGTATCGGCTGTTCTCTGCCCCGTTGTAAATACCGGATTTTTTCTTATCGGCTGTAAGCTTTTCTTTATGAGCTTTATTTCCGATTTGTCGTCTCAGTCGCAATACGGCGCGGACGTGACCGGATATATGATCTTTATACTTGTCGGCGCGAACTTTATTTTCGAGCTTATCGTTAATATGGTTCTTTCTCCCGCAATAGTCAGAGCTGTGGATATCGGAGCATCTCTGACGAAGCGTCGCGGCTGAGAATATTGTCATCTTGCACAATTTTGCCCCGCACTGTATATGCAGTATGACGAAATGCAGAAATTCATATTTTTTGTCTGTAATTCTTTTGCGGCATATGATATAATATCATTTGATAATAAATATTCATTATGAATAATACGGAGGAATTAATTATGGATCCCAAAAATATTAAGATGAGAGTAGTCTTTTCTTCGTCCAAGGCTAAGATGAAGACCTTTGCCGAGGCTGTCGGAGAGGCATTCAAGTGTCAGGTGGACGCTGTTCCCCCCGCATTTCCCTGCGACAAAGAGAGACTTGTTGTTCTTCTCATGACCGGAAATAACGATCCCGACGACAAGCTTCGCCTTTTCTGCAGAGAGCTTAACGGTCAGAGAGCCTACAATGTTTGTCTCGTAGTAGACGGAGACAAGGATGCCATGGCTGTAAAGAAGGTGCGCGAGCTCCTTACCGAGGCGGGCACAAAGGTGTATGACGATGTATATACCGTAAACGGAGGCGCCGCCGGAATTTTCGGCTCCTTCAACAAGAAGATCACCCTTGAGGAGCGTACCAATATCGTCAGATGGGTAACATCTACGATCGAGGCACTCTGATCATACCGAATACGAGCCGTCGTGTACTTTGCACGGCGGCTTTTCCTTACGGATTTTTTTGAAAAAATGTATTGACAAAGGTGATGTCGTGTGATATACTATGTAAAGCGATTTGCTTTACAGCATTGGAGACTGTGTTATGCACGATAAGGATTTAAGGCTTTCCGAATATCTTGATCTCTATGGTGCCATTCTTGATGAACGACAGCGCCTTATAATGGATATGTACTACAACGAGGACTATTCCCTGTCGGAAATATCCGAGATCACGGGGATCACCCGTCAAGGTGTGGGTGAATCGGTAAGAAAAAGCGTAAAGCGATTGCTTGATATGGATGATAAGCTACAGCTTAAAAGCAGGATCGAAAGATTTGAGGCGGACAGAGACGCTTTGGCTGAAAGACTGCTGTCTGCCGCCGACGGCGGCAATATATCGGAGCTTGCCGAGGCTGTAAGACGGCTTGGAATTTAGAGCTTGTGATATAACATAAGGATTACGGGTGAATGTATGTTTCAAAGTCTCACCGAAAAGCTTTCCGGCGCGTTCGGAAAGTTTAAGAACAAGGGAAAGCTCACGGAAAAAGATGTCCGTGAGGGTATGCGAGAGGTAAAGCTTGCTCTCCTTGAAGCCGATGTGAGCTTTAAGGTGGTCAAGGAATTTGTAAACAGAGTGACCGAGCGCGCTGTGGGCTCGGATGTGCTTGAAAGTCTTGTGCCCGCACAGCAGATCATAAAGATCGTAAACGAGGAGCTTGTCGCCCTCATGGGTACATCGCAGGCGAAGCTTGAGATTTCCTCAAAGCCGCCTACGGTCATCATGATGGTGGGACTTCAGGGAGCGGGTAAAACGACGCATACCGCAAAGCTTGCCGCCATGTACAAAAAGCAGGGGAAGCGTCCCCTTCTTGTTGCCTGCGATATATACAGACCTGCCGCGATCAAGCAGCTTCAGGTGGTGGGTGAGCAGGTCGGTGTTCCGGTGTTTGAGATGGGACAGACCGACCCGGTTGAGATATCCGTAAACGCCTTAAAGCACGCCGAAAAGCACGGGCATGATATGGTGTTTATAGATACGGCGGGCAGACTCCACGTCGATGAGGAGCTTATGGCGGAGCTTCACCGCATTCGCGATGCCGTAAACCCGACGGAGATCCTTTTTGTTGTCGATGCAATGACGGGACAGGATGCGGTCAAGGCGGCAGAGTCCTTTAATTCTCTGCTTGACATCACGGGAGTAATCCTTACAAAGCTTGACGGCGATACGAGAGGCGGTGCCGCTCTGTCGGTCAAATATATTACCGGAAAGCCCATTAAGTTTGTGGGTACCGGCGAAAAGCTTGATATGATAGAGCCGTTCCACCCAGACCGTATGGCATCAAGGATACTCGGAATGGGCGATATGCTGACACTGATCGAAAAGGCTCAGCAGACCTTTGATGAAAAGAAGGCGGAGGAGCTTGAGCGTAAAGCGCGTGAGGCATCGTTTACGCTGACAGATTACCTCGATCAGATGAGGCAGATGAAAAAGATGGGCTCCATGGAGCAGCTTGTCGGAATGATTCCGGGAATGAAGCAGGACGCCTTGAAGAATGCAAAAATAGACGAGAGCGCTCTCGGCAGAGTGGAAGCGATAATACTTTCCATGACCGAAAAGGAACGGGAGCATCCCGATATCATCAATGCTTCTCGAAAAAAGCGTATTTCAGCCGGAAGCGGTACCTCCGTGGAGGAGGTCAACAGGCTCCTTCGCCAATTTGAGCAGATCAATAAAATGATGAAGCAGCTCACCGGCGGAATGATGGGCAAAAAGAAAAAGAGGATGAAAATACCGTTTAATTTCTAACGGATTTTTATAAAAAACAAACATAAATTTTGGAGGAAACACAAATGGCAGTAAAAATCAGACTCAGAAGAATGGGTGCAAAGAAGGCTCCTTTTTACCGCGTAGTCGTAGCAGATTCTCGTTCTCCCCGTGACGGTCGCTTCATTGAGGAGGTCGGCACCTACAATCCCATGACCGAGCCTTCCGAGATCAAGCTTGACATGGAGAAAATCGACAAGTGGATCAAGAACGGCGCACAGCCCACAGATACCGTAAAGAAGCTTATCACTAACGCTTCCAAGTAATTCGGAGGGCGCTCATGGTTGAGATAAACCGACTTCTTGAAGATATGGTACGAGCAATCGTAGAGCATCCGGATGAAGTCAGCGTAGATGTTAATGAATCCGGAGACGAGACGGTGTATACTTTGAGAGTCTCTGAGGGTGACATGGGAATGGTGATAGGAAAGCACGGCAATATCGCCAGAGCTATCCGCACGGTTGCCAAGGCCGCCGCAAGGATCACGGAAAAGAAGATTTCCGTGGAAATCAAATAATAGAAGCCCGATCGACAGATTTTAAGTCGATCGGGCTTTTTGCTGCCCTATCGGTGAATAAATCATACTGATTTTTCCAATACTATAGAAAACCTGTCAGAAAGGAAAATCAGATGAACAAACAAAAGATAGGCATAATCGGCTGCGGATATGTCGGGGCAACTATCGCATATACGCTCATGTGCAGTGGGCTTATGTCCGAGGTGGTACTGATAGATATATGCAGAGACAAGGCAAGGGGCGAGGAGATGGATCTGAATCACTGTCTTCCCTTTTTGTCACCGATGCAGATCTATGCCGGAGACTACAGTGATCTGAGCGATGCCGCGATAGTGATCGTGGCGGCGGGTGCCAATCAGAGGAAGGGAGAAACGCGGATCGACCTTGTACACAGGAATACGGAGATAACAAAGTCGATAGTCGAAAGCGTTGCCGAGGTCAACAGAGATTGTATTCTTCTCATGGTCTCAAATCCGGTCGATATTTTGACATACGTCGCGCTGAGAGTTTCGGGCTTCCCACCCACGCGAGTGATAGGCTCGGGAACGGTGCTTGACACGGCGAGGCTTAAATTTCTTGTCGGTGAGAAACTTGGTGTGGACAGCCGTAACGTGCACACCTTTATTATCGGGGAGCATGGGGATTCCGAGCTTGCGGTCTGGAGCAGTGCCAATGTCTCGGGGCTCGATCTGTCGGATTATTTTCCGATCTGCAAGTCCTGCGGCTCTTATGAGGATCTTTACGGCATATACGATCATGTGAAAAACAGTGCATACGAGATCATTAAGGGAAAGGGCGCCACTTACTATGCGATAGCGCAGGCCACACTCAGAATAGTGACCTCTATTGTCAAGAATCAGAACAGCATATTGCCTGTGTCAACGCTTGTCAACGGACACTACGGGCTGGAGGATCTGTGCATAAGTGTGCCAGCGGTCGTCGGAGAATGCGGTATAAGCCATGTTCTCGATATTCCGCTGAGCGGTGAAGAAAGCGAGCGCTTGGTACGGTCAGCAAGAGCTCTCACAGCTGTGATAGACTCCATCGGATTTTCAAAATACCGAGTATAAGAGAGGTAAAACATGGGAAAAAGAATCATTGCATTGCTTTTATGCGGGATCATATGTATCTGCTTTGTCGGATGCGGTACCGGTGAGGTAAACGGAGATCAGAACGGTGATAAGGATAAAAAGGTGCTGAAGGTTGCCGCGCTTGAGTCTGCTTACGGCACAAAGGGATGGAAGGCGGTCTGCGAAGCATTTGAGAAGGTGAACAAGAATGTAGATGTGGAGCTTACGATCGACAAGAACATTGAGGATATAATAGGCGCTAATATGAAGGCGAAGGATCATCCCGATGTTGTCTGCGTTGCAACGGGCAGAACCGCGGGACTCACCGAGACGATGATAAAGGAGGAGGCGATAGCCGAGCTTGACGGATTCAAGGAGATGAAGATCCCGGGAGAGGATACGAAGGTCGGGGATAAGCTTCTTGACAATTTCACGGAAACGGCGGCGACAAATCCTTATTCGGACGGAAAAATTTATCTTGCGCCCGTATTCTACAGCCCGTGCGGACTGTTCTACAATGCGGGACTCTTTAAGGAAAAAGGGTGGGAGCTTCCGGCCACGTGGGATCGAATGTGGGAGCTCGGTGATACGGCGAAGGCAGAGGGCATATATCTGTTTACCTACCCCACCGCCGGATATATGGATTCGCTCATGTACGCACTTCTGGCTCAAGCCGGAGGCATTGAATTTTATAATAAGTGTATGAGATATGAGAAGGATATTTGGAACACGGATGAGGCAAAGTCCGCATTTGATACGGCGGCAAAGCTGTTGTCGTATACCGAGCCCACAACAGTGGCAAACGCAAACAACGAGAACTACTTGAAGAATCAACAGCTTATCCTTGACAATAAGGTGCTGTTCATGCCGAACGGCACATGGGTAGAGGGCGAGATGAAGGATGCCGTCCGCGTAGAGGGCTTTGAATGGGGCTTCATGCCGCTTCCGGCAGATGAGTCCGGAGACAGGTATTCCTACAACTATTTTGAACAGGTTTGGATACCGAAGGAGGCGGATCATATCGACCTTGCGAAGGAATTTATCGCTTTCCTTTATTCGGATACCGCTGTTAAGGAATTTGCAAAGGTCGGAGCCGTAATGCCCGTCAAGGGAGCGTCCGAGATGCTCTCGGAGGATAAAAAGCTTTATTACGGCATATACGATGACGGCGCAAAGCCCGTGCTCGGTCAATTTGCGGCAACAGAGCCCGTGGAGGGCGTGAGCATCTCCGTTGCCATGTTCGATACCGTAAACAGCGTGGTGACGGGAGATAAGACTGTAGATGAGTGGCGAAAAAAGGTGTCAGATACCTCTGATAAGCTGAGAAAAGCATTAAAGTAAGGATGAAGAACAGATCTGGATTTATAAAAAACGGATTTGTGTGCCTGTGTCTTGCACCCACCCTTGCGCTTTTTTCCCTATTTATCGTATACCCTGCCGTAAACGTGTTCGGAATGTCGCTTTTCAAATGGGGCGGATATTCCGATACAAAGACCTTTGTCGGGCTGAGAAATTTTCGCCTTTTGATCAATGATGAGCGCTTTGTGCGCTCTGTGCAAAATTCTCTGCTTTTGATCGTGCTTGTAACGGCGGTGAGCATTGTATCGGCACTCACCCTTGCGGCTGTGCTCGTGCGTTCGGATATAAAGGGAAAAGGCTTTTTCCGCGTAATATTCTATATTCCGAACATTCTCTCAACAGTCGTCATATCTGCGGTGTTTTCCGCTGTCTTCGATCCGTCGAGAGGGCTCCTATCAGCTCTCACTTCCCTGTTCACGTCATCGCCCGTGCTGTGGCTCGGAGACAGAAGACTTGCGATATACAGTATCGGTATTGCGATGGTGTGGCAGGCGGTCGGGTACTATATGGTGATGTATATGGCGGGAATGTCCTCAATACCTGAGAGCCTTTATGAGGCGGCAGCTCTTGAAGGTGCGGGCGGAATACGGCAGTTCTTTGACGTGACGGTGCCGCTGATCTGGCAGAATATCAGAACCACGCTGACCTTCTTTATAATCAGCAATATAAACATCAGCTTCCTGATAGTGCGTGCAATGACCGGCGGAGGCCCCGATGGGGCTACCCATGTGTTCCTCAGCTATATGTATGATCAGGCATATACAAATTCAAGCTACGGGTACGGTATGGCGATAGGCGTTGTCGTATTCCTGTTCTCGTTCCTTTTGTCATTTGCGGTATCACGGGTAACAAGGCGCGATGTGATCACCGTATAGGGGGTGGTTAAAACGGAGAGAAATGACGGCGGGCGTCTCATGAGGGTATTTGTTTACCTCGTGCTGTTTCTTATTGCACTCAGCGTAATAATTCCCGTCTCATGGGTGTTTACGGCATCGGTGAAGCAGAACAGCGAATTCTATTCTTCGCCGTGGGCCATTCCGAAAGGGCTATATCTGAGGAATTTCGCAGATGCTTGGGAAAAGGCGAATATGGGCGCGTACTTTCTTAATTCCGCGGCAGTGACTGCTCTTGCGCTCGGATTACTGCTTCTCATGGCTTTGCCTGCCGCGTATGTTCTGTCAAGGTATGAATTTAAGGGGCGGAGGCTCCTTAACGCATATATTACGGGCGGACTTTTTATAAACGTGAGCTATATAGTTGTTCCGATATTTTTGATGCTTATTGATGCCGATGAGCTTTTCGGGAGGCAGATTTTTCTTAATAACAGGTTTATTCTTGCGCTTGTGTACGCCGCAACGGCACTCCCCTTCACCGTATATCTGCTCTCGAGCTATATGAAGACAGTCCCGCGTGAATACGAGGAGGCTGCATACGTGGACGGCTGCGGTCATTTCAGGGCAATGGTGCAGATAATTGCCCCAATGGTCAGACCGAGCATCATAACGGTCATCTTGTTTAATTTTCTTTCATTCTGGAATGAATATATAATAGCGCTCACGCTCATGACAGAGGACGGCAAAAAGACCTTGCCGGTGGGACTTATGAATCTTATGAAGGCGCAAAATGCTTCGGCGGAATACGGACAGCTCTATGCGGGATTGGTGATCGTTATGCTGCCTGTGCTGATTCTGTATATTGCGGTGCAAAAAAGGCTGTTGAGCGGCATAAATGTCGGCGGGATAAAGGGATAGATATGGAAAGATTTATAAGGGCGATAGTGTATACGGCAATTACAGCCGAGGTCGTGCTTGCGCTTGCGCTGACGGTCATCGGCGAATCGGCAGAGGGGTGGCTCGGAGTTTTCATCATGCTTTGCGGGCTCTCCCTTTTCATTCATTTGCTGTATAGGTACAATAAGCCATATAGATGATATTGTCTTTGAAATACGCAAAACGGCACGTAAAGGCTTTTGCCTTACGTGCCGCTTTCGGTCAACATATATCAAGAACAACTATCTCCGGTGGATTAAATATCCGAGGAATGAGAGAGTGATTCGACAGTCCGCGGCTTACGAGCAGACGTCCGTCGATCAGACCCGAGGTGTATTTCGGAAAGAGCCCCTGCCCCGGTGCGTATATCCCTCTCCCGAAGAATCGCCACTGTCCGCCGTGTGCGTGACCTGCGACGGTCAGGTCTATATCTCTGCCTTTTATATACCGAGGATAGTATTCCGGATGATGACAGAGCAGTATTTTTATCCCGTCGATGCGCTCAAAGCTGTCAAGAAAGGCGATATCGGGGATCTGCTCCGCGCGGACTCCCGCAGGAGCCTCACCCGTGTACCCCGAACGGATACCGCCTATCGTGATATCTCGGAATTTTGCGTATGAACTGTTTAGGACACTGAGACCTTCGATACCGTCGAATTCCGATACCGAGATCTTTTGCTCATGATTACCGTAAGAATAAAACACGGGAGCAAGCTCGGCGGCGTGCCGCAGAAATGCATCCGCAAACGGAATATCTCTGTAGGAGTGGCACAGATCACCGGCGATAAGGACGGCATCCGGCCGCAGCTGCTCCGTTTGGCGGAGTATTTCGTCCGCGCGACGATCCGCATGAACATCGGAGATGAGGACAAATCTCAGCTCGGACTCCACGCCGAGTCGGAGCTTTCGGAAGGTCTCCGTCATCATACATCAAGCGCAAGCATATGCTCAAATGATTCGCGCCTTATCACAATGCGTGTATCGTTTCCGTTTACCATAACTACAGCCGGTCTCGGAACACGGTTGTAATTTGATGACATGGAATAGCTGTATGCACCCGTTACGAGGATTGCAAGTATATCGCCACGCTCGGGCTTTTGAAGAAGGGTGTCCTCCTGCAAAAGATCTCCGCTTTCACAGCAGCGACCGGCGATAGTACAGCGAAAATCGGCAGGCTCACACGCCTTATTTGCGATAAGCGCCGTGTATTCCGATTGATACAGGGCATATCTCGGATTGTCGGTCATGCCGCCGTCAACCGAAACGTAGCTCTTGTAGCCGGTGATGTTTTTAACGCTTCCGACTGAATAGAGCGTGATTCCCGCATCGGCCACTATGCTCCTGCCGGGCTCCATGAGGACTGAGGGCATGGGAACAGAGAGAGATGAGCAGGCTTTTTTGATATGAGCGGCTATTTCCGCAATGCAGCTCGGGATATTTATCTCGGGGTGAGAGTCTACGTAGCGAACGCCGAAGCCTCCGCCGAGATTCAGTACAGAGGCGGTAAAGCCCAAGGTGTCGCGGATATGCGCAGTGAATGAGAGCATTATATCGGCGGCATCGCAGAACGGCTCGATCTCGAAGATCTGTGAGCCGATATGGCAGTGATAGCCCTCAATAGCGATATTTCCGAGAGTCAAGGCGTAGGCGATAAGCTCCTCGGCCTGTCCCGTTTCGATTGCAGTGCCGAATTTTGAATCGACCTTGCCCGTGCTGATCTTTGCATGGGTGTGCGGATCAATTCCGGGGGAAAGGCGCAGGAGTATTTTTTGCCTGATACCCTTTTTCTCCGCGTACGTATTTACGGCGCAAAGCTCCTCTATGTTGTCCACAATAAAGTATCCGATACCGGAGTCTATTGCAAGCTCTATATCAGCATCGGTCTTGTTGTTGCCGTGAAAATATGCCCTCTCCATCGGGAAACCGGCGGCTTTTGCCGTGTAGAGCTCGCCGGAGGACACGATATCGGTATACATTCCCTCGGAGGCGGCGATCCTGT
Source organism: uncultured Lachnospiraceae bacterium (assembly GCA_964631595.1). GTDB lineage: Bacteria > Bacillota > Clostridia > Oscillospirales > CAG-272 > UMGS1312. Next base: position 36,199 of record CAZVXL010000001.1, on the reverse strand, counting down.
AGATCTCCTTGCAGCAAAATGCCTTGCTTGCAAGGAGCGGATGTGAGGTGCTGCCGAAATTATCATTCATGGCGACGGTATACATACGCATATTCTCTCTTATGCGAGCCTCGTCAAGCGCAATAAGAGGAGTGCCGTATTCCTTGGCAAGCTTTACCGTGTCTGCTCCGGCAAAGGTGAGGTGCCCGAGCTCATTTGTTCCGAGATTTGAATGAAGCATCGTGTGCTCCTTTTTTAGAGTGATCATAATATAAACCTCCGGAGATCAGGTCTGTCTCAGCATATCATACATATCATAGATACCGGCATCTTGAACCGTACACAGAAATTCGGCGGCTGCTACCGCACCCTCGGCAAAGAGTGCGCGATCATACGCCTCATGCCTCAGGGTAATGCTCTGAGTGTCGGTACAGACCATTACCTCATGTATTCCCACTATGTTCCCCGCTCTGATCGCGTGGATACCTATTTCACCGTGCTCCCTTTTGCCGTGTCCCGATCTTCCGAATTTGAAGGGAGCCTTGCCGCGCACCTCACGTATCGCCTCCGCGATCATGAGGGCGGTACCGCTCGGAGCATCTTCCTTGCGGTTGTGGTGGCTTTCGACTATCTCAATATCGGCATCGGGCATAGTGGCGGCTGTCTTTTTGGCAAGCTCAATAAGGAGAGCTATTCCGAGAGACATATTTCCGGAGCGGAAAAGCGGTATTCTTTTCGCTGTGGCATCGATCAGCGCAAGCTCCTCCTCCGTTTGACCGGTGGTACAAAGAACGAGCGGAATATTGCGCTCGGATGCGTATTCGCACACCTCGGCTGTGGCGGTGTGATGGGAAAAATCAATTATAACGTCTGCATCTCCCGCGAATGAGGAAATGGGCATATAGCCTGTTCCCTCCCTGTCTGCGGCATAGGCAAGGTCTGCGCCTCTGCTGCCTTTATCGACTATCTTCAGCACCTCCGTGCCCATTCTGCCGGCGGCACCGTTTACAATGATCTTCATTCTCGCTACCTCAGGAAATGATTCCCTCGGCTCTCATGAGATCATAGAGCCGCTCTGCGTGCTGCTCCTCCATGGGAGTGAGAGGGAGTCTCAAAGTGTTCTCACAGAAGCCCATTTTAGCCATGGCGGCCTTAACGGGGATCGGATTGACCTCGCAGAAAAGAGCGTCGATAAGCTCATGGAAGTGATACTGCATCAAAGCGGCACCTGCAACATCTCCGGAGAGGAACTTGTTGCAAAGCTCAACGGTCTGCGCGGGCAAAATATTCGAGAGAACCGAGATAACGCCGATGCCGCCGAGCGACATGAGCGGAACAATCTGATCGTCGTTTCCGGAATAAAGATCAAGCTTGCCGTGAACCTTCGCCATTGTTTCGACTATCTTTGATATGTTGCCGTTTGCTTCCTTGATGGCAACGATGTTTTCGTGGTCGGCAAGCACTTCGTAGGTGGACGGCTCAATATTAACGCCCGTGCGGGACGGTACGTTGTAAAGAATTACCGGAACGGTACTGACATCGGCAATTGAGGTATACATTTGTATAAGCCCCTTTTGGGTCGCCTTGTTGTAATACGGCGTTACGGCAAGAACGGCATCCGCACCTGCCTGACAGGCGCATCTCACAAGATCGTGAGCATAGGAAAGATCGTTACTTCCCGTTCCCGCGATGATCGGAACTCTGCCTGCTGCGGTCTTTACGGCAAATGCGATGGCATCTCTGTGCTCGTCGTCGGTAAGCGTGGACGCTTCACCTGTTGTACCTGCAATAACAAGTGCATTGATACCGCTCTCGATCTGCCAGTTGATAATACGCGCAAACTGCTCGTAATTGATTCCGGACTCGTCAAACGGTGTGATCAATGCTGTTGCAGCACCCGAAAAAACTCTCTTTTTCATTTTAGTATTCGCCTATAGGCACTCCTTAATGTATTACCGATAGAAAAAAATAAAGCCGGCAGGGAGCCGACATACGAATATACAATATGTATAATCGATAGCACTCCGCCTTAACAGCGACAGTTCGACGGATGTTATTCCGCAAAACCAGCAGATCCTCTGCACGGGAGAAAAAGCTTCGGCAACGGCACCTTTCACGGTCATCATCGATCTGTGCGATCTTATCATACGACAGCTACTCATTACCTGATGCGCCTCTATCAGTTATATCAATGTTATCACATATCGAGGGCTTTGTCAAGACAAATTACAAAAAAATCGACATACAGGTAAAATCTGTAAAAATTAATAAAATTCCTGTGGATTTTTCGTTCGGTATGTGTTACAATATGCTCATTAAATATTTGAAAGCGACCGCTCCTGCGCGAAAGGATCACAGTATGAAAAAAGTTCTCGTTATTCTCAATTCCCATGCGGGAAAAATGAAATCCAGAAACGGACTGTACAACATCGTTGATGCACTCTGTGCCGACGGATGGCGAGTTACCGTGCAGACCACGCAGTATCGCGGACACGCATCCGAGCTTGCCGCCTCCTCAGCCTCTGACGGATACGAGCTTATAGTTTGCTGCGGAGGTGACGGTACTCTGAATGAGGTGATAAACGGGCTTATGAGCACCGGCTCCCCCGTCCCTCTCGGATACGTCCCTGCGGGAAGCACAAACGATTTCGCGTCAAGCATGGGTATACCGCTTGATATAAAGAAGGCTGTTCGGAATATTATTGAAAGCAGACCGGTGCCGATAGATATAGGGCAGTTCAACGACAGATATTTCTCCTATATCGCCTCCTTCGGCGCATTTACCGCCACCTCGTACACGACCCCGCAAAATGTAAAAAACAATCTCGGTCATTTCGCATATCTTCTTGAGGGCATAAAGGATCTCGGAAGCCTCACGAAATACCGCATGACGCTAAAGACCGAAGACCTTGTCGAGAATGAGGAATACATATTCGGAGCTGTCAGCAATTCCACGTCGGTGGGCGGTGTCGTTAAGCTTGATTCGGATATAGTGGATATGAGGGACGGCTTATTTGAGGTCGTTATGATAAAATTCCCCAAAAATGTTATAGACCTGAACAAGATCGTCAACGGCATCATAGCCTCGGATTATTCCTCGGAGGTATTTACGTTTCTCAAGACCTCACACATCGAATTCGAGATGGAAAAGATCGTCCCGTGGACGCTTGACGGCGAGTTTGAAAAGGGCGCCGCTCACATCGTGATAGATAACCGTCACGAGGCGGTGAATCTGTGCAAGTGAGCATCTCTCGGCATAATAAAATGACGGATGCAAAACCCGAATGATAAAAGCAACTAATTTCAACTGACTTTGTGATGAAATTTCGGCGTTTTACAGACGGCGAAATTGTCGCTTCCCCATTGACTTTGAATCCGACTTACGATATAATTTAATCGTAGAGCTTTTTGTGACCGACGGAGTTGGGTGGAATCGACCACAGTGAAGCAAAAAGCTTATAAGCCGACCGTCTGGGCAAGTTCTACCTTATGGGGAGAACTGCCCTTTTTTAATTTCAATAATGCGGAGGTAACTTATGAAAAAAGTAGCGGTTATCATGGGAAGCGACAGCGATCTTCCCGTAGTGGAAAAAGCAATAAACACCTTAAAGAATCTCGGGATACCGTTCGAGGTACATGTATATTCGGCACATCGTACTCCGGCAGAATCCCGTTCTTTTGTTGTTTCGGCAAGAGAAAACGGATTCGGTGTGATAATAGCCGCGGCGGGAAAGGCGGCACATCTTGCCGGTGCACTTGCGGCGGGTACTACTCTGCCCGTGATCGGTATTCCGATAAAGTCATCGACTCTAGACGGACTTGATGCGCTTCTCTCCACCGTGCAGATGCCCTCCGGAATTCCCGTCGCGACTGTTGCCATAGACGGTGCGGAGAATGCGGCGCTTCTGGCGGCTCAGATCATAGCGGTCGAGGATCCCGCTCTTGCCGAGAAGCTTGATGCGGCGAGAGAGGCGGCGAGAGACAAGGTGCTCTCAAAGGACAGAGAGATTTCCGAGCGCTTCTGCTGAGGAATATTCTCCGAAAAAATCTTAGAAAAGGCATGGTTTAATTCAATGGGAGGCTTTTTTGGAGCGGCGTGTAATCACGATGCGATCGAGGACGTTTTCTTCGGCACGGATTATCACTCTCACTTGGGAACACGGCGCGGCGGCATGGCTGCGTTCAATAAAGAGATCGGTCTGCAAAGGGAGATACACGATATTCGCAATTCCCCGTTCAGAACGAAGTTTGAGCATATATTCGAGGAGATGTCCGGAAACTCCGCGATAGGCTGTATAAGCGACAGCGAGCCTCAGCCGCTTCTCGTGCGTTCGAGACTCGGAACATATGCCATATGTATAGTCGGACTGATAAATAACGCAAATGAGCTGATCGAGCAGTATTTGACCACTGTCAGCGGACATTTTACCACGATGACGGGAGGACATATCAACTCAACCGAGCTTATTGCCGCGCTTATAGGGCAAAAGGACAGCTTCGTTGAGGGAATAAAATTTGCGCAAGAGGTCACCGAGGGCTCTGTTACGATACTTCTGCTCCGAGATTCCGGCTCTATTATAGCCGCACGCGACAAGCTCGGGCGTATTCCCGTGCTTGTCGGCAAAAATGACGGCGGATACTGCGTGTCATTTGAATCCTTTGCATATCAAAAGCTCGGCTATGAGACGGAGAGGGAGCTCGGTCCCGGCGAGATAGTGGAGATCACCTCGGATTCCTGCACCGTGCTTGCCGAGGCGGGCGAGGAGATGTGCATCTGCTCGTTCCTCTGGTCGTATTACGGATATTCCTCCTCAAATTACGAGGGAGTTAACGTAGAGGCTATGAGATACCGTGACGGCGGTATCATGGCAATGACCGACAGAGAAAAATGCGGGGATACGCTTGACATTGATTACGTCGGAAGCTTTCCGGATTCCGGAACTCCGCACGCGATAGGATATGCCAACAAAAGCGGTATTCCGTTTGCGCGCCCCTTTATCAAATATACTCCGACATGGTCGAGAAGCTTCACTCCGGCAAAGCAGGTAGACAGAGAAAGAGTCGCCAAGATGAAGCAGATACCGATAAAGGAGCTTATAAAGGACAAGAAGCTGCTGTTTGTGGACGATTCGATAGTCAGAGGCACACAGCTCAAGGAGACTGTCGATTTCCTGTATGAAAACGGCGCGAAAGAGGTACACATGAGGAGCGCCTGCCCGCCCATCATGTACGGCTGCAAGTATCTGAACTTCTCTCGCTCAAAAAGCGAGATGGAGCTTATTGCGAGAAAGGTCATTCTTGAGCTTGAGGGCGAAGCGGGATTTGATTACATTGATGAGTACAGTGATGCTTCGACGGAGCGCGGCAAAAACCTAAGAGCGGCTCTTTGCAAGAAGTTCCACTTTGCATCTCTTGAATTTCAGTCGCTTGACGGCATAATAGAGGCTATCGGCCTCCCGAGAGAGAAGCTTTGCACATATTGCTGGACGGGTAAGGAACACCTTTGTCCCGCTCATAATTCTGATACGACAGGAAAGGATACTGAAAAATGATCGAGAAATCCAGAAGTGACAGCTACGCCGCCGCCGGCGTTGATATTACGGCGGGATATAAGGCAGTTGAGCTCATGAAGAAGCACATCAAAAGGACTAAGACCGAAGGTGTATGTGAGGACATCGGCGGATTCGGCGGACTTTTCGTGCCCTCTCTTGCCGGAATGAAGGAGCCTGTTCTTGTCAGCGGCACAGACGGCTGCGGAACCAAGGTGAAGCTTGCCATACTTCTTGATCGGCACGACACCATAGGCATAGATGCCGTCGCAATGTGCGTAAATGACATAATATGCGTCGGTGCAAAGCCCCTGTTCTTCCTTGATTACATAGCCTGCGGCAAAAACTATCCCGAAAAGATAGCGCAAATAGTAAGCGGCGTTGCAGAGGGCTGTGTGCAGTCCGGTGCGGCGCTGATAGGCGGAGAGACCGCCGAGCATCCCGGACTTATGCCCGATGAGGATTATGATCTTGCCGGCTTTTCCGTCGGAATAGTTGACCGCGAGAAGATTATTGACAACTCCGCTGTAACGGCGGGTGATGTTATTATTGCACTTCCCTCCAGCGGTGTTCACTCCAACGGCTTTTCTCTTGTCAGAAAGGTGCTTGATGTGGAGAATGCCGATCTTGCCGCAGTAGTGCCCGAGCTCGGATGCGGTATCGGAGAGGCGCTTCTCACTCCGACAAAGATCTACGTAAAGCCGATGCTTGCACTCTTTGAGAGTGTGAAGGTCAAGGCGGTTTCCCATATCACGGGCGGAGGCTTTTATGAGAATATTCCGAGAAGCCTTCCTGCCGGAAAGTCCGCAAGGATCGAAAGAAGTGCCGTTGATGTTCCCGTTTTGTTTGACATTATAAAGAGAGCAGGCAATATTGACGAGAGGGATATGTTCAACACCTTTAATATGGGTGTCGGCATGAGCGTCGTCGTCTCTGCCGCAGATGCCGACAAGGCACTTGAGATCCTTCGCCTCAATAATGAAAAGCCGTACATTCTCGGAGAGATCGTCGATTCCGACGAGGGGGTGATCATGTGCTGAAGGAGAAGATTCGCATTGCTGTTTTGGTATCCGGCGGCGGAACTAATCTTCAGGCATTGATTGATGCGGAAAAGAACGGCGTAATAAAGGACGGACAGATCGCTCTTGTTATATCGAACAAGGCGGGTGTCAGAGCTCTTTCCAGAGCATCGGAGGCGGGAATCGAGGCAATGTGCATCCCGTCGGCGGGCTCGACAAAGGAGGCATTCGAAGCGAAGCTTTACGAAACGCTCCTTGAATACGGGATCGAGCTTATTGTGCTTGCGGGATTTTTGCGCGTGCTGTCCCCCGATTTCGTCGCCAAATATCCGAACAGGATCATAAACGTACATCCGTCGCTCATTCCCTCGTTCTGCGGTGACGGCTTCTACGGTATCAAGGTACATGAGGCGGCTATCGCGTACGGTGTCAAGGTATCCGGTGCTACTGTGCATTTTGTAAATGAGATCACCGACGGAGGTCAGATAATCCTTCAAAAATCCGTAGCGGTTCGCAAGGGTGAGACTCCCGAATCGCTCCAAGCCCACGTAATGCAGAATGCGGAATGGATCATTCTTCCGAGGGCAACACAGCTTGTTTGCCGTATGATCAAGGCGCAAAAATGCGGCGAATCAGAGAAAATTTCCGATAAATGATAAAAGAAAGGCTATGATCATGACTGAGCTTGAACTTAAATACGGTTGTAACCCCAATCAAAAGCCGTCGCGCATATTTATGGAGGACGGCAAGGAGCTCCCGCTTGAGATACTCTGCGGACGCCCCGGATATATCAATTTTTTGGATGCCTTTAACAGCTGGCAGCTTGTGAAGGAGCTGAAGGAAGCAACGGGTATGCCCTGTGCTACCTCGTTTAAGCACGTCAGCCCCACCTCTGCCGCAGTCGGTAAGCCTCTTTCGGAGTCCCTGAAAAAGGCTTGCTTCGTTGACGATATCGAGGGACTTGACGATTCCCCACTTGCCTGCGCCTATGCCCGCGCAAGAGGTACCGACCGTATGTCCTCCTTCGGAGACTGGATCGCGCTGAGCGATGTGTGCGATGAAACAACGGCGAGAATAATCAAGCGCGAGGTCTCCGACGGTATCATTGCGCCCGATTATACCCCCGAGGCTCTTGAGATCCTCAAATCAAAGCGCAAGGGCAATTACAACATCGTGCGTATAGATCCGAGCTACGTTCCCGAGGTAGCGGAGCGCAAGCAGGTGTTCGGCATTACCTTTGAGCAGTCGCGCAATAATTTTAAGATCGACAAGGCGCTTCTTGAAAACATCGTCACCGAGAACAAAAACATTCCCGAGGATGCGAAGATCGACCTTATAATTTCTCTCATCACTTTGAAATACACGCAGTCGAATTCCGTTTGCTTTGCGTATGACGGTCAGGCTATCGGCGTGGGTGCGGGACAGCAGTCAAGGATCCACTGCACAAGACTTGCCGGAAACAAGGCTGATATATGGCAGCTCAGACAGCATCCGAAGGTGCTCGCCCTTCCCTTCCTTGATACTGTGGGACGTCCCGACAGAGATAACACAATTGATGTGTACATTTCCGAGGATTCCGACGATGTGCTCCGCGACGGCGAGTGGCAGAAATTCTTCTCCGTAAAGCCCGAGCCCCTTACTGCGGAGGAAAAGAAGGAATATCTCTCGAAAATCACCGGTGTGTCCGTCGGAAGCGATGCCTTCTTCCCCTTCGGTGACAATATCGTGCGCGCTGCCAAGAGCGGTGTTTCGTATATTGCAGAGCCCGGCGGCTCCGTGCGTGACGACAATGTCATTGCGGAGTGCAACAAATTCGGTATTGCAATGGCATTTACCGGAATGAGGCTTTTCCACCACTAATTAACGAACGGTTTTAATATCTGCGAATGTGCAAACATAAATCCATATGAAAGCAGGAAATTCAAATGAAGGTAATGGTAGTCGGAGGCGGCGGACGTGAGCACGCCATTATAAAAAAGCTCCGTGAGTCCGATAAGATAGACAGACTTTATGCACTTCCGGGTAACGGAGGTATCGCCGCTGATGCGGAATGTGTTGATATAGGTGCCAAGGATATTGACGGTATATGCCGCTTTGCGGAGGAAAACGGAATTGATTTTGCGGTGGTCGCACCCGACGATCCGCTTGTGCTCGGTGCAGTGGACAGACTGGAGGCGCTCGGAGTTAAGTGCTTCGGTCCCCATGCCTGCGCCGCCGAAATAGAAGGCAGTAAGGTCTTTGCCAAAAACCTTATGAGGAAATACAACATTCCGACAGCCGAGTATGAGGTGTTTGAGCGAGCCGAGGATGCTCTTGAGTACATAAAGACCTGCAATATTCCGATCGTCGTAAAGGCAAACGGTCTTGCTCTCGGCAAGGGAGTGATCATTGCGGAGACGAGAGAGGAAGCGGCAAGCGCCATTCATGAAATAATGGAGGAGAAGATATTCGGTGCAAGCGGAAGCTCTGTTGTGATCGAGGAGTTCCTTACGGGCCCCGAGGTTTCCGTGCTTGCATTTACCGACGGCACGTCACTTGTGCCCATGGTATCCTCTATGGATCACAAGCGCGCTCTTGACGGCGACGAGGGGCTGAATACCGGAGGTATGGGAACGGTGGCTCCCAACCCGTACTATACGGCTGACATAGCCGAGGTGTGTATGAGGGAGATATTCCTTCCCACCGTCAATGCCATGAAAAGCGAGGGCCGCGAATTCAGAGGCTGCCTGTATTTCGGCTTGATGCTCACCCCTGCGGGTCCGAAGGTCATTGAGTACAATTGCCGCTTCGGAGATCCCGAAACGCAGGTCGTGCTCCCGCTTCTCAGGTCCGATCTCTTTGAGATAATGGAGGCTGTGGCGGACGGAAGACTGTCCGAGGTGAAGGTCGAGTTCTCGGACGGATATGCCTGCTGTGTAGTTCTTGCATCCGACGGCTATCCCAAGAAATACGATACGGGCTTTGAAATAGCTTTGCCCGAGTGTGATGCCTCCTCGGATATCTTTGTGGCGGGCGCAAAGCTTGATCCCGAAGGGGTGCTCCGCACCTCCGGCGGACGTGTGCTCGGTGTTACGGCGACCGCTTCTACCCTGTCCAATGCCGTAAGCAAGGCTTATTCCGTTGCAGAGCACGTTCACTTTGACAACAAGTATTGCCGCAGTGATATCGGAAAACGGGCTCTCGCCTGCAAAAGATAAAGGAGATACAAATGGTCTATAGAGTATATGTTGAAAAAAAGTCCGGACTTGCCAATGAAGCCGCAGCACTTCTGAAGGATCTCAGAGAGTTTGTGGGCATCACCTCGCTGACCGGTCTCCGACTCATCAACCGCTATGATGTTGAGAACATCGACAAAGAGCTGTTCGATTACGCCGTTAAGACAGTATTCTCCGAGCCTCAGCTTGACGATGTTTCTTTCGATCCCGAGCTGTCGGGCAATGTTTTTGCCGCCGAATATCTCCCCGGTCAGTTTGATCAGCGCGCAGATTCCGCGGCACAGTGTATTCAGATTATCTCCGCCGGAGAGAGACCGCTTGTAAGAAGCGCAAAGATATATGTTCTTGAGGGGGATCTGACCGAGAGTGAGATCGAGGCGGTAAAGCACTATGTAATAAACCCCGTTGAGAGCCGTTTGGCATCTCTTGAGCTTCCCGCTACTCTCAAGGCAAATTACGAGGCTCCCGCGCCTGTGCCCGTGCTTGATGATTTTCTCTCACTTGACAGTGCGGGACTTGCCGACTTTATCAAGAGCTACGGTCTTGCAATGGACGAGGACGATATCAAGTTCTGTCAGGATTATTTCAAATCGGAGAATCGCGCGCCGACTCTCACCGAGATAAGAATGATCGACACGTATTGGTCGGATCACTGCCGTCACACGACGTTCCTTACTTCTATCGACAGTGTGCAGATATCCGATCCGATAGTTGCGGAGGCATATGAGGATTACAAGAAAACAAGAGCCGAGGTCGGACGTACGGGCTCGGTGACTCTTATGGATCTTGCTACCGTGGCTGCCAAGGCTCTCAAGAAGGCGGGAAAAATGCCGCTTATCGACGAATCCGAGGAGATCAATGCCTGTACCGTGAAGATCAAGGTGAATACCGAGAACGGTGAGGAGGATTGGCTGCTTCTTTTCAAGAACGAGACGCACAATCACCCGACCGAGATCGAGCCCTTCGGCGGTGCCGCGACCTGTATCGGCGGTGCTATCCGCGATCCCCTCTCCGGAAGATCATACGTATACGCCGCGATGAGAGTGACCGGTGCAGCCGATCCGCTGAGACCTGTCTCGGAGACGCGCAGCGGTAAGCTTCCTCAGCGAAAGATCGTAACAACTGCCGCCGCCGGCTATTCCTCCTACGGAAACCAGATAGGCCTTGCCACGGGTATCGTTGATGAGCTGTATCATTCCGGATACGAGGCAAAGCGCATGGAGATAGGCGCCGTTATTGCCGCCGCTCCTGCCGAGAATGTACGCAGAGAGCGCCCTGTTGCGGGAGATGCGGTGATACTTCTCGGCGGACGTACAGGACGTGACGGCTGTGGCGGTGCTACCGGATCATCGAAATCTCACACCGTGGAGAGTCTCGAGACTTGCGGTGCAGAGGTGCAAAAGGGTAACGCTCCCGAGGAGCGCAAGCTACAGAGGCTTTTCCGTAATCCCGAGGCATCGAAAATGATCAAGCGCTGTAACGATTTCGGCGCGGGCGGCGTATCCGTTGCCATCGGTGAGCTTGCCGACGGACTTGACATTGATCTCGGTGCAGTACCGAAGAAATACGAGGGACTTGACGGCACGGAGCTTGCGATAAGCGAGTCGCAGGAGAGGATGGCAGTCGTTGTTGCTCCCGAGGACGTTGCGCGCTTCTGCGCTCTTGCCGCGACCGAGAATCTGGAGGCTACGCTTGTTGCGAGAGTTAAGGAGGAGCCGCGGCTCACCATGACTCTTGACGGCAGAGCCATTTGCGATATTTCAAGAGAATTCCTTAATTCCAACGGTGCGGAAAAGCACATAGACGTAGAGATCGGAAGCTATGAGCCTGCCGGCAAGGAGACCTGCGACCTCGGCTTTACCGAGAGCATGAAGAAGCTTGTGGGTGATCTGTCGGTTTGTTCACGCCGCGGACTTTCGGAGCGCTTTGATTCCACGATCGGTGCCGGAACGGTGCTCATGCCGTTCGGAGGAAAGAATCAGCTAACACCGATACAGGCAATGGTACACAAGATCCCCGTAGAGCACGGCGACACCGATACCGTTTCCTTTATGTCGTGGGGCTTTGATCCGTATGTTTCCGAGGAAAATCCTTACCGCGGTGCTTATCTTGCGGTAATCGAATCTGTTGCAAAGCTTGCCGCGACAGGTGCGAGCCTTGACGATACATATCTCACGTTTCAGGAGTATTTCGAAAAGCTCGGTCGCTCTCCCGAGAGATGGGGCAAGCCCTTCTCCGCCCTGCTCGGAGCATATAAGGCTCAGATGGGACTCGGAATGGGCTCGATCGGAGGCAAGGATTCGATGAGCGGATCGTTCGAGGATATTGATGTTCCTCCGACGCTTGTTTCCTTTGCCGTCACTACCGGTACGGTATCTCAGGCATTGCCGAATGAATTTAAGGCGGCTGGCCACAGAGTGATACTCATATCTCCCGAGTATGACAGCTACGGACTTCCCAAGTGCGACAGCTTCAGATGTGCCGCAGATGCGCTCTGTTCCATGATATCGGACGGTAAAGTCCTTTCGGCGTATACGCCTACCTCGGGCGGAGTTGCCGAAGCGGTCTTCAAGATGTGCATCGGTAACGGCATCGGCTTTAAGTTTGCCGACAAGAGCATTGCATTTGCGCATCCCACCGGATCGTTCGTGGCGGAGCTCTCGGGTGATTGCGATATCGAGGCGCTCAAGGCGCACGGAATTACGGTGCAGACTGTCGGTGAGACCGTCTCGGAGCCGGTCATTGCCTGCGGTGGAGACACGGCGGAGATATCCGAGCTTCTTCGAATATACGAGGGTAAGCTTGAGAGCGTATTCTCATGCAATATTCCCATGCCCGAGGCGAATATCCCCACCTTCACATATAACGAAAAGTGCCGCCGCGTATCGGGAAATAAGTTTGCATCACCCAAGATGATAATTCCCGTATTCCCCGGTACAAACTGCGAATACGACACCGCAAGGGCGGCGGAGCGCGCGGGTATTGATACCGAAATAATCGTTATTAAGAATCTTACCGCGTCCGGCATTGCCGAATCTGCGGAGTATTTCACCAAGGCTGTCGAAGGCGCACAGATGATCTTCATTCCCGGAGGCTTCTCCGGCGGCGATGAGCCCGACGGCTCGGGAAAATTCATAACCGCATTTTTCCGCAACAAAAACGTGACGGAGGCGGTTAGCAAGCTTCTTGAGACGAGAGACGGTCTTATGTGCGGCATATGCAACGGATTCCAAGCACTTATCAAGCTCGGTCTTGTGCCCTTCGGACGGATCATTGATACGGATGAGAGCTGTCCGACGCTTACCTACAATACTATAGGCAGACACCAGTCAAGGCTTGTCCGCACAAGACTTGCTTCCGACAAATCACCGTGGTTCTCTGCACTTGAGGTCGGTGATGTGCTTACGGTGCCGATCTCCCACGGTGAAGGAAGATTTATTGCTTCCGATGAGCTTGTAGCCCAACTTGCGGAGAACGGACAGATCGCCACTCAGTACGTTGATGAAAACGGACTTCCCACAAACGATATTCGCTTTAATCCCAACAATTCCGCGTTTGCTATCGAGGGTATCACCTCCCCCGACGGCAGAGTCCTCGGAAAGATGGGACACAGCGAGCGTGTCGGAGAGGGACTTTACAAGAACGTAGAGGGCAGATTCGAGTCACATATGTTTGCTTCCGCTAAAAAATACTACAGTCTGTAATGCTTATCTCAGCCCCGAGCGGCAACACCGCTCGGGGCTTTCATATTACCACACGGTCAAGCATATGCTTAAATGAATATTTTACAAATGCGGAAGGTGTGGTATTTATATGAAAATATCAAGACTGCTGCTTGCCCCTGCTCTGATTTCTGCAATCGTCTTTAACGGTGTGCTTTTGTCATATGCCGATAACGGAGATGCCGCTTTGACATCGGTGGGAGAGGGTGTGAGCGCGGATGAGGCGGCGGAGCAGCTTGACAGTCCGCTTTCTGTCGGGCTGAGAGTGCTTGCGTATGAGAGACCGATGATAGTGTCGGGAGGAAGCGGAGAGAGCATCGGCTTTTCGGCGGAAGCGTTTAATGATTACGCGGGATACGTTCCATCCTCCGTGACAGTCCTTTCTCTGCCGAGCGCCGAGGTCGGTGTTCTGATGCACGGGAATACCCCCGCTTCTGTGGGACAAAGAATATCGGTTCTGACGCTTGCTTCCCTTTCCTTTAAGCCTGCGGGCACGTCGGATGCGGAATTTACCTTCAGTGCCGACAATACGACTGTCATGAGATGCATCGTGCGGCAAAGAAATACGGAAAACAGGAGTCCGGAGGCGATATGCGGCGACGGAGCTACCGCTTATACCTCGGTCAATGCTCTTGCGGGCGGATATCTGACCGGTGTGGATCCCGACGGCGATGCCGTTGAATTTGAAATAGTGGACTACCCCTCAAGAGGCTTGTTGTCTCTTGAAAACGCATCTACGGGCGCGTATGCCTATACTCCGTATGCGGGCGTATACGGCGCAGACAGCTTTACCTACCGGATACGCGATCTCTACGGTGCGTATTCCGAGGTGTACACTGTCTCCGTAAGCATAGACAGTGATAAGGCGCCTGTCTATAATGACATGGCGGATTCATATTACACATCTGCCGTAAACGATGCGGTGTCGCGTGGAATAATGCAAACGCAGAAAACCGCAGACGGAGAGTATTTCGATCCTCACGCAAGCGTATCGCGGATAGACTTTCTGATAATGGCGATGAAGGCGGCGGGAGCGGGTGAGGCGGAGGGCGTATCCTCTACTCCGTTTTCCGATGACGACACGCTGACACCGGAGGAAAAGGGATATCTGTCAGCGGCATACAGGCTCGGTATCGTAAAGGGCTCGACAACGGACGGAGATCTCACGTTTATGCCCGACAGCGGAATAACGGGAGCGGAGGCGGCTGTCATGCTTAACGGTATACTCGGTCTGCCCGAGGACGGATCGGTGCTTGCCGCCGCCATGTACGGGGAGCTTCCCGCGTGGGCGGCTCCGTCCGTTACAGCCCTTACCGAGGCGGGAATACTTGACCGCTATTGTGCGCCTGCCGATTCCGTGCTGACAAGAGAGTCTGCGGCGGTCATTCTCTCGAGGCTTATCCACGCACTTTCATAAAATACGGAAATTGCGAATAAAGCCGGCGATGTACTGCAATAATATATACGTACCCTCTGATTAAAGGCTCCTCTGGCGGAATACTGTATATCCGTATAAGGAGCCATTGCGGATATGCACACTAAGTGCTTCCGCGGAAAAAGAAAGGAAGTATATACCATGGAAAACAGAAACCAAAACAAGCAGCAGGAACAGAACAAGAATCAGCAGAATGCCCGCAACCAAGGCAAGAATCAGCAGGAGCAGACTAAGAATCAGCAGAATAACAGCGAAAAGAAGGAAAACGAAAGCTTCTGAGACCCGAGGTCAAGGGTACGGGAGCTTTGGCGCCGATGTACGGATATCGGCGTCCCGAAACGGCAGTACCGAGAGCTCGGTACTGCCGTTTTATGCGTATAATTCGGGTGTAAAATGGCTGATACCTATTGTATAAATTTGCGGATTATGATAAAATAATAACAGTTTATATAATGGAGATCGAAATGACCGAGAGTAATATCCGACTTGATTATACCCTGCTGAAGCGCAAGCTTTTTGACAAATATTATTCCAAAATGAATGATATGCAGAAAAGAGCCGTTTATACCGTAAACGGCCCTCTGCTGATACTTGCCGGCGCCGGAAGCGGGAAGACTACGGTGCTTGTAAACCGAATAACTCATATACTCCGCTACGGAAATGCGTATTTTTCCGATTACGTTCCTCCCGAGACGGATATCTATACCCTCAAGGCAATGGAGGCGGCGCTTTCCATTTCCGACAGAGAGATGCTGGGGGAGTTTCTGGAGAGATTTGCCGAGGCTCCGCCTCCCGCGTGGTCTGTGCTTGCCATCACCTTTACGAACAAGGCGGCAAATGAGATAAAGGCGCGTTTGACCGCCTCCCTCGGAGATGAAAACGAGGCTTCGCTTGAGGTCTGGGCGGGAACCTTCCACTCCGTCTGTATGCGTATCATAAGGCGGTACGGAAGCATTGCCGGCTTTGATCCCTCCTGCGGTATTGCCGATACGGACGATGCAAAGAAGCTGATAGCCGACTGCATGAAAAAGCTTAACATCGACACGAAGAATCTGCCCGTGAAAACGGTGATGAGCTATATCAGCCGCGCGAAGGACAAGCTTATAACTCCCGAGGAATTTGCCGCGAGCATCGGAGAGGATTTTAAGCTGAAGCAGATATCTCAGATATACTCCATGTATGCCGCAAGGCTGAGAGAATCGAATCTTCTTGATTTCGACGATATAATAATGCAGACTGTCCTGCTCCTGCGCGGCTCCGAGGAGCTCCGCAGGAAGCTGCAAGGGCGCTTCCGATACGTATGCGTTGATGAGTTTCAGGATACGAACGAGGCACAGCTTGAGCTCACGAGGCTTCTCTCGGGCGAGCACGGCAATGTCATGGTCGTCGGCGATGACGATCAGAGCATATATCGCTTCAGAGGCGCGACCATTGAGAACATACTGAGCTTCGACTCCCTTTTTGAAAATGTTGAGGTAATAAAGCTTGAGCAAAACTACCGTTCGACAAAAACGATCCTGAATGCCGCAAACGGCGTTATCTCCAAAAATGAGGGCAGACGCGGCAAGAAGCTGTGGACGGAGGGCGACGAGGGAGAGCCGATCTCCCTTGTGAAGCTCCGCAGTCAAACGGATGAGGCGAGATTCATATGCGATACCGTGGCGGACGGGGTACGTGATGACGGAAGACAGTACCGAGATTTTGCCGTGCTCTACCGCACCAATGCACAGTCGCGTGCGATCGAGCAGGCGTTTGCGAAAAGCGGTATTCCCTACAGGCTTCTCGGCGGAACAAGGTTCTTCGACCGTATGGAGGTACGCGATATAATCGCATATCTGTGCGTTATCAACAATCCGCTTGATTCCGTACATCTGCGGAGGATCGTAAATGTTCCGAAAAGGGGTATCGGGGATACATCGACCGCGAAGGCGGAGATGCTTGCATCGTCGGAGGGCATTTCCCTTCTTGAGCTGATGCGTAATGCCTCAAGGTATCCGGCTGTTTCGTCGGCGGCAAAAAAGATGCAGTCATTTGCAGAGCTTATCGACGTATTGCGTGAGGCGGCGGCAACACTGACACCGTCCGCACTGATAAAGAAGGTCATTACCGCTACCGGATACGAGGAAATGCTGAAATCGCTCGGAGACGAGGGCGTTGACAGGCTTGACAATCTCGGTGAGCTTGTTTCGACTGCCGGCACATATGAAGAAAATACCGAGGTGCCGAGCTTATCGGAATTTCTTGAGGATGTGGCGCTTGTTTCCGACGTTGATAAATACGACGAGACCGCCGATGCCGTGGTACTTATGACGATACACAGTGCAAAGGGACTTGAGTTTCCCGTCGTGCTCCTACCCGGAATGGAGGAGGAGCTGTTCCCGAGCTTCCGATCAAGCTCGGATCCCGCCGATCTTGAGGAGGAGCGACGGCTTGCATACGTTGCGATAACCCGCGCAAAGGAAAAGCTTTATATGCTGCACACTCACGAAAGAATGCTTAACGGAAGCACGCAGTATCACCGCCTGTCAAGATTTGCGGAGGAGATACCGCCGTGGCTTATAAGCTCCGAGGACAGATCGGGCGGAGCCGGAGCGTTCGATGACGGCGATTACATCGGAGAAAGATATTCGGGCGGTATGGGCAGACCGAAGCGCTACGGCGGCACATCTGCCGCCAATACTCCGAATACGGCGTTCCAAAGAACCGGCGCTCGGAGCGGTGTGGCTCGGACAGGCAGCGTAGCGCTCGGTGCTACGGCTCAGAAGCCAAAGCCCGCCGTAACAGCCGTTTTCGGTGACGGTGCACTCGTGCGTCACGCGACCTTCGGAGTCGGAAGGATCGTATCCTCCAAGGAAATGGGCGGAGACGTGCTTTATGTAATTGAATTTGAAAAGGTAGGCACAAAAAAGCTTATGGGCTCATTTGCACGGCTTGTGAGCTGTGAGCCTTGACAAAACCCGAATAACGGGATAAAATATCTACATAATGATGATACAGGAGAACAAAAAATGAAAAACGATAAAATGGTCGATATGATCACCTCAATGGATGAGGATTTCGCAAAATGGTACACCGATATCTGCACCAAGGCAGACCTTATTGATTACTCCAGTGTAAAGGGCTGTATGATCATACGCCCCTACGGCTATGCTATCTGGGAGAATATTCAGGCAAATCTCGACGCACGCTTTAAGGCGCTCGGTCATGAAAATGTCTATATGCCCATGTTTATTCCCGAGAGCCTGCTCCAAAAGGAAAAGGATCACGTTGAGGGCTTTGCTCCCGAGGTGGCATGGGTGACTCACGGCGGCGCCGAGAAGCTTCAGGAAAGGCTTTGCGTCCGTCCTACCTCGGAGACACTTTTCTGCGAGCATTATGCCAACATCATCCGCTCCTACAGAGATCTGCCCAAGCTTTACAATCAGTGGTGCAGTGTCGTAAGATGGGAGAAGACGACTCGTCCCTTCCTTCGTTCAAGAGAATTCCTGTGGCAGGAGGGACATACCATGCACGCCACCGCCGAGGAGGCGATTCAGGAGACTGTGCAGATGCTTAACGTATATGCCGATTTCCACGAAAACGATCTTGCTATCCCCGTTATCAAGGGCGTAAAGACCCCCTCCGATAAGTTTGCGGGTGCAGAGGACACATATGCGATCGAGGCTCTCATGCACGACGGTAAGGCGCTTCAGGCGGCTACCTCTCACTATTTCGGTGACGGCTTTGCCAAGGCGTTTGACATAACCTATACCGACAGAGAGAACAAGCTCGTACATCCTCACCAGACCTCTTGGGGCTGTACTACCCGTATGATCGGTGAGATAATCATGACGCACGGCGACAACAACGGACTTGTGCTTCCTCCGGCTATTGCGCCCATACAGATAGTTATAATTCCCGTTCAGCAGCACAAGGACGGCGTTCTCGAATGTGCCGCAGGTCTTAAGGACAGACTTGTCGCCGCAGGCTTCAGAGTAAAGATAGACGATTCCGAAAACACCCCCGGCTGGAAGTTCTCGGAGTACGAGATGAAGGGAGTTCCGCTTCGCATTGAGGTTGGCCCGAGAGACATTGAATCCGGTCAGTGCGTAATGGTCACCCGTCACAACCGTGAGAAGATATTTGTATCACTTGATTCTCTTGAGACTTGCGCCGCCGAGAGACTTGAAGCGGTAAGATGCGGACTCTACGAAAAGGCTCTTGCCAACAGAGAGGCTCGCTCATATTACTGCACAAGCATGGACGAGATCACCGCTTCGCTTGAAGAAAAGGGCGACGGACTTGTATTCGCAATGTGGTGCGGAGACGAGGCGTGTGAGGATAAGATCAAGGAGTGCACCGGCGTCGGCTCAAGATGTATCCCGTTTGAGCAGAAGAAGCTCTCGGATACCTGTGTATGCTGCGGCAAGAAGGCGGAAAAGATGGTCTGCTTCGGCAAGGCATATTGATCCCTCTCCGCCGACAGCGGCGTATGAATCATGTGCTTTAAGAAAAGGAGCTAACTCTTGAAGGAATTTTCCGTATCGCTGAAGGACAGGCTTCGTCAGCTTGATTACTATATACTATTCTGCGCCGTCGGCATGAACGTAATGAGCCTTCTTGTGCTTTACGGAGCATCCGAGGTGTGGGGAACAAGATTTTTCATGGTGCAGTCCGCCGCCTCGGTTCTCGGACTGTTTGCGATGCTTGTCCTCTCGTATATCGACTACGATGCGCTGATCTCGAAAATGACCGTACCCATCTTTATATTTTCGATAGTTTTAATGGTGACGGTATTGCTGTTCGGCGTAGATAACGGCATGGGAAACAAAAACTGGATACGTATTCCGGGAATACCGTTTACCATTCAGCCGTCGGAGTTTGTAAAGATCACGTTTATAATCACATTTTCCAGACATATCAACAGAGTTAAGGCAAACATCAACAACATCAAAAATGTCATTATGCTGCTGCTCCACGGCGGCATAATAATGGGGCTCGTGCTGTTGACGGGAGATCTCGGATCGACGCTTGTGTTTGCCGCTATCATGGCAATGATGCTTTTCTGCGCGGGGCTTTCGGTCTGGTATTTCGTCGGGGCATTTGCACTGATCGCAGTGCTCTCCCCTGTTCTGTGGTCGCACATGAAGCCGTATCAGCAGGCGCGTATAATATACGGCTTTTCTCCGGAGCTTGATCCGCAGGACACCGGATATCAGGCGCTTCTCAGCAGATCCGCAATCTCTGCCGGCGGAGTATTCGGTGCGGGAATGTTCGGCGGTGAGGTGTTTAAGCCCCTTCCGCAGAAGGAATCCGACTTTATTTTCGCGGTGCTTTGCGAAAAATTCGGATTTATCGGCGGGGGTATATACATACTTTTGATGTCCGTTATGGTCATCCGTCTCCTGATCCTCGCAAGGCGGGCGCGAAAGGACTACGGCGCGCTGATATGTGTGGGGGTATGCACTTTATTTGTGGCGCAGTCGCTTGAAAATATCGGAATGTGTCTTGCGATGCTGCCCGTAGTCGGAATAACACTTCCCTTCTGCTCTTACGGAGGCTCATCAATGCTTGCCGTGTATATTTATCTCGGATTTGTCATGAGCATCTCCTCCCACAATAAGAAATACTTCTTTGAGAGAGAAAAGGCATAAGCGGAGAGGGACGGCGCCATAAAGTATTTGAGAATTAATAAAATCGCTTGAAAGAAACAGGCACCCTTCAAGTATTGCAGTCCTAGATTGGATATTGCAGTATCGGGGGTGCTTTCTTTATGATTATAAAGGGACTTTGTCACTCAAAAGTGAGCATCGCGTCGGATGTGATGCTCCTTAAGTGGCGTTTGAAGAAAGAAAATGGGGCTTGATTTCCGCCTGCGGTCTGCGATAGAGGTAAAAAGGATAAAATAATTGAATTATTAATAGAAATGCTGTATAATGTATGCGGGTAATCGTGTAAGCAAGGATTTATTCTTCATAGTGTATACACATGAGGGCTTAGACGGAAAGACAGCAAAAAAGACCTCCTGAGAGGTCTTTGATGCGCACACGCTGTGCGATCGGCGTAGCCGACGATTTGAGAATTCTTTTATTTGAACTCGTAGTGTAATT
Organism: uncultured Lachnospiraceae bacterium; assembly: GCA_964631595.1. Taxonomy (GTDB): domain Bacteria; phylum Bacillota; class Clostridia; order Oscillospirales; family CAG-272; genus UMGS1312. Next base: position 15,191 of record CAZVXL010000001.1, on the reverse strand, counting down.
CATAAGGGATATAAATTACACTTATAGTATAATCATTCGAGGAGGCTTTGTCAATATGAAATGCGCAAAATATTATGTAGGACTTGATATAGGAACCGATTCGGTGGGATATGCCGTGACTGACACGGATCATGATCTGTGTAAGCACAACGGGAACGCCATGTGGGGAGTAACCCTTTTCGACGAGGCGCAAACTGCGGCAGGACGCAGAGCATTTCGAACTGCTCGCAGAAGGCTTGACCGCAGGCAGCAGAGAGTTCGGCTGACAATGGATCTGTTTGCGGAAGAAATACACAGGGTCGATCCATCGTTTTTTACAAGGATGAAGGAAAGCTATCTGTATCCGGAAACGGATGACGATAAGATCCGATTGTTTGACACCTATGAAGCACAAAGAGAATACGACCGAAAATATCCGACGATCCATCACCTCATCACAGAGCTTATGAGCAGTACGGAACCACATGATGTAAGAGTGGTGTATCTTGCCTGTGCTTGGCTTGTTGCACACAGGGGACATTTTCTCACCGAGGTCGATAAAAACAATATTGCCGCGGTCACTGATTTCAGGACTGTGTATGACGAGCTTGAGAGCTTTATTGTGCGCGATGGTGAATACTCGGTTCCTTGGCAAGGAACTGCGGATATGAATGAGGTCGAAGCGGCACTGAAAGGCAGATCGGGTGTTACTAAAAAGGTCAGGGCTTTGACGGAAGCATTGTTTGGTACGCAAAAAGCACCAAAGCTAATAAACGAAGAATATGAATATAATTATGAGCTTGTGATAAAGCTGTTATGCGGCGGAAAGGTCGGGCTGAAGGAGCTGTTCGGCAAAGAGGAATATGCCGAGCTTGAGGAAAAATCAGTTGCCCTGAATGCGGATGATGAGAAGCTTGCCGCAGTTATGCAAAGCATAGGCGACGATGCGGCGCTTATATCTGCTCTGAAGGCGGTTTACGATTGGTCCGTACTGGTGGATATGCTGAAGGGAAAGCAAACTGTCTCGGAAGCGAAGGTTGAGATATACCGACAGCATAAAAATGATCTGGAAACACTCAAATATTTTACCAAAAAATATATTCCCGAAAAATACAGTGAGATCTTCCGTTCACCTACCGCTAAGGGCAATTATGTTGCATACATAGGCAAGAGCAAGGTCTCAAATAACACCGTTAAAGTAAAGAAGTCAGCCAACAGAGAGGAGTTTTGCAAATATATTTTGTCTGTTTTCAAATCCGTCACGCCGAGTACGGAGGATACGGAGAAATATGACCGTATGATATCGCGGCTGGAGGCTTGCGATTTTATGCCCAAGCAAGTTGACGGGGATAACCGTGTGATCCCGTATCAGCTCTATTGGTACGAGCTCAATAAGATCATCGGGAATGCCAAGGCATATCTGCCTTTTTTGAATGACGCCGACGAAAACGGCATAACTGTTTCGCAAAAGCTTCTATCGGTATTTGAGTTCAAAGTGCCTTACTATGTCGGGCCTCTGAGGGAAAAAAGCGATCCGCGATTTAATCACTGGATGATCCGCAAGGCAGAAGGAAGGATATATCCGTGGAATTTTGAAGATATGGTGGATCTTGATGCCAGCGAGGATGCTTTCATCAGAAGGCTTACGAATTCCTGTACCTATCTTCCCAATGAGGATGTTTTGCCCAAATTCTCAATGGTTTATTCCTCTTTTGAGGTTTTGAATGAGATAAACAATATAAAGATCAACGGCATTCCGATTCCCGTGGATGTTAAGCAGGCGATATACAATGATGTTTTCATGAACCATCACAAGGTCACACCGAAGCGTATCAGGGATTATCTTATATCGAATAACATTATTTGCGACAGCGATGTGATAAGCGGGCTTGACGTTACGGTAAAATCTTCTCTAAAGCCTTATATAGAATTTCGAAATCTTATAAACGGAGGCGTGCTTTCGCACGCAGATGCGGAAAGGATCATTAACCGTGCCGCTTATTCAGAGGACAGAACGCGATTTTCCGCATGGCTGCAAAAGGAATATCCGCAGCTTTCCGAGAAAGACCGCAAATATATTTCGGGACTGAAATACAAGAATTTCGGCAGACTGTCAAAAAAGCTGTTGTGCGGTATCGGCGGGCTGAACAAAGAAACGGGAGAAGTATATTCTTCTGTTATTCGCGCAATGTGGGAAACCAACTGCAACTTAATGCAGCTTTTGTCCGACAGATTCACATTTACCGAGCAAATAGAAGCGACCGTTAAGGAGTATTACGGCGTCAGAACCGTAAGCATCTCGGAGCGCCTTGATGAGCTGTGCGTTTCAAATGCGGTAAAAAGACCCATCATCCGTGCGCTTGATATTCTCGGAGATATAGTTAAAGTACTGGGACGGGCGCCCGAGCGGATATTTATTGAAATGGCACGCGGCACTGTCGAAGACCAAAAAGGAGTAAGAACAAAATCAAGGTATGAGCAGATCATCGAACTATATAAAAAGATCAAAGATGAAGATATCCGTCTTTTGACAAAGGAATTTGAGGAGCTGGGAGATACGGTGCACAACCGACTTCAAAGCGACAAGCTTTTCCTTTATTTCATCCAGCTCGGAAGGTGTCTGTATACGGGAAATCCCATTGACATACGGTCTGTTATTTCGGGAGACGGCAGATATAATATCGAGCATATCTATCCTCGCAGCTTTGTCAAGGACGACAGTATCCTTAACAACGAGATACTGGTGGAGTCGGAAGTAAATTTCAACAAGAAGGATAAATTCCCCGTGGAGCCCGATGTTCAGCAGCGAATGAGAGGATACTGGGAGAGACTCAATAAGCTGAATCTCATCAGCAACGAGAAATTCAAAAGACTTACCAGAACTGTTCCTTTTACCAATGAGGAAAGGTTTGAATTTATCAACCGTCAGCTCGTGGAAACGAGACAATCCACAAAAGCCGTTGCGGCTTTACTGAAGGAGCTGTATCCCGAAACGGAGGTTATTTATGTCAAAGCGGGTCTTGTGTCGGAGTTCAGACACCAGTTCAATTTGCCGAAATCACGTACAGTCAATGATCTGCATCATGCTAAGGATGCATATTTGAATATTGTTGTCGGAAACGTATGGTATTCTAAATTCAGCAGGCAATTCTGGCGCACAGACGGAAAAAACAACGCTAAGGTCGAGGTCGTTTTTGCAAGTCCCGTTATTTGCAAGGGAAAAACGGTATGGAGAGGGGCTTCGGATACAAACCGTGTAATTAAGACAGTAAATAAAAACTCGGCTCACATGACGATGTACTCTTATTGCAAGCATTCGGGACAGTCCGGCGGCTTTTTCGACCAAAATCCGCTTCCTGCCGCAAAGGATCTTATTCCGTTGAAAAAAGGAAGACCTACCGAGCTTTACGGCGGTTACAACGGCGCGACGATCACGGGCTTTGTGCTGGCAAAATATAAGGAGGCTTCAAAAACCGAGGTCAGTCTTGTCCCGCTCAAGCTCTTGAATATGGCTGAATTTACAGCCGATGACAGCTATGCGGCTCAATACGTTGCAAACGAGCTCGGTGGTAAGGCTTCCGAAATTGAAATCCTCTTGGGTAAGCGAATAATAAAGGTATATACAATGCTTTCGCTTGACGGTGCCCTTTACTGTGTGCGCGGAAAAGGGTCAACGACTACCATCGGATTGATGAACATGATGCCCTTTATGACTTCTCCGGAAAATGAGGCATATATAAAGAAATTAGAGCGATTTACGGAAAAGCGCAAGAATAACGAGAACCTTATTTACGATCGAGAGCATGACGGAATATCCGCAGAGGATAATGCGGCGCTGTACGAGCTCTATATTAAAAAGCTGACAAACTGGCCGTATAACACGCGACCTGCCTGCAATACCCTTGTAAACAAATTGCTCATTCATACCGACGATTTTGAAAGGCTTGACATCTTCAAGCAGGCGTATGTCCTTCTTCAAATTCAGGGAATCATGGGACGAATGAAGCAGGCGGATCTGAAGTATCTCAATGAGAGCGCAAGCTCCGGAACGACGAGAATGTCTCTGAATCTTTCAAACTGGAAGAAGAATTATACCGACGTTCGTATTATTGACAGATCCGCTTCGGGACTTTTTGAAAAGTCTTCCGAAAATCTGCTTGAATTACTATGAGCTGGCGTACAGTCGTAATTACATCGCGGTGCAAGCTGGATTACAAGATGGGGTTTATGGTGATCCGCGCCGAAGAAACCAAAAAGATATTTCTTGATGAGATCGCCGTGCTGATGATAGAAAATCCCGCAGTTTCACTAACGGGATGCTTGCTGGAAGCGTTGGTGGAAAAGAAGATCCGAGTGATATTTTGTGATGCCAAGCGGACTCCGAATGCCGAGCTCGTGCCGTATTATAATTCCTACGATTGCTCACGCAAGATCAAAGCGCAGATAAACTGGAGTGCTGATGTAAAAGGTGCTGTTTGGGCGGATATCGTAGCGGAAAAGATCCGCAAGCAATCGGATTTTCTGAGAGATCTGCAAAAAAGCGACGAGGCGGCGCTGCTGAGATCCTATATCCCTCAGATAGAGATGCATGATGCCACAAATCGCGAGGGGCACGCCGCAAAGGTCTATTTTAATGCATTATTCGGCATGGAATTTACAAGGAGTGAGGAAAACGCGACAAATGCGGCACTGAACTACGGCTACGGTATCATTTTATCCGCTTTTAACCGAGAGATCACGGCGCAGGGGTATTTGACACAGCTTGGCATTTTTCACGATAATATGTTCAATCACTTTAATCTGAGCTGTGATCTTATGGAGCCGTTCCGGATATTGGTCGACCGCAAGGTAAAAGCAATGGATCACTCCGAGCTGTCCGTTGAAGAAAAGCATCACATCATCGGAATATTAAACGATACCGTCACTATCAACAATACAAGGCAAACGGTACTGAATGCCGTAAAGCATTATTGCAGAAGTGTATTTGACGCATTAAACGAGCGTGATCTTTCACTGATACAATTTTATTCGTTATGAGCTACAGATTTATGAGAATACTTGTGTTTTTTGACCTTCCTACGGAAACTCTTGAAAACAAGAGGGAGTATCGGAAATTTCATAAGTGCTTGATAAAAAACGGATTTTTGATGATGCAGGAATCGGTTTATTGCCGTATGCTTTTAACACCGAGCGCAGGAAGGACGTTATTGGACGTAATACGGAAAAACCGTCCTTCCGACGGTGTCGTGCAGGTGTTAACGGTAACGGAAAAGCAGTTTGCGGGAATGGAATACATCATAGGTGAGCATCACAGTGAAGTGATAGACAGTGACGAAAGGCTGATCATATTATGAAACTGATATTCAAAAACATGGGGCATATTCTCGATTTCAAAGAAGAATGTGTCAATGAGCTGATCATAGAAAATAAAAAAATGTTTTTCGATCTGGTCAACAGCATGATATCACAGGCAGACGGACTGCACGGCGACTGCATTTTATCTATCGGAGACAAGCCGGTGGAGTTCGGTAAATATGCCGAACTCACACTACAGTTCGCTCCGTTCGAATTGAATAGGAAAAGCCTTCTCACAAAGCTCTGCTCGGCATTGGAGAAAAATGCTCAAAGCCCCGAAAATTACGCAGAGACCGCGGAACTGCTCGGCGGTCTTGAAAGGTATATGCTGCGTATTTCCGAGGAATTGCCTTTTGAGATAAGCTGCCAAAAGCTTACGATCGCTCCCGTTATAAAAGCACTTTCACCCGAGGTGGAGGAAAGCGATAAAAAGCCGCTCGAAAAAATATTTGCGTATATGGAAACGGTACGTGAGCTTGACCGTGACAAGCTGTTTATAATGGTGAATATGAGAACATACTTTACCGATGAGGAAATGGAAATATTCACGGAGAGCATATGCTTACACGGCTTTAAGGTATTACTGTTGGAAGCGTTTGCGTATCCGAAATTAAAATATGCAAACAGATTTGTGATCGACAGCGATTTATGTGAATTTTAACTTGTATTTTCGATGGATATTTGTTATAATCGGTATGGGATATCCCTTTACACTGCTTTCGGCAATCCGTAGTGTTGTTTCTCAAATGTTGATTTGAGGGTTTGAGAGTAGTGTAATTCTATAAGGGACTCAAACCAAATACTTGTAGTAAGTGCGCGCCATATAGTTTGAGAGTAGTGTAATTCTATAAGGGACTCAAACCAAGCTCGTCATTATACGGCGATAGACTTAGTTTGAGAGTAGTGTAATTCTATAAGGGACTCAAACACGTTCCTATCGTGAAATTACACGTGTTTAGTTTGAGAGTAGTGTAATTCTATAAGGGACTCAAACTACTCTTATGAGGCTTACAAAGGGTACAAAGTTTGAGAGTAGTGTAATTCTATAAGGGACTCAAACAAACAGAAGCCGACCGCGCCGCAAAGGTAGGTTTGAGAGTAGTGTAATTCTATAAGGGACTCAAACTAGAGCCGTTGTTTGCGTCGTCCACAACATGTTTGAGAGTAGTGTAATTCTATAAGGGACTCAAACTTCGGTTATACCATGGTGAACGGTGAGTATGTTTGAGAGTAGTGTAATTCTATAAGGGACTCAAACTTTGACACCGTTCACTGAATCATTGAAGATGTTTGAGAGTAGTGTAATTCTATAAGGGACTCAAACACGCTTGCGGCGGTATGGTCTTTCATAATAGTTTGAGAGTAGTGTAATTCTATAAGGGACTCAAACCGCAACTCCAAGAGTTTGAAAAGCGTGCTCGTTTGAGAGTAGTGTGATTTTGTGAAGCTTGATGTACAGCATTTGAAAATAACCTCTCTCGGAGACGGCTCGATTCATTCGTATGAACCGAGCCGTCTTTTTTCCATATTTTTAGGGCTTACATTTTCGTGCGGCACATATTATAATATCAGTAATACATACGATATGCCAAGAGGAGATGATGCTGTATGGATATACTGAGGATCGGGAATGATTCGATGAAGCTGATACTGTCGTCCGACGACATGAACGCATATTCGCTGAGCTGTGATACGATATCAAGCAACAGATCCCGCGCCGTTGCCGCCGTTCGTGAAATATTGAGAGAGGCAGGAAAGCATTGTGATTTTCCCTTCGAGAGATCGAAGATATCGGTACAGCTTTACGCTTCTCCCAAGGGAGAATGTGAAATATACGTGAGAAGGCTTGGCACCTCACCGTCCGCCTCTCTTGAATTCAAAAAGAGCAAGTGCGAAATTTTTATAAGTCCGCTTATATCGGAGCGCGGCGTTTTTGTTTATGCCTTTAAGAATCTGCTGACGATGATGCAGGCTTGCAGATGCCTTCTGACTGCCGAATACGGCGGCGAGAGCTCGGCATACAGGGACGAGAGCACCGCGGCGTTTTATCTTATAATCGAGGAGAGCTCACCCTTCCCTGCCGAGTGCGGAGGCAGACTGTGCGACAGGAGCACCGCATACTACATAAACGAGCATTGCCGACTGATATGCAGTGGGGCTGTGGGAACTCTCGGCAGACTTGCATAATTTTATTTTTAATTTTTGCATATTGAATTGACTTTTCCATGATAATATGATACCATAAGTTGACAATGGTGAAAACCAAAAAAACGAAATGCCGCATGGCAATGGAGGCTAATTATGATTATCAAAAGACCGCCCATGGGTTGGAACTCATGGAATACCTTCGGCTCCAACATCAATGAGGATCTTATCAAGGAAACCGCTGATGCTATTGTTGCTTCCGGACTCAAGGATGCCGGATACGAGTATGTTGTTATCGACGACTGCTGGTCTCTCAAGGAGAGAGATGCAGAGGGCAACATTGTTGCCGATCCCGAGAAGTTCCCGAGTGGCATGAAGGCTCTTGCCGATTATGTTCACTCCAAGGGCTTGAAGTTCGGAATGTATTCCTGCGACGGCCCTCTTACCTGTGCAGGATATCCCGGAAGCTACAACTACGAGTTCATTGATGTAAAGAACTTTGCCGCTTGGGGCGTAGATTACCTCAAGTACGATAACTGCTACAAGCCCAACGTACCCGGCCGCAATCTGTACAACAGAATGGCTATGGCTCTCAAGGCCTCCGGCAGAGATATCGTATTCTCCGCCTGCAACTGGGGTGCTGAGGACGTTCAGACATGGATCCGTTCTACCGGTGCTCATCTCTACCGCTCTACAGGCGATATCAACGACAGCTTCGGCTCCTTCCGCGATCTGACCAACAGCCAGCTTGACAAGTGGGCATACTCCGGTACAGGCTGCTACAACGACATTGATATGCTCATCTGCGGTATGTACGGCAAGGGCAATGTCGGAGTAGCCGGCTGCACAGATCTTGAGTACCGTACTCACTTTGCCATTTGGTCTGTTCTCGGAACAGCTCTTATGATCGGCTGTGATGTAAGAAGCATGAACGATACAACTCTTGAGCTTCTCAAGAACCGCGATCTCATCGAGATCAATCAGGATGAGGATGCACGTCCTCCGTACATGATCTACAATCAGGACAACAAGATCTCCTTCATGAGACATCTTGCAAACGGTGAGTATGTCATCATGCACATCAACTTCAGCGATGTTGATGCCGTTGTTCCCTGTGATCTTGACATCACCGGAATCACACCCGACACCGGCTACGCATTCGATGTCCGTGAGATCTTCACGGGCGAGACCGCTACCGGCGTAGTAGGTTGCTTCTGCAAGACTGTTGCGGCTCATGATTGCAAAGTCTACAGAGCAAAGCTTGTAGAAAACAAGTAATTTCCGCTCCGTGCTCGGGCTTTGTACCGATACATAATAACAAAACGGTGGGCTTTGATGCCGACACCGTACGTAATACCGCTCGGATTTATCCGAGCGGTATTCTTATGCCGTGGATTTTTTCATAATTTTGTGCTATACTGTAAAAAAATCGGATTTCGAGAAACGGAGGTACTGCGGCTTATGGGTGAGCAGACGTTGTGTATTGTTTTTTCTCTCCTGCTTTTACCTGTCAATTTTTGTTGCTCATTTTGGCTTTTTAGCGAGGCCTTGAAGCTATGCAAAACGACATTCCCCGAGCTTCTGCAAAGGTACAATTCAAAAGGCTTATATATAGGCGGTACAGGACACCGCACGAGAGGCAGCCGAATAAAGCAAAGACAACGCCTCATAGCCGAGTTCTTCCGTGAGCACAGCTCAGATCCGCAAATGTCTGTGCGCCTCACGAAATGCTTCGGATATTGTACACTGCTCGGTCTTGCCGCACTCTGCCTTGCCCTGTATGCCGCACTTGACAGCGAGAGATCGACGCTTGTTTTTACCACGGATGCCGTCCTTCTCTGCATTAATATTGCAATTGCCGTTTGCGGCAGGCGGTACGCGAAAAACAGTCCGCTTGATGCGGCAGCAGTCGGAAAGATCAAACTAAAAAGGAAGCAGGGCGGAAAATACAGAGTAAAATACGTGATAGTATATACTCTTGTCGGGGCGCTGTTTTTCGGCTTTTTGCTGTTCTTTATGGTGGGAATAGCGAGCATAACTCGGACGGATCACGGCAGTGAGTCCGATCCAGTAAACGGAACGGCAACGGATCACGGCGGTGAGTCCCACGCTTCCGCTATATTTGTACGGGCTGAGCTTATATCGCTTTTGGAGAACAGGGGGTACGAGACATCGAATATCGGCACGACATACTGGGAGCTTGATCAAGATAAGCTTGAGCACGTTGCCGCAGGAGTCAAGGAGGATAGCAGATTTGAGTTTTACGGATACTCAGATGATGCATCCGTTGAGTCGGTATACAGTCGGATAGTATCTCTCACCTTCCCTGCCCTTGATGCTTCCGAGCGTGAAAAGCACGAGACTGTGCTCGGTGACGGGAGCAAAATGCTTACTGTTGAGGCGGACGGCGTACATTATCTTATGATGTACCGAAATGATACGGTGATATACGCCTTCTCAAGAGCTTCTCTGAGTGAGATAAACGAGATACTGACAGAGGTCGGATACCTGAATGACAGATAGTCTTCCTCGGGCAAAGCCGAGAGACGATAAAATATCCTCCGTGTGGCGGACACGGAGGATATTTTTATATGGGTGTTGTCTGTATGACCGAGGAAGAATCTATTCGCCCTTTTTGAACAGCTTCAGCATATCGAAAACCGAATCCATTCCCATTACGCGGATCCCGTCGGCGGAGATCTTCTCACGCTTTGCCGATTGCTTCGGGATAACGACGGTATCAAAGCCCAGACGTGCCGCCTCTGATACTCTTTGGCTGACCGACGGAACGGCACGCACCTCGCCTGCAAGCCCGACCTCACCGGAGATTATAATTCCGTTCGGCAGGGGTATGTCTCTGATGCTTGATATCATTGCGGCGGCAACAGCCGCATCTGCCGCAGGCTCGTCAAGTCGGAGTCCGCCGACTACATTCAGATAAACATCACAGGAGGAGAAGCGAAACCCGAGCCGTTTTTCAAGCACGGCAAGCAGAAGATACATTCTGTTGTAATCAATGCCGTCGGCAGTCCTGCGCGGCGAGGGAGAGGACGACGGAATAACAAGCGCCTGCACCTCGGCTATGATGGGTCTTGAACCTTCCATAACGCATACGGCACAGCTTCCGGATACATTCTCGGGTCTTCCCGAGAGAAGCATGGCGGAGGGGTTTTCGATTTCAACAAGTCCGTTTTCGCGCATTTCGAAAACGCCTATTTCGTTTGTCGAGCCGAAGCGGTTTTTGGCGGCGCGGATTATCCTGTGAGACTGACTGCGCTCTCCCTCAAAATACAGCACCGCATCCACCATGTGCTCAAGCACCTTGGGCCCTGCGATCGAGCCCTCCTTGTTTACGTGTCCGACGATGATTATTGCCGTTCCCGAGGTTTTGGCACAGGCGATAAGAGCGGCGGCACATTCCTTTACCTGCGAAACACTTCCGGCGGAGGCGGAGGCAGACGATGCGGTGATCGTCTGGATCGAATCTATTATCATGACATCGGGGGATATGCGCTCTTTTTCGTGTATTACCGTTTCGATATCGGTATCCGTCAGAACAAACAGTCTGTCGGAATGAGCCTCAAGCCTGTCGGCTCTCATTTTAAGCTGTCCGCGCGATTCCTCACCGGATACATAGAGAATACGCTTGCCGTCTTCAAGCGATGAGCAGAGCTGTAGGAGTATTGTCGATTTACCGATACCGGGCTCACCCGCAAGGAGCACCACAGAGCCGTTTACAAGCCCGCCGCCGAGCACTCTGTCGAGCTCACCGATGCCCGTTGACATACGCTTGACAGGTGCATCGTCCGCCGCGGAAAACGGCGCCGCCGTTGACGGCTCACGCGTGTATTTGTACACAGAGGCACTGCCTCCCGTTTTTGCGGGAGATGGCTGAGTGTAGGTCTCCTCCTCAAAGGTATTCCAAGCTCCGCAGGAGGGGCATTTACCGAGCCAGCTCGGGCTTTGATAATCACATTCGGTACAGACGTATACCCTTTTGGACTTCATAATTTTTATCAGGGGAGCGGCTTGCGCCGTCTCCTATATTCTCCGTTAAAAATATGTATTACTGCGTGTATTATAACATGAGATAAAAGCTTTAGTCAAGTCTTGACAGTATCTCCTCCGACCATTCCTCCGCGTGGGCGGAAAGACCTGCGAAATCCATATACGCTCCGTAGATCCTCTCAAGGGCAAAGTGCCTTTCGCGCACCGCGCCGAGCGTTTCAAGCGCTCCGCCTATGAGTGATGCTCTGCACTTTTTGCCGAAGCGAAGCCTTTGCCTGTATTCTGCCGCCTTTTCTTTGTCTGTAAATCTTCTTGTGTTTACAGTTTTCTCAAGTGTGACCCCCTCTCCGTCCTCATAATACAGCCAAACGGCGGTCTTTGGAAAATATATGCTGTCGATATATCCGAGATCGAGAGGACATCGGCTGATCTGCGCCGATATTCCACGAGACTTTACGCATCGGTACACGTCTCCGAGAAACAGCCTTGCGATATCAATATCTCCCGTAATGCCGAATCTGCGAGCTTCCCCCGTAGGTACGAGCGACACTTCCCCGTTCATCGTATATCCGCTAAGCTGACGCTCCTCTACCTCTCCCGATACTCCTACCGATGCGACAAGGCGCGCGGCGGCGGCACTTGCCTTCTCTGCAAGGTACATCTTCTCCGCAAGAGCCGTGACCGAGCGGTTGACCCTCTCCGCAGCTCCGAGATATCTGTATACGGTATCGAAAAGTGCGGATTTTTCGCCTGCAAGCCTTTCGACAGTCTCTCTCTCGGAGGACAGCCCGCGGCTGTCCCAAAATTCTCCGAAATTGAGGATATCACCCGCCGCGCCCGCGCATTTGAGATCTCTTGCGTGCGGTGGTGTGCCGTCGATGACACCGACAGCTCTGCCGTCGCTTCCCTTTATGATAACACCGTCAAGAGATGCCTCATCCGAGCCGCACAGATAGTGCTCAACAGTAAAGCCCTTTGATACCGCCTTTTTCCCGAGACGCCTCATAAACGTGCTCTTGCCCGTGCCCGCTCCGCCTTTTATAATGTAGAGCCCACAGAGCCTATTCTCGGCAAATGATCTCTCGTAAAAGCTGACAAAGCCCTTCCCCGTGTTTGCTCCGGCAAATGCCGTCTGTATATTCGTATATTTGCTTGACATACTTCTCCCTCTGATATGATATATGTACACAGTCATAATATGCAGACGGCGGAAAAGTGTGAATCATACCTCGGGCGGTGCCGTCGCATGATTCGAAGGTTCGACATATAATGATATCGGAGTCCCGACTGCATCGGACTTCTGCGCTCCGATGAGCGCAAATATACAGGAGGAAATTTCGTTTACGCGGAAATAAGCTTATGGATAATAAAAACGACAACAGAACACCGAGAGACAGGATCACCGGTGAATTTCTGAGTGAGCTGCTGTTTACCGATATAGGCGGCTGTGATTGTGAAAGCAGAGCCACGGCAAGACGGCAGAGTGCCGCAGACAGCAGGACGGTATCAACCCCCGCCGCAAGAGATCGCGGCTGTGCGCGCCGAGTCTGCCGCCAATGCACCGAGCGCGGCGGCGGAAACGTCGGATTTACCGGAAACTACTCACTTGCGATGGCATATGTCCCCATGCAGGAATTTGATGATCTTTTTGATATGGAAGAAGGCTTTTGTGAAGGCACGGTATTCAAGGGACTGAGATTTCCCTTTTATCCGACCTCATGCGGAAAGGATGTAAACTGATATGAACAGAACGACAGGCCGGGGTGAGGAGAGATCTCTCCTTCGCAAGCTTCAGATATACGGCTTTACCCTTTACGATACCGCGCTGTTTCTCGATACACATCCCGAGGACAGCGGCGCACTTGATTACTACGATAAAACAGCCGCGGCGTATGCTCAGGCAAGGCGGGAATATGAGGAAAAATTCGGTCCGCTGACCGTAAACGGCGTTGATACCGACAACGGCTGGGCTTGGACTGCTTCGCCGTGGCCGTGGGAATATGAAGCAAATTAAAAACAGAAAGGATGACGGCCGAGGAGCCGCATAACAGTATGTGGATATACGACAAAAAGCTTGAGTTTCCGGTTAAGATAAAAAACCCCAATGCCGCTCTTGCAAGGGTGATCGTGACAGCTCTGGGAGGTCCTGACGGCGAGCTCGCCGCTTCGACAAGGTATCTTAGCCAAAGATATTCGATGCCATACAAGGCTGTATCCGGTATTCTGACGGATATCGGTACGGAGGAGCTTGCTCATGTGGAAATGATAAGCGCTATCCTGCATCAGCTTACGAGAAATTTGACTATAGATGAAATAAAGCGCTCGGGCTTTGATACCTACTTTGTGGATCACACGACAGGAATATACCCTATCGCCGCAAGCGGTGTGCCGTGTGATGCGAAATACATCGGCGTTAAGGGCGATGTTATTGCGGATCTGAATGAGGATCTTGCCGCCGAGCAAAAGGCACGGGTAGCCTACGACAATATTCTCAGAATGATCGACGATCCCGATGTGTGCGATCCGATAAGATTCCTCAGACAAAGAGAGATAAATCACTATCAGCGCTTCGGTGAAGCACTTCGTATCGCGCAGGACAACATGAGCTACAAGAATTTCTACGGATATAATCCCGCCTTCGACAAAAGCGGTGTGTATCCCTCAAAGGGCTGTCGGCGGAGCTGACGGCTTATTTGCGTGCAAAGGGCGTCCGGCGACGCCCTTTTTCTGCTTTTTGCGGTTATGTAATAAAATTCTTGAAAATATACATATATTTTGTGTCATTATCTATTGTTTTTTTTTGGTTTTTTGTGTATAATAAGCTTGTTATAGTTTCGTCAAAATATTTAACGTTACTCAAGGCGCACGCCTTTTGTAATAAATAAAATTTGGAGGACTGACAAAATGGCAAAGAAAATTTTGGCACTTCTTTTGGCGCTCGTTATGGTATTTGCAGTTACCGCTTGCGGCGGTACACCGGATGACAAGGATCCCGCAGATACCGCAGGTCAGACCGGAGACAACAGCTCCGATAAGCTTGAGATTCCCGCTGATTTCAAGGTGGGCTTCATTTACATCGGTGATGAAAACGAGGGTTATACTCTTGCTCACCTCAACGGTGCAAAGGACATGATGTCTGCTCTCGGCGTTCCCGAGTCTCAGTGCATCTTCAAGTGGAACACTCCCGAATCCAACAGCTATGAGGCTGCCGTAGACCTTGCCGAGCAGGGCTGCGATATCATTTTCGCAAATTCCTTCGGTCATGAGGACGGTATCATTCAGGCTGCCGAGGAGTATCCGGACATCGAGTTCTGCCATGCTACCGGCTACAAGGCAGCTACCTGCGGATTTGACAACGTACACAACTACTTCACCTCTGTTTATGAGAGCCGTTACGTTGCAGGTGTTGTTGCAGGCTGCAAGCTCAACGAGATGATCGACGCAGGCACTATCACCGCAGACAAGGCTAAGATCGGTTACGTAGGCGCATTTGACTACGCTGAGGTTATTTCCGGATACACCGCATTCTACCTCGGTGCAAAGTCCGTATGCCCCACCGTTACCATGGAAGTAAAGTATACCAACACTTGGTCCGATCAGGCAGACGAGAAGGAGACCGCTGAGGCTCTCATCGCCGGCGGTGCAGTTCTTATCAGCCAGCACGCCGATACCACAGGTGCTCCTACCGCAGCAGAGGCTCAGAA